>DKIJ01000025.1 GCA_002454195.1 Flavobacterium sp. UBA6721
CCATTTTTGACCACATTACCAAAAATAAAATGGCGGTTATCGAAATTGGATAACCGCCATTTTATTAATACAAAATTACATTTAAATTTTTACTGTCCATCCAAAAGGATCTTCAGCTAATTTATGTTGAATGTTTGTTAGTTTTTCTTTTAGTTGTAAGGCAACTGAATTTTCGATTTGAGGTAACTCGTAGTACTCATCTTTATATGAAAATCCTTTAATAGGACTAACTACAGCAGCTGTTCCAGCGCCAAAGATTTCTTTCAAGCTTCCGTTTTTAATACCTTCAATTAATTCAGAAACAAGAACGGGTCTTTCTTCAATAGCGATTCCTTCTTTTTTTGCCATAGCAATGATACTTTTTCTAGTTACTCCATCTAAGATTCTTTCGCTTGTAGGAGCTGTAACTAAGGTATCATTAATTCTGAAGAATACATTCATGGTTCCAGCTTCTTCTAATTTAGTATGAGTAGCATCATCAGTCCAAATGATTTGTTGGAAACCGTCTTTATTAGCCAAACTAGTTGGGTAAAATTGTCCAGCGTAGTTTCCAGCAGTTTTAGCAGCTCCAATACCGCCATTAGCAGCTCTACTATAATGTTCTGCAATAATAACCTTTACTTCTCCAGAGTAATATGCTTTAGCTGGAGATAGGATAATCATAAATTTATATTCGTTTGATGGATTTGCAACTACACCAAATCCAGTAGCAATCATAAATGGTCTAATGTAAAGGGAGTTTCCTAAACCTTTTTTTATCCAAGCTTCGTCTAATTTTAATAACTCATTAAGTCCTTCCATGAATATTGATTCAGGAATTTCAGGCATTGCCATTCTTACAGCCGAACTATTAAAACGCTTTACATTTTCATCAGGTCTAAACAACCAGATGTCGTTATTATCATCTTTGTACGCTTTCATTCCTTCAAAGATAGCTTGACCATAATGAAAAACTCTTGAAGAAGGATCCATTAAAAATGGAGCATATGGTTTTATTGTTGGATTTTGCCATTCGCCATCTTTGTAGTCACATTCAAATAGATGATCAGTAAAAACAGAACCAAAACTTAAATTGTCAAAATCTACTTCGTTGATTTTTGTATTTGAGGCTTTTATAATTTCAATTTTCTTGGTTTGAGTTGTACTCATAATTATATGTTTTTGTTTTTTGAATGCATTGTTGAATGTTAAGTTATTTTTCATTTATAATGAAAGTCAACTTTATTTCCTGCAAAAATAAATAAAAAAGGGCAAAAAGTTTGCTAAAACTTTACTATTTGTTAGTGTATAATTGGATTTTCGTATTTGTTTAAAATAAAACCTAAAATTAGAATCATTTCTATGAAAAATGCAATAATTCATTTCCTTTAGAGCCAAGGTTGCTAATTTTTTTAAGTAATTTTGGCTGTGGATATACATTTAAACTAAAAAAATTGAAAAGAGAAATTATTCAAACCAGTGATGGGTCTACTACAATTCATTTGGAAGAGTGGAATGAAAGTTATCATTCTAAACATGGAGCAATTCAAGAAGCGAAACATGTTTTTATAAAAAATGGACTTTCATTGTTTGAAGGGAGAGCGATTTCAATTTTAGAAATTGGTTTTGGCACAGGTTTAAATGCTTTCATCAGTTTTTTAGAAGCTTCTGGATTGCATCAAACTATTGATTATATTGGGGTAGAGGCTTATCCCGTCGTATCAGAAGAATTGGTTTCTATGAATTATGTACAGGAATTAAATGCGCAAAATGAATTGGCTATTTTTAAAAAAATGCATGAATCAGCTTGGAATGAAAAAATAGTATTGAGTGATTTTTTTACTTTGACTAAGCGACAACAGTTTTTTCAAGATATTGATGATATTGAACAATTTGATTTAATTTACTTTGATGCATTTGGCTATCGAGTTCAGCCCGAATTGTGGAGTACTGAAATTTTTCAAAAAATGTATAACGCTTTGAAAACGAATGGTGTTTTAGTGACTTATGCAGCCAGAGGTGTGGTTAAAAGGAGTATGCAAGAAGTAGGTTTTAGAGTTGAAAAATTAGCAGGTCCACCTGGTAAAAGAGAAATGTTTAGGGCAATAAAATGATTTTTCGTTAAAAACTTAACAATTTTTATTTTGAAATAATAAAAATCATCCTAAAGCGTTATTGTTTGATAAAGCTGTTTCTAAAATTCTTACTTTTACACAGCTTAAAAATGAATGTTTAACCTAAAATCGTTAATCTATTATGTCAAAAGTTATGTTTGATTATACCAAATCAATATTAGAAAGAGTAAGTTTTGATTTAGTACTTTTTAGCAAGGAATTAGAGAAAGCTATAAAAACTTTACTTCCACATGAGTTAGAACAGTTAAAAGAATGGTTAGTATCTTTTATAATAGAAAAACCAGAATTAAAACCTTCATTAGGAATTATAAATAAATAAAAAGGAATCATTTGATTCCTTTTTTTGTTTTTTTCGACAATTTCGTAATAGATTAGAATGTTTTTTTGTATGTAAAATATTTTTAAAAAATAATTAAAAAGTATTTCGTCGATTTTATGTGTTTTTTAACTACTGCGATAGGAGAGAATCTATTTTGAATTTTGTATTTTAGACATATGAATTTAAATACTTAAATGTTATGCCTAGAATGATATATGATTATACAAAGTCTATCCTCGAAAGAGTAAGCTTTGCTCCAGATTTATTTGTGAAAGAGCTTAAAAAAGCAGTTAGGGATTTATTGCCACATGAGATGGAACATCTTAGAAACTGGCTTAATTACTATACAAAAGAAAGACCAGAGTTAAAACAATGTCTTATTGAGTTAGACAAAAACAAATAAGAGGTAGAGTCAAGAGTTTCTTGACTCTATTTTTTTTGTAGAGGGCTAATAATCTGAACATTTTGAAAAACAATAGCTCCTTTTACAACTCCAGCTATTGTAGATCGTAAGGCTTCAATAATTTGGATTTTTAATTCGCTTTTTGGATAAATCAAACTTACTTCTCGTGCGGGTTTAGGTTCTACAAAATGGCGTAATTTTAATTTGTCAGACTCTTTCAAATCTAAGGTGTGTAAGTAAGGCAATAGAGTAGTCCCTAGTCCTTCATCGGCAAGTTTAATTAAGGTTTCAAAACTTCCGCTTTCTATTTGAAAATTATTAGTGGCCGTTCGAGTATTATTTTTACAAAGGTTGATAATTCCATCTCTAAAACAATGACCGTCTTGTAATAATAGAATTTCATCAATATTTAAATCATTTATTTCGATTTCTTTTTTCTGAAAATGGTGATGACTCTCCGGTATGTATGCGACAAAAGGTTCAAAGTATAAGACTATTTCTTTGATTTTTTCCTCCATCAATGGTGTCGCAGCAATAGCAGCATCTAAATGTCCATTGTTAAGTTTAGTAATAATTTCTTCTGTATTTAGTTCTTCAATTATTAATTTGACTTTTGGATGTTTTTTAATGAAATTATTCAAAAACATAGGTAATAAAGTAGGCATGATAGTAGGTATAATTCCCAGTCTAAATTCTCCTCCAATATATCCTTTTTGTTGTTCAACTATATCTTGGATTCGGTCGGCTTCGTTAACAATATTTTTAGCTTGCGAAACAATTTTTTGTCCAATATCGGTTAGTTGAATAGGTTTTTTTGTTCTATCAAATATTTGAATATTAAGTTCTTCTTCAATTTTTTGAATTTGCATACTCAGCGTTGGTTGCGTAACAAAACACTTTTCGGCGGCTAGTGTAAAATTTTTATGTTCGGCAACAGCAAGTACGTATTTAAGTTGGGTAATAGTCATAAATAGAAGGTTTTGCTGCAAATATAAACACTATCGATTGAATTGTATAACTTCCTATAAAATTATGCATCAATAGAAGCACAATGAAGGCTGTGTTTAGAAGATAAATAGGAAGTGAAAATTTACAATTATTTAGTCTGGAAAAATTATTTTTTTCTTTTTATCAAAAAAAAAGCGCTTTTTTCATTTTTGTGTTTATTTTAGCTTTATGAAAATAATAGCGCGTCTTTTTTTATTTTTTTTTATAGCTTTTTTATTAACGCCTTTTATTGTGTCGTTTGTAGAAAAGGGAGCTTCTACATCTATTATTTTAAAGATGTCAGAAGAGGAACAGGTAAAAAAAGAAGTAAAAGATAAAGCATTTTATACAACGATTGAACCGCTATTTGAGCAAAAAACAATCATTAGTAGAACTATATTATTTTTTAAAAAAGTACTAAAATACAACATAGTTTCAAAAAAGATTTTTGTACCTCCACCTAATTGGGCTTAATACAAATAAATGTTTTTAAAGAAATTTTGAAAACAGTATTACTTGGTTTTCAATATTCTAACGTATTTAATTTCTTCGTATTATGACAAAAAAAAATAATCTTTTATCCAACTTAAAATCGGATTTCGCATCTGGTTTGGTGGTTTTTTTAGTGGCATTGCCTTTGTGTTTAGGTATCGCAATGGCTTCAGGTGCCCCTTTGTTTTCTGGAATTATAGCAGGTATTGTAGGAGGTATAGTAGTAGGTTATTTGAGTCAATCTCATATAAGTGTGTCTGGTCCAGCTGCGGGTTTAACTGCTATTGTTTTAACAGCAATTACTGATTTAGGTTCTTTTGATGTGTTTTTATTAGCAGTGTTTTTAGCAGGAGTAATTCAATTACTTTTAGGTTTTATAAAGGCAGGAAGTATTTCTAATTATTTTCCCACTAATGTGATTGAAGGAATGCTAGCAGGTATAGGAGTAATCATTATTTTAAAGCAACTACCTCATGCCTTTGGTTATGATTCAGATTTTGAAGGTGATGAAGCCTTTATTCAAATTGATGGCGATAATACTTTTTTTGCCTTGTTTAAGGTATTGAAACATTTTCAGTTGGGAGCTATTATCGTAACTTTAGTTTCTCTGGCCATACTGATTTCTTGGGAAAAGATTTCTTTGTTTAAGAAAATAAAATTAGTTCCAGGGGCTTTAGTAGCGGTAATTTTAGGAGTAATTATCAATGAAATTTTTATTAATAGTGGTAGTGCTCTTGCAATTGGTAAAAACCATTTAGTATCATTACCTGTTCCAACATCATTTGAAGATTTTAAAGCAATAATTGTCACTCCAAATTTTGCAGGATTGACTAACCCAAAAGTTTGGACAGTAGGTTTAACTATTGCTATTGTAGCCTCTATTGAAACGTTGTTGTGTATTGAAGCTTCGGATAGATTAGATCCTCAAAAAAGATATACTAATACTAACGTAGAATTAAAAGCGCAAGGAATTGGGAATATAGTAAGTTCTCTTATTGGAGGTTTACCTATGACTTCTGTTGTAGTTCGTTCCTCAGCGAATAGCAATGCAGGTGCAAAGACAAAAATGTCGACAATTATTCATGGATTTATGTTATTATTAAGTGTCCTGCTTATTCCGGCATTATTGAACAAGATTCCGTTGGCAACCTTAGCGACTGTATTAATAATGGTTGGCTACAAATTAGCTAAGCCATCTAAGATTAAATACTTTTTAGAAAAAGGGAAATATCAATTTTTGCCTTTTATTGCTACGATGGTCGCTGTAGTAGCTACGGATTTATTAAAAGGAGTAATGCTTGGAATTATTATTAGTATTATTTTTGTTTTAAGAGGGAATTTAAAAAAGGCATATACTTTTAAAAAGGAGGAATATGTTGATGGCGATATCATTCATATTGATTTAGCCCAAGAAGTTTCTTTTTTAAATAAGGCAGCAATCAAAAACACCTTAAAAGAAATTCCTGAAAATTCTAAAGTAATTATTTCGGCACATGACACGGTGTATATCGCTCATGATATTTTAGATTTAATTAAAGAATTTAAAACTATAAGAGCTGTTGACGAAAATATTAAAGTAAAATTAAAAGGATTTAAGGGAGCGTATCATTTAGAAAATTCAGATGAAGTGCCTAATCATGTGTCGATTGAACATTATTATGATGTAGCCAAACGAAAAGTAATTAAAAAAGAAATTTTTGAATAATTGTTTAAATTATAAAGCTAAAGGATATGGTTGATTTTTATAAAAAGATATTAGATAATAATAAAGAATGGGTTGAAAAAGCATTAGAAAAAGACCCAAACTATTTTGCTGATTTAGCCAAAGGACAAACACCTCCATTGTTATGGATAGGATGTTCAGATAGTCGTGTTCCTGCTAATGAAATTATTGGGGCTAAACCAGGAGAGGTATTTGTTCACAGAAACATTGCTAACATGGTTGTACACTCGGATATGAATATGTTAAGTGTTCTGGATTATGCGGTCAATGTTTTAAAAGTAAAACACGTAATTGTTTGTGGTCATTATGGTTGTGGAGGGGTTAAAGCAGCAATGGGAAATCAATCTATTGGTATTATCGACAACTGGATTAGACATATTAAGGATGTTTATCGATTGCATAATGAGTATCTTGATTCCATTCAAGATGAAACGGAACGATTCAATACTTTTGTTGAAATCAATGTAAAAGAACAAGTTTTTGATTTGGCTAAAACATCTATTGTGCAAGCAGCTTGGAAGAACAAGCAAGATTTAACTTTGCACGGTTGGGTTTATGGATTGAATTCTGGATTTGTAACTGATTTAGAGGTGAATATGAGCTCTAATAATGAGTTAGATGAAGTATATCAACTGAATTTGTAATAAAAAAACGCCTTTAGGGCGTTTTTTTTTTTTTTATTCATTATCTAAATTTTCATTGAAAGCTGATGGAAGTAAAGTTGGGATAAATTTAATCAAGATAGGAAGTAGTAAGCTTCCGCCGGGAAGTAAAAAAATAGTTAGCGATGGTATCGTTTTACAAATATCTAATAGCTGTTTTTTTACTTTCTTTTTTTCTTTCTCACTTAAATCTCTGCGAGTAGAATAAGCCAATAAAAGCATTAATTCTTTACTTTCTATAATTTCTTTAAGCAATCTATTTTTGTTCCTACTGATAAGAGTGATTACACTTTGTGTAGTTTGGTCGTAAAAATGTTTTACGGGATTAGAATACTTAAAATAGGGGATTTGGTCTTTGTACTTCGTAATAAAAGTATCTGTGTTTTTAATACTTTCGGTGACAAAATCAGATGGTATTTTTAGGTTTTCGGCTAGTTTGTGTAAAAAATAAATTTCTTCGTTCTCAATTTGTCCATCACTCCAAATTGCCATTCCTGCCATATCCATTAAATAGTACTTTTCTAAATCAGATTCAAAATAATCAAGATTAAGATCTTCTAGATTTTGAACACTAATATTGGAGAATTTACTGTAGCGAACTGAAGCTTCAAATAGTTTAATTAATAAATCATCATAATTTGACTTATTGGTTTTTATCTTCAAAGCCAACGTGACAACGCTAACTACAGCTTCTTCAATTTTTTTTAGGTATTTCTCAGGAATTTTACCATTTCGTAAATATTGTCCAAAAGCCAAAATATCAATAAAAAGTAAGGCATTAGTAACAATGTGTGAAAAGTTTTTATTGATGATGTCTACATTTGTTTGAACACGAGTATCAATTATCTTTTCTAGATTTAGTGAAGGTGAACCATTTGGTAACACCTTTTTAAATAAGTTAAATCCTTGAGGATGTAAATCGTCATAAAAATCTAAAGCTTTTTTTATGAAATTATTAGGGTCTTCGTCCTGAGTCATCAAGCCGTAAACACCATATAAGGTATTTAATAAGGCTACTTTAGGTATTTCATTTTGCACCCAGCCTTTAGTATCAACAAGCATTGGTGTTTCAAAAGAAATAATATGACCATAGATAAATCCTGTAGCTCTTGTTTTTTTGTAAAAAGAACCAGTGTCCAAGAAAAGATGTTCTTTCTTGAATTCTTGTTTGATGAAAAATTTATCAATCCAACCAGATGCAGAAGGGTTAATCATAGTCTTTTTTTGAAGCTACAAAGCTATGTTTTTTTATAGTTTTGATGTTATATTAAAATAAAAAAACCGTCTTAATTTTGTTAAATTAAGACGGCTTGAAATTTTTTTAAGAAAATACTATTTAATAATTGCTGTGCAGGCTACTCTAGCTCCTGCATTTCCTGCTGGTTGTGATGTAAAATCATCAGTGCCATCATGTACAATTAATCCTTTACCTAAAATATCTTTTGTTTGGTCACCACATCCAATACACCATTCGTCTGTAGTTAGTTTGATGGTTCCATTACCATTTTCATCTGCTGTAAAATTCCCAATATCACCTTTATGGTATTCTCCAACACCCCATTTTCCATGTTTTTTAAAGGTTGGGTTCCAGTGACCTCCTGCCGAACTTCCATCAGCAGCTGAACAATCCGATTTTTCATGGATATGGATAGCGTGAACGCCTGGTTTTAGACCTGTTACTTTTGCTTCAAAAGTTACTTTTCCGTTTTTTTCAATAAAAGTAGCTGTTCCGCCAACTTTACTATTACTTTTTGCTTCAAATGCAATATTTAGTTTCTTACTGTCTGCCGATTTGTTTTGAGGCTTACAACCGATTAAGGCGGTGCTAATGGCAAATGTAAATACAATAAATTTTTTCATGATTTTTTTATTGAAGTTTAAAAACATAAAAGTACTATAAAATCAGGCAAAAATCAAAGAATAGAGCGTTTCTATTTTGATTTTTCCCCAATAAAATGATTGTTAGGGGATTTAAACAGTACATTAAATGAAGTCAAACTTCCATAAATTCGAGTAATGTATTGTTGTAATTCAATTTTTTCAATTTCTTCCAGATTACTCGAGTTTATTTTTTGTTCCATTACACGTAGACGGTCTCGTACCATGACAATTTTGTGAAAAAATGTATCAATAGGCATTTCTTTGCTAGCTAAGTTTGCCTGACCTGGTTCTAATATTATTTTTCCTCCTTTCCATTTGTCGCCTATAGGGACAATTTCAGAAACATCCGACCATTTTTTTAATAGGTTTCTTAATGTTGTTTCTACATCTGAGAAGCTTACAGTATCTACCTCGTTTTCGGCAGCTTCAATAATTTCGAATGTGTCGTCTAAAGGAATTGTTTCTAAGCCATTTTCAATGAATGTTACCCAATATTCTTTAGATGAAACATTGGTAATTACTCCTTTTCCGTATTCTGGATGTGTAATTCGGGAACCTATGCCTAGTATTTTCATATGTTTATCTTTTTTATCTAAAATAGGAACAATTTTTGTGATTTCAAAAGAGCAATTTGTCTTATTTTTATATTAAAATTAGTTGGTTGTCTATCAGAAATTTATTGGTTTAAATTTTAAAACTTTTGGTTATGAAAACATTTAGAATACTTGTTTATATTCTCTTTTTAGGTTCTGTTTTGGTTGGTTTTTCACAGGAAAAAACAAAAAAGCAACTTAGAAAAGAACAAAAAATAGAAAAACAAAATACCATCCAGAAAATAGTTGAGGCTAAGGAATTTCAATTCGTTGCTCGAAACTCAAATTCACAGTATTTTCCAATAATGGACTTGTCAAATAATCCTAATTTTATCAAATTCAAACCTGATTTTATACAAAGTGATTTGCCTTTTTTTGGTCGTGGATTCAGTGGTTTAGCTTATGGTGGAACTGATGCAGGATTGCATTTTGAAGGTAAACCTGAATTATTTACCGTTGAAAAAAATAGTAAGGAGTATCAAGTTAAGGTTTTATTCAAATCGCAAAACGATTACTTTGATATCAAGCTTTCGGTTACTTTTAGTGGTATGGCAACCTTATTGATAAATAGTAATAATAGAGGGCCTATTTCTTATTTTGGTGAAATAATGCCAATTAAAGAGGATAAAAAGAATTAAAAAAATGAAGCCCTTTAATTTTTTTAAAAGGGCTTCATTTTATAGTTTAAATATTCAACTTTAGAAACAATATTTGTTTTCAGCAATAATTTTTGCACTAATAGTTCGTCTAATTTCTACGATGTTAGGCATATTAGTATATTTTGTGTAACGTCTTAATCCCATTAGCATCATACGTTGTTCATCGCCTTCTGCAAAAGAAATAATACTTTCTTTTCCTTTTTGAGTAACAATATCCACAGCTTTATACAAATACAATTTTGCCATTGCAATTTGTTCTTTGATATTGGCTTCTCCTAGTTTTTTAGCTAATTTTTCCGTTCTTAAAATAGTAGACTCAGCCATATAGATTTCGATTAAAATATCGGCCGCAGCGATTAACAGTTGTTGGTGTTCATCTAAATCAGGACCGTATTTTTGAACTGCTCCTCCGGCAACCATTAAGAAAGCTTTTTTCAATTTGCCAATCATTTCTTTTTCTTCAGCAAATAATTCAGAATAGTCTGGAGTATCAAAAGATGGAATGCTCATAAGGTCTTCTTGAACTTTAGAAGCAGGACCTAACAAATCAACATGACCTTTCATCGCTTTTTTGATAAGCATACCTACAGAAAGCATTCGGTTAATTTCGTTAGTACCCTCGTAAATTCGGGTGATTCGTGCATCACGCCAAGCACTTTCCATAGGGGTATCTTCAGAGAATCCCATTCCACCAAAAATTTGAATACCTTCGTCAGAACAATTTTGGATATCCTCAGAAACGGCTACTTTCAAGATAGCACATTCAATAGCAAATTCTTCTACCCCTTTTAACTCAGCTTCTTGATGAGATGCGCCTTCGCTTTCGCGAATTGCAATGCGTTCTTCGATACTTTTAGCTGCTCTGTACACAGCACTTTCTCCAGCATAACAGCTCGTTGCCATCTCGGCTAATTTATAACGGATAGCACCAAATTTAGAAATAGGAACATTAAATTGAATTCTTTCATTCGCATATTTAGCCGCTCCGCTAATGATTCTTCTTTGAGAATCTAAACAAGCAGCAGCTAACTTAATACGACCAACATTAAGTGCATTCATTGCTATTTTGAAACCATTTCCTCTTTCAGAAAGCATGTTTTCTACAGGGACTTTCGTTTCGTTAAAGAACACCTGACGGGTAGAGGAGGCTCGAATACCAAGTTTATGTTCTTCTTCATTAGTACTTATGCCATTATTTGGATCATTTTCTACAATGAAACCAGTGATGTTTTTATCGTCTTCAATTCGAGCAAAAACGATAAAAAGGGAACAAAATCCAGCATTTGTAATCCACATTTTTTGTCCAGTGATTTTATAATGTGTTCCATCTTCAGATAAAACCGCTTTTGTTTTTCCTGAATTAGCATCCGAACCTGCTCCTGGTTCAGTTAGGCAATAAGCGCCAAACCATTCTCCCGAAGCTAGTTTAGGGATGTACTTTTGTTTTTGTTCTTCTGTTCCATACAAAGTGATTGGTAAGGTTCCGATACCGGTATGTGCCCCAAAAGCGCTTGAAAAAGAACCAGTTGCTCCCGAAATATAATCGCATACCAATACTGTATCAACAAATCCCATTCCCATTCCGCCATAAGCTTCAGGTACAGAAATGCTCAAAAGTCCCAGCTCGGCAGCCTTTTGCATGCATTCTACAGTAAAAGCAAAGTCTCTTTTTTCAAAACGATCTTTGTTTGGCCAAAGTTCTTTATCCACAAATTCTTTGACCATGTCACGCATCATTTTTTGTTCCTCAGAGAAATCTTCCGGAATAAAAATGTCTTCGCATTTTGTTTCTTTAACTAAAAACTGACCACCACGAGTCACATTTTTTTCTATTGTATCTGCCATGGTATATATTTATTTAGTGTTTTTTTTTATGATTTATAACAGTTCAAAAATCCCTGCGGCACCTTGCCCTGTTCCCACACACATCGTTACGATTCCGTATTTACTGCCACGGAGTTTCATTTCTTCAAATAACTGAACGGATAATTTAGCTCCGGTACAACCCAGAGGATGACCTAATGCAATCGCTCCTCCGTTGACATTTACAATATCTGGATTAAGGTCTAATTCTCTGATTACAGCCAATGATTGGGATGCAAAAGCTTCATTTAATTCAATTAAGTCAATGTCTTTTAATTGTAATCCAGCTTGTTTTAACGCTTTTGGTATCGCTTTTACGGGGCCTATTCCCATAATTCTTGGTTCAACTCCTGCAGAGGCATAATTCACTAATCGGGCGATAGGCTGGATATTTAATTCTTTTACCAATTCTTCGCTCATAATTAAAACAAAAGCTGCTCCATCACTCATTTGTGATGAGGTTCCTGCTGTTACCGTTCCGTTAGCGGCAAAAACAGGTCTTAATTTTGCCAATGCTTCCATAGATGTGTCGGCTCTTGGACCTTCATCTTTATTTACCGTGTAGCTTTTCGTTTCTTTTTTTCCATTAGCATTAACAAAAGTTTGTTCAATGGTAATAGGAACTATTTGTTTATCAAATTTACCTTCGGCTTGTGCTTTTAAAGCTTTCATGTGTGAATGATAAGCAAAGGCGTCCTGGTCTTCTCTGGAAACATTAAATTGTTTGGCGACGGCTTCGGCAGTCAATCCCATTCCCCAATAATAGTCCTCGTGGCCTGCTTTTGCAACAGCATAATCAGGAGTTGGACGATAACCACCCATTGGAATAAAACTCATGCTTTCGGCACCACCGGCAATGATACAGTCGGCCATCCCCGACTGGATTCGGGCAGTTGCCATTCCGATAGTTTCTAATCCGGAAGCGCAATAACGGTTGACGGTTACCCCTGGAACGTCGTTGATTTCTAATCCCATTAACGAAATCAAACGTCCAAAATTCAAGCCTTGTTCGGCTTCGGGCATGGCATTTCCTACCATTACATCATCGATGCGTTTTTTGTCAAAATCAGGTAGTTCATTCATCATATGTTGAATGGTTTCTGCGGCTAATTCATCCGGTCTTTTAAATCGGAACAATCCTTTAGGCGCTTTTCCTACTGCTGTTCGGTATGCTTTAACTATATAGGCTGTTTTCATTGATAAAAAATATTAAGATTGTAGTATTAAGTATTAAGACTGCCAATCAATGTCATTATTGTTTTTTTAGAGATTTTTGAAGTGCAAAATTCATATTGCTGATTTCTACTAATTCATTTATTATAGGTGAAACTTTTTCTTCATCAATTAATTCAAGACGTTTTGAAATAATTAACTGAGTAATTAATTCATATGTGGAACCATTTGCAATTCCTAAGAAATGGGCAAATTCATTGTTTGAATTTCTTCTTGATCCTTCAGCAATATTTGAAGGAATAGAAACGGCACATTTTTTACTTTGATGTGTTAAGTTGAATCTTTCATCAATGGGTAATTCTGAAGTGACTTTATAAACATCTACAGTAATGTCTATTGCTTTTTGCCAAATCTTTAATTTTTCAAATTGATGCATAATAGTTTCTTTTTGGTCTTAATACTTAATACTCAAATCTTAATACTTCAAAATTAATTCCTCAAAGGTTTCCCTGCTTTCAACATATACTGAATTCGTTCCATGGTTTTTCTTTCGGTACAAAGCGATAAGAAAGCTTCTCTTTCTAAATCCAATAAATATTGTTCAGATACTAAAGTTGGTTCGGATAAATCACCACCGGCCATTACATAGGCTAGTTTATTAGCAATTTTTTTATCGTGTTCCGAAATATAATTTCCTGCTACCATTTGGTCAGTACCTACTAAAAACATTCCAAGGGCTTGTTTTCCTAACACCTTAATATCATTACGTCGGATAGGTTGTGTATAACCTGCTTCGGCCATAAGAAGGGCATGCTTTTTAGCTTCTGCAATTTGGCGGTCTTTGTTTACCACAATAATGTCTTTGCCGTGTTGCAATAAACCGGTGTCAAATGCTTCGTAACCTGAAGTAGAAACTTTTGCCATAGCAATTGTTAAGAAATATTCCTGTAAGGTGTTCAGTTCAACATCATTTTTACGGAATAAATCGGAGGCACGCAAAGCCATTTCTTTCGAACCGCCACCACCAGGGATAACACCTACGCCAAATTCCACCAATCCCATATAAGTCTCGGCTGCGGCAACTATTTTATCGGCATGAAGACTCATTTCGCAACCTCCTCCAAAAGTCATTCCGTGAGGAGCAACAATTACAGGAATGGAAGAATAACGCACACGCATCATCGTGTCTTGAAAGTACTTGATAGCAAAATTCAATTCGTCATATTCTTGCTCTACTGCCATCATGAAAATCATGGCTAAATTAGCTCCAACAGAAAAATTGGCGGCTTGATTTCCAATTACCAGACCTTCATATTCTTTTTCGGCTAAATCAATTCCTTTATTAATAGCTTGTAAAACATCACTTCCTATCGTATTCATCTTCGATTTGAATTCGACGTTTAATATTCCGTCTCCCAAATCTTCAATGATAGCACCGCTATTGCTCCAAACTTTTTTGCTTTCGCGAATGTTATTCAGAATGATGAACGCATCTTGTCCTGGAATTTTTTCTTGTGATTTTTTTACAATGTCATAATAATAGCTTGCGCCTTCTTTAACAGTATAAAAGCTGTTGTTTCCCGAAGCTAACATTTCGATTACCCATGCAGCAGAAGTAAGGCCTTCAGCTTTTAGCATTTCGATTCCTTTTGCGACTCCAATAGCATCCCAAATTTCAAATGGACCATTTTCCCAGCCAAAACCGGCTTTCATAGCATCGTCAATCTTGTATAATTCATCTGAGATTTCAGGAATTCTATGAGAGACATAAGCAAATAAAGCAGCGAAACTTTTTCTGTAAAAATCACCAGCTTTGTCAGTCCCTTTGATTAATATTTTAAAACGGTCAATGGGTTTTTCAATCGTTTTGGTCAATTCTAAAGTGGCAAATGATGCTTTTTTAGCTGGACGATACTCTAAAGTATTTAAATCTAATGAAAGAATATCTTTGTCTACTTTTTTATAAAAACCTTGTCCAGTTTTACTGCCGAACCATTTGTTTTCGACCATTTTACTGATGAATTCTGGGAGTTTGAATAACTCATGAGCTTCGTCTGT
This sequence comes from Flavobacterium sp. UBA6721, assembly GCA_002454195.1. Classification (GTDB taxonomy): domain Bacteria; phylum Bacteroidota; class Bacteroidia; order Flavobacteriales; family Flavobacteriaceae; genus Flavobacterium; species Flavobacterium nitratireducens. The sequence goes on from DKIJ01000025.1 coordinate 14,928, forward strand.
TGGGCAATTTTCATAAATCCCATTGGCAACATGAACTAAAGTATCTAAACCTACCACATCAACCGTTCTAAAAGTAGCCGATTTTGGTCGTCCAATCACAGGGCCTGTTAATTTATCGACTTCTTCAATGGTTAGATTCATTTCTTTTACTAAATGAAACAAACTTTGAATTCCAAAAACACCAATTCTGTTTCCAATAAATGCAGGAGTATCTTTAGCAACAACTGTGGTTTTTCCTAAGAATTGTTCACCGTAGTTATTTAAAAAACTTAATACTTCAGTTGAAGTTTTTGGACCCGGAATAATTTCAAATAGTTTTAAGTAACGCGCAGGGTTAAAAAAGTGTGTTCCGCAGAAATGTTTTTGAAAGTCTTCTGAACGTCCTTCACTCATAAAATGAATTGGAATTCCCGAAGTATTTGAAGTGACTAATGTTCCAGGAGTTCTGTATTGATCGATTTGTTCGAAAACCATTTTTTTGATATCCAAACGTTCTACTACTACTTCGATAATCCAATCTACATTTGCAATTTTAGCCATATCATCGGAAGTATTACCTGTGCTGATACGGTTGGCGAATTTTTGGTTGTAAATAGGTGATGGTTTGGATTTAAGTGAATTGGCCAAATGCTCATTCACTATTCGGTTTCTAACGGCTTTACTCTCTAACGTGAGTCCTTTTTGAATTTCACTGTCGGTTAGTTCTTTAGGAATAATGTCCAAAAGCAATACCTCGACACCGATGTTTGCAAAATGACAAGCAATTCCAGAACCCATGATTCCAGAACCAATTACGGCAACTTTTTTAATTGTGCGTTTCATACGTTGGTACTATTTATATTTTCATGAAAATCATTTACTATTTTAAGTTTTTTAAACTTTTACAACTATGATTTTTCACTGTTATTCTTTTCACATTGACTAAAAATCTCTTTGTCTTGTATTAATTGATTGATAGTTATGGCGATTTCAATGAAATTATCCCATTGTTCTTCACTAAAACGTTTTCTAATAGTTTCGTTAAAATGAATAACAGTATTCTTAGATAACTCCCTTTTTTCTTTTCCAAAATCGGTTAGATATATTAATACACCTCGGCCATCATTAGGGTTTTTCTTTTTAATGATTAAGCCTTTTTCTTCCATCGATTTTAACGTACGGGTTAAACTGGTAGGTTCCATTCCCATTTTAGGGCCTAAAGCAGTTGAAGGAGTTCCTTTTTCTTTATCAATACTTAACAAGGCAAATCCTGTTGCCATTGTAGCTCCATATTTTGCAGCTTCTTCATTGTACATTCTCGCAATGGATTGCCAAGTAGCACGTAATATATAGTCGATTGATTTGTCTTTCATGCGGCATAATTTTTAGATTATGATAAAATAGGTGTGTTTATTTTATCATAATCGTTTTATTACAATGTGGAATTTACGATACTGATATTGTTGTTTTTCAAATATAAGAAAAAAATAGTATGCAAGCATAATATAAGTCAGCTATTTTAATGTTAAAAAACAAGGTTTTTACAAAAAAAAAAAGAGACTGTTTCATTTGTTTTGAAACAATCTCTTTATGTTGAAAAAAGATAAATATTCTTAAATAGTTTGACTTTGTTTAATTATTTCAAATTTCACTACTTGTTTCTAAATTTTCTACAATTTCGGCAAGTTGCTTCGCATCGTTAGGCTTTACAATATAATCGGATATCTCGCTAATAGCTTTAGATCTTTTAATGTCAACCGGGTCTATAGATGAGGTAACCATGTAGATAATTATTTTTTTTCCTACGTATGGTTTTATTTTGATATACTCTTCCATAAATTCAAAACCATCCATTATGGGCATATTAATATCTAGGAATATCACATCTGGAAGATTGTTTGAGTCATTAAGGTTATCAGATAAAAAATCTATTGCTTCTTCACCGTCAGAAAACATCATTATTTTGTTAGCGAAATTTTGACTTTCAATGGTTTTGTTTAAAGTGAATTTATATATATCATCATCATCAACGATGCAAATTACTAGAAGTTTTTCCATAAGCTTAATTTTATTTTAAAAGATTTGGGAATTATCAAATTACAATTATGTTTTTAAAATACTATTTTATAAGTCGTTCCTTTGTCAACTTCACTTTCGGCAGAAATTGTTCCACCCATAGATTCAATTTGTGTTTTAGTTAGGTAAAGACCAACTCCTTTTGCATCTGAATTTCTATGAAAGGTTTTGTGCAAACCAAACAATTTGTCTTTATGTCTGTCTAAATCTATTCCCAATCCGTTATCCGAAAACGTTAGTACTGTTTTGTCATCTATTAAGTAAGTCTTTATTTCAATTTTAGGATTTCTTTCAGGGCTTCTGTATTTGATGGCATTTGTTAGTAGATTTAACAAAATACTTTCAAGGTACTCGTTGTTGTAAAGTAGGTTAGGAGCTAGTGAAAAATCGGCTTTGATTTCTGTTTTTGTTTCCATGATTTGAGCCGTTACAATTTCTTTTATTTTTTTGAAAACGGATTCAAATTCTATGTTTTCCAGATTGGTAATTGATTTTTCTTTGATTAATAAAGCTTCAATTAAACTATTTAATGTGGATGTAAGATGCCCAATAACAATTCCAAATTTTTCAAAAAGAAGTGTTTTTTCTTCTTTATCATCCGAATCGTTATATAAGCTCAACAAGGTGTTTAAATTCCCTACAGGTGAGCGAAGATTATGAGAGGTAATGTGCGCAAAGTTGGCTAATTGTTTGTTTTGACCACTCAGTTTTTCGGCTAGGATTTCAAGGTTTTCTTTTGCAATTAAAAGATTATGTTGATTTTCTAATTTTTCGGTAACATCTATTCCTGTTTCTAAGAATCCTAATATTTCTCCATCATCAGATTTTAATGCTGTTATTGTTAATAATACATGAAGAATAGAACCGTCTTTACGAACATAAGTCCATTCTTCAGATTTTTGATTTCCATTTTTTGCAATTTCCGCTAATACTTCAAAACCTTTGATTTCTCTACCCAGTTTTTCTGAAAGTTGGATTCCTTGTTGATTTACTTCATTTTCAAGATGAAGAATAATTGGTTTTTTTATTTCTATCATCTCTTTAGCAGAGTAGTGTAGCATTCTTTCTGCACCAGTATTGAAATGGGTAATTGTCCCTTTTGGGTCTGTTACAATTATAGAAAATAATTCATTATTAAAAATGGCTTTTAATTCTTCATTAGCTCTGCTTAAGGTCTTTTCGGTATGTTTGATTTTTGTGATATCTTGAAAAACGCCATAAAGTCTGGAACATTTTCCTTTTTCAAATTCGGCTTGACCAATGGCTCTCGCCCATATTTTGTTATTTTTTGAAGTGGTAAGTTCAACTTCGATGTCATAAGAGGTTCCATTTTCTATTGCTTCTTCGACTGCTTTTTGAATTTGATCTCTACTTTCACCTGGTTTAAAAAAAAGTTAATGGCGGTGCTTAATTCGGGTTGGTAATCTTGAGGAACTTCGTGAATTTCTTTCGTAATTCGACTCCAATGAATAGTATTCGATTTTAAATTCACTTCCCAAGTGACTATACGTGCTATTTCGTTAGTTTTATCAAGAATTTCTTCAATTTTTCTTTTTTCAAGATCTTTTTGTTTTATGCTAGTAATATCTGCAGTATACATGATGATGCCTCCAATTTTATTTTCGTATAGATACCAAGGCCTTACATCCCATGTGATCCATTGTGTCGAGCCGTCTTCTCTTTCAAATATTGATTCATCACATTGGTTTATTTCGCCATTTAAACAATCTTGATGGATTTTTTTCCAGTCGTCTCCAATTTCTGGAAATATTTCATAGTGGGATTTACCAATAAGATCTAAACCTGTAAGCTTGTAATCTTTAATCCATTGCTTAGATGCTGCCATATAGCACATATTAGAATCAAACATAGCAATCGCTCCAGGAGCCTGTTCGATAAAAATCATGTTTCTTTCGTTGCTTTCTTTTATTTTGTTTTGAAATTCTACGTTGGCGGTTATATCATGATTGGTTCCAACCATTCTTGTTGGTTTACCTGAAGAATCCCAATGTACTATTGCTTTAGCTTTTAAGTAACGAACTGAACCATTAGGCCAAACTACCCTAAAATTGGTGTCAAATTCTTTTTCCTCTTTTAAAGCAAGTTGAAATTCTAAAACAGCTCTATCTAAATCATCAGGATGTACCCCTTCTGCCCATGCCTCGTAAGCTCTCTTAAAGTTTTCTTTTTCAATACCATACAAGTGCATCATTATGTCGTCCCAAACCAAAATATTATTGATTACATCATAATCCCAAATTCCGATAGAGGAATTGTTTGTGGCAAGTTTTAATCTTTCAGAGATTTTATATTGTTCAGAAATATTCCTAATTGCTACCGATGTCCATTGCTTATTGTTTATGGTTACCTTATTTAGTGATACTTCAACTGGTATTTCGGCTTTGTCTTTTTTTAATGCAAAGTTTACGTTGTTGTAAATGGTATCGGTTTTACTTGATATATCATCCTTAGTAAAGTTAATTTTGGTAATATGATTTTTATAGGTTGGTTAATTAATTCCTCTTTTGTGTAACCTATCTCTGATTCTAATTTATCATTTACAGTTTGAATTAATCCGTTTTCATCAACTATTACCATAGGGCTGGTGTTGCATTTAAAAAGGAATTAACGGTTAAAAGACTTATTTCGGCTTGTATTTTTTTAAATTCAATTTGATTAAGTGTTTTTGCAGTTTTTGTAATTATAAAAATACTCGTAATTATATAAGATAATGAAAAAAGTATAATTCCAAATTCTACGGAAACGTAATCAAAACGATGGGTGAGTAATCTTAAATAGGTCAAAATGATAATCATCGTTACTATTTGTAAGGATAATATTCGCGCCATTTTATTACCAATTTTATAACCAGTATAGATTCCGACTAATCCAATTTTGTAATTAACTAATGAAGCCGCAATTGATAAGGTACAAAGTGCAATAGATGTATGTACTGCTATTGAAGTAAGGAATGCCAGTTTATAAAAAGTAGGCACATTATACAAATACCCTAAGGCAGCAATAAAAGTTATTAATGTTGTTACGTTTAGAAGTATATTACAAATTATTTGTATCGTCTTTTTTTTTACTCTTTAAAAGCAAAAACGAAGTTCCCAATAAAATAAAGCAAAAAGCACTTGTTTGAGACATCCTACCTGGGACTAGATTTTTAGGAAATCTAGTGTCAAAATCTTTGACAATTAACTCGTCAATACCAAGATTAATTTGAAAAATTCCTTCAATGAGTGTTAAAGTTCCAATGAGTAATACAAAAACCGCCAGTATTTTAGATAAATATTTATTTTGAATACTTATTCCAGAATTAATAAAATACAGCGCTAAGCTTAATGATGTTATGCACAGCGCTGTATTGAATTTCATTGTAATCGTATCAGGAAAAATGGATTTCAGTAAGGGAATATTGAATATCCAACCAAATAGAACAAAAATGCCCAAGAATGCACATGAAATAGAAACTACACGTATTAATTTTTTAAATTTATTTTCGGGATTATCGAGCATATAAAATGGTTAAGTGGAATTTGGAGATGAAATTTAAGAAAAAATCAGTTAAAAACTTCGTGTTAGATTAATGGAAATTGGATTTTAATCTAAAATCTCACAGAGGAATTATTGATAAATTTTATTAAATAAGGTTTGATATTTCTCCAATATGTTTTTTCGTTTTAACTTAAGAGTTGGTGTTAAGTGACCACTCTCAATGGACCAGATGTCTGGTGTAAGCTCAAAACGTTTTATTTGTTCCCAATGTCCAAATTTACCATTAATAGTGTCAATCTCTTTTTGAATTCGGGCGATTACTTTCTCATTTTTGATTAAGTTATCATGATTGGTATCTAATTCGATGCGATTTTTTTTAGCCCACTCGATGATGAAATCAAAATTGGGTTGGATAAAAGCTGCTGGCATTTTTTGCCCCTCTCCAATAACCATGATTTGTTCAATAAAACGGGATTGCTTCATGGTGTTTTCAATAAGTTGGGGTGCTATGTATTTTCCTCCAGAGGTTTTGAACATTTCTTTTTTACGGTCGGTGATTTTCAAGAAACCGTCTTTATCTATGTTTCCAATATCGCCAGTATGGAAATAGCCATCAGTAATTACTTCATTGGTTAAGGTTTCATTTTTATAATAGCCCATCATTACATTAGGTCCTTTGCAAAGGATTTCGCCATCTTCTGCAATTTTGACTTCCACGTTATCAATGACTTTTCCAACGGTTCCTACTCTAAAACCAAAATTACGCATGTCGTTTACTGCAATTACAGGAGAGGTTTCTGTCAAGCCATAGCCTTCCATAACTGGTATTCCTGCCGCAGCAAATATCCTAGATAATCGGGGTTGTAGTGCTGCACTTCCTGAAACCATTATTTCAAGTTTACCTCCCAATCCTTCCTGCCATTTACTAAAAATTAGTTTTCTGGCAATTTTAAGTTGGAATTCATACCAAAAGCCATTGGCGCCATAAGGTTCATAACGTTCACCAAGATTAATGGCCCAAAAGAATAGCTTTCGTTTAATTCCGGTTAAGTCAGCTCCTTTAGCATAAATTTTATCATATACTTTTTCAATAAGTCTGGGAACAGCAGTGATAACTGTAGGTTGTACTTCTTTGATGTTTTCACCAATTTTTTCGATTGATTCTCCAAAATAGATTGATACGCCATAAAATTGATACAAATAAAGAACCATCCTTTCAAATATATGGCAGATAGGTAAAAAGCTTAAAGCTCTGCTTTTTCCCGCTTCAAACGGAATTCGAGGAGCGCTACCTAAAACATTCGAAACGATGTTTTGATGCGAAAGCATTACTCCTTTTGGGTTTCCAGTAGTTCCAGAAGTATATATGATTGTGGCTAAATCTTCGGTATTGATACTGCTTTTTCTGGCTTCTACTTCGTCTTGATTTGAATTACTTTCACCAAGTTTCAGTAATTCATTCCAGTTTTTACAATTATCGATACTGTTAAAGCTGTAAATGTCTTTTAGATGTGGTAGTTTGCTCTTAATGGCGTTTATTTTGTTGAATAATTCAATATCAGATACAAAACAATATTTTGCTTCGCAATGATTAAGAATATATTCGTAATCCTGTTCTGATATTGTAGGGTAGATTGGAACTGTTTGAGCACCAGTTTGCAAAATTCCAATGTCCATGATGTGCCATTCTGGTCTATTTGTGGATGAGATTATGGCAATTTTATCGTTTTTTTTGATTTCTAGTTGCAAAAGTGCACGAGATATATGATTGGCTTTAGCAATATATTCCTGTGTAGATACTTTTATCCAAGTTCCATTTTGTTTTGATGCTAATGCGTCTGGAATGCTATTGAATTCATCTTGTTGATGATAGGGAAAGTCAAAAATTCTAGTTATTGAGGCCATGGTTACATGTTTTGTAATGCTATGCAAAATAGGAAAAAATTGTTGAATTTTCTTTTTTTTTGACAATAAAAAAGTAGCTTTCTATTTTATTTATAGAATAGTTTAAATTTATTAATTTTAAACAAACGTACTTATTTTTTTGTGTGAATTTTTTTCATAATTTAAAGTCCTTTTTATTTGAATAATTGATTTAGATATCTTGCAATAGTTTTTATCTATCAAAAATAAAAAATAGATAGTTTTAAGTTTTATAATTTAGCATTGAAACTAATAAATGTTATAAAAATAAAATAGTATGGAAAATATGAAAAGTTCAAAGGGTGTGGGTAAATGTCCTTTTTCAAGTGGCATAGTAAAAGAAACTGCAGGTTCTGGTACCTCAAATAAAGATTGGTGGCCAAACCAATTAAAATTGAATATTTTACGTCAGCATGCTACTTTTTCCAATCCTATGGGAGAAGATTTTAATTATGCTGAAGCCTTTAAATCACTTGATTTAGCGGCTGTTAAAAAAGATATTTTTGACTTAATGACTACCTCTCAGGATTGGTGGCCAGCCGACTATGGACATTACGGACCATTTTTTATCCGTATGGCTTGGCATAGTGCAGGAACGTATCGTATTGCAGATGGTCGAGGAGGAGCAGGTTCGGGTTCACAGCGTTTTGCACCTTTAAATAGTTGGCCTGATAATGTGAATTTAGACAAAGCTAGATTGCTTTTATGGCCAATAAAGAAAAAGTATGGAAAAAAAATATCATGGGCGGATTTAATGATTTTAGCAGGAAATTGCGCTTTAGAATCAATGGGATTAAAAACCTTTGGTTTTGCCGGCGGTCGTGAGGATATTTGGGAAACAGAACAGGATATTTATTGGGGAGCTGAAGGAAAATGGCTGGATGATAAGCGTTATACAGGGGATCGTGAATTAGAAAATCCTTTGGCAGCGGTTCAAATGGGATTAATTTATGTAAATCCGGAAGGACCAAACGGAAATCCTGATCCATTGGCTGCCGCAAAAGATATTAGAGAGACTTTTGGGCGAATGGCAATGAATGATGAGGAGACGGTTGCTTTAATTGCCGGAGGACATACTTTTGGAAAAACCCATGGTGCCGCCGATCCTAATCAATATGTTGGAGCAGAGCCGGCTGCTGCAGGAATCGAAGAGCAGGGGCTGGGATGGAAAAATTCTTTTGGAAGCGGAAATGGAGAAAATACAATCAGCAGCGGACTGGAAGGAGCCTGGACGACCACGCCTACAAAATGGAGCAATAACTTTTTTTGGAATTTGTTTGGTTACGAATGGGAGTTGTCCAAAAGTCCGGCCGGAGCACATCAGTGGAAACCTAAGCATGGTATGGGAGCCGATTCGGTACCGGATGCACACAATCCTTCTAAACGTCATGCGCCAACGATGCTTACAACCGATCTTGCTTTGAGAATGGATCCGGTTTACGAACCTATTTCAAGAAAATTTCATGAAAACCCGGACTTATTTGCCGATGCTTTTGCCCGTGCCTGGTATAAGCTGACCCATCGTGATATGGGACCAATTGCCCGTTATCTGGGACCGGAAGTGCCTAAGGAAGAATTAATCTGGCAGGATCCGATTCCGGCAGTAAAACATAAATTAATCGAGAGTGGAGATGTTTCGGCTCTTAAAGCAAAAATTTTGGATTCAGGATTGTCTGTTTCAGATTTAGTGTCAACAGCCTGGGCATCGGCTTCCACTTTTAGAGGTTCTGATAAACGCGGAGGGGCTAATGGTGCCCGCATTCGATTAGCGCCACAAAAAAATTGGGAAGTAAATAACCCGGCTCAATTGGCCAAAGTAATTTCGAAACTAGAAGCTATTCAAGCTGAATTTAATACTGCACAATCTGATGGAAAGCAGGTATCACTTGCTGATTTAATTGTAATAGGCGGAGGTGCTGCAATTGAAAAAGCTGCAAATAATGCAGGCTCTAAAATAGAAGTTCCTTTCACCGCAGGAAGAGCCGATGCGGTTCAGGAGCAAACAGATGTGGATTCTTTTGCCGTTTTGGAACCTATTGCTGATGGTTTTAGAAATTATATGAAAACAAAATATACGGTATCAGCCGAAGAATTATTAGTGGATAAAGCACAATTAATGACGCTTTCTGTTCCTGAATTGACTGTGTTAATAGGCGGAATGCGTGTGTTAGACACTAATTTTGATCACTCTAAACTGGGTGTATTCACAGATAAACAGGATGCTTTAACGAATGATTTTTTTGTTAATTTGTTAGACTTTAATACTACCTGGAAAGCTACTTCAAATTCTCAGGATATTTTTGAAGGACGGGATCGTAAGTCTGGTGAGGTGAAATGGACAGCCAGTCGTGTGGATCTTATTTTTGGTTCTAATTCTGAGTTAAGAGCCATTGCAGAGGTGTACGGATGCGCTGATTCTAAGGAAAAATTTGTAGAAGACTTTGTGGCAGCCTGGACTAAAGTAATGAACTTAGACCGTTTTGATTTAGCTTAGTTATTATTTATTATTTAAAAAGAAAATCCCGTCTCGTTTTAATGAACAGGACGGGATTTTTGTTTTTTATTAAATCGAACTTATACGATTTTGTAAATTTTGGTAATGTCTTTTAAGATTTCATCAAAATCAATTTTCAAGTCAATTAATTCTCCGGAATGAATGTCAAAAACCCAACCGTACACTTTTAAGTTTCTTTCGTTGTTGGCTTTTTGAACTTCAGCCGTTTTAATCACATTAATACATTGCTCCTGAACGTTCAATTCAACCAGTCTTTTGTATTTTTCATTTTCATTGGTAATAGCGTCCAGTTCTTCTCTGTGAATTCTGTACACGTCTCTGATGTTTCTCAACCAAGGATTTAGGATTCCTAAATCAGATTGTTGCATAGCGGCAAGAACTCCACCACAACCATAGTGACCACAAACTACAATATGGTTTACTTTTAAACTTCCTACTGCATAATTAATAACAGACATCGAATTCAAATCGGTGTTAGGAACCATATTGGCAATGTTTCTGTGAACAAAAACTTCACCCGGTTGTAAGCCCATTACTTCTTCGGCAGTTACACGACTGTCAGAACATCCAATGTAAAGGATTTCAGGTGCTTGTCCGGCACCTAACTTGTCAAAATAAGTTTCATCAGCCTGTAGCTGTTTAGCAATCCATTTTTTATTGTTCTCAAAAATTTGTTTGATATCCATAATTTTAATTTTTTATTTCAAAGGTACTATCTAAATCTAATCTAAAAAAATAGCTTCTTATAATCTCACAAAAAAGAGTACAGATTTTATATTGCTATCCTTCCATTTTTGCAGAAAGTTCAAACCAGCGTTCTTCTTTGGTTTCTATTTTGGCAATGATGTTTTCCAGTTCTTTTGCTTTTTTCCCGATGTCGGCGTCGGCAACTTTGCCATCAGAAAAGAGTTGTTCTATTTTAGCTTTTTCTGACTCTAAATCTTTGATTTCGCGTTCGATTTTTTGATATTCCTTTTGCTCGTTAAAAGTCAGGTTTCCGGTTGGGTTTTTTTGCTTCCAGTCTTTCTTTTCAGCTTTGTTTTCTTCTTTTTGAATACTAATATCGGCACTGTCTTCATAAGCTCTGAAATCAGAATAGTTTCCGGGGAAATTTTCAATTACACCCTGTCCTCTAAAGACAAATAAATGATCGACAATTTTATCCATAAAATAACGGTCGTGCGAAACCACCAGTAAACATCCCGGATAATCTAAAAGGAAATTTTCAAGAACATTAAGTGTTATAATATCCAAATCATTGGTTGGCTCATCCAGAATCAGGAAGTTTGGGTTCTGAATTAAAACGGTACATAAGTACAAACGTTTCAGCTCGCCACCACTCAATTTATCTACAAAATCATATTGTTTTTTTGCATCAAAAAGAAAACGCTCCAATAATTGCGAAGCCGAAATGATTTTTCCTTTTGTCAGCGGAATAAATTCGCCGTATTCTTTAATAACATCAATGACACGTTGTCCCGGTTTTGGGTTGATTCCGCTTTGCGTATAATAACCTATTTTTATGGTATCGCCTTTTACGACTCTTCCGGAATCTAATGGTATAGTTCCGGTCAATAAGTTCAGGAAAGTGGACTTTCCGGTTCCGTTTTTTCCGATGATTCCAATGCGCTCGCCACGTTGAAAGTCGAAATTGAAATTATCCAAAATCACGCGGTCTTTGAATTTTTTCGAAATCTTGTGAAGCTCGATAATCTTGCTTCCCATGCGTTCCATGTTAATTTCCAGTTCAACTTTATTTTCCTTACGGCGGCTTTGTGCTTTTTCTTTAATTACATAAAAATCGTCCTGACGCGATTTGGATTTGGTAGTTCTCGCTTTAGGCTGACGGCGCATCCATTCCAATTCTTTTACAAATAAGTTTTTAGCCTTGTCAATACTTGCGTTTTCGGAGGCAATTCGCTCTTCTTTTTTGGCTAAATAATAAGAGTAATTTCCTTTGTATTGGTATAATTTTCCGTTGTCTAATTCTATAATTTCATTGCAAACACGTTCCAGGAAAAAACGGTCGTGGGTTACCATAAACAAGGTGATGTTTTCTTTGGCAAAATAAGCTTCCAGCCATTCAATCATCTCTAAATCCAGGTGATTGGTAGGTTCATCCAGAATTAATAAATCAGGACGATTGATTAGAATAATTGCTAAAGAAAGACGCTTTTTTTGTCCTCCGGAAAGATTTTTTACTTTTAGTTTAAAATCTTCCAGTTTTAATTTGAATAAAATCTGCTTGTATTGGGTTTCAAAATCCCAGGCATTGTGACGATCCATCGCATCAAAAGCTTTTTGATAAGCTTCTTCGTCTTCCGGATTTTCTAATGCTTTTTCGTATTGTTCAATGACTTTTAAAGTCTCATTATCTGAAGCAAAAATACTTTCTTCAATGGTTAATTCGTCCTGTAAATTATTATCCTGAGATAAAAAGGCCATTCGGATTCCTTTTCGCAAAACAACCTGTCCGGTGTTGGGTTCTTCCAGACCATTGATAATGCTCATGATGGTGGTTTTTCCGGAACCGTTTTTGGCTATAAAGGCAATTTTTTGATCTTTATTGATTCCGAATGAGATGTTATCAAAAAGAATTCTTTCACCAAAAGATTTGGATATATTTTCTACAGATAAATAATTCACAGTTGTAATTTTTTGGCAAAAGTAAACTATTTCATTGATTCGCTACTAGATTATTGTTTTGACTAAGATTTTACTTTTGTAAAGAAGAGTTTAAAAATGTATCTAAATTGATTTTATGGAGCTTTTGTGGAACATTGATTATGGGTTTTAGTTGCAAATGTTCATTGGTAATGTAATAGTTGATACCATCAAATGTAGCGATACCTTCAATTTGATGAAATCGTAATTTTAAATTTATTTTTCGTTTGTTTCCCGAAAAGAAATCCGTAGACTTAAAATCATATAATAAGTATAAAAATGTTTTTCCTTTTTTAGTATAACCACAAAGGACAAGCATTTTTTGTGTTGGAAGAAAAGTTGCGCCAGTTACAAGTCCTTTTATAGTAAGATAGGCTTTGGCTTTTGCTATATGATTTTCGGGAGAGTTTGGTAAGCTATAGATGGTCGTTTTTTTATTTTTCCATTCTTTGGTAAACAAATAAATACTGTCTTGGTATACTATAAATGCTTCGCAATCAAAATTTGTAGTGTTAGCAGCTTGCGAACTAAAATCTATTTGTTTATCATACGAAAAACTAATGGTGTCACATCGAGGATTCTCGTTGTAAATGCTGTTTTTGTTGAATTTCAAGATGTGAAGGTTGTTTCGGTTACCTTGATAGTTATTGCCAAAGTCACCAATGTAAATGTAGCTTTCGTCCTGAGTAATTTCTTCCCAGTCTTGATTGGCTACATGGGGTAAATTGATTTTTTTTCTAATTTTCCCCGATTCATCCATGCCATATAGTGTTGTGTCATGGTCGTCATTATGTGTCCAAAGTAGTGAATCAAAAGCAATTAACCCTGATGATTCAGGAATGGAATCAGAAAGTTGTGTTACAAATTGAGCTTTAATTTTTGATTTTGGATAATAGCAGCTTCCGTCATTTTGGGTTGCATTTGGATTGAAGTTTTTAGCCCTAATATCTGTACAGTCACATATCTGTGAATAAAGACTGCAATTTATAAGGCAAAAAATCAATAAATATAGTTTCATACAGTGGTTAATCTTTAAAGCTATTCAAAAATACAGCAATACTTTTATATAACAGAAATTGTACCCAGAATTAGTTATTGAAAGTTAGGTGTTATTATGACAGATGAAGCATTGTTAAAGTTGAAGTAATTGTAAAAATCAGTTTTTTTAAATATTCCTTTTTTTATCAATTCGGTAAAAAAGGCTCCATTTCGGATTTGATTTTTATTAATATTAGGATTATTGTTTTGAAAATGAGTCGCTTGTTGTAATTAACATAGAAAGATGTGTTTTGTGTAATTTATGTTTTAAGAATTTAGTAATTTCGCAAACAGAAAATAAAAACTACCTTTTGGGTTAACAATATGGCAAGATTTGAATTGAAACTTCCAAAAATGGGAGAAAGTGTCGCAGAAGCAACCATCACTAATTGGTTGAAACAAGTAGGCGATAAAATTGAAGCTGATGAGGCTGTGCTAGAAGTTGCTACCGACAAAGTGGATAGTGAAGTACCTAGTGAGGTTTCGGGCGTTTTAATTGAGCAATTGTTTTCGAAAGATGATTTGGTTGAAGTAGGACAAACTATTGCTATTATCGAAATTGAAGGGGAAGAAGCAGAAGAAAATTCAATTAGTGAAGAAACAGTTGCGCCTGAAATAATTGAAGAAGTAAGTAAAACGATTGAAATTGCTAAAGAAAGCTTAGCTGTTCCAAACCTTGTAAATAGTCATTCGGAAAAGTTCTTCTCGCCTTTAGTAAGAAATATAGCTGCAGCCGAAGGAATTGCTATGGCAGAATTAGAAACAATTCCCGGAACCGGAAGCGAAGGAAGAGTTACTAAAAACGATATTTTAGAATATGTAAAGCATAGGGGGCAAGCAGCACCAGTTGAGGTCGTTAAAAGAGTTTCAGAACCAAGTTCAATTCCATCAGCGACTCCAGTTTCTGTTAATGGTGGGGATGAGATTGTAGAAATGGATAGAATGCGCAAATTGATTGCTGGTTATATGATTTCATCGCAACAAACTTCGGCACACGTTTATTCTTTTATAGAAGTAGATGTTACCAATATTGTAAAATGGCGTGATAAACATAAAAATGAATTTGAGAAAAGAGAAGGTGTAAAGCTTACTTTTACTCCTATTTTTATGGAAGCTGTTGCTAAGGCATTGAAAGATTTTCCTGGAATGAATATTTCGATTGATGGAGAGTATGTGATAAAGAAAAAGAATATCAATTTGGGTATGGCAGCAGCCTTGCCTAATGGTAACTTAATTGTTCCTGTTATCAAAAATGCAGACCAACTTAATTTAGTTGGAATGGCAAAAGCTGTTAACGATTTAGGTAATCGTGCTAAATTAGGAAAATTAAAGCCAGATGAAACTAAAGGAGGAACCTATACCGTAACAAATGTTGGTTCTTTTGGAAGTGTATTTGGTACGCCAATTATCAATCAGCCGGAAGTTGGGATTTTAGCACTTGGTGCCATCCGAAAAGTTCCTGCGGTTATTGAAACTCCTGAAGGTGACTTTATAGGTATTCGTCAAAAAATGTTTTTAACTCATGGTTATGATCACCGTATTATTGATGGCGCTTTAGGAGGGATGTTTGTAAAAAGAGTTACAGAATATTTAGAAGCGTTTGATATTACAAGAACCATTTAGAAATAAAAAAATAACCAGTAAATCCGATAGTTTTCCTAAAGCTATCGGGTTTTCTTTTTTTATCTGTTGTTTAAATTAATTTCAAACCTTTATATTTGCCATCATATATTTTTAAAAATGGAATTAAAATTAAACAGACCAATTTGCTTTTTTGATCTTGAAACAACGGGTATTGATATTGGAAAAGATAGAATCGTAGAAATATCAATCTTCAAGGTTTTTCCAAATGGAAATAAAGAAAGTAAAACATGGCTTGTCAATCCTACTATACCTATTCCTCCACAAACCACCGCCGTTCATGGGATTACAGATGAAAAAGTTGCCAATGAACCTACATTTAAGGAATTGGCTCCGCAAGTATACCAAATGATAAAAGATAGTGATTTAGGAGGTTTTAATTCAGATCGATTTGATATTCCTCTTTTGGCAGAAGAATTACTACGTGCAGGTGTTGATTTTGATATGAAAAATAGAGTTTCGGTTGATATTCAAACTATTTTCCACAAAAAAGAAGAACGTACTTTAAGTGCTGCATTGAAATTTTACTGTGGGCAGAGTTTAGAAAACGCGCATTCTGCAGAGGCTGATACAATGGCTACTTATGAGATTTTAAAAGCTCAATTGGATCGTTATCCTGATTTAGAAAATGATGTTAAATCGTTGTCTGAATTTACCACTAGAAAAAAGATTGCTGATTTTGCTGGAATGATCGCTTTTGATAAGGATGGAGATGAAATCTTTACTTTTGGAAAACATAAAGGTGTCAAAGTGGATGTGGTGTTAGAAAAAGAACCAGGATATTTCAGTTGGGTACAAAACGCTGATTTTCCTTTGTATACTAAAAAAGTTTTGACAGCAATCAAATTAAGAAAGTTAAATACAAAATAAGTTTGTAATTTGTGGTTTATAGTTTGTAGTTCTTTTAGTAACTCAACAGGAAGCCATAAACTAAAAACGATAAACTTGCAAGAATGAAGATAATTTGTATAGGTCGAAATTATGTCGACCATATTGATGAATTACAAAATGAGCGTCCTAGTGAACCAGTGATTTTTATAAAACCAGACTCGGCTATCTTGTTAAAGCAACATCCTTTTGTGATTCCTGAATTTTCAGAAGATATCCAGCATGAGGTTGAAATTATTGTGAAGATTAGTAAAGTAGGGAAGTATATCGATGCAAAGTTTGCTCATAAGTATTATGACGAAATTAGTGTAGGGATTGATTTTACAGCTCGTGATTTGCAAAACAAATTGAAATCTAAGGGTTTACCTTGGGAAAAAGCAAAAGCGTTTGATGGTTCGGCTGTAATTGGAGATTTTTTACCAAAAGAACAGTTTAGTTCGTTAGAAAATCTTACATTTGAATTAAAGAATAATAATAAAACCGTTCAGGAAGGTAATGTGAATATGATGTTGTGGAAAATTGATGAGCTAATTGCTTATGTTTCGCAATACTTTACCTTAAAGATTGGTGATATTATTTTTACGGGAACTCCTAAGGGAGTTGCAAGAGTACAACCAAATGATATTTTGGAAGGATATTTAGAAGGACAAAAACTATTTAGAATACAGATAAAATAATGGCTTTACACTACAACCTAGCAAAAGTATATGCAATTTCTGATAATGATCAGGATTTTGTAAACGAAATTCTAACACTATTTGTGAATGATGTGCCTGAAGATTTGGCTCAAATAAAAGAAGGCATCAAAAATAAAGATTACAAACAAGCTTATGCTTTTGCACATAAGATTAAGCCATCCCTTGATTTGTTGGGCATGACTGTAGCATTTGAAGAAATCCTTCAGGTAGAAGCTTGGACAAAAGCAGAGGGAAAGCGAAAAGATGTTGAGCATATTTTTGATAGTATCAAGTCGCAAGTGAAAGAGGCTATAAAAGAAATAAAGAAAGACTTTGATTTGTAGAAGTTTTTTTAACTAAAAATACTAATGATAAAATCAACATTCAAATGCGTTTGAATGTTGATTTTGTTTTTTTAAATAAATTATAAGCAACCTAAATGAAAGCTACGATTGTAACCATTGGTGATGAGATATTAATAGGTCAAATTATAGATACTAATTCAGGGTTTATTGCTAAATCATTGGATAAAATAGGAGTAGAAACCTATGAGATGATTTCTATTAGTGATGATAAGCAGCATATTCTGGATACCTTTGCAAAATTGCAAAACAAAGTGGATTTGGTTATCATTACAGGAGGTTTAGGGCCAACAAAGGATGATGTTACTAAAAAAACATTTTGTGAATATTTTGAAGATGAATTAATTGTTGATGAGGTTGTTTTAGCGCATGTAACACAATTAATTGAAGGTTTTTTTAAAAGAAAAATAACCCAAATGAATAAAGATCAGGCGTTGGTTCCTTCTCGTTGCACGGTCTTACATAATCAAGTAGGGACGGCTCCAGGAATGTGGATGAAGAAAGAAAATACGGTTTTTGTTTCATTACCCGGAGTTCCGTTTGAAATGAAGTATTTAGTAGAGAATGAAATCATTCCTAAGGTGGTAAAAGAATACGATCGACCTTATATTATTCATAAAACCATATTGACTTATGGTCAGGGTGAAAGTTTGGTGGCGGAGCGAATTGAAGATTGGGAAAATAGTTTACCAGAGTTTATTAAGTTAGCTTATTTGCCAGCACCAGGTAGAGTTCGACTGCGACTTACTGCTCGCGGAAAAGATAAAGAGCTTTTAGAGCAATCAATTGATGCTTATGTCACTTCTTTGAGTGCAATTATTAATGATATAATAGTTGGTTTTGAGGAAGATGAAACGATTGAAGTGGTAGTAGGGAAAATGTTGAAAGAGCAGCAAAAAACAATAGCGACAGCTGAAAGTTGTACAGGAGGGCATATTGCAGCTAGTTTGTCTTCTGTTCCAGGGGCTTCGGCTTATTTTAAAGGTAGTGTTGTTTCGTATGCAACGGAAGCCAAAATTAATGTATTGGGCGTTTCTGAAAAATTGATAGCAACGCATTCTGTAGTTAGCGCTGAAGTAGCTAAAGCAATGGCTTTGAATGTAAAACAATTATTAAATACAGATTATGCGATTGCTACAACTGGAAATGCTGGTCCAACAAAAGGGGAAGAAAAAGCCGAGCTAGGAAGTGTTTTTATTGCCTTAGCGACTCCAAATGAGGTGATTGTAGAAGAGTTTAATTTTGGTCAACCACGTGAAAAAGTGATAGATAGAGCGCAAATTAAAAGCTTGGAAATGTTAAAGAAAGAAATTTTTAAAAATGTCTTATAATTTTTTTGTTTGAACCGTTTATTTTTCTTTTCTTTGCACCCTGATTTTGAATAACGATATAAAAGATAAGTATAATGTCAAGAGTTTGTGACCTTACAGGTAAAAGAGCGATGGTAGGAAATAACGTTTCTCACGCTATGAACAAAACTAAGAGAAAGTTTTCTGTAAACTTAGTTAAAAAGCGTTTTTATCTTCCAGAAGAAGATAGATGGATTACTCTTAGAGTAGCAGCATCTACGATAAAAACAATTAATAAAAATGGAATTTCTGCTGTTTTGAAAAAAGCGCAGTCAGAAGGGTTTATTAAATAATCTTATTCCTTTAATAAATATATAGCAAGATGGCAAAGAAAGGTAATAGAATCCAAGTAATTTTAGAGTGTACAGAGCACAAAGCTTCAGGTGTTGCTGGTACATCAAGATACATAACAACTAAGAACAAAAAAAATACTCCAGACAGATTAGAGATTAAAAAATTTAATCCAGTTTTGAAGAGAGTAACTGTTCACAAAGAAATTAAGTAATAATTAGAGATTTTTGTAAATCTCAAATGGCTACTCCATTGGAGATTTACAAAGAACTTCAAATAACATTTGAATCATGGCAAAGAAAACCGTAGCATCGTTACAAACATCTTCTAAGAGATTATCAAAAGCCATCAAAATGGTTAAATCTCCAAAAACTGGCGCATATACTTTCGTTGAAACTATTGTTGCTCCTGAATTAGTGGATGAGTTCTTGAAAAAGAAATAATTCATAAAAGAATATATAGAAAAGCTACTTTCTTCGGAAGTAGCTTTTTTATTTTCTATATTTACCATTTGAAAACTATATTGGTTTCAAAGAACTAATTGGTTTATTTTAATACTGTACACGCAATGAGTTTTTTTAAAAGAATATTTTCTACAGAGAAAAAAGACGCGAGTTTAAGCGAAGAGGCGAAGCAAACTTTAGATAAAGGTCTAGAAAAATCAAAAACTACTTTCTTTTCCAAGTTAAGTAAAGCTATTGTAGGGAAGTCTAAGGTTGATGATGATGTTTTGGATAATCTGGAAGAAATTCTAGTTTCTTCGGATGTAGGTGTTGATACTACTTTAAAAATTATTACTCGTATTGAAAAGCGTGTTGCCGAAGATAAATATTTAGGTACAGCCGAATTAAATCAAATTCTACAAGAAGAAATTGCTTCGTTGTTATCAGAGACCAATACTGGTGAAGCAACTGAATTTGTAATTCCAATTAATACAAAGCCTTATGTTTTGATGGTAGTAGGTGTTAATGGTGTGGGGAAAACAACTACCATTGGTAAACTGGCTTATCAATTTAAAAAACAAGGATACAAAGTGGTTCTTGGTGCTGCCGATACCTTTAGAGCAGCTGCTATTGATCAATTACAAATTTGGGCAGATAGAGTTGATGTTCCTATTGTAAGACAAAATATGGGTTCTGATCCTGCTTCTGTAGCTTTTGATACGCTTCAATCAGCGGTTGCGCAGGATGCTGATATTGTAATTATTGACACAGCGGGACGTTTGCACAACAAGATTAATTTGATGAACGAATTGTCTAAAGTAAAACGTGTTATGCAAAAAGTAGTTGCCGATGCACCACATGATGTTTTATTAGTTTTAGATGGTTCTACAGGGCAAAATGCTTTTGAACAAGCCAAACAATTTACAGCTGCAACCGAAGTAACTTCATTAGCGGTGACTAAATTAGACGGTACGGCTAAAGGTGGAGTTGTTATTGGTATTTCAGACCAATTTCAAATTCCTGTTCGTTACATTGGAGTAGGAGAAGGTATTGAGGATTTACAAGTCTTCAATAAATATGAATTTGTAGACAGTTTCTTTAAATAAAAATCATGAAAAATATAGCTCCTATTTATTTTTATATGATAAGTGTGGTTTGTTTTGTGATAGCAAACCTAATTAGAGATCAATACCTAACATTCTATTATGCGTTATTAATAGTTGGGATTTTATCGTTTTTCATTGGTTTTAAAAATAGAAGTAAAAGTAACTCATAGTTAGAAACATATATTTATAAAAAGGCATAAAGTATTCACGAATACTTTATGCCTTTTTTGTAATAAATCTTTTGTATTTTACTTATACAAAGCATTAATTTTTTGCCATAGTACATCGTCAAAATCAGATAAGGCCAGATTGACATTATCGGCAGCGTCGCCCATTCGGATTACGACCATTTTTTTGCTTGGAATCACATAAGTTTTTTGATCGTTTTTGCCCAATGCCATGAACATATCATTAGGGCCATTAGCAATAATGCTTCCGGGAAATTGTAATTGGCTTTGAGGTAAATGATAACTGCTTTTGCCATTCAACCACCATAGGTAGCCATAACTTAAATTGATGTTTTGGGAAGTAGAAGTAGCTGTGTTAAAAAAGGTTTCGTTTAAGATAACAGTGTCGTCCCATTTTCCTTTGTTTAACATCAGTAAACCAAATCGAGCCATACTTCTGGTGTTGCTAAAATAAACGATATTATTATCTAAAGGCAGCCAAACTCCATTCATGCCAATTTTATCGCGAAGTTTTGCTTTGAAGTAATTACTCCAGCTTTGACCTGTAGCTTGCGCAATTACGTCTTGCAATTTTACATAAACATTATGGTACGCCCAGCGAGTACCTGCATCAGCTTTATAAGTTAGTTTAGAAGGTGAAACATCATCTCCATTAGCAATATCTTCAATTCCGGAAGTCATTGTGAGCAAATGTTTGCAAGTAATTAGGTTCTCTTTTTCTAAAGTTTCTGCAGTCCATGCTGTACCAATATAATTTGAAACTTTATTATTGATATTGATAAAACCTTCCTGCTCGGCAATTCCAGTTAGGGTTGCGGTCAATGTTTTTCCGGCACTTGCCCAATACCAATTGGAAGTAGCCGAATGTCCATTAAAATAATTTTCCATTACAATTCGACCATTAACTAAAATTATAAATGATTTGGTGTGTTTTAGCTCCAGATAATCCAGTAAGGGTTGAACGGCTTCTTGTTTCCATCCTAACGCACTGATGGATTTTGTATCCCAATTTGTTCCAGAAACTGGAGGGAAGTACATGCTTTCTGAAGTTGTAGTATCATCATTCGAATCTGAAGAACCGCAATTGATGAATAAGAAAGCACTAAGTAAACCGAAGAGTATTTTAGTCATGATATAGGAGTTTTAGGGATAACTACTTTAAGACCAAAAATATGTAAAATAGTTTAAGAGAGTACTTGTTTTTTAACTAACATAAGTTAATTAAAGTTATCTTTGTTAGGAGAACAAAATGTATTTTTGTTCCAAATTTCTAGCCCTGATGGAAGCGGCATCCTGTTGTGTTGGGGTTCAACACAACAGATATAGCGTACAGCAGGATTATGCTTCTAAAAAAAAAATAATGATGAAAAATGTTTTAATAGTACTTTTTGTGTGTTTGTCTTTGGTTTCATGCCAACAAAAAATTACTCCTGCTGATATTGAAAAGCTGAACGGTTATTGGGAAATAGAGAAAGTTTCTTTTGAAGAGGGGGATGATAAGGAATACAAAATGAATGAGAATTTTGATTATTTCAAAATTACCGATAATAAAGGTATTCGTAGAAAAGTAAGACCACAGTTTAATGGTACTTTTTTATTTAATGAAGATTTTGAAAATGTAAAAGTACGTTTTGAAAACGAACATGTTTATTTAGACTATTCTACCGCTTATGCTAATTGGACAGAAGAATTAGTGGAGATTTCAGATGAAAATATGGTGATAAAAAACGATCAAAATAAGGAATACGAATATAAAAAAGCAGGACCAATTAATTTATTAGGAGATGGCAAAGAGACTAAATAATGAAAGTTCCGTAGCTGATGTGTTACAGCATATTATTCAAGCAAATAAATTGCAAGCAGGAATGGACGGAATTAATGTAAAAGAGGCTTGGCAAAATCTAATGGGAAATGGTGTAAACAGTTACACCCGAAATGTAGTTCTGAAAGGAAATACCTTGTATGTTGAGTTAACTTCATCGGTTTTACGAGAAGAATTAAGCCATGGAAAATCAAAAATTATCAAGATGATTAACGAAGAATTACGTCGTGATGTTGTGAAAGAGGTGGTTTTGAGATGACTTTTTAAGTTAGAAGGCAGAATTTAGAAGGCAGAAGGCAGAAAGCAGATGGAAGAAGAGAGAATATTGTAGATAAAAAAAGGGATTTTCGTTATGAAAATCCCTTTTTAATTTTATAATCAGAGTTCTAAAATCTAATTTCTGAAATCTGAAATCTAGAATTGCTCTCTTCCTGAAAAATGGAAAGCTCCTTCGATAGCCGCATTCTCATCGCTGTCAGAACCATGTACCGCGTTTTGACTCATAGATGTAGCATAAAGTTTTC
The DNA here is from genome assembly GCA_002454195.1 of Flavobacterium sp. UBA6721. GTDB lineage: Bacteria > Bacteroidota > Bacteroidia > Flavobacteriales > Flavobacteriaceae > Flavobacterium > Flavobacterium nitratireducens. Next base: position 37,915 of record DKIJ01000025.1, read on the forward strand.
TGATAGTTCCTTCAGCTGCTTCGGCTGGGTTTGTACTACCAATAAGCGTTCTGAAATCGGCAACTGCATTTTCTTTTTCTAAAATAGCAGCTACAATTGGTCCACTAGACATAAAATCAACTAATTCTCCATAGAAAGGTCTTTCACTGTGTACGGCATAAAATGTTTGTGCATCAGCAACAGTAAGTTGGGTTAGTTTTAAAGAAACGATTTTAAAACCAGCATTAGTAATCATGGCAAGGATGTTTCCAATGTGTCCGTTAGCGACAGCATCAGGTTTAATCATGGTGAAAGTTCTGTTAGTTGTCATATCTGTTTTGATTATTTTTTTTGACAAAAATAAGTTTTTTAATCTAAAAATTATTAATATGACAAAATATAATAATTTTAAAATACTTTATTGTGTTAATTTATAATTTTATGTTGTTGAAGTATTGCTCAAGTGGTTTTAAATTTTCCATTAACATAGGAATGAGTTCGTCCCCACATTCAAGATAAAATTCCGAGAAATTAGCTTGTCGTTCCTGTAGACCATGATTAGGAAATAATTCGTTTTGTAATTCGATTATTCGATCTAAAGTATCTTTAAGTTTTATTTTTTGAGCTTTAAGCAAGCGTTTTTCAAGATTTTCAAGTCCTTTTAATTGTTTTATTTCTTGCGCTTTGACAGCACCTGAAAATGAAGTATCCGTTTTGGTGGTCATATCGTGAAGAATGGCAAATTGCGCTTGTAATTGCTTTTTAAGCATCGATAAGTCGATATCTATTTCGGATAATATTTTTGTTTTCTTATTGATTAAATCTTTTTGTTTTAAGAATAAGTCACTCCATTTTAAATCTAATTTGTCCATTTTTTTGATTTGTTTTTCAGTTGCAAGCAAAACTGAATTGCGTACCAATAACATTGGAAAAGTGACATTCACGGCATCAAAAAAAGATTTTAGTTCCAACCAATAGGCTATTTCACCACCTCCACCAATATAACAAAGATTAGGTAGAATTACTTCCTGATATAAAGGACGCATAATAACATTCGGACTGAATTTTTCAGGGTGAATTTCCAGTAAATGGAGGATTTCTTCCTCTGTGAATTCTATTTTGGTGTTATTAACTCGGAATGTATTGTTTTCGAGGATAATACGCTCACGTAATTTATTTTCGATGTAAAATAAATTGATTTCACGTGGGTTAACCTGAATGGTATACTCTTTTAGTTTTTCGTTTGTTTCGATTACTTTTTTATAGGCTATTTGATGTAATAATTCCTCTTTTATATAGGGAATAAAATTTTGCTTCAATTGAGCATCATCAGCATCAATAATGACTAAACCATGCGAACCAAATAAATGATTAGCCAAATAACGAGTAGCATCAGACAGATTTTTATGTTGGAGGTAGGACGCTGTAAAGAGTTTTTTTAGGGATTCGGCATTTGAACTATGACCAAGTTCTTGTTCGAAAATTTCAAAAAAATCATCTAAACCATCAGTAGATAATCTTCCTACGGGACCTGAGCTAGCTGCATTCCATCTAAATTTTTTCCCTTTGAAATTAAAATAATTGATTTCTTCAAGGTCATGGTCTTCAGTGGCCATCCAGTAGATAGGTACAAAATTATATTCTGGATATTTTACTTTCAATTCAGATGTTAAATTGATTGTTGAAATGATTTTATACAAAAAATAAAGTGGTCCCGAGAATAAATTTAATTGATGTCCTGTGGTAACTGTATAGGTATTGTTAACCTTTAAAGCCTCAATATTTTGATGCGTTATAGGAGAAATGTCTATGCCTGCATATTGTTTTTGTAGAGCACTAACAAGGTTAGCTCTATTGTTATGATTAAAATTGGATTGTTTTTCGGCTATTTGAGATTCAAAATTCTCGAGTTTAGGAAATCGATTATATAAAGATTGCAGTTTAGGATTTTGGTCTAAATAATCATTCATCAAAGGAGTGAAATATCCTGATTTTTGATAGCTGATACAGTCGTTGGGCATGTTTGAAATTGTTTTGAGTAAAATTACCAAAAAATAATGGAACTAAATATTTGTTGCTTTCAAAAATAAGGAAGACTTTTGCTAGATTTTAAATTCAAATTTTTTTATGATGAATACTGAAAAAACAAAAATAAATTCCTTAAAACATGTGCTTTTTGGTAGTTTAATTGGGACTACGATAGAGTTTTTCGATTTTTATATTTATGCTAATGCGGCTGTGTTAGTTTTTCCACAATTGTTTTTTCCTGGAAAGGATAGTACCATTTCTACTTTGGAATCTTTGGCTACTTTTTCTATTGCTTTTTTAGCTAGGCCGCTAGGTTCGGCTGTTTTTGGTCATTATGGGGACAAAATAGGTAGAAAGGTAACCTTGGTTGTTGCTTTGTTAACCATGGGTATTTCTACAGTGAGTATTGGATTTTTACCTAGTTATGCCAGTATTGGTGTTTTGGCGCCTATTTTACTAATGCTTTGTCGTTTTGGTCAGGGTGTTGGATTAGGAGGCGAATGGGGTGGAGCTGTTTTATTGGCTATCGAAAATGCTCCACCGCATAAACGTGCCTGGTACGGAATGTTTCCACAGCTTGGCGCACCAATTGGTTTGTTGCTTTCCGGAGGTACTTTTTTAATTTTAACAGATAGAATGAGTTCGGAAGCTTTTATGGATTACGGATGGAGAATTCCTTTTTTAGCTAGTTCGCTTTTAGTGTTGGTAGGTTTTTATATTCGATTAAAAATTACTGAGACTCCTGCTTTTGAGAATTCAAAAGAAGAACAAAAAGAAGTAAAAGTGCCTTTTGTAACGGTTTTTAAATTGTATAAGAATCAATTAATTTTTGGAACGTTGGCAGCAGTAACCACTTTTTTGGTGTTTTATTTGATGACCGTTTTTATGTTGAATTGGAATACTAAAAATTTAGGATTTACGAATAGAGATGCGCTTTTGATTCAATTGTTTTCAGTGTTGTTTTTTGCCCTATTTATTCCAATATCCGCTTTAGCAGCTGATAAAATTGGTCGCAGAAAAATGTTGATTTATACAACAATTGCTATTGCTATTTTTGGGTTTTTCTTTTCATTGTTTTTAACAAGCAATAATATTGTTTTAGTGACCTTATTTGTTTGTTTAGGAATGTCATTGATGGGATTCATTTATGGGCCGGTTGGTACTTTTTTATCTGAATTATTCCCAACGACCGTTCGTTATACAGGAGCTTCATTGACTTTTAACTTAGCAGGAATTCTGGGAGCTGCATTTGCTCCGATGGTGGCTATCCAATTGGCAGATAAATTCGGTATTGCTTCAGTAGGGATGTATCTTACCGTTGCGGCTTGTATTTCTTTGATTTCTTTATTGGTAATTAGTAAAGAAGAGCATAAGTTTTAGATTAAAAGTTTTGTTTGAAAATTATAATAGGGGATTTTTATCCCCTATTTTTGTGCTATATTTTGTTCGAAAATGAAACTCTTCCTCATCACACCTCCTTTTACCCAACTGAATACTCCGTATCCGGCAACGGCTTATATTAAAGGTTTTTTGAATACTAAGAATATTGAATCGGTTCAGGCGGATTTAGGGATTGAGGTGATTTTGAAGATTTTTTCGAAAGAAGGACTTCAGGATTTGTTTAAATCTATCAACCATCAACCATCAACAGACAACTCTAAGAGAATTATTGCCTTGCAAGACGAATACATCAAAACGATTGATTCGGTAATCTCTTTTTTGCAGGGAAAAAATCCAACCTTGGCTTTGCAAATTTGCCAGGAAAGTTATTTGCCTGAAGCTTCTCGTTTTGCACAATTAGAAGAATTGGATTGGGCTTTTGGTACGATGGGAACTCAGGATAAGGCAAAACATTTGGCTACTTTGTATTTGGAAGATATCTCCGATTTTATTGTCGAATGTGTCGATGCCAATTTTGGTTTCAGTCGGTATGCAGAGCGTTTGGGGCGAAGTGCGAATTCTTTTGACGAATTGTATGAAGCTTTACAACAGGAACAAACCTATATAGATAATATACTTATTTCAATTCTGAAAGAACGAATTGAAAACATTCAACCCACATTATTTTTGATTTCGGTTCCTTTTCCGGGGAATTTATATTCGGCTTTTCGTTCGGCGCAATGGGTGAAAAAAAATTATCCAAACATCAAAATTTCGATGGGAGGCGGTTTTCCCAATACCGAATTGCGGTCGCTTTCGGATGCACGTGTTTTTGAGTTCTTCGATTATATTACTTTGGACGATGGTGAAGCTCCAATTGAAGAGTTAATTTTTAATTTAGAAAATCCAAATTCCAATTCTTATAAAAGAACATTTTTTTTAGAAGAGTGGAAAGTTGTTTATAAAAACAATTCCACAAAACCAGATTATAAGCAATCCCAGGTTGGTACGCCTGATTATTCTGATTTATTATTAGACAAATACATTTCAGTGATCGAAATAGTGAATCCCATGCATCGTATGTGGAGTGATGGTCGGTGGAATAAATTAACAATGGCTCATGGTTGTTATTGGGGTAAGTGTACTTTTTGTGATATTTCATTAGACTATATTAAGGTATATGAACCTGTTGCTGCTAGTTTGTTATGTGATCGAATGGAAGAAATGATGGCGCAAACCGGAGAAAATGGTTTTCATTTTGTGGATGAGGCTGCTCCTCCGGCTTTAATGAGAGCGCTAGCTTTAGAAATTCTTAGACGAAAATTATCAGTAACCTGGTGGACGAACATTCGTTTTGAGAAAAGTTTTACTAGAGATTTAACCTTATTATTAAAAGCTTCTGGTTGTATAGCAGTTTCTGGCGGTTTAGAAGTGGCATCGGATAGATTATTAAAATTAATTGACAAAGGGGTTACGGTTGAACAGGTGGCTAAGGTAACCCGAAATTTTACGGAAGCAGGAATCATGGTTCATGCCTATTTGATGTATGGTTATCCTACTCAAACCGTACAGGAAACAATTGATAGTCTTGAAATGGTGCGTCAATTGTTTGATGCGGGTATTTTGCAATCGGGATTTTGGCATCAGTTTGCTATGACGGCTCATAGTCCTGTAGGATTGTATCCGGAAAAATTTGGTGTGATTAAAAATAGTGAAGAAATTGGAACTTTTGCCAATAATGATATCAATTACAAAGATTCGACAGGCATCAATCATGATAAGTTTAGCTATGGTTTGAAAAAATCACTCTTTAATTATATGCACGGAATTTGTTTTGATTATGATTTGCAAGAATGGTTTGATTTTAAAATACCTAAAACAAAGATTCATCCTGATTTTATTTTTGATGCACTTCAAGATGAAAATCAATTTAGCACAAAACCAGCAGCGAAGATTGTTTGGTTAGGAGGGAAGCCTACGGTAGATAGTATCGTTAAAACTAAAAAAGGAAAGTCATGGGAGTTAATAGTAATGACTTTCCATGATAAAAAAGAAAGTTTTACAATTCAAACTAATAAAGCCGAAGGAGAGTGGTTAGTACAAATACTAGAAAAGATACAGTTAGGAAATACTAAAATCTACACTTTCCAAGAATTAAAAAATGATTTTGAGGTAAACTTAGTTGATTTTGAATTGTTCTGGTATTCAAAACCTATTAGTGTACTCAGAGAATATGGGCTTTTGGTTTTATAGCTTCTTGAATCGTTGTATTCTATAGCTATTCAATAATTTTTTTTATTAATCTTAATATATACGAGTCAACGATTATGTTGACTTTTTTTTGCATTAATCGGATCTTATTAAGAAAATCAGAGTAAAGCTTAGATTAAGCGTTTTTTTATCGATTTATCAATTAAATAAAATTTTTAATTTATATTTACCCCCTGTGTAAAATAGGGGTGTTTTGGTTTTAACTGTGTTTTTTGCGTTGTTTTAGGTGTTTTTTGATGTTGTTTTTTGTTTTTAACTCTATTTTTTAAGGGGTATTTGAGTTTTTTTCTGTATGAATAATTGTTTTTTGGGGGTTGAAAAATAAAAAAAATGTATTTTTTTTTTGATGATTCAAATTATTTGATAATTCTGCGCTAAAAATGACAGAAAGTTGTGTTTTTTCGTTTTTCTAAAACTAAAAGTTGATAAATTTGCTTCAACAAAGAAGTTAAAAATGTATTAAAAACTGAGAATAATGTGTTAATATCTTCTGTAATGTGAAAATAATTTAAATAACCAAAACAACTTTTAAACATGAAAAAAGTAATTTTTATTTTAGCTCTAGCCCTTACAGGAAGTGTGACATTTGCTCAAGACACACCATTAGAAATTTCAGGTTCTGCGGATGTATATTACAAATATGATTTTGCAAAAACAGGAAATATTGGAACAAGTTTTGCTTCAGATCAAAATTCACTTTCTTTAGGTATGATCGATATCGCTTTAAAGAAAAAAACAGGTAAAACTTCTTTCGTGGGTGAGGTTTCTTTTGGACCTAGAGGGCAATATCAATCGATTCCAAATTCAGATGGGACTTACGATGAATCAGGAGCTAATTCATTCCACATTCAAAATTTATATGCCACTTATGCTGCAACTGATAAATTGAGTTTTACAGCAGGATATATGGGGACATTTATTGGATATGAAGTAATTTCTCCTTTAGCTAACTTCCATTATTCAACATCTTATTTGTTTACTAATGGTCCATTCCAAAATGCAGGGGTAAAAGCTAATTATGCTATCTCTGATAAAGTAGGAATTATGGTTGGAGCATTCAATAATACGTGGAATAACTATATGGCAAATCCTGCAAAAGGTTTGAATAGCATTGGTGCTCAGTTATCTTTAACTCCAAGCGAAGGAATCTCTGCTTATTTAAATTTCATGGATGGTGCTGAAAGTGGAACTATCGTTGATTTAACAGCTACTTTTCAATTAACAGAGAAATTTAAGTTAGGATTAAATGCTGCTGATTGGACTGGTAATGGTGATGATGTTGGTTATACAGGATTCGCTTTATATCCTTCAGTAGCTGTAAATGATAACTTTGGTTTAGGTTTACGTGCAGAGTATTTTAAAGCTAAAGAAAATAGTTCTATGTTTGGTTTATCTGCTGACAACTCTGTAACTGCTTTTACATTATCAGCTAACTATAAAGTAGGTGGATTGACTATCATCCCTGAGTTAAGATTAGATTCTGCTAAAGAAGATAACTTCTTTGATTCTGATATGGCTCCTACTAAATCAGCTACACAAGCTACAATAGGTGTGGTTTACGGATTCTAATAAATGAATCAATAACAATAAAACATAATTTTTTTTTTTACTGCCAAGGTACATTTCGAATGTGTCTTGGCAGTTTTTTTTGCACTGTTTTTAACGAGAAGTTTGTAAATAAAAAAAGTTCTTTGTGTTTTACCTCAAAGAACTTTTTAAAATTAGTAACCGTTTTTATTATTGTTTTAGAAAAATGGAATAAATGGTATTGATTGTATTTTGGTCTAAAACTGCATTGACTTCTTCGGGCATATAATGTAATTTAAAAGCAGTAATAGCAGCATTTAAGTTTTTTGTATCGTACCCAATAATGCGTAAAGCTAATTCTGGATTAAAATCTAATGGAGCTAAAGGAAGTACCTCGTCTTTCCATACACCAAATCCATTTTCTGCAAGTGTTTTCCAAGGAAATAAAGCACTAGGGTCTTTTTTTCTGGTTGGAGCAACATCCGAATGACCGATGATGTTTTGAGTTGGAATGTTATGATTTTTTTTCAACCTGCTTAATAAAGCCATTAAACTTGTAATTTGTGCTTCAGAAAAAGGTTCGCTTCCATTATTGTCTAATTCAATTCCTATCGATGCCGAATTAATATCGGTGTCTTTTCCCCAAGAACTTATACCTGCATGCCATGCACGTAAATAATCATTTAGCATTTGTACAACATCACCATTGTCTCCTATTACATAGTGTGCACTAACTTTAGAACTTTCTTTTGTAAAGGTTTTTATCGTTTGTTGGATAGAATCCTGAGCGGTATGATGGATGATTATATAATTAGGTTTGCGTAAATTAAAATTTACCGCACTAATCCATTCGGTATGAATTCCGTTGTTTAATTGGGTTGGTCCTGTTTTGAAAATACTGTCTTTAAAAGTATATAGCTGTTTTGAATAAACACTATCAATACTAATTGTTACTTTATTTACGATAGGTAATGGTTCAGGTTCTTTGGCAGATATTTGAACTTTTAGTGTTTTTAATTTCGTATCGTATTCTTTTTCACTCTTTTTATAGGGATTAGTAGAGCAAGCTGTTATTACAGCAATGGGTAATATATAACAAAATGGTTTAATCATCATTTATATTTACTTGTTTAAAGTAGCTTCTTGTTCTTCTTTCTTTGATTTTTTCTTTTTCTCTTTTTTGTTGTCTCCTTGGGTTTCTTTAAGAGCCTTGAATTTTACTTTCTGTTGGTCATTTAAATATTCGTTTATTTTACGTTCGTTGACTTCAAAAAGAATTTTAATCTCGTCTGATTTTTGTTGCTGACTTAATTTTTCGTCTTTAATAATTGCGGTTTGCGATTTAATAATGTCAGTGTATACATTTGCAATTGCAATTGATTGTAATTCGTCAAGATTTAATTCAGGCTTTAATTTCTCCATAATTTTACCTACAGTAACTTCAACAGGAATTTCTTTTGGTTTAGAATCAGGCTGGCTCATTTGGCTCATGCTGTTTCTGCCCATTCCATATCCACCATATCCTCCGTATCCACCACCGCCGTATCCGTATTGTGCTTGAATAGAATTAAATGATAATAATAGTAACGCTAGTACAAAGAAAAATTGTGTCTTTTTCATGTTAATTAAATTTTAAAGTCAAGTTGCTTTTTAAGCAGGTTCACCGTATAAATCGTATTCTGTGGCATCAATGATTTTGATCATCGCAAATTCGCCTGTTTTTAGATAGAATTTACTAGCATCTATTAAAACTTCATTATCAACATCAGGACTGTCAAACTCTGTTCTGCCAATAAAGTGAGCGCCTTCTTTTCGGTCAATAATACATTTAAATGTTTTTCCAATTTTTTCTTGGTTCAAATCCCAAGAAATCTGAGATTGTAATTCCATGATTTCATTAGCACGAGCTTGTTTTACATCATCCGGAACATCATCTTCTAATAAATAAGCGTGAGTGTTTTCTTCATGTGAATAGGCAAAACAACCCATTCTGTCAAATTTCATTTCCTGAACAAAATCTTTCAAAATTTCAAAATCTTCCTGAGTTTCTCCAGGGTAACCTACAATTAGCGTTGTACGAATAGCCATTCCTGGTACAGCAGCTCTAAAATCTTTCAATAGTTGAGTCGTTTTAGCTTGGGTTGTTCCACGACGCATTGATTTTAAAATAGAGTCAGAAATATGTTGCAACGGAATATCGATATAATTACAAATTTTAGGCTCTCTTTTCATTAACTCTAAAACATCCATTGGAAAACCGGTAGGGAAGGCATAATGCAAACGAATCCATTCAATTCCTTCTACTTTTGCTAGAGCTTCTAATAATTCAGCAAGATTTCTTTTTTTATAGATATCAAGACCGTAATACGTTAAGTCCTGAGCAATCAAAATTAATTCTTTTACTCCGTCTCTGGCTAATCCTTCGGCTTCTTTAACTAATTTTTCAATAGGTTGTGAAACGTGTTTTCCACGCATGATTGGAATAGCGCAAAAACTACAAGGTCTGTCGCATCCTTCTGCAATTTTTAGATAAGCATAATTTTTAGGCGTAGTTGTTAATCTTTCTCCTAAAAGTTCATGTTTGTAATCGGCACCCAAAGCTTTCAGTAACTGTGGTAATTCAGTTGTTCCGAAAAACTGATCCACATTTGGAATTTCTTTTTCCAAATCAGGACGGTAGCGTTCAGACAAACAGCCTGTGACAAAAACTTTATCAACTAAGCCTTTTTCTTTCTTATCAGCGTATTCTAAAATCATGTTCACTGATTCTGCTTTTGCATTATCAATAAAACCACAGGTGTTGATGACAATAATATTGCCTTCTTTTTCCGCAGGGGCTTCATGTTCAACCTCTTTTCCATTAGCACGAAGTTGCCCCATTAATACCTCACTGTCATATATGTTTTTTGAACACCCAAGGGTGATAACGTTTATTTTGTTCTTTTTTAAAGACTTAGTTCTCATAGCTGTGTAAATTGGATGGCAAAATTACGTTTTTTTATTCAAATTGTCTTGATGGCATTGAGTATTGTTCGTATTTCAAGTTTTCATAATCTACTTTCTGCTAATTTTTAAAAGAATATAGGTTTTTTTCAGTTGATGCTTTTTCCCTTTTACATTTTTAGTTGAAAAAAAACCGTCATGTTTTAAAAAAAGACAAGACGGTTGATGTTATCGATATATTTTGAAAGAATTATAATTCAAATAGAAGGGTGAATGTTACTGTGTTGTTTATTGAATTAATATTGGCTCCATCAGTAAAACCTTGACTAAAGAAACCCTGATTTGAATTTCGTTTAGCATATGCATAGGATAAATCGGCTTTTGTTCCTCCGAAATTATACCCTAAACCAGCAGAATATCCAGTTAGGTCGCCCATAGTACTTTTGTTTTTATACGGACTGCCTTCAAAACGGTAACCTCCTCTTAAACTAAGTCTTTCAATTTTGTATTCACCTCCAATTCTTATTTCTGAAGCGGCAGTTAATTTGTTAGCAATATCCGAATTGATGAATCGGTTTCTACTATCATCTTCAATGGAATAATTAATTTTACTGTAGTCTTTGTAACTGTAATCAAAACTAATCAAGCCTTTTTTATTAAAAACTAACGCCATACTTCCAGTAATTTTTCCAGGTGTTTTTAGTTTGTAATCGTTGTATACTACTGTTCCGTCCGAATTAGGGGCATTAGTATTCGAAGTAGTTGCTGTTATGTAGGTTGTAGTAATAAGATTTTGTCTTAATTCATCGTTTAATTTGTTCCAAGTAGGTGATTCGTATGAAATTCCTAAACGTAATTCATTATTGATTTTAGCAATAGCCCCTAGTTGAAATGAAAAACCAGAACCGAAGGTATACAAGTTATTTTCAAAAGAAACGGCTTTTAGGTCGTCAAAATTACTAGCATTTCCATTGTCTTCATAAAAAAGTGTGTTTTGTCTGAAGTCTGTAAAGTGAGAATTTAACGATAAACCAAGATACAATATGTCTTTGTATGAGGTAGCGGCATTAAAGGAAAGTTTTCCGTTATATCCTTCAGAAATAATAGTGTTTTCTTGATAGTAATTGCTATTGTTTGGAGAGGTACCTACAGGTGCATTTGAAATGTATTCTACATTATCATCAGTATCTGAGATAGGATTGATTAAATATCCTCTATATCCTAAATAGGCTTGTTGATCTACATAGTTAAAATCAAAATAATTGTATTGTTTTAGCGTGCCTAATGGAATTCCTGCTTGATTTTTAGCAGGATTAGCATTAGCATAACTTAAAAAATAGTTAGCTACCGAATTGGTTGGGTTAGTACCGAATGTTCTGGTTGTGTTGTTAAAATTATTGGTGTTCTCGTAGTTTATTGCTAATGAGAATTTTTTCCAATTTGCTTTTGGGTCGTAATTTTTGAATACAAAAACACCACCTGCCTGATTTAGATCAAGTGCGTTTTTTTTGCCAGTTAATTGACTTCCATAATATTCTGAATTGTTTTTGATATCAAAATTACTGAAAGAAAAACCGAGCTGGTTGTTTAAAAAAACAGCACTTCCAGCAGGATTTACATTTATAGATGATAAATCGCCACCTAAAGCACCAAATGCGCCACTCATTGCTCTAAAGCGAGCAGTACCTGTTGTGTTGTCCTGAGCATATCGCAATCCGCTTACAACTTCTTGCGATTGTATAGTGTTAAAAGTAAGCCCTAATAGTATGAATAGATATTTTTTCATAGTTGAATTTTTAATAGTAGAAGTTGGGTGAGCTGTTTATCGTCTGCTTCCTCCTGAAGATCTAGAAGTACCTCCGCTACTGCTTCCGCCTCCTCCACCATAAGATCTTCCGCTATTACCATTTCCATAGGAAGAAGAAGGGCTACTGTATGATCTTGTAGGTGTGTAGCTATCGTTTCTGGAATAGTTGCTGTTTTGACTTTGTGTATTATTTCTTCTAGATGTAGACTCAGAAGTGTTAGTTGGAGCACTATAGGTTCTTCTAGTATTAAAATTGCTATTGTCTCTTGAATTGCTAAATCTGCTAGTTGAATAGGTTCTTTGTCTATCGTTTGAATAGTTTCTATCGTTTGTATAACTCCTGCTAGTAGAGTAATTTCGGGAAGTCGTATTGTAGCTTCTAGAATTCACTGCCTCATATCTTCTGCTTGGAGCGTATGATGAATAGGTGTTTCTGTATGGGCGATTATAATAATAAGGATAATTATACCATCCGTAAGAATAAGGATATCCCCAGCCGTTATTCCATCCCCAGTTGTTCCAACCAAATCCGTAATTCCAGCCCCAATTATTGTATCCCCAATAGTTGTTCCAGCCCCAATTATTCCAACCCCAGTTATTAACGCCCCAATAGTTGTTCCAACCCCAATTATTCCATCCCCAGTTGTTAGAATAGATATTAATTATTGGGTCGGTATTATTATTTCCCCATCCAGCATAACTTATTTCGGAATTGTTATCCGTAGTTGAGTCAAAGCTATTATAGTTATCGATATCTGTAAAAGCATCAGATGATTCGGCATCATTTTGTAGCGAATTGAAATAATTTTTGTAGTATTCACTTGATGCTGTGTTCCTCTTTATAGGTTGGTAGTTGTCGGCAGTATAAATTCCATCGCTTTCATAATAAGAACTATTTTGAAAAGAACCACATGAAACCATAAAAAGGCTTAGTAATGCAAAATATAGATATTTCTGCACGTTTTGTGATGAAAAAATATTTGTTTTCATATCTGATGGGTTTTTTATTGTTGCACATTACAAAAATAGTTAGTTTTGCCAAACTATTTAGTTAAATAAAACAAAACAAAATTTGTGCCAAAATATTCAATATGAGTAAGAACCTTACTACAAGATCAGAAGATTATTCAAAATGGTATAATGAGCTGGTTGTAAAAGCTGATTTAGCCGAAAATTCAGGAGTTAGAGGCTGTATGGTAATTAAACCGTACGGTTATGCAATTTGGGAGAAAATGCAAAGAGAATTAGATAGAATGTTTAAAGAAACAGGACATCAAAATGCGTATTTTCCATTATTTGTTCCTAAAAGTATGTTTGAAGCTGAGGAAAAAAATGCCGAAGGTTTCGCGAAAGAATGTGCTGTTGTAACTCATTATAGATTAAAAAATGATCCAGAAAAACCTGGAAAGTTAATTGTTGATCCAAATGCTAAATTAGAAGAGGAGCTTATTGTACGTCCTACTAGTGAGGCTATTATTTGGTCTACTTACAAAGGATGGGTACAATCGTATAGAGATTTACCATTATTGATTAATCAATGGGCTAATGTAGTGCGTTGGGAAATGCGTACTCGTTTGTTTTTAAGAACAGCTGAGTTTTTATGGCAAGAAGGACATACTGCTCACGCTACAAAAGCAGAAGCGATTGAGGAATCAGAGAAAATGATGAATGTTTATGCTGATTTTGTACAAAATTTCATGGCTATTCCTGTAGTTAAAGGAGTAAAAACCGAATCAGAGCGATTTGCTGGTGCTGTTGAAACCTATTGCATTGAGGCTTTAATGCAGGATGGTAAAGCGCTTCAAGCAGGTACTTCTCACTTTTTAGGACAGAATTTTGCTGAAGCATTTGATGTGAAGTTTGCTAATGCCGAAGGAAAGCAGGAATATGTGTGGGGAACTTCTTGGGGAGTTTCTACTAGATTGATGGGGGCTTTAGTAATGACGCATTCTGATGATCAAGGTTTGGTTTTGCCTCCTAATTTGGCTCCAATTCAGGTTGTGATTGTACCTATATATAAATCAGACGATCAATTAAAAGCTATCTCGGCTGAAGTAGATAATTTAATAGCTGATTTACGTAAATTGGGTATTTCTGTGAAATTTGATGGCAGAACAACTCAAAAACCAGGATTTAAATTTGCTGAATGGGAATTAAAAGGTGTTCCTGTGCGCATTGCAGTAGGTCCAAAAGATCTTGAAAACGGAACTTATGAGGTGGCTCGAAGAGATACTTTGACAAAAGAAGTACGTTCTAAAGACGGAATTGCGACTTTTGTTAGCGATTTATTAGCGCAAATTCAGTCGGATTTGTATAATAAGGCTCTAAATTATCGTGAGACGCATATTACCGAAGTAAATAGCTTTGATGAGTTTAAAGATGTTTTAGAGAATAAAGGCGGCTTTGTATCAGCACATTGGGATGGTACTGCTGAAACTGAAGAGAAGATTAAAGAGTTGACTAAAGCAACCATAAGATGTATACCTTTGGATGGGGTAGAAGAGTCGGGAACCTGCGTATTTACTGGAAAAACGTCTACTCGAAGAGTGTTTTTTGCTAAGGCATATTAAAAAAAAATATTTTTTTTTAGATAGCTATTGCGCAATTAAAAAACAGTTGTATCTTTGCAACCGCAATACAGAAATGCACTGCATAATGTAACGCAATGGTCCGTTCGTCTATCGGTTAGGACGCCAGGTTTTCATCCTGGTAAGGGGGGTTCGATTCCCCCACGGACTACAGATTGAAATATTGAAATACAGTTCCTGTTTTATTAAAAGGAATTATGGTCCGTTCGTCTATCGGTTAGGACGCCAGGTTTTCATCCTGGTAAGGGGGGTTCGATTCCCCCACGGACTACAATTGTTCTGTTAAGAATAAATTGTTTGACTTAACTTAGAGGAATTTTTGGTCCGTTCGTCTAGGGGTTAGGACGCCAGGTTTTCATCCTGGTAACAGGGGTTCGATTCCCCTACGGACTACAAAATTAGTTGTGAAATAGTTTTATGAAACAAATGTCAAGTGTCTCTGATGTGTGTTTTATTAGTTAAAACCAAAGTGATTGCTTTGTATAATGTGATTGTGGGAGGTTTTTCTTTTTTAGCTAATAGTTTAAAATAATTATTACAATTAAAAAAAAATTAAAATGGCAAATCATAAGTCAGCTTTAAAAAGAATTAGAAGCAACGAGAAAAAAAGAGTATTAAATAGATACCAACACAAAACTACACGTAACGCTATTAAAGCTATACGTTTAGCAACTGATAAAGCAGATGCTACTGCTAAGTTAGCTACTGTAATCTCAATGATTGATAAGTTAGCTAAAAAGAATGTTATTCATGATAACAAAGCTTCTAACTTAAAATCTAAATTAACTAAATTTGTTAATAAATTGTAGTCATAAAATTTTAAGATATTTCGAAAGCCTTCTTGAAAAAGAAGGCTTTTTTTGTACTTGTAATAATCGTAACGCAATTGAGGGGTTGAGTTCGAAACTTGGGGATTAAGCAGATAATCTAGTTAATTTATAAAGGAGATGTTCAAAAGTGTTGCCGTGAAATTTTGATACAAATTTGTGAAGCAGAAGGGATTGAAGTTTTAAAAGGAGTTGTAGGTTTTGATCATGTTCGTATGTATATTGAATATGTACTCAAACAAAATGTCAGTTCAATTTTAAAAAGTTTTAAATGAAGAACGTTTCGAAAATTACAGATGGAATTTCCTGAATTGAAAGAACGATATTGGGGTTGATATTTTTGGCAAGTGGTTATGGAGTTTGGAGTACTGGGAATATAACTGATAAAATGGTGAATGAATATTTGGAGCATCACAGAAAAAAAAGATAATGATGATAATTCAAATTTCATTCTCGAATGAAAGAAATGAAGGGTTTTCAGTCTCTCGTTAAACAGACCTCTGTACTATTAGTGTAGAGTGGTTTAGTTCTGTTGTTAAGAAGCTATTTCCTTCTGTCTGCTCTATCTCTTGTATCTGCTGTAGTTACCATAATAGGATACTGCTACTGCCTACCTTGCCGGCAGGCAGGTCAGGGCTAGGGCAGTTGCTTAAAATGAAGCTTCTACTATTATATATAGTGTAAAATCCTTTATATTCTTTATTTGTTTAAAATCTCCTTTTCTACTATGAAGTATAGTAATGTCTGTTTGTTTTTAGTGTTCTTAGCTAAGAAACTTTCCGCTCTTTGC
>DKIJ01000026.1:0-67864 GCA_002454195.1 Flavobacterium sp. UBA6721
CCAACTATTTTTGACCACATTACCATAATAATAGTACATATAACACACAACCGCTGATTAGCAAATTAATTCTC
The DNA here is from genome assembly GCA_002454195.1 of Flavobacterium sp. UBA6721. Taxonomy (GTDB): domain Bacteria; phylum Bacteroidota; class Bacteroidia; order Flavobacteriales; family Flavobacteriaceae; genus Flavobacterium; species Flavobacterium nitratireducens. The sequence continues at coordinate 75 of DKIJ01000026.1, forward strand.
AATTCTGTTAATGAGCGGTTTTTATTTTACAGTTAATCTTAATTCTTAAAACCAAGGTTTTCGACCTATTTGATAGGTTTTTATAAATTCTTCATCTGATTTAGTCAAATAAATGATGCCTTCTATAAGTCCTAATAAGCCTGTTAGTGTAGCAAAACTAATCAAACTTAGAAATAGCCAAATTATACCTTCTTTGGTATAACCTAATAAAAATTTATGGATACCAAAAGGTCCTAAAATAATGGCTAATATGCCAGCGGCAATTCTTTTATTGTCTTCTTCAAATGCTTGCGGTTGATTCCAGTGTTCATATTTTGAATTTTCCATAACCCTATAATTTAGTGATTATCAATAAATAAATTTATGAAATTATTTTGTAAATCGAAAATATAAATTCCTTAAATACAGTGTGTTTCTGTTTTATTTGGAATACAAAGCTTTGATTTTATCAACTATTGTTTGTGCTAGTCGTTCATGACTTTCAAATGTCCATCCCGCTACATGGGGAGATAATAATACATTATCGGCTTCTAATAAATACTGAAAGGCTTCGGGTGTATTTTTATCTTGAAATAATGTTTCGAAGGAAAGTTTCTCATATTCTAAAACATCTAGTCCTGCTCCTAATATCCTCTTGGATTGAAGGGCTGTCACTAAGTCGGCTGTAACGATGTTTTTTCCTCTTGAGGTATTAAGTATCCAGAATGCTTTTGCAAAAGCATTAATAAAGGCAGTATTGACCATTTTATCAGTTTCTGGAGTCCAAGGAAGGTGCAAACTTAAAACGTCTGTTTTTTGTTGTAATTCGGTTAATGAAACCTGTTTGGCGTTTTCATCACCCACATTATCTTTGATGTCATAACAAAGTACTTCAACATCAAAACCTCTCAATTTCTTAGCAAACCATTTTCCCATGTTACCATAACCAATAATTCCAACCGTTTTTCCATCTAATTCATGTCCGCGGTTGCTTTCTCGGTTCCAATGTCCTGCGCGAATTTCTCGATCGGCACGATTCAAATTATTAAATAGCGATAATAGCATACCTAGAGAATGTTCAGCAACTGCATTGCGATTCCCTTCAGGAGCCGCAATCAAGGCTATGTTTTTTGAAGAAGCATAATCACAGTCAATACTTTCTAAACCAGCTCCTACACGAGCAATAAATTGCAAATTTGTAGCTTTGTCAATGAAGTTTTTGTCAATCTTAAAACGACTTCGAATAACTATGCCGTGGTAATCCTTTATCTTGGCTTCGATAGCTTCTTTTGATGATTTGAAATCTTCATGGTTTTCATAACCGGCTTCCTGTAATTGTTGAAGTAAAACAGGATGGTTGCTATCGATGTGAAGTATTTTGATGCTCATAATTCCTTTTCTATTGAGGAATCAAAAATAACAAAAAAACCATTTCTGATTTTAAACAAAATCAGAAATGGTTTTCTGTTGAATTAATCAAAAACCTAAAAGTAATTTTTTACATAAGCTGCGGTTTTTTTATTTCTGGTATTGGTTTAATATCTCACCATAGTTTCGTCTCCGAATAAAAAGCGTGAGATTTTGTCGTAAAACATGTTGAATAACTTTTTCATAATAATGCTTATTTAGTGTTAGTAACTCCAGTAAACCATTAAATAGAAAAGTCAAAAGTAGATTGGGCTCTCTTTGTTATAAAATTACAGTATTTTTTAGTTTTATAAAAGGAACTTTTAGGGTTTTCGATATCGTGCTTTTTTAATCGATAAAATACATGATTATCAATAATTTGCATTACTATTTTTACATTTTAAATAAGTCTAAAAAAAGCTTTTTTTGTTAATTTTTAAATTTTCAAAAAATGAAACATTAAATACATTATATTTACAATCTTTTTAATAAATGTAAATATTACATTTAAAATTATTGTTTCGCTTTTTAGAAGATTATTATGAATTTATCTTTACAATTTTTACGTATTTGTGTAGTTTTTAGTTTTATTATTTTGGGAATAAATAGCTATGCTCAAAAACTTAAAAAGAACCAATTTGAGAATCCTATAGCTGTGCAGCGTGCCGATCCTTTTGTGACATAAACACCAGAGGGGATTTATTATTTTATTGCAACTGCTCCTGAATATGACCGAATTGAAATTCGAAGTTCAAAAACGATTAATGGTATTAAACAAGCAAAACCGGTAGTTGTATGGCGTAAACACAATTCAGGTCCTATGGGTCATCATATTTGGGCTCCTGAGTTGCATCGTATTGAGGGTAAATGGTATATATATTTTGCTGCGGGTTCAGCCGAAGATATATGGAAAATACGTATGTATGCTTTGTCTAATCCTTCTGAAGATCCAACAAAAGGAGAGTGGAAAGAAGAAGGTCAATTGAAAACCAATAAAGATATTTTTGCATTAGATGCTACCACTTTTGTACTAAAAGGGCAACGTTACTTGGTTTGGGTGGATAGAGGTCCTGGAAATGTAGTAAATACTAGTTTATACATTGCCAAAATGACAAGCCCAACAACGGTTGATGAAAAACAAGTGGTTATTAGCCAGCCTGATTAAGATTGGGAAATGCATACTTATAAAGTGAATGAAGGACCGGCGGTATTGGTGGAAAACGGCAAAGTATTTATGACTTTTTCAGCTAGTGCTACTGATGCGACCTATTGTCTAGGTTTGCTTTGGGCAAATGAAGGCGCCGACTTATTAGATCCTGCTTCTTGGCACAAATTAGGCCAACCTGTTTTCTTTACCAATGAAAAATTTAAACGTTACTGACCAGGGCATAATTGTTTTACTTTAAGTGAAGATGGGAAAACAGATATTATGATTTATCATGCCCGCGATTATGAAAAGATACAAGGAGATGCTTTGTCTGATCCTAATCGTCATACTCGTGCTAGAGTGTTGAGATGGACAAAGGACGGTATGCCTGATTTTGGTCAGGATATAGATGATAACAATATGGCTTTGAAAGCCAAGAGGAAAGAATAGTTGTTTTTTTATATTAGTGGAAAGGGCCTCTCATTTTTTTTGGGAGGCCTTTTTTTAAACTAAAATTTTAAAGATCCTTAATTTTCTTAACGGCTGCTTTAATTCCGCGGATGATAGACGAACTGAAGCCATGTGATTCCATTTCGCTTAATCCTGTAATTGTACAACCTTGAGGTGTTGTAACTCGATCGATTAATTGTTCTGGATGCATTTGTTCTTCCATTACCATTTCGGCAGCGCCTTTTACAGTTTGTGCTGAAATTGCTAATGCTGTTTTCCAGTCAAAACCAATCTCGATTCCTGCCTGCATAGAAGCTCTAATATAACGCAAGGCAAAAGCGGTTCCACTAGCAGCTAAAACTGTGGCAGCATCCATTAATTTTTCGTCAATAACAGGTGCTGTTCCTAATGATTCAAAAATGGTAACTAGTTTTTGTCCTTCGGCTGCATGTTTTTCATCAAAGGCAATACAGGTTGCTGATGCTGCATATTGAGCCGCAATATTAGGCATAATACGAACTGCTTGATGGTTTGGTCCAATTTTCTTCTGCAAAGCTTCAGTTGATAATCCTGTTACAGCCGAAGCAATCGTTTTATTAGATATCACCGGAAGGATTTCTTTTAAAACCGTTTCCACCTGATAAGGTTTTATCGTTAAGATGATAACATCAGCCTCCTGGATGTTGTGTTTGTTGTCGGTAGTAACCGTAACGCCTAATTTTTCTAAATAAAGGATGCTAGCGGTATTTCTTCTTGTAACTGTAATTTGGTGTTCACTAGTCGTTTTTGCCATTCCTAATGCAATGGCCGAACCTAGATTACCTCCTCCTATTATGTGTACTTTCATTTTCTAAAATTTATAAATTCGATATTAAAAAGTGATTTTGGTATTGTAAATATTTAAAATCCTAAAATCAATTTTGCAATTGAAAAATAGATTAAGATTCCGCAAATGTCATTACTCGTTGTGATAAATGGTCCTGTTGCGAGAGCAGGGTCAATTCCAAATTTATCCAGTAATAATGGTACAAATGTACCGATTAAAGATGCAATTATAATTACTGAAATCAAGGCAGTACAAATTACAAATCCAATGATTACAGGTTCGTTTAAAATAAGATAACTTCCAACAAATAATATGAATGCTAATATGGAACCACTTAACAAACTTTGTGAAATTTCTTTTATCAATCTATTAAATAGGGAGCCACTCAAAGTATCATTGGCTAAACCCTGAACGATGATAGCTGAGGATTGTACACCAACATTCCCCGCCATTGCAGCAATTAAGGGTGTAAAAAAGAATAATTTACCGTGTTCGGCCATAGCGCTTTCAAACAATCCCAGTACCCTTACTGTTATGAATCCTCCTAAAAGTGCTAAAACTAACCAAGGTAATCGTGCTTTAGTCAATTCAAGAATGCTATCATCGGCTTCTACGTCTTGAGAGATACCCGCTGCTAATTGGTAATCTTTATCAGCTTCTTCACGGATTACGTCAATAATATCATCAATGGTAATTCGACCCACTAATCGACCCATGGCATCAATTACTGGAATAGCCTCCAAATCGTATTTTTGCATGATTCTTGCTACTTCCACATCTTCGGCATCAACACTTACAGAGGTAACGTTTTTGATGTAAATTTCAGAGATTTGTGCTTTTGTGGATGTGGTTAATAAATCTTTGAGTGATAATCGTCCTTTTAATCGATTTTGATCATCAACTACATAAATAGAATGTACTCTAGAAACATTTTCTGCTTGAGCACGCATTTCTTTAACACAGGTTAGTACGTTCCAGTTTTCATTGACTTTTACTAACTCTTTCCCCATCAAACCCCCTGCGGTATCTTCATCATAGCGCAATAAGTCGATGATGTCTTTAGCGTGTTCTAAGTCTTCTAACTCTGAGATTACCTCTTCTTTTTTGGATTGGGAAAGCTCGGCAATGATATCTGCGGCATCATCGGTGTCGAGCTCGTCTAATTCCTCGGCAATTTCTTTGGCCGAAAGGCGACTCAAGATATTTTCACGCAAATCATCTTCTAATTCTAGAAGAATTTCTGCTGTTTTTTCGGAATCTAGAACTTTAAAAATATAGGTGGCTTCATCAAAATCAAGCTCGTCTAAAATCTCGGCAATATCAGCATGGTGCATGTCATTCAGTAAGGATTCTAATTCCTTGTCCTGATGATTCGCAATGTGCTGTTTGAGTTCGAGAATTAAGTCTTTGCTGATTTTAAATTCCATCGGCTTCTATTTTTTGAGTAAGTTCGATAAATTGTGCAACGTCCAATTGCTCCGGACGGAGGTCAAAGATACTATCTTCTCTTAAATTATCCGATAAATCGAGTGTTTTTAAACTGTTACGTAAAGTTTTGCGTCGTTGTTGAAAAGCGGTTTTTACCACTGTAAAGAATAATTTTTCGCCACATGGCAAGCTATAATCTTCTTTTCTACGCATTCGCATCACTCCTGATTTTACTTTTGGAGGTGGGTTAAATACGTTTTCATCAACTGTAAAAAGATATTCGGTATCGTAAAAAGCCTGAGCTAATACCGATAAAATTCCGTAAGCCTTGCTGCCTTTTTTTTCACAAATGCGTTCGGCTACTTCTTTTTGAAACATACCTGAAAATTCAGGAATTTGCGCTTTGAATTCTAATACTCTAAAAACGATTTGGGTAGAAATGTTATAAGGGAAGTTTCCTATGATAGCAAATGGTTTGTTGCTAAAAACTTCGTTGATATTGTATTTTAGAAAATCCTGAGAAATAATTTTGCCGTGTAATTTTGGATAATGCGCATTTAAATAATCCACCGATTCCGTATCAATTTCAATTACATAGGTAGTAATGGGTTTGTCCAAAAGGTATTTGGTTAGAACACCCATTCCTGGTCCTATTTCCAGTACGTCTTCATATCCTTGTAAACTTAATGTGTCGGCAATAGCTGCAGCGATACTTTCGTCTTTTAAGAAATGTTGTCCAAGGTGTTTTTTTGCTTTTACTTTATCCATGATTTTTTTGCTTTTGTTTTCAACGAATTAAAATCCGTTGCTACAATATGATTCGTTCCTACGGAACTTTACTAATTTCAAAGAGCCATCGGCTCGACATATTTTGTAAGGCTGGACTTTAGTCCAGTTATCTCTAATGTTCCGAAATCACTTGTAATTCCGTACGGAAAGTAAGCATTTTTTCTCCAAAAAGCTTTTGACCTTCTGCTTGAAATACAGCCTCATTTTCCTGATAGAATTTTTCTAAGGTTACTAAACTATCGGTTGTAAATTGAGCTGAGTAAGTCACTCCGCCCATTTCTTCTTCTACTAAAACACGAACTAATTTGGCATTTGTAAATTTTCCGGTTGCTAACATTTCAGGGATGTGTTTGTGTTGCATCCAAATCATCCATTGGTCGTGAACACTTTCGTGAATATTTGTAGTAACGTTGTATATAATCATTTGTTTGTTTATTTGGTTAACCGAATCAACGACTAACCGATTAACATTTTTATAAATTTTTGTCTCCTCTTAACTCTCTAAATCGCTTTCGGGCTTCTACAAAGTAGATACTGTCCTGATGATTAAAGATAATCTTTTCAAACAGCGACTTGGCTTTTTCAGCATCGTTTATTTTTTTACTGTAAATTTCTCCCGAAAAAAAGAGCGCTTCGTCTATATAAATTCCATCGCTATGATGGTCTATAATCGCTTGATATTGGCTTAAAGCCAAGTTGTATTCGCCGGTTTTTTCATAAAGTTGGCCCAGTCGTAATTGGGTTACAGCTTCGATTTGCTTCGCCTGTTCGGGCATAGCCCTCGAGTCTTGCCCTTTGAAATTTTTTAAAATCAATTGAAACTGTGTAATGGCTTCTTGATTTCTGTTTTGATAGATTAAATAATCGCCTTTGGCAAATTCCTTTAAGGCTGTTTGTGTCGAATCGGCAACGGTGTTGTCATTAATCAATAAGAAATATTCCAGCGCATCATTGGCAATTAACTGCGTATTTGCGGCTTTCAATTCTTTAAATTGTTTTAATGCCCAAGGAAAATCACCTTTAAAATAGCTGGTTTTAGCGGCTTTTAAACTGGCCTCATGCGCTACTGCATCGTTTTTTAAATCGTTTTCAATTTGCGAATAATACAATAAAGCCTGATTGAATTTTTCTTCGAAAAGGAAAATGTCGGCCAATTTCATTTTAGCTTGTGCTACTTCGTACTTGTTTAATTGCAATTCCAAAGCTCTTTTGATGATGTCCTTTCCTTGCTCTGGTTTCTTTAAATTAAAGGTTACAAAGTTGGCCTGAACGAGCTGCAAAGATAGGGTAAAAGGGCTTATTTCAAATTCTTTGAGTAGGGCTTCTATTTCGGTGTTAATAGTCGCGTATTCTTTTTCAGTAGCTTTTTTGATTTTTAAGTTAATTAAATAACTATGGGCTTGAACTAGTAAATCTAAATCTTTGGTGTTTAAAATAACAAAATCTAAAATCTCTTTGGCTACTTCTTGGTCTTCTTCCTCAATGGCTAAATTGGCTAGATTTAATATCGACGAGAGGGATTCGGGATTGCGTTTGTAAATGGCTTTTTCTTGAATAAAGGCTTTTCCAAATTCTTTTTGTTGTACATAAAACCAACTTAAATAGCGATTCCAAAACAAATCCTGATTCTTTTGAACTTTTAGGATTAAAGCTTTTCTAAGAGCGTCACTAAAGGAATTATCAGCTTCTTCGGTTATAAATCGTGAAAATTGATTTTGAATTACAATTGAATTTTGAGGATTTGTATAGGCTTCTTCTAAAAATGTAGTAATCATTTTGTCAAAATCACCCAGTTGACCATAGAGCAATCCTTGTTGGTAATTAAAATTAAAATTAGGTTGGATTTCAGTAGCTGTTTGGTAGGCTTTTAAGGCGTATTCTAATTGTACTTTTTTTTCAAAAGCATTGGCTATGCCGTACACTTCATTGGGGTTTTTACGTATCCGATCAATTGCTTGTTCGTAATAGATTTTGGCTTTTTCGTCGTTTTTTTGTAATTGAAAGTTATAACCTAATTCGACTAAAAGGCTAGTTAAGTTGTATTTAGTAAATCGGTTTTGGATGGCTTTTTCAGCGATGTCAAATTGTTTTAATTGCTGATAACAATCAATTGTTCTTAGAAAATATTGATTGTTTTGAGGAATATTAGCAAGTAATTCTTCAAAACTTACTTTGGCTTTTTCAAAATCTCCTTTGTCGTAATAATACTGTGCTAATTGTTCGTTTTGACCAATAGCAAACAGCGAGAATAACAAAGTGATATAAAGAAAGAGCTTTTTCATAACCAGATAAGGTTTGAAATTAAATTTGAAAAATTTCTTTTTTCTTTAAACCATTAAGAAATTAAGACTATATAAGCTTAATGGTTCTTAATTTCTTAATGGTTATTAAGAATTAATTCTGTTCAAACAGAATTAATTGATGATATCAAATCCGCAGTAAGGACGTAAAACCTCTGGGATTACAATTCCTTCTGGAGTTTGGTAATTTTCAATAATACCGGCTAATACACGTGGTAAAGCCAATGAGCTTCCATTGAGGGTGTGTGCCAATTGGTTTTTTCCGTCTTTGTCTTTAAAACGCAATTTCAAACGATTAGCTTGGAATGTTTCAAAGTTAGAAACGGATGAAATTTCTAACCAACGGTCTTGAGCGGTTGAGAATACTTCGAAATCATAAGTTAAGGCTGAGGTGAATCCCATGTCGCCACCACAAAGACGTAAAATACGGTAAGGTAATTTCAATTCGTCCAAAATTGCTTTTACATGCTCTACCATTCCGTCTAAAGCTTCGTATGATTTCTCAGGGTGCTCAATACGTACAATTTCGACCTTGTCAAATTGGTGTAAACGGTTTAATCCTCTTACGTGTGCTCCGTAAGAACCTGCTTCACGACGGAAACATGGTGTGTAAGCCGTTGTTAAGATTGGTAATTCGCTTTCGTTTAAAATCACATCTCTGAACAAGTTAGTTACCGGTACTTCAGCCGTAGGGATTAAATATAAATTGTCAACGCCTGCATGATACATTTGTCCTTCTTTGTCAGGTAATTGACCCGTTCCGTAACCTGAAGCTTCGTTTACTAAGTGAGGTACTTGCACTTCGTTATAACCTGCAGCAGTATTTTTGTCTAAGAAATAATTGATTAAGGCACGTTGTAAACGAGCACCTTTTCCTTTGTAAACTGGGAATCCAGCTCCAGTGATTTTATTTCCTAATTCGAAATCAATGATGTCGTATTTTTTAACTAATTCCCAGTGTGGTTGTGCTCCTTCGTGTAAAACTGGGATTTCACCTGCTTGAAACACATTTAGGTTGTCATCGGCTGATTTTCCTTCAGGAACAATGTTAGCTGGTAAATTAGGTAATGTGTATAGTTTTTCGGTTAGTTCAGCGGCAATTGCATCAGCAGTTTTAGCAAGTGCTTTGCTTTTTTCTTTGTTACTAACCGTTTTTTCTTTCAAGATAGTCGCTTTAGCTTTTTCTCCCGCTTTCATTAGCTCTCCTATGTCTTTGGACAATTTATTAGATTCAGCTAGGATGTTGTCTAATTCTACTTGCGTAGCACGACGACGCTCATCAAGTTCTACTACTTCTTCCACCACTGTTTTGGCGTCCAGATTTCTTTTGGCCAAAGCTTGGATTACTTTTTCTTGATTCTCTCTAATAAATGCAATTTGTAACATAGTTGAATTTTTATAACTATAAATTTTTAATAACGGTAGCAAATTTAAGGAAATGTTTGAGATTTATGAGACAAAGTTTTGAGGAAAAAACTATTTCGCAAAGTCGTGCAAAGTTTTCACGGAGATTCGCAAAGTTTAATTTAAAAATAGTTGGGTTGCTTTGTGTAATAAAAGCTATTTGAAAGTCAGGAATTAAAGATTGTCGGGAATTGTAAATTTGAAAATGCTTCCTTTAGCTATTTCGCTTTCCACCCAAATTTTCCCACCATGTTTTTCAACAAAATCTTTGCAAAGCATCAATCCTAAACCGGTACCGGATTCATTATTAGTTCCCGAAGTTGTTTTTCTTTTATTGATGGCAAATAAACTGGTGATTTTTTCCGGAGCAATTCCTATTCCGCTGTCTTTTACTGAAAAGATAACCTGATGGCTTTCTCTTTTCATTGAAAGGGTAATTTCACCATTATTTTCAGTGAATTTTATAGCATTAGAAATTAAGTTTCTAAAAATGGTTTCCAGCATATTGCTATCGGCAGTTACAAATTGATTTTTCTCAATTTCTGAATGGATCGAAATGTTTTTGTTTTTGGCAATATTAGTTAACAAGTGTACTGTTTTGCAGACAATAGCACTTAAATCTGTTTTTTTAGGATTGAATGTTAGACTGCCTGTTTGTGATTGAGCCCAGCTAAGTAAATTTTCCAAGAGGGAAAAAGTATTTTTAGAAGATTGATGAATGAGTTCAATAAATTCATTCGCTTCTTCATTGTTCAAATCATTGTCTTTTTCGAGCAAAAGTTCTGATAATCCTATAATACCATTAAAAGGACCTTTCAAATCATGGGCAATAATGGAGAAAAATGGTTTTTATCCTCTAAAAGTTTTTTTACCTGAATTTCTTTTTCTTCTTGTAATAAAAGTAAATAACCTACTCCACTGATGGTCATCATTAGAAATATAATCAAAAACATTGTTCTTTGAGTAGTTTCGACAGAGTAGAGGCTGGTTGAAGTGTTAAACAAAGGATATATCATTCTAAAAGCTAAAGCTGATAGTAAAATGATATAGTTAAGTCCAAGGATTTTTCTAAATAAACTGCCATTTATTTCTGTTAAAAAAAGTAAAGTTGGAACCAAAAGAAGCAAAAAAATGTTCAAAGAGGCCAATGATACACGGATATTGTTTGGGGCTTGTAAGCCAACGGCAATGTAGAAACTTAAAAGTGTAAAAATAAAAAGGATGGATTGTCTTTGAAAGGTTCTTTTGGTGCTGCTTTTTACAATCATCAACATAGCAACAGATTCCAGAAAATAGCCTGAAAAAACCAAGGTATTCGTTATGATAAATTTAATGGAATCATAAGAAACAGTATCTGTTCGCAGGAAAAATGCCAACCAGGCAAAGGATAATAAAATCTTAGAAAAACCAAAGACTAATAATTGTTTTTGCGATTCTTTACTAAAAATGGTATAGCGAAAAGTAAAAACGAGAATCGCCAGAGTGAAGCTTCCCCAAAACAGAATCCCCATTGTATTACGAATATCTAATGAAAATAATTTCGAAAATTGCTGTAGGATTTCCATAAACTAGTTGTCGTAATTTTTAGAATGACTTAATGCGAATAATACTTACAAAAGTAAAATTATTTTGAAAGTTTTCTAAAAAATGAGTAACTAATTTTGGTGATTTTAAGGTGAATTTTACTAATTTCTTTTGATTTCTCGTTCCAAATAATCCTCCAGAAGTTCAAAAATGGCATCAACAGGAAGGATTTGAGTGTCAGGATGATTTTTTAAGAAAGCGGCATTTAATTCGACAAGGTTTTCATCTATTTCAAAGAAAATGTTGCTGTTTATGGCATCGCGGATTGGATTGACGCCTTCTAATTTTCCTTTTAAGAATTTGCCCAATTTTACGCTGCTCATTAAACGCGTTTTACGGCATTGTTCTTTGAAAAATTCCAAATGTTTTGGAGCACCGATAATTTCTAAACCTTCTTCGATTAATTCGTTGAGTTCTTTGTTCCAACCTGAATTGTACACAAACTGAGCAAAATTCCCCTGAGTAATTTGTGCGGTATAAAAATCCAGATAATAACTCATTAAGGCGTCGGTGTGAATGTCTTCATCGTCTATTTTTTCTTCACGCATCAGGTTTACAATCGAAATGTTAGAGTTGATTACATCTTGAGGATTTTCGCTGTTGGCTGCGCTTTCTGAGATTAAGATACTTCCGAATTCCATGAGTTTGCTTTTATAAATGGACTGCAAATTTCGGTTTTTTTTACCACCGATTACACGGATTATTACTGAATTTTTTTAGCTGCTATATTGTTTAACCGCAAATTACGCAGATTAACACAAATTTTCGAGTAAGTCATTGCGAGGTACGAAGCAATCGCATAAAGAGAGTAACTAGAAATATTGTATCAATTGCTCAAATGATGAAAACCCTAGCTTAACATTTCTATTGAATCTCTTTTAATTCCAAAGGAAAGATGTTTTCCACTTTTACAACGAGATTATTTTCAGAATTTCTTTGAACTCTATACTGTATTAAGCTTTCATATTTTTTATTTTTAACCATCGGAACTGAAATAGTGTCAAGTGCTTTGTCAATAAGATCCTTCTTTTTACTATAATTTGGATCTAATTTTAGCATTTCTATTAAGCCTAGTCCTGAAAGAAATTCCGGTTCAACTTCTGAAATCGACAATTTTGCTTCACAACCACAACTTTTTAATTCAGAATCTTTATTTGAAGTCATTATCTCTGTTATTTTTATATTTTCAGAATTAATTACATTATCAGGATAGAACGATAAGGGATTGCCTCCTAATACATCTCCAATGTTTTTCTTGTTTTCTTTAATGATTTCATAAATAGTCTTGAAAACATCAGATTCATCACATTTGGGAGTGTTATCTTGACTTATGAATTTAGATATTGACGAAATAATAGAACTAGATTCATCCCCTTTTGAAGTTTTGTTTTGACAAGAAATTGTAACTACAAATAGTAATAATAATAAAGTTTTTTTCATAATATCGTATTTTTAGGGGTTTAATATTTTTCTCTTTTGATTTTCAAATTCATCAGTAGTTATTATTTTTTTCTCTAATAATTCATTTAATTTTTCTAATTGTTCATAATTTATATCTTTCTTTTCCTCCATTACAATAATCTGCTGAGGCTCATCATTTTTAGTCAAAGCCCAAATCAATGCAATAATCCAACAAATCACTGACCAGCCTAAAAAAACATTTAGTAAGATTATCAAAAGTTTACTATCGTTTTTCCTCTCTACAGCTATTATTGATGGTAGCAGATAAATAATTGATATAACTATCAAAACAATTATTAATCCTGTAGTATATTTGTCCATTAATATTGATTTAAATTCTTAATATATTTGGTTTCAAAATCCTCAATTACCTCTTTATGTATTTTTTCATAAATAAAGTCGCCAATAAAACCAAGAAAAAAACGACCAATTATTCCACCTAAACCAACAATTCCAATGATGTATACATAAGGAACAATCATAGATACTATAATAAATGGAAATGCATAAATCGCCCACACTCTGAGATTGTAAGTAAATGGAGGGTCTAATTTATATGTTATTTTACTACTCTTCTTTCGAAGTCTTATTTCAACTCCTCTATACTCAACATACTGAATTGGAAATTTTTCAAGCTCCACGATTTTATTAATGATTACATCATGGGCCGAATTATCTATCGATGTTTTAAATGTTGAATTAGCCAGATTTTCATTATTCTCAACAAGCTTAAGCAATTCTGCTTTCTTAGCTGTATATTCTTGTTCAGTAATTATTCCTTGTACAAACAATTCGTGCCACTCTTGAATATTTTGATATGTATAGTTTTCCATTTAATTTACTTTATGTAAAATTGATTTTCTTTTTTATCAGTTAGTTACATCTTTAAAAAACAATTATAATCTTTAGAAAGCTGTATAACACCTGATTTACCACAAGTAGTTTCGCATCTTAATCGATATTTTTAACATTCGTTAATTCTAAACTCTTGTTTTCTAAATTATACTCAAATAGACCTGTATAGCAAGGGTGTTCACTTTGACAATTTTCTGTAGTGATATTAAATGTTCCTTTTAGTATTTTATCATCCAAACTTTGATAATCTAATCCATTAATAAATTGTTCTTTTTCAACTTTTTCAAATCCAGATGTGCCTAAATTTTCGTTTACCAAATCAATAAATTTGGTTTTAAAATCGTTTGTCAAATCCTCATTTACTATTAATGAGTTATTGTCTGATGTTACTATAAACATATTTGAAAGATAATTCTGCATTCCATTTCCTTGCCAACAATTTCCAGCAGTATAATAGACAACGTAATCTTCTATTCCATCATCATTAATGTCAGAATGAATTTTGTTTATTCCATCCCCAATTAATGAATACCTGTAAATTTCCGTATCATAATAATTTATGTTCTCCTGAGAATCGTTACATTCGGTTTCAGTAATAATTTGAACTTTAGATTGACTTAAATCATTGATATAATCCATTGAAACTTCATCAATGTCTTTTTCTTTACTCATAAAAACAATAGTCGAACCAATCAGAGCTAAGCCTAAAAAACTTAAAATCCATAATTTGTTTTGTCGAAACCATAAAAATGGCTCATCCTTAATTCTATTTTGAAATTGTTCATCAACTATTTGAAGAGATGTGACTTCTTCTTTTGTTATAGCCGTTTCATTACTTTCTCCATTTATTAATAATTCTGTTTTCCTTTCTGTAAATTCTTTTTCTGTAATTATTCCTTGTTCTAACAATTTGTGCCATTCGCGGATATTTTTATATGTATTATTTTCCATTTAATTCGCAAGTACTTTTGTTTTTTCACTTTCAAATTCTTCTTGTGTAAAAATCCCTTTATCAAGTAATTCTTTCAGTTCCTTTAATTGGTTTATTTTGTCTTGGTGGGTCATACCATTTACCGTTTTTTTTGTATGTTCCCTTTCTGCATTTTCTTTCGTTTTCCCTTTTGATTTTTCCTTGCTTTGAATTGTGATTTCTTTAGGGGCAACACCATATTTATTATCTTCCTGATTTCCTTTTGTACATGCTAATATTAAACCATAAATAGGAATTATGGAAAACCAACCACTTTTCCCAATATCATGCATCCTTCTAACTCCAACCGCAATCGAAGGAATTAATATAGCAAGTTGAAAAATTCTAGAAAATAAGTATAATTTTGATAGTGTTTCAGCATTATCTATCACCGATTCAATATCTCTTGAAAGGGAAAAACTAACAAGGCCAAACCCAGACATTATTATCATATTAAATAAGAAAAAACTCCAATATTCTCTTCTTCCTGATCGACCACTAAATTTTGCATAATCCTGTAATGCTTTTAGATAATAATTCATAATTTTTGTTTTTTAATTGTTTATTTAGATGATTTCCTAAAGTATTTTTTCACAAAAATAAAATTATTTCGGTTAAAAACAACCGATTATTTGTAATCACTTATAAAAAATCGATTACAAGTATTTTCGTTGTATGTGTGCACAACGAAAAAAAGAAATTCCGCAAATCGTTATTCTGGTTGGAAACAGAATAAACGCAATCATAAAAGAAAAAAAACTAAAACAACGTGATGTTGCTCATGACGCAGGTTTGGATGTTGAAAACTTGAGAAAGTATATAAAAGGTAAACAAGAAATGAAAATTAGCACAATGTTGAAAATTGTTAATTCCCTGGATATTAAAATAAGTGATTTGTTTGAAGAATAGAAAATTACATAAAAACCAACAACTTTTTTAACATCTTTTAACTTAAAGAAAACTTTGATGGGATTCCTCCTTCATCGGAATTGACAAGATTGTGAGTAAAATGCTCCAAATAAAATTGGATTCCTTATTTTTGCGCTCAATAAAATTGAATTATGTTACAAAATCCAGAAAGATATACGATTACAGCGGCTTTGCCATATACTAACGGGCCTATTCATATTGGGCATTTAGCGGGGGTTTATGTTCCTGCTGATATTTATTCGCGTTATTTGCGTTTGCAAAATCGTGATGTTTTGTTTGTGTGCGGAAGCGACGAACACGGAGTTGCGATTTCGATGAAAGCCAAAAAAGAAGGGATTACACCTCAGGAAGTAATTGATAAATACGACGGAATTATCCGTAAATCATTCGCTAATTTTGGAATTGCATTCGATAATTATTCGAGAACTTCGTTGCCTGTTCACCACGAAACAGCTTCGGATTTCTTTAAAAAGCTATATGATAATGGCGATTTTATCGAAGAAGTAACGGAACAATTGTATGATGCTAAGGCTAATCAGTTTTTGGCAGATCGTTTTGTAACGGGAACTTGCCCTAAATGTGGTAACGAAGAAGCTTATGGGGATCAATGCGAGAAATGCGGTTCGACTTTGAACGCTACCGATTTGATTAATCCAAAATCGACTATTACCGGTGAAACTCCGGTTTTGAAATCAACAAAACACTGGTTTTTGCCATTGGATCGTTATGATGCTTTCCTGAGAGAATGGATTTTGGAAGGTCATAAAAACGACTGGAAACCGAATGTGTACGGACAAGTAAAATCATGGATTGACGGAGGTTTGGAACCACGTGCCGTAACCCGTGACTTAGACTGGGGAATTGATGTTCCGGTTGAAGGCGCCGAAGGTAAAAAGTTATATGTATGGTTTGATGCGCCTATCGGATATATTTCGTCAACCAAAGAATGGGCAGCGAGAGAAGGAAAAGAGTGGGAGCCTTATTGGAAAAATGAAAATACCAAGTTGGTTCACTTTATCGGAAAAGATAATATCGTTTTCCACTGCGTGATTTTTCCAGCGATGTTAAAAGCAGAAGGAAGCTATATTTTACCCGAAAATGTACCGGCAAATGAGTTCCTGAATTTAGAAGGGAACAAATTATCAACTTCTAAAAACTGGGCGGTTTGGCTGCACGAATATTTAGAAGAATTCCCAGATCAGCAGGATGTTTTGCGTTATGCTTTGACTTCGAATGCACCGGAAACTAAAGACAACGACTTTACTTGGAAAGATTTTCAGGCTAGAAATAACAATGAGTTGGTAGCTATTTTTGGTAATTTCATCAACCGTGTTGTGGTATTAACTAACAAATACTACAACGGAATTGTGCCAACTCCAAACGAATTAACAGAAGTTGACGAGCAAACTTTAGCGGAATTACAAGCCTATCCGGCGGTAATTTCGAGTTCACTTGAGCGTTATAGATTCAGAGAAGCTTTAGGCGAGATGATGAATGCAGCTCGTTTAGGGAATAAATATTTGGCAGATGAAGAACCTTGGAAAGTAATTAAAGATAATCCGGAGCGTGTACAAACGCAAATGTATGTGGCATTGCAAATTGCAGCGGCTTTGAGTTCGCTTTGTGAGCCTTTCTTGCCATTTACTGCGGCTAAATTGAAACTTATTTTAAACTTAGACGATGTAAAAATCGATTGGAATACAATAACTGATACTGCTGATGTAATGCCTGCTGGTCACCAAATTGGTCAGACAGAATTACTTTTTTCAAAAATTGAAGACGAAGCAATACAAAAACAAATAGATAAATTGGAAGCAACTAAAACAGCTAATTTGGCTGAAAATAAAAAGGCAGAACCACAAAAAGATTTAATTCAGTTTGAAGATTTTGCTAAAATGGATTTACGTGTTGGAACTATTTTAGAAGCGGAAAAAATGCCAAAAGCGAACAAACTATTGATTTTAAAAGTAGATACCGGAATTGATGTTCGTACTATTGTTTCTGGAATTGCCGAAAGTTTCAAACCAGAGGATATCATCGGAAAACGAGTTACTGTTTTAGTCAACTTGGCACCAAGAGCTTTACGTGGTGTAGAAAGCCAAGGAATGATTTTGATGACGAATAATGCCGAAGGCAAATTAGTTTTCGTAAATCCGGATGCTGATGGAGTAGGGAATGGAGAGACGATTAATTAATATTATTACCGCAAATTCGCAAATTATTTAAAATACAATTTGCGAATTTTCGGTTACAAATAACTTCATAGCTTTTGCTTTTTAAAAGGAAAATCAAGAATTGCTAAGCAAAATTATTTTTCAAATAAATGAAAATTAACAAACCCAAATTAGCCTTAGCAATTGGAATACTATGTATTTCTATCTTTCCTATTTTGGTTCGCTTGCATTTAACTGATGGTTTGATTTCTGCTTTTTACCGTATGTTTATTGCTGCGGTTTTTTTATTACCTTATGTTTTTATTAGCAAACGGTTTCAGCTGCCAGAAGGTCGTTATTTGTTGCTTTCAGTTATTTGCGGAATTATATTCGCTTCTGATATTTCGGTTTGGAATTTTGCGATACAACATTCTAGTGCTACTCAGGCTACTTTACTGGCAAATTTAACGCCTGTTTGGGTGGGTATTGGGTCTTTCTTTTTTTTTAAAAACAAACCTAGTACAAATTTTTGGCTTGGAACTATTGTGGCACTTTTTGGTATGTTTGTTTTAGTAGGATTTGAAACCTTTCTCCAGTTTAAAATAGATCTAGCCTTTGTTTTGGCAGTTATTTCAGGAATGCTTTATGCTTCTTATATTTTAATCAGTAAAATTGTTTTAGAAAAACTAGATGTACTTTCATTTATGAGTATTGTTTTGTTTTCCTCCAGTTTGTTTTTGGCTTTAATTTGTTGGGTTTCTGGTGAAAATTTTACAGGTTTTTCCACAGCAGCTTGGTTGGTTTTGTTAATACAAGGAATGATTTGTCAACTGTTGGCTTGGTTAATGATTAGTTATTCTACTCAACATTTGAAGGCTACTAGAGTGTCTTTGAGTTTGTTAGCCCAAGCCGTTTTAACTACATTTTTAGCCTGGATTTTTTTAGAAGAAAAAATGAGTTGGGATAGGATTCTTGGTGCTGTTTTTTTACTTTTAGGAATAGGAATTACCTTTTATAATAAACCATTGTCAATAAAAAAATAAAACTATGTCTTTTAAAGTAATTGCATTTGATGCTGATGATACGTTGTTTGTAAATGAAACCTATTTTTTAGAAACAGAGGAAAAATTCTGTGCTTTAATGAGTGATTACCTTTCGCATCAAGGGCTTTCGCAGGAGCTTTTTAGAATTGAAATCAAAAATTTATCCATATACGGTTATGGAATTAAAGCTTATATACTTTCGATGATTGAAGCCGCGATGACCATATCAAATAATACGATTCCTGTTGAAGTAGTTGGTAAAATTATTGAATACGGTAAGGAATTATTAGTGAAGCCAATTGTGCTTTTGGATGGGGTAGAAGAGACTTTGGCTGCTTTGTATGGTAAATACAAACTGGTTGTGGCTACCAAAGGGGATTTGCTGGATCAACGACGTAAATTGCACAATTCAGGTTTGGGGAAATATTTTCACCATATCGAAGTGATGTCGGACAAACAAGAACAGGACTATCTGGATTTGATAAAACGTTTAGAAATTGAACCATCTGAATTTTATATGATTGGGAATTCACTTAAATCGGATGTTTTGCCGGTTTTGAGTATCGGAGGGTACGCTGCACACATTCCATTTCATACCACCTGGGCGCATGAGAAGATTGATCATGAAGTGAGGCATGAAAATTTTAGATCTTTTGAAAAAATTACCGAAATATTGGAGTTGTTGAGATAAAAAACTTCATCTTTTATTTCGTTAAATAAAATCCAAAATGGATGTAGACCTTATATTTTAATCCGTTTTTTACTAACTTTACGTAAAGTATAATAATAAAAACCCAATTGTATGTTATTAAAAAATATAGAAAACGCATTAAATAAACAAATTCGCATTGAAGCTGAATCTTCTCAAACTTATTTATCAATGGCTTGTTGGGCTGAGGTTCATGGTTTAGAAGGGATTGCACAATTTATGTATGCCCAGTCTGACGAAGAACGTGCTCATATGCTTAAATTGATTAAATATGTAAATGAACGAGGCGGTCATGCTCAGGTCACCGACTTGAAAGCGCCTAAAACAACTTATACTACTTTCAAAGAAATGTTTGAAGAATTATACAAACATGAGGTTTTTGTTTCTGATTCGATTAACGAATTGGTTCATATTACTTTTTCGGAGAAAGATTATGCAACGCATAATTTCTTGCAATGGTATGTTTCTGAGCAAATCGAAGAAGAAGCTACTGCTAAGAATATTTTGGATAAAATTAACCTTATTGGTGACGATAAAGGAGGTTTGTATTTGTTTGATCGCGACATTCAACAGTTGGCAGTTACCAATTCAACAACGAATAGTCTCAAATAAAAAACGTTAAAGTTTATTTAGAATATATAAAAATAACATTTTTTGATTTATATTTGCTTCAGTTTTAAACTGATAGTGAGATGGGCAAAAAAGAAAAAGAGAAAGACAGCAAAAAAAAGAAGAAAGACAAAAAGAAAAAAGAAGCTCTTGTTGTGATCAAAAAAGTGGAAAACTGTAAATCTTCCTGTTGTGAAAAGTTCAAAAAATCAGAAAGCAAACGTTGCAAACGCTGCCCTATGTATGATTTGATTAAAAAAGTAGCCTAAATTTATATATAAAAACCCATTCGTAGCAGCGAATGGGTTTTCTATTTAATGACATTGCTGGTTTAACCGGAAAGTTTTTTTACCGCAAAGGTTACAAAGGATTCGCAAAGTTTTAATAAGTAATAGCGAAGCTTAAACAATTTAAAAAATCATTGCATTCTTAGCGTAAAATCTTTGTGAATTTAGCGGTAGAAAATTATGGTTTTCCTAATAAAAGTAAATCAGAAACTACTACTTCAGTCACATAACGTTTTTCACCGTTTTTATCGTCATAACTGCGGTGTGTTAATTTGCCTTCAATAGCAATTTCTTTACCTTTAGTCACGTATTTTTCAATAATTTCGGCAGTTTTGCCCCAAGCTACTAAACGATGCCATTGGGTTTCTTCTATTTTTTCACCTTTTTCATTTTTATAACTTTCATTAGTAGCCAAAGTAAAATTGGCTAATTTTTTACCTCCATCAAAATTTTTGATTTCTGGATCGTTTCCTAAGTGACCGATTAACTGTACTTTGTTTCTTAATGCATTCATGGCGTATAAAATTTAATTGTTAATATTATTTTTTTAAGTCTTTATTGATATTGTTATTGTCATTGAAATTAACATTGTTTTTGTTTCATTTCAACGAGACAAAGTTGCAACAACAGCCAGCAGTTAGTCGGTAGTTAGTTGTTTACTTTCGGTTGTAAATATTTGTAAGCGTTTGTAAACGGATATTATTTTTTGTATATTGCAGAAAATCAATGAGTTTATGCAGGCAGAAATCAATAAAGTCGAACTTAGAAATTTAAAAATTCAAGACTATAAAGAATTAAAAAATTCCATGATTGAATCCTATCCCGAAATGATAGATGATTATTGGAGGGAATCGGATATTAAAAAATTACTTAAAATATTTCCAGAAGGACAACTGGTTATATTAGTAGACGATATTGTGGTGGGGGCAGCACTCTCACTGATAGTTGATGAAGATTTGGTCGAAAAGAATCATGATTATGCTAAAATTACGGGTGATTATACCTTTTCTACCCATAATCCTAATGGAGAAGTGCTTTACGGAATTGATGTTTTTGTGGTTCCTAAATATAGAGGATTGCGTTTGGGGCGAAGATTGTATGATGCCCGAAAAGAAATTTGCGAACAATTGAATTTGAAATCGATTGTATTTGCAGGACGGATACCAAATTACGGTAATTATGCCCATGAATTAACTCCTAAGGCATATATCGATAAGGTAAAAAGAAAAGAAATTCATGATCCCGTATTGTCTTTTCAGTTGAGTAACGAATTTCACGTAATGCGTGTAATGCGAAATTATCTGGAAGGCGATCGTAAATCGAAGCAATTTGCCGTTTTGTTAGAATGGAACAATATCTATTATGATGAAAGTCCGCAAATAATTAATACTACAAAAAGTGTTATTCGATTGGGTTTAATTCAATGGCAAATGAGACCTTTAAGAGATTTGGATGCCTTAATTGAACAGGCTGAATTTTTTATTGATGCCGTATCGGGTTATGGAAGTGATTTTGCTGTTTTTCCAGAGCTGTTTATTGCGCCTTTAATGGCAGATTATAATCATTTATCAGAAGCAGATGCTATTCGGGAACTAGCTAAATATTCAGAACCCATTCGCAAAAGATTTCAAGAACTAGCGATTTCTTATAATATCAACATCATTACAGGTAGTATGCCTACTTTGATAGATGGTGTTTTGTACAATAGTGGTTTTTTGTGCAAAAGAGACGGAACGTATGAAACCTATACCAAAATTCATATCACGCCAAATGAAGTTTTTCATTGGGGGATAACAGGAGGAAACACTATTAAAACCTTCGATACCGATTGTGGCAAAATAGGAATCATGATTTGTTATGATGTAGAGTTCCCAGAACTGTCCCGATTAATGGCCGATGAAGGCATGAATATCTTGTTTGTGCCATTTCTGACCGATACTCAAAATGGTTATACACGTGTGAAACATTGCGCACAAGCCAGAGCCATAGAAAACGAATGTTATGTAGCCATTGCCGGTTGTGTGGGGAATTTGCCAAAGGTGAATAATATGGATATTCAATACGCGCAAACAGCAGTTTTTACCCCTTCCGATTTTGCTTTTCCAAGTAATGGGATTAAAGCCGAAACGACTCCCAATACCGAAATGACTTTGATTGTTGATGTCGATTTGGACTTACTCAAAGAGTTACATGAACACGGAAGTGTCAATATTTTAAAAGACCGCCGTCACGATTTGTACCGAATTAAAAAGCTAAAAAGTTAGCCTATGAAAAACTGTTTAGAATGCGGTGAAAAAATTATAGGCCGTGAAGACAAGAAATTTTGCAGCGATGGTTGCAGAAACGCCTATAATAATAAGATGAATAAGGATAGCAATAATTTCATGCGCAATATTAATAACAAATTACGCAAAAACTATCGCATTCTTAATGAACTCAATACGGATGGAAAATCAAAAGTTTCCAAAACAAAGTTGCTTAGTAAAGGTTTTGATTTTGATTTTTTTACCAATATTTTAAAAACAAAAACAGGAAATACATACTATTTCTTGTATGATCAGGGTTATATGTTATTAGAAAATGATATGTATATCCTTGTCAAAAAGGATAATTAAAAAATACCCAATCTACCTAAAAATGAAAAAAGATTTATCCTCAATCGTAGCAATGCTGTTTTTTACAGGGATAATTGCTTGTTTATACCTAAGCCTTATGCCCAGGTGGACAAACAATGATGAAAAACCTTTGGACGAATTTTCGACCAAAAGAGCTATTGTTCATGTTAGTACAATGAGTCAAAAACCACATTATGTAGGTGCTGATTATCACAATCACGTGGCCGAATATTTGAAGTTTGAATTAACAAAGTTAGGTTTGCAACCACAATCTCAAGAAGGATATACCTTAACCGAATGGGGAAATCTTACTCAATCGCGTAATATTATTGCTAGAATAGAAGGGACTGGAAACGGCAAAGCCTTGTTGCTGCTTTCGCATTATGATAGCGCACCACATTCGGAATCAAAAGGAGCTAGTGATAATGCTGTAGGTGTTGCTACGATTTTAGAAAGTGTTCGGGCCTTTTTACAAACTAAAACAGCACCTAAAAATGATATTATTATTTTGTTTACTGATGCCGAAGAATTAGGTTTGAATGGCGCTGCTCTTTTTGTAACCCAACACAAGTGGGCTAAGGAAGTAGGTTTGGCATTAAATTTAGAAGCCAGAGGAACGTCAGGCCCTAGTTATATGTTAATGGAAACTAACGAGGGCAATGCAGGAATGGTTAAACAATTTGATGAAGCTAGTCCAAGTTTTGCAGTTTCTAATTCGTTAATGTATAGCATCTATAAAATGCTGCCTAATGATACGGATTTGACCGTTTTTAGAGAACAAGGACAAATTCAAGGGTTTAATTTTGCTTTTATTGATGGTCATTACAATTATCATACAGCCCAAGATGATGTGAAGCACCTAGATAGGAATTCGCTAGCGCATCAAGGTTCTTATTTAATGCCTCTATTGCACTATTTTTCCAATAGTAATTTAAATGAGCTTCAATCAGCAGAAGATGAAGTCTATTTTACCATTCCTTTTAGTTTTATCAGTTATCCTTTTAGTTGGGTAGTTCCTATGTTGATTGTAGCTACTGTATTGCTGTTGTTTTTTATCTTTTTAGGGATAGCCAAAAGAATTTTGACCGTTCCCAAAATGCTTTCGGGTTTTGTTCCGTTTTTAGGAACGATGTTTACAGCCGCTTTGCTCACTTTTTTAGGATGGCAAATTTTGCTACAAGTTTATCCACAATACAATGATTTACTCAATGGATTTACCTACAACGGTCACGATTATATTGCTGCTTTTGTATTTTTAAGTGTCGCAATCGCTTTTGCTTTTTATCATTTTTTTGCCCCAAATAAAATTACAGCCAATCATTTTGTGGCTCCATTATTTATTTGGTTATTTCTTAATGGCGCCATTGCTTTTGGTTTGCAAGGCGCTGGTTTTTTAATCATTCCTCTTTATTTTGGGATTTTTACCTTTGGGTTTTATATTCTTACTCAAAAATACAATCCAATCTTAAATCTAGTACTTTGTATTCCGGTTTTATGGATTGTGGTGCCTTTTATCCAAATGTTTCCAATAGGTTTAGGATTGAAAATACTATATGTAAGCGCAATACTCACTGCACTTTGTTTTGGTTTGCTTTTAGCTGTTTTGGGAAATTTTGTTCAAAAAAGAACTTGGTCGGTACTTTTTCTTTTGGTTTCTATAGGCTTTTTTGCGAAAGCGCACACCGAATCCGAATATGAAAAAGGCAAAGCCAAATCAAACAGCTTAGTTTACCTTTATGATGCCGATACGAATTATGCCCAATGGCTTACTTATGATAAAAATTTAGATTCCTGGACTAAAAGTTATCTGGGTGAAAATCCACAAGAGCCAAAAGGGCTAGAATCTATTCCGCTTTTTAGCAAATATGATACACAATTCACCTATTCAAATTCAGCGCCAATACAAAAACTTGCCGAACCTACCATCGAATTTTTGAGAGACAGTATTGCCGATAGTCGACGTTATTTGAAAATTAGAATTTCGCCCAATCGGAAAGTGAATCGCTATGATATTTTTGCCAATGAAAAAATGGATTTGTATAATATAAGGGCTAATGGTGTGGCACATTTGGAACAAAAAGGGAAAATTTATAAAAGGGAAGGGAAACGATTGTTGAGTTACTATGTAGTGAATAATGCGCCCTTAGACTTGGAATTTAATATCAATGTGAAAACAGTTATGGATATGCAATTAGTAGAAAGTTCCTTTGATTTGATGCAACATACAATGTTTAACATTCATAAACGCGCTGATTGGATGATGCCAACGCCTTTTGTACTTACAGATGCTATTGCGATTAAAAAATCTATTCGTCCAAGCGGAAGAGTAATTCAGGATACGGTGCCTGTTATTGTGTCTAAGATGAAATATAGGAAACCAATTAGAGTTGAACAAGTCTCGGTAGTTGATAGTATTAATTGAATAAGATAGTGAAACAAAACCAGACAATATCTCAAGATTGTCTGGTTTTGTTTTTTATGAAAACAAATGTTTTTTATCCAAAAAGCATACTTGCCACATCTTCAATTTTAGCGACTAATTCGATTTTGATGCCTGTGTTTTTTAAGGCTATTTTATTGTATTTAGAAACAAAAATGGTAGAGAATCCCAATTTTTCAGCTTCCTGAATGCGTTGGTCTACGCGGTTTACGGGTCTAATTTCGCCTGAAAGACCTACTTCACCCGCAAAACAGAAACCTTTATCCACCGGAATATCCTCATTCGAAGATAAAATAGCGGCTACAACAGCCAAATCAATAGCCGGATCATCTACGGTAATTCCTCCTGTGATGTTTAGGAAAACGTCTTTGGCACCTAAACGGAATCCAGCTCTTTTTTCCAAAACCGCCAGAATCATATTCAGACGTTTAGCATTATAACCTGTGGTGCTGCGTTGTGGCGTTCCATAAACAGCGGTACTTACTAAGGATTGGATTTCAATCATCAGTGGGCGCATGCCTTCGAGTGTGGTAGCAATAGCAGTTCCTGATAATTCTTCGTCTTTGTGCGAAATCAATATTTCCGATGGATTGGAGACTTCTCTTAATCCGCTGCCTAGCATTTCGTAAATTCCAATTTCAGAAGTAGAACCAAAACGGTTTTTTAGGGAACGAAGTATGCGATAAATGTGATTTCTGTCGCCTTCAAATTGTAAAACCGTATCGACCATGTGTTCTAATATTTTGGGTCCAGCGATGTTACCGTCTTTGGTTATGTGACCAATTAAGATTACGGGAATATTGCTTTCTTTGGCAAACTTAATAAGTTCGGCAGTGGTTTCTCTAATTTGCGAAATACTGCCCGCCGTCGACTCGATATAATCGGTATGCAGGGTTTGAATCGAATCGATAATGACGATTTCAGGTTCAATGGCTTCAATTTGTTTGAAGATGTTTTGCGTTTTAGTTTCAGTCAAGATGTAGCAATTGTCGCTGGAAGGAGTAATTCTTTCCGCACGCATTTTGATTTGCTTCTGACTTTCTTCGCCCGAAACATACAACGTTTTATAAGGTAGTTTTAATGAAATTTGGAGTAAAAGCGTACTCTTTCCAATTCCAGGTTCACCGCCTAACAGCGTTAAAGAACCGGGTACGATTCCGCCACCCAATACGCGATTCAATTCGGCATCAGTTGTGTCCATTCGGATTTCCTGAGTCGAATCAATTTCAGTTATTTTTAAAGGTTTGGGTGCTCTATTGCTTGGAGTTGGTTCACTTTTCCAGGCAACCTTATCTTGTTTTTGAATGATTTCTTCGGCAATGGTATTCCATTCTTTGCAGGCGTTGCATTGGCCTTGCCATTTAGCATAGGAAGTACCGCAACTCTGACAGAAAAAAGAGGTTTTAACTTTTGACATTATTTTTTTACACTTAAACTTTTCAAATCTTCATACTTATTGTACATCATTTCCTTGGTCAAATCGCCAATTTCTTCTAATTGGGAAGCACGTTGGTATTTGTTAGCTGCTTTTTTGTTATCGCCTAGTTTTTCAAACATAAGGCCCAATTCATAGTCGGCAAGCATTGATTTAGGATAGTTTTTATTGGCTAATTGCGATAATTTTTCTAATTCTTCGTAGGCTTTGTTTTTTAAAATGGCGGCTTCGATTGCTTTGAAATCATTTATGCGAATGGGATTGTTTAGTCCTAGTTTTTGTTCCGAATTTTCATATTTCTTGATAAGGTAATCTACATAACCTGATGGTAGAATTACAATTTTTTCTGAGAATTCGGTAGAAGAAATAGGTTTGTAGCTATCAAAAATTTGGTACAAGGCATTAGGAATAGAATATAAAACTAATGAATAGTGCGAGGCATTATTGAATTTGTCGTATTGGTAATTGACTAAAGGATTTTGAATGGCCATTGCTTTGATATTAGCGTCTAATTCTTCTATAGGTTGTCGCAGTTGCTTGATATCCCCATCGGCAGAAGACTGATAGTAAAAAATATTTTTTTTAGTATTGTTTAATGTGGTAGGAACTTGACTTACCATATCTGAAGATAATTCAGGGCTTAAGGAGATATAGGCGTTAAAATAAGAGTTTTCGCGATACAAGAAGAAGTTTAGAAATCCAGCCGTAACGTCGTGACCTGCAATTATTCGAAAAGGTGCTAAACGATATTTTTTTTCTGCAAAAGGCATCATTTCTTCTACTATAAAGTTATAGAAAGCAGCCGATCTTTTAGTAGGGGTTCCTTGCGCCTCATCGAAAGCACAATCACTCACTCGGCTGTTTTTTTGATGGATGCCTATAATAATGGTTTCTGGTAAATCATCCCAATATTCGCCATAATGCAAGGCGCCTTGAAAAGGGTCAAATAAATAATCGCCATCTAGAAGTACTAAAACGGGGTATCTTTTCGTGGGGTTACTTTCGTAGGAACTGGGAAGATTTATGGATATTTCTCGGGTTTCTCCCAAATGGTTTGATTTGATTAATTCGGTTTTTTTTTGCGAAAATGCTACAATCGAAAAGAAAAATAATAGTAGTGCTTGTTTCATGATTTGGGGAAGTTTTTAGATGAACATTCAGAACGACAAAGCAAGATACTAAAATTTAGTGAAAGTAAAATTTATACTATAAAAACAAAAAGCGCTTCTAAAGAAACGCTTTCTGTCAATTTTTTAACCTTTACTTATGTTAGTGAATTGTCTTTTTCGTTTGGAAAAATAATCCAAGGCTGGAAAGTTTTGGCTTCTTCAAAGTCCATGGTTGCATACGATATGATAATGATGATATCGTCTTTTTGTACTTTTCTAGCTGCTGGACCATTCAGTGTTATTTCGCCTGAATTTCGCTCTCCTTTTATGGCATAAGTGTCAAAACGTTCTCCATTATTGATGTTAACAATAGAAACTTTTTCTCCTTCAATAATATTAGATGCTTCTAATAAGGTTTCATCGATGGTAATACTACCAATATAATTTAAATCGGCGCCAGTTACTTTTACCCGATGAATTTTTGATTTTAAAACTTGAATTTGCATGGCACAAAAGTAAATTATTTTAGTGAAATGGTATCAATCAATCGAATATTATTCACAAAAACGGCAATAAATGCACGATAATTTTTATCTTTTAAAATGGTTGAACAAGGAATAAGCGTTTCTTCGTCAGCGATTTCAAAATATTCCAAATCAAACATTGTATTCGGGTCAAAAACCGATTTGACCCATTGTTTTACTTCTTCACAACTTAGGGTTTTAAATTGTTCTTTGGCTTCTAATAAGGTTTTGTAAATAATAGAAGCTTTGTCTCTTTCTTGGGTTGTTAATCGTTCGTTTCGGGAACTCATAGCAAGTCCATTAGCTTCTCTGAAAATAGGACAACCAATGATTTTTACGTCTAAATGGTTTTTGCTAACCATTTTTTTAACAATTTGTAATTGTTGGAAATCTTTTTCGCCAAAGTACGCATTTGTAGGTTTTACAATTTCGAAAAGACGTTTTACAATGGTTCCTACTCCATTAAAATGACCAGGTCTGAATTTGCCTTCCATTTGATTTTCGAGTCCGTCGTAATCAAAATTTTGAGACACCACATTTCCTTCGTAGATGTCATCTACTGAAGGTGCGTATACAATAATCGATGGGTCTAAAGAAGCAATTTTTTTAGTGTCTTCTTCTAGGGTTCTAGGGTATTTTTCTAAATCCTCGGAATTATTAAATTGGGTAGGATTAACAAAGATACTAACCACAGTATGCTGGTTTTCTGCTAGAGATTGTTGCATTAGGGAAAGATGACCTTGGTGGAGCGCACCCATTGTTGGAACAAAACCAATAGGGGATTTAGAGGCGTTAACTGAATTTAAAAACGCTGCTAAAGCTACTTTTCCATAGAAAACAGGCATGGTAATTTTATTAAAATTGAGTGCAAACATAATATATTAGTTAATAACTGCATAAAATTTTGTAATTTTGCGTGGTTTTTATTACCAACATAACTAACTAAAATACAATATGAAAGATAAGAGGATATTATATGTATCATCTGAAGTGGTGCCGTATTTGGCTGAAAATGAGGTTTCTTTAATGTCTTATGATGTTCCTAAGATGGTAAATGACCAGGGAGGACAGATAAGAATTTTTATGCCTAGGTATGGTAATATCAACGAGAGAAGGCACCAATTACATGAAGTTATTCGTCTTTCAGGAATGAATTTGGTAGTAAATGACTTAGATATGCCTCTAATTATCAAAGTGGCATCAATTCCAAAAGAAAGAATTCAAGTATATTTTATCGATAATGATGAATATTTTAAAAGAAAAGCCACATTTGCCGATGAGGATGGGAAATTATACCCTGATAATGATGAGCGTGCTATCTTTTTTGCTAAAGGAGTTGTCGAGACAGTTAAAAAATTAAATTGGGTACCAGATATTATACATGTTCACGGTTGGATGGCTGCCATGTTGCCGGTGTACATGAAGCATTTTTATAAAAATGAAGCCTTGTTTTCTGACACTAAGATTGTTACTTCTGTTTATGGGCAATCATTTGATGGTACTTTAGATGTTGAAATGATCAACAAAGTAAAATTAGATGGAGTTCCGCAAGAGTCGGTTGATATGTTATCAACACCTGATTATGAGAATATTATTAAAGCAACTGTAATGCATTCGGATGGTGTTATTATTGCTTCTTCGAATCTTAGTTCAAGTTTAACAAAATTTATTGAAACTTCAGGGAAACCTTTTTTACCTTTCGTCCCTAAAGATGCTTTTGCTGAGGCATATAATAATTTTTATAAAGAAATGCTTTAAATCCAACTTTTTATTATTTAATATGCGTAATAATTCTATTATAAAGATATTTTTTCTTGCAATCACTGTTGTTTTTTTTACTTCCTGTGATAAAGATTTTAACACCATAGGAGGAGACTTAATTGGTGATGAACATTTTGGATTAGTACATGATAGTATTAATGTTCTTTCTTATAATCAAAATATTGGTCCAGTTCAATCTAATAATTTGCCTGTAAATCCTTTGGGGATTTATGAGGATGATGTTTTTGGGACTACCGAAGCAAGTTTTGCAACACAGGTTGTTTTGGCTTCTGTAAATCCTACTATTGGCAATAATGTTGAGATTGATAGTGTGACTTTGTCGATTCCTTATTTTAGTCATATAGAATCTACTAATGCAACAACTGGAAATAGTACTTATGTTTTAGATTCTATTTATGGTTCAGCCGATGAGAATAAAAGAGCTATTAAATTAAGTGTTTATGAAAGCGGTTATTTTATGAGGGATTTAGATCCTGTAACCGGTTTTTTGGAATCACAAAAATATTATACAAACCAAGGTAGTGATTTTGATGCTTTAAAAGGTGGTATAAGGTTAAATGATGGTGTTGTTGCTCAAAATGATGCTTTTTTCTTTGATAAAAGTGAAATTAAAAATACAACGACTACTACAACTGATGGTAAAGAAGTTAAAACAACTACAAAGACTGCTCCGGCTATGCGTTTGGCTTTGAATAAAACTTATTTTAAAACCAAAATTATTGATGCAGCAGCCTCTGGGAAATTAATAACTAATGATGTTTTTAAAAATTATTTCAGAGGACTTTATTTTATAGTCGAAAAATCCGGTGCTAGTCCAGGTCAATTAGCGATGATGAATTTTAAAGCAGGAACGGTTACTATAAATTACAAGGAAGATTTAGTTACTACAGCAAACGGTCAGTCTACAACGACAAGAGTAGCTAAATCTATCGTGCTTAATATGACTGGAAATACTGTTAGTTTGGTTAAAAATACTAAGAAAACACTTTACGAGGATGCGATCACCACTAACGTTAATAAAACAGCAGGGGATAGTCGATTGTATGTAAAAGGTGGTGAAGGTGCAATGTCTGTTTTAGAACTTTTTGATAATACAGATGTTTTAGGTTATGATGCTAGTGGAAATGTTTCGAACGTTCCTAATAATATTCCTGATGAATTGGATGAATTAAGACGTATTGATCCTCTTACTAAAAGAACTAAAATGATCAATGAGGCTAGTTTAGTTTTTCATGTAGACAAGGCAGCTATGGGAACTACTAAATTACCTAATCGTATTTATTTGTATGATTTATCGAATAGTACGGTTTTATTAGATTATTTGTATGATTCTTCAACGGGAACTAATGCAAAAAATGGTCAGCTTATTTTTGGAGGGCAATTGCAAAAAAGTACTGATGGGGAGTATTATTATAAATTTAGAATTACAGAACACATTCGAAATTTAGTTAAAAATCTTTCTTCAAAAAATGTAAAGTTAGGTGTTGTAGTTACTGAAGATATTCGAAATACGACTATGAATGCTTTGTTTTCAAAGTTTACTTTGAACGATCAAAATGAAATTTTTAAAATCCCACAGGCATCAGTATTAAATCCACTTGGTGTGGTGCTTTACGGAGGAGCGGCATCTGTTCCAGACGCAAAAAGATTGAAGTTGAAAATTTATTACACAAAACCTAATTAATAGAAATTTATGTGTGGAATAGTTGGTTATATAGGTCACAGAGAAGCTTATCCTATTGTTATAAAAGGTTTAAAAAGGCTGGAATATCGTGGTTATGATAGTGCTGGTGTAATGGTTTATGATGGGACTATTAAAGTTTGTAAAACAAAAGGTAAGGTAGTTGCTTTAGAGGAGCGTGCTTTGAAAGAAATAAGTACGAATGGATCTATTGGGATTGGTCATACGCGTTGGGCTACACATGGTGTGCCGAATGATGTGAATTCGCATCCGCATCTTTCAAATTCAGGTGAGTTGGCAATAGTGCATAATGGAATTATTGAAAATTACGCTCCGTTAAAAGAAGAGTTAATAAAGCGTGGTTACGTCTTTCATTCAGATACTGATACAGAAGTATTAGTTAATTTAATTGAAGAAGTTCAAAAGAATGAAAAAATCAAGTTAGGCAAAGCGGTTCAGTTAGCGCTTAATCAAGTAGTGGGTGCATATGCAATTGCTGTTTTTGACACAAAGAATCCAAGTGAAATTGTTGCTGCTCGTTTAGGAAGTCCTTTGGCAATTGGTGTTGGAGAAGGAGAGTATTTTATTGCTTCTGATGCTTCACCTTTTATTGAATATACTTCTAATGCTGTTTATCTTGAAGATGGCGAGATGGCTAATATTAGTTTGAAAAAACCAATCAAGATTAGAAAGATTAAAGATGATAGTTTGGTAGATCCTTATATTCAAGAGCTTCAAATGAATTTAGAGCAAATTGAAAAAGGAGGTTTTGATCATTTCATGTTGAAAGAAATCTATGAGCAACCAAATGTTATCAAAGATACTTATAGAGGAAGATTGCATGCAGATAGGGGTATTGTTCAAATGTCGGGAATTGAAGATAATTTAGAGAAATTCCTTAATGCAGAAAGAATAATTATCGTAGCTTGTGGGACTTCATGGCATGCAGGTTTAGTTGCTGAATATATTATTGAAGAATTCGCTCGTATTTCTGTAGAAGTAGAGTATGCTTCGGAATTTAGATATAGAAATCCAATTATTAAGCCTACAGATGTTGTTATAGCTATTTCTCAATCAGGTGAAACGGCCGATACAATGGCAGCTATTAAATTAGCTAAAGAACATGGTGCTTTTGTTTTTGGAGTTTGTAATGTGGTAGGTTCTTCTATTTCAAGAGAATCTCACGCAGGAGCTTACACGCATGCTGGACCAGAAATTGGTGTAGCATCTACAAAAGCGTTTACAACTCAAATTACTGTATTGACAATGCTAGCTTTGCGTTTAGCTAAAGCAAAAGGGACTTTGTCGCATTCTGATTTCCATAGGTATTTATTGGAATTAGAATTAATACCAGAAAAAGTAAAAGAAGTATTAGAAACCGCCGAGAAAACAAAAGAAATTGCTGCAGCTTTCAAAGATGCGCCTAACTGTTTGTATTTAGGTCGTGGTTATAATTTCCCAGTAGCATTAGAGGGTGCCTTGAAGCTTAAAGAAATATCATATATTCACGCTGAGGGTTATCCAGCAGCCGAAATGAAACATGGTCCAATCGCATTGATTGATGAGCAAATGCCAGTTATTATCATTGCGCCTAAACAAGGACACTATGATAAGATTGTAAGTAATATTCAAGAAATAAAATCACGAAGCGGTAAAATTATTGCAGTAGTGACAAAAGGAGATACTCAGGTTAGAGAATTAGCTGATTATGTAATTGAAATTCCTGAAACTTCAGATGCATTATCCCCTTTGATTACAACAATACCATTACAGTTGTTGTCTTACTATATCGCTGTATTTAGAGGTTGTAATGTGGATCAGCCACGTAACTTAGCTAAATCAGTTACAGTAGAATAAATTTTGTAATTACTATA
The DNA here is from genome assembly GCA_002454195.1 of Flavobacterium sp. UBA6721. Taxonomy (GTDB): domain Bacteria; phylum Bacteroidota; class Bacteroidia; order Flavobacteriales; family Flavobacteriaceae; genus Flavobacterium; species Flavobacterium nitratireducens. Next base: position 33,866 of record DKIJ01000026.1, read on the forward strand.
CCAAAGGCGAGATGAAAATCTCGCCTTTTTTATTTCTGGTGAATTGATTTTTTGTGAATTTGTTAAAATTTTGAAATCATGGTTAATTATTGATAAAATAGTTTTGTGTATTTTGTGATTGTATCAGGATTTATTATTATTTTAGTAGTACCAATACTTAAAAACTTAACCCTATGAAATCCTGCTTCCTTTTTTTATTGATCCTTGTGTGTGGCGTAAATTTCGCTCAAAATACCATTGAAGGTTCTATTGTTGATAAGAATAAAATGCCTGTTATGGGTGCTAATATTGTTGTTATTGGAAAAACAATCTCAACAGTATCGGATAGTGATGGTAAATTTATATTAGAGGCTTTGCGTTTTCCATTTGAAATCGAATTAAGTTGTGTGGGCTTTCAAACCATGAAAATTGTCGTTGATTCAAAACAACAATTGCTCGGAATTGTTTTAAGTGAAGAGCAAAATGTACTTGATGAGATTGTTATTTCGGCATCCAGAACACCTGAAAGAGTTTTTGAATCGCCAGTTACCATTGAAAGGATGGGTGTAGCTGATGTGAAAAAAACGGCATCTGCTACTTTTTACGATGGATTAGAAAATTTAAAAGAAGTTCAAATGAATACCAGTAGTTTGACTTTTAAATCCATTAATACTCGTGGTTTTGCAACTGTAGCCAATACGCGTTTTATGCAATTAGTGGATGGGATGGACAATTCTTCTCCTTTATTGAATTTTGTATTAGGAAATATGGTGGGTATTTCTGAAATCGATATGCAAAGTGTTGAGTTATTACCTGGAGCTTCTTCGGCTTTGTATGGTGCTAATGCTTTTAATGGAATTTTATTTATGAATTCGAAAAGTCCGTTTAATTACCAAGGCATAACAACCTATGTGAAATACGGTCAAACTAGTCAAAAGGCCGCTGGAGTTAATGATTTTGTTGATTATGGTATTCGAATGGCGCATGCCTTTGATGAACATTTTGCTGCCAAAGCGAATTTTACGTATATGCGTGGTACTGATTGGTATGCGACAGATTATAGAGATAGATTTGTGGTTGGAAGAGATAGAACGAATCCTAATTATGATGGTGTTAATGTATATGGAGATGAAGTAAGCACTAATATTTATAATGTAGGACAAAAAATGATAGCCAGTGGTGCTTGGGCAGCTGCAGGTTTGCCATCGAGTTTTGCTTCACTTTTGCCTAAGGAAAATGTTTCAAGAACAGGTTATAATGAAACTGATTTGACCGATAATAAAGCAAGTAATACTAAAATTGATTTGTCTTTTCATTTTAGACCTTTTGGAGATGAACGATTGGAAGTAATTTGGTTAAGTAAATTTGGTTTTGGTAATGCGGTGTATCAAGGTGCTAATCGCTACTATTTGAATAACTTTTTTATGCAACAACATAAATTAGAATTTAAAGGCAAGAATTTTTTTTTGAGAGGATATACTACAACTGAAGACGGTGGTCAATCTTATGATATGCTTTTTACTGCTATTAATGTAAATAGAGCTTGGAAATCAGATGAAACATGGTTTGGTACTTATGCGGCTAATTATGCTGGTGCTGTTGGAAATCCTCAAAGTCCATTGTATAACAATTCGGTAGGTGCACATGCTTATGCTAGGGCTCAGGCAGATGTGGGTAGATTGATGCCTGGGACATCCGCTTTTAAATCGGCATTTAATAGTGTTATCGCTGAGCCTGATGTGCTTTCGGGATCTAAATTGGTCGATAATTCAAAGATTTATCATTCGGATGCCAATTATAATTTTAAAGATGTAATACAATTTGCAGAAATACAAGTTGGTGGTTCTTTTAGAGAGTATCAATTGAATTCCAATGGAAGGATTTATACAGATGCAAATGGTCCTATCCACTATAATGAATATGGAATTTATACACAATTGATGAAAAAGTTTGTAGATGAAAGATTGAAGTTTACAGGATCTATTCGATATGATAAATCACAAAATTTTAAAGGAAGTTACTCTCCTCGATTGTCTTTAGTGTATGCAGCAGGTGAAAATAAGCACCATAACATTAGAGCCTCATTTCAAACCGGTTTTAGAAATCCTACTACGCAAGATCAATATATAGGTTTTAATGTAGGGAATGCAGTTTTGATTGGTTCGGCACCTGATAATTTGACAAGATATTCAGAGATATTGCCAGTGAATACTGTTGTTGGTCAGTCTTTGAATGGCGGCACTACTAAGGTCATGACTGGTTTAAATGCGTATGGGAATTCGTATATAGCGTCAACGGTTCAGGCATTTGCGGCTTTAGCGCCATCAAATCCTGTTGCAGCTTCTGCATTGTTAAGAAAAGCAAATGTGAATTATGTGAAACCAGAACGAGTAAAGGCTTTTGAGTTAGGATACCGATCGTATGTAAATAAAATGTCTGTAGATGTTAGTGGTTACTACAATATTTATAATGATTTCATTGGTAATTTAACTGTGATTTCTCCTTATTATGGTATCGTACAAGATGCGCCAAATCCTTTAGCAGGACCAACTGATCCCGGTGCGCAAACATTGCATGCATTGCAAAATGATAATTTTAGAGCGTATCAATTGTATACGAATACTGATGTCGAAATCAAATCTTTTGGTTTTGGATTGGGACTCTCCAGAAAAGTGTACAAGGATTATGAAATAGGTGTAAATTATAATTATGCTGAATTTAGTTTTGATCAATCAAAGGATCCAAGCTTTGAGGCAGGATTTAATACGCCTAAGCACAGAGTGAAAGCTTCAATTGGGAATGAAAAGTTGTTTAAAAATTTCGGATTTAATGTTAGTGGAAGATGGAATACATCTTATAAATGGGAATCTGCAATGGTAGATGGCATGGTGCAATCGGCTACAGTAATTGATGCGCAAATGAATTATAGTATTCCTACGCTTAAATCAACTTTTAAGGTGGCTGTAGCTAATATTGGAGGAAAAGAATACATGCAAGTATTAGGTGCTGGATTAATAGGGCAGCAGTATTTTGTTTCTTGGGTAATCAATCCATAATTAAGATTGGGTGTTTTTATAAAATATAATTTATATAATATAACGAAATGTTTGTGGTGAATAAATTTGTTGGAAGCGAGATTTATAGCGGTTTTTAACCCTTGTTTTATTTTTTAATGTTTTTAAATAAAAGTGTTGATTTTTTATTTTAAAAAATTATCTTTGCGCTCGGAAAAAACACCTAATCAGTCAAATTTGATGGTGTCTATTTCATAAACCTAAATAGCTGTTTAATAAATACATAAGTAATGTCTAAAGTAATAGGAAAAGTTGCCCAAATCATTGGCCCAGTAGTTGACGTTGTTTTCAACGGTAAGGATGTTGAACTTCCAAAAATTTATGATTCATTAGAAATCGTAAAAAAAGATGGTACTAAATTAATCCTAGAAGTACAATCTCACATTGGAGAAAATACTGTTCGTACCATTTCGATGGATTCAACAGATGGTTTGAGCAGAGGTTATGAAGTAGTAGGAACAGGTAATCCTATTCAAATGCCGATTGGTGCAGATGTTTACGGACGTTTATTCAACGTAGTTGGAGATGCTATTGATGGTTTGCCAGAATTACCTAAAACAGGTGAAAACGGTATGTCAATTCACCGTCAAGCTCCTAAATTTGAAGATTTATCTACATCTTCTGAAGTTTTATTTACAGGTATCAAAGTAATCGATTTGATCGAACCTTATGCAAAAGGAGGTAAAATTGGATTGTTTGGTGGAGCTGGAGTAGGTAAAACAGTATTGATTCAAGAATTAATTAACAATATCGCTAAAGGTCACGGTGGACTTTCTGTATTCGCAGGAGTAGGTGAAAGAACTCGTGAAGGAAATGACTTGCTTCGTGAGATGTTAGAGTCAGGAATTATTAAATACGGTGAGGAATTCATGCACTCTATGGAAAATGGAGGATGGGATTTGTCTAAAGTAGATTTGCCAGGAATGAGAGAGTCTAAAGCTACTTTCGTTTTCGGACAAATGAATGAGCCACCAGGAGCACGTGCTCGTGTTGCACTTTCTGGATTATCTATTGCTGAGTATTTCCGTGATGGAGCTGGTTCTGACCAAGGTAAAGACGTATTATTCTTCGTAGATAACATTTTCCGTTTTACACAAGCAGGTTCTGAGGTATCGGCTTTATTAGGACGTATGCCTTCTGCGGTAGGTTACCAACCAACTTTAGCAACTGAGATGGGAGCTATGCAAGAGCGTATTACATCTACAAACAAAGGTTCTATTACATCTGTACAAGCGGTTTACGTACCTGCGGATGACTTAACGGATCCAGCACCAGCAACAACGTTTGCTCACTTGGATGCTACTACTGTATTGTCTCGTAAAATTGCTGAGTTAGGTATTTACCCAGCGGTAGATCCATTGGATTCTACTTCTAGAATCTTGACTCCACACATCTTAGGTGATGATCACTACAACTGTGCTCAAAGAGTAAAAGAGATTCTTCAAAAATACAAACAATTACAAGATATCATTGCTATTTTAGGTATGGAGGAGTTGTCTGAAGAAGATAAATTGGCGGTATCAAGAGCACGTCGTGTACAACGTTTCTTGTCTCAACCGTTCCACGTAGCTGAGCAATTTACTGGTATTCCAGGTGTATTAGTTGATATCAAAGATACTATCAAAGGATTTAATATGATTATTGATGGTGAATTAGATCACTTGCCAGAATCAGCTTTCAATCTTAAAGGGACTATTGAAGAAGCTATCGAGGCTGGAGAGAAAATGTTAGCGGAAGCATAATCAAGCATAGCTTGATAAACCTCAAAAAGTAAAAATTCCAAATTCCAAAATTGGGATTTGGAATTTTATAATTTGGAATTTAAAAAAAAGTTATGATTTTAGAAATAGTATCACCAGAGGCATCTTTATTCAAAGGAGAAATAACGTCAGTAACCTTACCGGGTGTTGATGGAAGTTTCCAAATTTTGAATAATCACGCTCCAATTGTTTCCTTGCTTCAAAAAGGAACTGTGAAAATTACAGCGCCAAGTTTTAAGTTTAGCAAAGAATCAGCAAAGTTGTTTTCGAAAGTAAATGATCAAACCTATACCTTAGCTATTGAGTCAGGTACTATTGAAATGAAAGACAATAAAGTAATTGTTTTAGCCGACTAAGACAATTTAGATTTATAAAAATCAAAGCCGAAACGTAATTGTTTCGGCTTTTTTTATACTCTTATTTTTAAATAAATTTTATTCAATAGTTGTTTTTAAGGTGGTATCAAGAGTTTTACTTTCATTGTATTTGCCTGCAATGACCAGTGCTCCTGAAATTAATACAAGATTTTTGATGATATATTGTCCTACTAAAGTTGGGCAATATGGGAAAGTTTCAAAACAAACCTTTTTTAGGATAAAAATCGGGAATAAGGTTACCAGCATATGCATTAATAATAAAATGATGGTATAGGGAATACAGCGTTTGATGAGTAATCCCAAACCAATACTTATTTCGCAAATTCCGAGTAGAGGAACAAATATTTCTGGTTTGAACCAATAAGCAGTCTGTTCTACCAGTTCGCCGGCCGGGCTCATACCGAATACTTTTAAGGCGCCAAACCAAATGTAAACCGTTGCAAGGGATATTTGCATTAAAATAATGCTATATCGATCCATTTTTCTGCTAAATTGAGCGTAGAGGTTATTAAAAGTATGTTTCATGATTTTTATATTTATTTTGGTTCGTCGAATAGGATATCTTGCATTTAAGTAATTTGATTTAGTAAATAACCTGACAGGTTTCCAACGCTTGTCAGGTTACAGTTGATAACATATATAAAAACCATTTGTAAACAAATTATCAACTTTAATTTTCTAATTATGGAGATTATTCAGCCCCATCTGTAGTGGCTCTTGCTACGGCAATATTACCTACTTTTTCACCTAATTGAAGTCCTTTTTCACAATCACTTCTGTAATGAATACAACCAAACATTCTCGAGTCGGATGCTTCTTTGGCCATTGCAATAAAACTTTGGCTTTTTGCAGGTAAAATATGGGATAAGACTACACTGGCTGCTCCACTAAAAGTAGAATGTCCTGAAACATAAGAAGGGAAATTAGGAGTTCCTGTCATCGTTTTTATAGATGGGTCAACTTGAGAGGGTCTTGGGTTGAAGTAAGTATATTTTGCATCCCAGCAACTGATAGCAGCGTCCATCATTGCAATATTCAATAATGCCATATTTCTGGCCCATCGTACTTCACTATAATTTTGTTCCACAAATAATTCTGCAGCTATGGCATTCCAGTGTCCTGGTGGAGTATAAGTCCCCACTCCATCAGCCCAAAAGGTGACAATTTGCATGTGTTTTCGGGAGGTATTGGTACTATAGTTTTTTATCTCAGCCAATTCTTTTGCGAATTGGGCTGATTTTGTTGAAGGTGGTGCAGGTGGACGGTTGGCAACAACCATTTCGGGAGTCATTAAGAAGGACTTTACTTTTCCAAACAAAGGTAACATCGGTGGTCTGACAGGGAGTTCTAATGATTTCCAAGGCATTTCTCCTGCAGCAACAGTTTGGGTTTCTAATTGTGTCCAAAGTTCCTGGTTTCCTATTGCAGCTCCTGCACCATCACCAGCAGCGCGGGTAATGAATTTTGCAGCAATTTTTCTTCCTAAAATAATTCCGGCATCAACATCACTTCTAACATTGGCTCCACTAATGATTCGATACAGTTTTTGTTCCTCTGCTTTTTCTTGGATATAGGCAATTTCTGTTGGGAATAATAAATTTAATAATTCAACGGTAACCCCTGCTAAAACTCCGTCTTCTGAAGGATAGGAAGGCAAGGTGCTTTTAGGAATCAACACCTGTATATTGGTATCTACAGTATAAGGAGCGGCTCTGTTATACAGTTTTTTATAATGCCAAGTTGCAACCATTGCATCATATTGAGCAGCGCTTACATAAGCATAGGCCCGGGCGGCATAGGGTGGGTTCGAAAAAGGAAATTGCGGATTTGCAAAAGGATTTGCCGATGATGGTGCTGGATAGGTTCCGTCTTCATTTTGATAAGGCGGGCGGTTATGTCTAGCTACCAAAGTTCTCATAATTTCATTCCAACGTAAAACACCTCCAGCGCTCCAATACTTTATAATTTCCTTCTGTTTTTCGGTTAAGTTGGCTTGGTAGCTTTTTATTTCATTGATTTCTCTGGTAAAGGCAGTCGAATTAGTCGCAATTGGTGCATCCAAAGGAAATTCATTAGGGGTAGTCAATAAAAAGGGTTTCCATGTTCCGGCTAATTCGTCGGTGTTAGTTGGATTTAACGCGTGAAATTGTTCGTTTCGTTCTGTAATATCATCACTGCAAGAATAGGTGAAGGCAAGAAATAATGCGATTAGGCTAGTGTAGGCTTTTTTTTGTATTTTATTTTTCATCTTGTTTACTTGTTTTATTAAAATCGACGATGTAGAATATGCCACCATAAAAAGTGTCTGATTTTCCAACATTTCTTCCTTCGGCAACATAGTTGTAGCCTCCTATAAGAGATAATTCTGGAATTTTTTTGAACGTGTATTTAGAGTTAACACCGTATTTTATTGCATTCATGGTGTTACTCGGGAAAGGCATGTTGTTTTTGGTAATGTCAAATCCCCCTGATTGTGTAACCCAATTGTCTATTACGAATTCAGCAATCAATCTGTTGGAGCGATATCCTGTTCTAAAATTTACTGAAACAGCATCAGGCATATCTACTTCATTGGTATAATGAATTTCATTAGTGAGGTAGGAATTTCTATCAATAGTAATATTGGCTCTTTTTATATAAGCCCCTGATACCGTTGTGAAAAAATTTCCTCTTTGAAAATCTCCCATTACTCTTAATGAAGCTGTTTTGCTTTGTAAGCCAATACTTAGTGGTAAATAGTCGGCAGTATAATCAGTGACCGGAGTCGAAAAGCTTCCTATGGCATATACGGAGTAGGTTGATTTACCAATCGTTTTTTCAATAGGCATATATTTTACAGTCAGTGATAAATCCTGTATTTCTTTTTCTCCCTTCATAGTTCCTGCAGAAGCTTTTGTTGCTACATATGGAAGGTTAAAAAGGACGTTTAATTTGTCTGAAATACCATAATTACCCATAATCCCTAAGGATTGTGTAGATACCGTTCCCAGATTTAGATTTTTTCTTTTAAAAGTTCCTTCCCAATACTCGTTCCAACTACTGTATTGGTAGACTGTTCCAAAGCAAAAATTGTTTTTGCTCATCATAATGGCGTCAATGTCGGTTTGTGCTTGTATAAATAGGGGTAATATCAGCAGAAAACCCAGATAAATCTTTTTCATTAAAAATGGTTTTGGTTTAAAATTGTAATTTAATTGTTGAAATGAATCATTTTATAAAATAACATTTATTTAAAATCGAGTTGTAATACCTACGTTAATGGTGTAATCTGCAAATGCTGCGTCACCCTGAACATGAGTACCTGTGGTTACAGAATTTTCTTTGTCAGTAACACTTTGAGTACGGTTACGAACTACTGCAAATGGTACTGATGCAAACAAGACTACTTTTTTGTATTCATAGTTTACAGAAGGCTCTACTGACCAGATATATCCCGGACGACGGAAATCGCCACTGCCACCCACAAGATCATGAACAGGAATACCTTCTAATCGGGCACCAGCTGCTACAGACAATCCTTTTACTTGATTCACAGAATAGTTAAAACCTGCTCTAAACATATATTGATCAGGTACACTCATAATAGCTTCATTTGCCAATCTTGAACTTAAAGTTTCTCTATAAGTTCTTGTTCCGTTTTGTTCTCTTGGGTTACTCAAGTAATAGAAGTTACCATACATGCCAAAATTATCTTTGAATTTATAGAATGTATTTAGTTCCAGAGTTATTCCAGTACCTCCATCGCCTAATTGTATAGATTGATCAACAGTACGTAATTCATTGGTTCCGTCAGGTCCTACATTATGAAAATAGTCTTTATAATTGTAATCTCCAGTAGCAAGTTTAAGACCTAATCCTAACTGGATATTGATTTTTTCGTTTTTTAGAGGGTCTAATAACCATCTGTATACTGCAAATCGGATATCACCTATTCCAAATGAACTTGTAGTGTTTCTTTCTCTTTTGACATAGGTTCCATTTACTAGCCCATGTTCATATAATGAAGATCTTACATTGTTTATAATTGGAATGTCTACCATTGCTGACCAACGATTATTAATTATTCTTGTTAATGAAAGATCTACTATAGTTGAATAATTAATAACTTCTGTTCCTAGACTTAATCTTTCTTCGTTTTCTGTTGTTCCTGAAAAATGTCTAAAAGATCTAAAATATCGACTACCCGCTGTGAATTGCCATTGAGAAACATTGGTGCTGTCAGTATGTACCATCATGCAGCTTGTTGCATTACCTTTTATGGCCACACAACCTTGTGCAGTAATTGTTTTTGAAGAAATTAAGGCAAGAAATAATATGATGATATTTACTAAAATATGGTTTTGTGATTTTATTTTCATGTATATAGGATTAAATAGTCCATTCCATGGAAAATCTTTCTCATAGTTAATATATGAGAGGATTAGTGTGTTTCTAACTCATTGGTACACTCTAGTTGTGTTTGTTGTTTTTTAACAACAACATTGTGTGCCAAAATGTTAAGAAACATTTTGGAATGATCTTGTAAATTGATTGAAATAGCTCATTTTGATTATCAATAAACTTAATAATCAGGTGTTATATGTCATTTCTCCGATATTTTCATCGCAGAATTTAAACATATAAGCATGGTGCAAAGTGGATTAAGCTATTATAGGAGGAGTGTAATGAATTGTTAAGAATCCATCAAGTAAAACATTATTAGGGTTTGAATGCGATCTTATACTGTATGTGGCTATTAACGGTTTTGTTTCTAGCTCGTAATAATCATTAGAGATATAATCTTTAATGAAAGATTTCATCATTTTTTTTAATGGGCTATTACTTTTAGAGGACTCATTAAACAATTGACTTGCAATAATATTTTTTGCTTCATTGCTAATCACCTCATTATGTTTATTTCTTAAATAATATAAACTTAAGATATTGTTTTTAATCCTTTTTTTAAATATGTGATAACTTTTGTTTTCAATGGTTATGTTTTCATTGACATATTCAAAATCAGTGTCTTCGATAAAAGAATATAAAGAAGCATTGAGATGGATTACCTTAAATGCTGATGTATCATTTTTTTCCATAGAGGCTACCCATGCTTGCTCCTCTTGTTGGGCAAACATCAGATAATATCCAAGTACATTGTAAAATAATGTAGCGATTAGAAAAAGTGATGCAATTCTTTTCATAGATGTCTAAAATAGAAAACTAATTTTAAGTTAAATGATTTTGATATAAAAACAGCGTAAAATCAAGTCGAAAAGGTTTTCGAAAATTGTATTTCCTTGGTTTGTGATTCCTTTTTTTGATTTAAGTATGATATAATTGGTAAAAATGATTCTGAACTAGAAATCGAAATCCTTAGTTCAAAAACAGAAACAATAAACCGTCATATTTTATCCCAAAAAAGTTGCTTATTTTTGGTGCTATGAAAAAAATTCCCAAAAATCTTTCTAAGAAGCTTGAAATCCGTATGCAAAACAATGCATTGAGACAGTTGCCTTCAGAGAAAAAAAATATTGATTTTGCGTCCAATGACTATCTCGGATTATCTCAATCAGAAGCTGTTTTTCATGCAACCCATCAGTATTTAATTGAAAAGAAGAGGACTCAAAACGGGGCAACGGGTTCCCGATTGCTTTCGGGGAATCATAATTTATATAGTATAACAGAAGATTTTATTAGCAACTTTCATCAAGTTGAAAGTGCGTTGATTTTCAATTCGGGTTATGATGCCAATGTTGGTTTCTTTAGTTCCGTTCCTCAAAAAGGCGATTTGATTCTATATGATGAACTATGTCATGCTTCCATTCGCGACGGAATCCAATTGTCTTATGCTAAAGCCTATAAATTCAATCACAATGATTTTGAAGATTTAGAAAAATTTATAGTTAAATTCCAATCTTCCAAATCCCAAATTCCAACAAACATTTACATTGTTACTGAGAGTGTTTTTTCAATGGATGGCGATACACCAAATTTGGAAGAATTAGTTCATTTATCTGAAAAGCACAATTGCTATTTAGTACTTGACGAAGCCCATGCTTTAGGCGTTTTTGGTGTAAATGGGACAGGATTGGTTCAGCAGTTTGGCTTACAGCATAAGGTTTTCGCCCGAATTATGACCTTCGGAAAAGGATTGGGATGTCATGGTGCAGCAGTTTTAGGTTCTGAAGATTTGAAAGAATATTTAGTCAATTTTGCCCGAAGTTTTATTTATACTACAGGACTTTCACCTCATTCTGTAGCAACAATTTTAATTGCTTATCAGCATTTGGAAATCGAAAAGGAGAATATGCATTTGTTGAGAGAAAATATCATTCATTTTAATCAGCAAAAGAATTTATTTGGTTTGAAACCCATCTTCGTTCGAAGTAAATCGGCAATACAATCGGCGATTATTCCCGGAAATGAGAAAGTGAAATGGATTGCTAAGCAAATTCAAGATAAAGGTTTTGATGTGAAAGCGATTCTTTCGCCTACTGTTCCCGAAGGTCAGGAAAGACTTCGTTTTTGTTTACATGCTTTTAATTCGAAGGAAGAAATAACCTCAGTAATCACTACTCTTTTAAATCTTCTGTAAAATTTTTTTGATTTTTTTGTAACGTTTTTTGTGTTTGGAATACTTATTAGGTGTAAACAAAAAATTATAAAAATGAAGAATATTTTAAAATCAGCTTTAATAGCAAGTTTAGTTTTAGTTGTAAATGTTGGGTTTGCACAAACCAACAAAGTTGAAAACTCATTACTTTGGGAAATTTCAGGAAATGGACTAAAAAAACCTTCTTATTTATTTGGAACCATTCATATGATGTGTGAAAATGATTTTGTTATCAAAGAAAAAGTGACAAAAGCATTTGATAAAACAGAAGAATTAGCATTAGAATTGGATTTTGATGATCCAATAGAATTACAAAACATGCAAAAATTAGCCGTTGCATCCGTTCCATTGTCTCAAGCATTAACAAAGGAAGAATATTCAAAATTAGAAGCCTTACTCAAAAATACATTTTCATTGAATATTAAAGATTATGAAAATTATAATTTAATAGGCTTGATGAGTGTTGTTTTGATGAAGGAATTGAATTGTCCTCCAAAAATGTATGAATTTGAATTTCTGAAAATGGGAATGCAACGTAAAAGCATCATTCATGGGATGGAAAAAGTAGACGATCAAATTAAAGCCTTTGCTAATGCTTATGATAATAAGGAATTTATTGAACAGTTAGCATTATATGATAGTACTCCTTTTAATGAACTGGTTGGTATTTATAAAAAAGAAGATCTAAACCAACTTTTTAGTTTGTCTACGGATAAAAAATATATGGATAAAGAAGAGCAAAATTTCATGTTAGATTCCAGAAATAAAAAATGGATTACTAAAATGCCTGAAATGATGCAACAGCATAGTGTTTTCTTTGCGGTGGGTGCTGCACACTTACCAGGTGATAATGGATTAATTAATTTATTGCGCCAAGCGGGATATACCGTAACCTCTATCAAAAATTAGTCGTTTTGAAAGTTAAAGAACAAGCATTTTTAGATCGGATAGAACAGCATAAAGGAATTCTTTTTAAAGTTTCCAAAATGTACATGGATAATAAAGCCGATCAGGAGGATTTGTTTCAAGAAATTGTTTGTCAGTTGTGGAAAGCTTTTGATTCGTTTAAAGGTGATAGCCAATTTTCTACTTGGATGTATCGTGTTGCTATCAATACTGCAATCGTATTCTTAAAAAAGGAAAAACGGAAAGTGGATAAATATGAATTATCTTCTACCAATATTCGTGAGGATGAAAGCGATGTTGATGAAAAAGAAAAACAAATTGAACTTTTTTATAAAGCAGTTCAACAACTCGAAAAAATTGATAAAGCCATTATTTTCTATCAACTGGAAGGGTTTTCCCATAGAGAGATTGGGGAAAGTTTAGGAATCTCCGAGGGGAATGCCAGAGTAAAATTAAATAGAGCAAAAGAAAAATTAAAAGAAATAATAAAAAATCAAGGATATGGATTTTAACGATATACAAAATGCTTGGAATAATGATAAGAATGAAAATATCAAACTTCCAGAAAATTTAGAAAAAATTCAATCGGCTAATACACCTTTGGAAAAGATTCGAAAGAACTTGAAAAATGAGTTTTACATGCAGGTACTTTCTATTGTGTTTGTTGGTTTTGTGCCATTCTTTGGAGGTCTTCCTCAGTCAATGGTTACTCCCTTTTATTTGTTGTTTAGTATGTTTGTAGCAGTGAGTATTTATTATCTGGTAAAATTGTTTTTGTTTTACAAAAGACTCAATAGGGTTACATTAAACACTAAGGATAGTTTGTATGAAACGTATTTTGACATTCGATTGAATATGGAATTGTATAAAACATTTGGGTTTGCATTAACGCCATTCTTGGTTTTATATTTATTAGGTTATTTCTATTTTGAAATGTCTAAACATCAAACAATAGTGTTTACTAATTTGCAAAATACTCATCTAATAGGAATGTTTATTGTTATTGCGTTTAGTATTTTGTTTATGGGTATAGTTTTAGAATGGTGGGTGCATTATTTCTATGGAAAATATGCTAAAGAAATTAGGAAAGTTTTAGATGAATTAAAAGAATAAAAATTAGCCCGTCAATCTTGATGGGCTTTTTCATTACTAAACATTATTTATTTAGTAATTTAGTGCCACTTATGGAAGAAACAAAATTTAAAGAAATTGCCAACTATCAATATAGCTCGGAAGCTCTAATTTTTAAAGGGAAATTAGAGTCGGAAGGTATTGAGGTTTATTTAATAGATAATAATATTATTGATGCTAATCCTTTGTATAGTACCGCTGTGGGAGGGGTGAAGCTTCTGGTTTCTGAACAAGACTTTGCTAAAGCAAAGGAAATCCTTTCTCAGGTTTCTGAGTATTCTTTAGATGATCAAAATGAATTGATGAAATGCCCAAAATGTGGAACTCCACAAATTAATATGGTCACTTCAATAAAAAGTTTTAAATCTTTATTCGTTTATGTTATATCAATTTTAATTGGATTTATCCCGTTTTATTCGAAACATAAATACAAATGCAATAGCTGCAATTTTGAATTTGATTAATTGAACTGTTGCCTAAAAGTTAATTTGTTGGGTACTTAAACTTTCTTTACGACCTTTGTGCCCAAATATAAACTATGAAATTATTTATTACTGGAATCGGTACTGATGTGGGTAAAACCATAGCTTCGGCAATTATAACAGAAGCTTTAGAGGCTGATTATTGGAAACCTATTCAGGCAGGCGATTTGGCCACTTCAGACAGTCATAAGATTAAAGCGTATTTATCGAATGAAAATACCGTAATTCACCCAAACAGCTATGCTTTGAATACTCCGGCGAGTCCACATCTGGCTGCCGAATTGGATAATGTGCTTATTGATATTAATCAAATTATTGAGCCTGTAACAGAAAATCATTTGGTGATAGAAGGAGCAGGAGGAATTTTTGTGCCCATAAATGATACAGAAACTATTGTTGATTTGATTCAGCCAGATTATAAAGTAATCGTGGTTTCCCGTCATTATTTAGGCAGTATCAATCATACTTTGTTGACTATCGAAGCTTTGCAAAGTCGAAAAATTACTATTGCGGGTATACTCTTTAACGGAAAGGAAAATCAAGCAACTGAATCTGTAATTTTGAAAAAAACAGGAATCAATTGCATTGGAAGAATCGAGGAAGAGCCTTATTTTGATCAAAATGTAATTCGTGAATATGCCGATTTGTTTCGAGACGAGCTGTTGAAACTTCAATAGCGATTTCAAAAATCAATAGCAATTTCAAATCTGAACTCAAATGAACTTAACAGAAAAAGACAGCCAATATCTTTGGCATCCTTATACTCAACATAAAACAGCTCAATTACCGATTGCAATTACTAGAGGTGAAGGTGCTTTGCTTTGGGATGAAAATAACAAGGAATATATTGATGCGATTGCATCTTGGTGGGTAAATCCATATGGTCATTCCAA
This sequence comes from Flavobacterium sp. UBA6721, assembly GCA_002454195.1. Taxonomy (GTDB): domain Bacteria; phylum Bacteroidota; class Bacteroidia; order Flavobacteriales; family Flavobacteriaceae; genus Flavobacterium; species Flavobacterium nitratireducens. Next base: position 49,060 of record DKIJ01000026.1, read on the forward strand.
TCGTTTTATTGCCGATAAGATTTACAAGCAATTAACTACCTTAGAACACGTTCTTTTTGGAGGTTTTACACACGAACCTGCTATTCAGGTGGCAGAGCAATTGATGAAAATGTTGCTAAAGAATCAACAGAAAATTTTCTTTTCAGATAATGGTTCGACTTCGGTGGAAGTAGCAATAAAAGTGGCTTTACAGTATTTTTATAATAAAGGCGAGAAACGTACAACTGTTATTGCATTTGAAGATGCCTTTCATGGGGATACTTTTGCAGCGATGGCAGCTAGCGGAATTTCGTTTTATACTCAGGCTTTTCAAGGAATGTTTATCGATGTGGTTCGTATTCCGGTACCTGTGAAAGGGAAAGAACAAGTTAGTTTTGATACTTTAAAAAAAGTAATACAAGAAAAGCAATGTGCGGCATTTATTTTTGAGCCTTTGGTTCAAGGTGCTGCCGGAATGGTGATGTATGAGGCTGAAGCTTTGGATAAGTTAATTAAAATTTGTCAGGAAAATAAAGTGTTGACCATTGCCGATGAAGTAATGACCGGTTTTGGAAAAACGGGTAAAACCTTTGCAATGGATTATGCTCAGGAAATGCCAGATATGATGTGTTTGTCAAAGGCTTTGACAGCGGGAACTATCCCAATGGCGATTACCACTTTTACTCAGGAAATATTTGATGCTTTTTATGATGACGATATCAATAAAGCCTTGTTTCACGGACATACTTTTACCGGAAATCCTACCGGTTGTGCAGCGGCTTTAGCCAGTTTTGAATTGTTGCAAACTCCAGAAATGCAGGAGAATATAATTCGAATAAATAAAAGACATTTGGCATTTCAGGAATATATTAAAAATCATCCTAAAGTAACCGCAACTCGCGTTTTAGGAACCATTTTTGCTTTAGATATAAAGAAAGAAAACGAGGAAACCTATTATGGTACTATGCGAACCAAACTCTATAATTTCTTTATCGAAAACGGGGTGATTTTACGCCCAGTTGGGAATATCGTTTATATTTTACCACCTTATATCATGACCGATGCCCAATTGCAAAAAGTATATGATGTAGTCGAAAAAGCATTGGAAATAGTTTAATTTTACAGCTCAATAAATATTTAGGATTTGTCAACAACCATTTCAATAACAGCCTTAGCTTCCATTTCTCCATTAGGTAATGATTTAAAAACCATTTGGAAAAATTACCTTTCACCGAATCATTGTTTTTCTAAAACATATTTAGACAATCAAGAGACTTTAGTGGCTGCATTGGATCTAGATTCAAAAAAAGTTATTGAAGCTTTAAAAGAATCGGATGTTAAGTATAAAGCATTGGATAATTCTGTTTTGTATGCGATGGCAGCTTCACGCAAAGCTGTAGCTGACGCTGGTTGGAATTCGGATTCTGTTTTCGGAATTAATATTGGTTCTTCTCGTGGGGCAACCGAGTTGTTTGAAAATCATTATAAAGAATATTTAGATACTGGAAAAGCGCATACTTTAGCTTCTCCCACAACGACTTTAGGAAATATTTCTTCCTGGGTGGGACATGATTTACAAAGTACAGGACCTGAAATTTCGCATTCAATAACTTGTTCTACGGCTTTGCATGCCCTTTTAAACGGTGTGGCTTGGTTGCGTTCAGGAATGGTCGATAAATTTCTTGTTGGAGGCAGTGAGGCGCCTTTAACCGATTTTACAATTGGGCAAATGCGTGCTTTAAAAATCTATTCGCATAGTGAAGAAGCTTTTCCTAATCAGGCATTGAATTTTGAGAAAAAATGGAATTCAATGATTTTGGGCGAAGGAGCTGCCGTTTGTTGTCTTGAAATAGGTAAAAAAGATAATGCTTTGGCTTATATTGAAGGTGTAGGTTATGCAACGGAAATTTTGGAACATAATATTTCTATTTCGGCAGAAGCTACTTGTTTTCAAAAGTCAATGAAAATGGCTTTAGAATATACTAATTTAGAAGATGTAGATGCGATTGTGATGCATGCGCCAGGAACTAAAGCTGGTGATTTAACCGAGTATAAAGCAATTCAGAAAATCTTTGTCGAAAAGCTACCTTTATTAACTACCAATAAATGGAAAATAGGACACACTTTTGGTGCTTCGGGTATTTTAAGTGTTGAATTGGCAATCTTAATGATGCAACACAATCAGTTCATCGGAGTTCCTTTTGCGGAAGCGCAAACACAAACGAAACCAATTAAAAAAGTTTTGGTAAATGCCGTAGGTTTTGGTGGAAATGCGGTAAGTGTTTTGTTGAGTTTGTAATAGAGTTATTATGCAAAGTTTCGCTAAGATTTCTTAAAGCTACGCTAATTATTATTTCATTTCAATCTTTGCGATAAAACTTTTTTACTTTGCGGTAGAATAGTAATTGTGCTTTTCAGTTGAAAGTTATGTGACTGAAAACGGAGATTGCTCAATGCTCACTAGCCTCTAATTCTTTTACTTTCTCGTAAACTAAATTACTTTCGAAACCTCTGCGAAGCATATAATCACAGAATTTTTTTCTTTTTTTGAGCGAATTGGTTTCGTGAATCGATTCCCAATTTCTGTTTGCTAATGTTTCAAAAGTATCAAAATATTCTTCTGGGCTAATTTCTTTTAAAGCAATATTAATCAAAGTTTGATTGATGCCTCTGAATTTTAATTCATTGGTAATTCGAATTTTTCCCCAATGTTTAATTCTATGTTTGCCTCTGGCAAAACTACAGGCAAAACGTTCCTCGTTAAGAAAGTTTTCATTGATAAGATGCGAAATGATTTCATCAATTTCTGCGGCACTCATTTTCATGCTGCGCAATTTCTGCTCCACCTCTTCGTGGCAACGGTCTTGATACGCACAATAATGTTCGATTTTTTGGATGGCTTCATTAACAGAAAAAAAATCTTTCATGGTATCAATAAATTGGGTTTAAAAGAAAATGTAAAGGTATTTATTTCTGTTAAAAAGCGGATTTAATCCTGTTAAAAGATGTTTTTTCAGGTAAGTATGTATGTTGGCGACAAAAAATGCCTGTCATCGATTTTGTTTTACTATCTGATTCTTAATATCTTAATTTATTTCGTTGCTTAATTTTTAAGTCCATTTAGTTAATTGTTAATTGAAGGTTTATGCGAATATTTCTACGCAAAGGTTTTTTTTTATTGAGTATTTTAATAGGGTTTAATTTATCAGCTCAATGTATAATTTCTAGTACTACAGACGCAAGTTCCTTAGGTTGTGGTAGTGGAGTTTTAAGTTCTTGTGGAGGGATAATAACTATTGGGAATGGAGTATCTCCAATTTCATTGAAAATGGATGCTGATTTAGATTTAACAAGTTGTGGAGTTGTACAATTTATTGTTGATAAAGCAATACTTGATTTTTCTGTTGCAAATAAAAGATTATATCTTGCTGAAGGCTCTTCTATTTCTTTTATAAATGGAGGAACTTTAAATCCTCCTGGGGGTACAGGCGGAGGATGTACTGGAAATGACAGATTGTATATTGGTGGGGTTTTGTTAGCAGCCTGTCAAGGGGGAGCTGGCATCCTTGGGTTTGATGAAGTAATATCTTTTGGTGGGACAGGAAAAGCTACATCGAATTCTCCTGTTTGTCCAGGAAATACAATTAATTTAACAGCTACAGCACCACCTATAGGGACTTATACTTATTCCTGGTCTGGGCCTGGACTTGCAGCAACTGCTTATAGTAGCAGTCCTAATTATTCTTTTACGGCTTCAACTACACCTTCAAGTCCTGTATATACAGTTTCTATGAAACGAACGTCGGATAATAAAATAATTACAGCAAATACAACTGTAAAAATAGAAACACCAACAATTACAACTCAACCTACAAATCAATTGGATTGTGAGGGGGCTTCCGTTAAATTTAAGGTTGTTGCAACGGGTACAAGTTTAAATTATACTTGGCAATATAAAAAACCAACAGATTCTAGTTTCACATCAATTATAGGTTCAGTTGCAAATACTTCGAATAATTCGACTAATGAGATTACGATTGGAAATGTTGGAAGTGCTCAATACCCTAAAGGTACTCAATTTCAGGTGATAGTTTCAAACGGGAGTTGTAGTGTGACCTCTAATGTTGTAACCCTTTCCGTAAACGAAATTTTAAACATTAATCCAATTTCAACCAATGTAAAGCAATGTTATGGAACAAATTATTCTTATACCGTTACTACTTCATACCCGTCTAATGTAGTTTCTTATCAATGGAAAAAATCAGTAACTACAGGTGTTTGGACAGTTTTGAATGATGGAGGTGCTTATTCTGGAGCAAACACAAATACTTTGACAATTACTGGAGGGACTCCAGCAGAATCAGCCGAATATCGTGTTTATATTACTTTTAATAATTCAACAACTCAATGTAATGTTGACAGTGCTTCTAGAACAAGAAAAATTACTTTCTTGCCTCAATTGACTACACCTGTCACTACAATTACGCAACCCACTTGTTCAAATACGTTGGGAACTATTACTGTGGCCGTTCAAAGTGCCACGGATACCTATAGTTTTGATGGTGGACTAACCTATCAAGCTAGTAATGTGAAATCAGGATTAGCGGTAGGGACCTATGATGTGATAATAAAGAATGAGGCTGGTTGTACATCCTCAGTTACAAGTTGTACCATTGTTAGTGATACATCATACTGGAATGGAAGTACTTGGGTAAACGGAATGCCAGATAGTACAAGAAAAGTAGTTTTTCAACAAAATTTTAATTCTACATCTGACATTGTGGCGTGTTCTTGCCAAGTAACTAATGGGGCGAATGTTTTTATTAACAGTTATCACACCTTAAAAGTAACTAATGAAGTGAATGTGGCTAGTGGAAGCTTAACATTTGATAATACGGCTAGTTTAGTGCAATTGAACGATGCAGCAATTAATACGGGAGCTATTAATTATAAACGTTTTACTACTCCTGTGAGGCGTTTTGATTTTACCTATTGGTCGTCTCCGGTTGCTGGTCAAACTTTAAAAGCCTTATCACCTAATACATTTTATGATAAGTATTATGGGTATAATTCTAATACAGGGTGGGTAATTTATTACAATGGTTCTGAAATTATGAAACCAGGGAATGGTTATTCAATAAGAGCCCCACAATCATTTAGTGTGAATGACCCTCAAGTAGATGCTGATCCAGTTTTTGTAGGAGTGCCAAATAATGGTGAAATTCCTTTGACAATTGATGCAAATAAATTGTATTTACTTGGTAATCCCTATCCTTCGGCAATTGATGCTTATAAATTTTTGGAATTTAATGAAAACGTGCTAGAAGGGACACTATATTTTTGGACACACAATACAACGCCAACTGTTTCAGGAGGAGCTGCTAAATACAACTATAATTCAAGTGATTATGCTACTTATAATCGCACGGGAACTGTAACTACCGCTACTCAAGCGGCAACAGGTGGTTATGTTCCTAGTGGGATGATAGCTGCAGGTCAAGGTTTTTTTGCGCCTGCAAGTACTACTGGTGGGAATTTAAAATTTAAAAATAGTATGCGTGTTGCAGGTGGTGCTTATGGGGTGAATAATGCTCAGTTTTTTAAAGTGAACACAAAAGACAAGCAAAGTCTAAATCATAAGGAAACGAATAGGGTTTGGTTAAATTTGACTAACACAGAAGGGATATCTAAACAAACATTGATAGGTTATTTAGAGGGGGCTACTAATGGTTATGATCCAGGGTTTGATGGGCAAATTTTGCCAATTCATCAAGAAATTGAGTTTTATAGTGTGAATCAAGGAAAGGCGTTGGCTATTCAGGGGCGTGCTTTGCCCTTTGTAGAGAAAGACAGCATTGCTTTAGCTTATAAAACAGATTATAGTGGAAATTTTCAAATTAGTATTCATAAAACGGATGGATTTTTAGATACTCAAGATGTTTTCTTGGAGGATAATTATTTGCATATAACTCACAATTTGAAAAAAACGCCCTATTTGTTTACAACGGAAAAAGGAGTGTTTGATAATCGATTTGAATTGCGTTATGTAGAGCAAAATAAAGTTGCTACCATTTCGAATCAAGAGGTTATGGTTTTGGTAAAGAATAAACAACTAAGAATTAAATCATCTTCAGATTCTATTCAAAAAGTAATTATTTATAATTCGATAGGGCAAATTTTATATCAAAACAATCAAGTTAATCTCCATGATTATGTAGTTGAAAATTTGAATGTGGCTCATCAAGTAATAATCGTAAAAGTGGTATTAGGAAATGAGCAAACACAAACTGTTAAAATTGTTTTTTGATGTTAGGATTATGGTAGGCGACTTAGGCGCTTGTTTTAAAGAGTGATTTTTTTAAAATCCCTTTAAACGTGGGGTTTAAGTGCGTAAAAAGATGCACATAAACGACTAAATAAGCACGTCATCGTTTTTAATTTATCTAGCGATTATTATGCAATAATCTTGTATCGTGATTTAATTAGAAATAATTAATGATTATAGTTTTAAAGGCTTGCCCGGCCCCCAAATCTAAAAATGATATGAGACCTATTTATACTTTTAGAAATTTTATATTTCTTTTTGTTTTTTTATTTGCCTTTTTGAATGGATATTCTCAATGTTCCATAACTTCTTCTAGAAACACTACAGGATTAACTTGTGGTACATCTCCCTTAACAGTTTGTAATGGGGTTGTGACAATTGGGGATGGAATAAATGCAATGGTTTTGACTATGACTTCCAATGTTGATCTTTCTTGTTTAGGTCCAATAAGATTTGTAGTTAAAAAATATGCAAATGTTGATTTTTCAACTGGAAATTATAATTTACAATTAGCTGATGGTTCTTCTATTGAAGTAGAAACAGGTGGGCAAATTGGTGCACCAACAAATTGTAGTGCTTCAGATTTGATTAAAATTGGAGATGTAAAAGTAGCTTCATGTACCGGACAAAGTGCATTAATAAATTTTACTGATTTGGTTTCAAATGGAGGATATAGTTCAATTACAGCAACAGCAGATAATAGTTCAATTTGTACTTCTGGAAGTACAACATTAAGAGCTACTGCAAATCCTTCAACCGGAGCTACTTTTAAATGGTACGATGCTCAAAGTGGAGGAAATCTTCTTTATACAGGAGCTACTTATAATCCAGGACCAATTAATACAACAACTACTTATTATGTTGAAGGTGTTTACAGTAAATATATTACCGTTAGAAAAGCAGTAACAGTAACCATTGTTAACTTGTCTCAACCAACTTTAGGTACTGTAACACAACCAACATGTAGTGTTGCAACAGGAAGTTTTACAATTTCAAATTATAATTCTGCCTATACTTATACGGTATCTCCATCTACTGGAGTAACTGTTTCCGGAAATACGATTACAGCACCAACAGGCTCCTATACTGTAACTGCTGCATCAGGAAGTTGTTCTTCTGTAGCTTCTGCTAGTGTAGCTGTAAATGCTCAGCCAGCTATTCCTGCTCAACCAACCTTAGGTACGGTAACGCAACCAACTTGTAGTTCTTCAACTGGTAGTTTTGCTATTTCAAATTTCAATGCTGCCTATACCTATTCTGTATCACCATCAACAGGGGTTACTTTTTCAGGAAGTACTGTTGTTGCACCAGCGGGTACTTATACAGTTACTGCTATATTGGGAAGTTGTTCTTCTGTAGCTTCTGCTAGTGTAACAGTAAATGCGCAACCTGCAACGCCAGTTCAGCCAACATTAAGTGCTGTAACACAACCTACATGTAGTGTTCCAACCGGAAGTTTTATAATTACAAATTATAGTTCATCTTATACTTATACAGTGTCTCCATCAACTGGTGTGTCCAGAACAGGAGCAAATGTTACAGCTCCAGCTGGTAATTATACAGTTACTGCTACATTAGGTAGTTGTGTTTCTGTAGCTTCTGCCAGTGTTTCGGTAACTGCTCAACCATCAATACCTTCGACACCATCAGCAGGGACACCAACTAATCCAAGCTGTGCAGTACCTACAGGAAGTGTTCCTTTGAGTGGTTTACCAACATCAGGAACTATTGTTCAAACGGGTACAAAAAATGAAACTTATACGATTTCAGGTGGAGGAACTCAAACAATAACAGGTCTTTTACCAGGTACTTATTATTTTGCGGTTTCAAATGGTGGTTGTTCTTCAGCAACGGTTAGTGTTGTAATTATTGCTCCGGAAACAAATACCTGGTCTTCTGGTTCTTGGTCTAATGGAACTCCAACAATCAATCAAAGATTAGTTTTTGCTTCAGATTATACTAATGCTAATGATGTAGATTTAGTCGGTTGTTCATGTCAGGTGACTGGAACTTCAGCTGTTACTATCAAATCTGGGCGTACTATGAAAATAGAAAATGGTATTGAGGTAATGCCTAATGCTTCATTAACATTTGAAAATAATGCGAGTTTAGTTCAAATTAATGATGCAGCTGTAAATTCAGGAAATATTAATTACAGACGTTACACGGCAGCTGTTAAGAGATACGACTTTACGTATTGGTCTTCACCAGTTGCTCCTCAAACTTTGAAGGATTTGTCACCAAATACGCTATACGATAAATATTATGGCTATAATAATGGTTGGCAAATCTATTATAATGGTGCGGCTACTATGGTTGCGGGAAAAGGTTATCTTGTTAGAGCACCTCAAACTTTTAGCATAACTGTAGCTTCTGTAGATACTAATCCAGTATTTGTGGGTAAACCTAATAATGGAGTCTATGATTTCGATATTGCAGGGAATCAAGTTCATCTTTTAGGGAATCCTTATCCGTCAGCAATAGATGCCAATGCTTTTTTGGATGCCAATGCTGCAACATTAGAGGGTACACTTTATTTTTGGACGCATAATACTTCTCCAAGTAATACAATAGCTGGAGATGCAACTTATAATTACACCACAAATGATTATTTGGTTTATAATCGAGTAGGTGGTGTTGTTACTAACAATACTTCTAAGCCTTTTGATGGTAAAATAGCCGCAGGACAAGGTTTTTTTGCACCAGCTAAAGCATCAGGAAATGTGGTTTTTAATAATAGTATGCGTGTAGAAGGGGGTGATTCTGGAGTGTATAACTCACAATTTTTTAAATTGAGTTCTACAACTAAAACAAGTGTTTCCACTGTAGAGAAAAGCCGTATTTGGTTGAATTTGTCAAATAAACAAGGCGCTTTCAAACAAATGTTAGTGGGTTATATTAAAGGTGCGACAAATGATTATGATTCAGGTTATGATGGTGTGACCTATGATGGGAATCAATATGTTGATTTTTACAGTGTAAATCAAGCAAGTAAATATGTGATTCAAGGTCGTGCATTACCATTTGTAAAACAAGACACGGTTGTTTTAGGTTATAAATCAACTATAGTTGGAGAATTTCAAATCAGCATAGACCATGCAGATGGGGTTTTGGAAACACAAAATGTGTTTTTAGAAGATAAGACTTTGAATGTACTTCATAATCTTAAAAATGGGTCTTATACTTTTACAACTGAAAAAGGAGTATTTAACGATCGATTTGTATTGCGATATGTAGATAAAAATGCAGTAGAAGAAGTAGCAGAAACACCTACACCAAATGACGGTGTTTCAAATGGTGGAAATGAAATTTCAAGTTCTATTGTGATTTATTCAAAAGATAAGCTTATTACGGTAAAATCTCCAGAAGTTGATGTGCAAAAAATTGTAGTTTATGATAGTACAGGTAAACTTCTTTATGCTAATGATAATGTAGCTGTAGCTCCATTTACAATTACAGAACAACTTGCAAGTGATCAGGTTTTATTAGTAGATGTTTTATTGACAAATGGAACTAAAGTAAGTAGAAAGGTGATTTACTAGTTAAAAATGTGTAATTGCTTATAAATGCTACCAACAACTAAAAATGCCCTAAAAAGTATCACTTTTTAGGGCATTTTAGTTTGTGCAATTTATTCTATTTATTTTCCTTTTATAGAAGCTTCAACATTTCTTTCTATCACGTGACCTGGACGAGACCATTTTGGCTTCTCATCAAGTGGAGCAAATTGAGAATCTTCTGCTTCAACTGTTTTTGGCTGAGATACTTTTGTGAATGGTTTTTGAGGAATCAGTCCTAACATTTCAAACATCTTCATATCTTCATTAACATCTGGGTTTGGAGTAGTTAAAAGTTTATCACCTGCAAAAATGGAATTGGCTCCCGCAAAGAAACACATAGCTTGTCCTTCACGACTCATGTTAGTTCTTCCTGCCGAAAGACGAACTTGAGTTTCTGGCATTACGATACGAGTCGTTGCAACCATGCGTATCATTTCCCAAATTTCAACTGGTTTTTCTTCTTCCATTGGTGTTCCTTCAACAGCAACTAATGCATTGATAGGTACTGATTCTGGTTGTGGGTTTAAAGTTGAAAGCGCTACTAGCATACCTGCGCGGTCTTCGATTCTTTCTCCCATTCCAATAATACCTCCACTACAAACCGTTACATTCGTTTTACGAACATTGTCAATTGTTTCTAAACGATCTTCAAATCCTCTTGTCGAAATAACTTCTTTATAATATTCCTCAGACGTATCTAAGTTGTGGTTGTATGCATATAATCCTGCTTCGGCCAAACGATGCGCTTGGTTTTCCGTTAGCATACCTAGTGTACAACAAACTTCCATGTCCAATTTGTTAATGGTACGAACCATTTCTAGAACTTGATCAAATTCTGGTCCGTCTTTAACGTTTCTCCATGCAGCCCCCATACATACACGTGAAGAACCTGATTCTTTAGCGCGCAAAGCTTGTGCTTTTACTTGATTAACAGACATTAAATCGTTTCCTTCAACACCTGTGTGATAGCGTGCTGCCTGTGGGCAATACCCGCAATCTTCTGGACAACCTCCTGTTTTAATAGATAATAAAGTAGATACCTGAACCACATTTGGGTCATGGTGTTCTCTATGGATAGAAGCTGCTTCGTAAAGCAAATCCATCATTGGTTTATTATATATCGCAATAATCTCTTCTTTTGTCCAATTGTGTTTTGTAATACTCATTGTATTGTGATTTTTGATGGCTCAAAAGTAGTTAAAATGTTCAAAACGGCAATGCAACAGCTGTAAAAACGATTGGACTTAAAAAAGAAGATTAATCAGTTGAGAATTGATTGTTCCAATAGAGCATTAATAACATGGTTACTATGACAGATGAGGCTAGTCCTTCAAAAAGGAGAGAAATCGAATAAGCATCTATTGAAGGATTTCCGCCAAAAAGGAAACTTTCTGATAGCGATTGAACAAATGTATCTCCTCCTCGTAAATTGCTATATATTACAAGAGCAATTATGCTTAGTACTACACCTATAATTGCGGTAAATAAAGCGGATACAGCATTGGAAACAAATTTTTTCTTTCCTTCGTCAAGGTTTATCTGGATTGTTCGATTTACACCATAAAAAACAAATAAGATGTTTAGTATTCGTAAATAAAACAAATCAGATAGCTTAAGCATTTCCATCAGTATAAAATAGATTCCGATGGTTATAAAAATAATACATCCGTTAGTGATTTCTTTTGTAGATTTCATGATACTGTTTTTTATGGATGAATACTAAATAAAATAAAACCCAATCTACTTTAAATAGGGAACCGTTTAGTCCGATGGATATTTCTTTTTCCAGAATAGTAAAAGTGAAAAAGTAACAATAACAGCAGAAACAATTCCTTCAAAGAGTAAAGAAATGTTATAAGTCATAACAGAAGGGCTTCCTACAAATAACAACGATTCAGAAAGTGTTTTGATATATTCATCTCCACCTTTTGCGTAGATATAAGCTACTAGTCCTGAAATACTTAAAAATACGCCAGTTAATGAAGTAAATAATGCGGAAATGGCATTGTCTGCAAGGTTCGTTTTTCCTTCAACAAAATTGGTCTTCAGGCTTCTATTTACACCATAGTAGATAAAAATAATGTTGAATAGTCTTAGGTAGAAAAAATTGGAGAGGTGTAGCGCTTCCATCAACAAGAAATAAAGTGCAATACCAATAAAAATAATCACTCCATTATAAAATTCTTTAGGTAGTTTCATACGCTTAATTTTTTAGGGTTAAAAAATAAATGTTTGATAAACAAGGTATTGTCTATCGAATTTACGTAAAATATAGGAGTTAATTTAAAAAACGGCCTAGTTTTTTATTTACTTATGAAAGCGCTTTGATGTACTCGAGCGTTTGAGTTTTGTCTTTTTCGATTTGCTCTTTCAAAAGTGTTAGTGAGTCAAATTTTTGCTCTGCACGAATATGTTTAAGAATGGAAACACTAATGTTTTGGTTATATAAATCGGCATCAAAATTTAAAAAATGTATTTCAACTGATAGATTTTCGCCTCCTACTGTTGGATTATGGCCTATATTCATCATTCCAAATACTTTTTGATTGTCGATTGTGCTTGACACAATATAAACCCCTTTTTGAGGAATAAGTTTGTAATCTTCTTCAATAGAAAGATTAGCAGTTGGGAAACCTATTGATTTTCCTAGTTGTTTGCCTTTTATTACGGTTCCAGATAAAAAATAATCATAGCCTAGATATTTGTTAGCCAAAAACATATTTCCTTCATTCAAGGCGTTTCTGATTTTGGTGGAACTTACCGAAATGTCATTGATTTCTTGGGCAGAAATTTGTTCAACTTCAAAGTCGTATTTTTTACCAAATTCAATAAGGTTATTGATGTCGGCAGTTCTATTTCGTCCAAATCGATGGTCGTAACCAATAATAATTTTTTGAATTTTAAATTGCTCTACCAAAACTGTCTTAACAAATTCTTCGGCAGTTAATCTTGAAAAACTTTCGTCAAAAGGATGTATGACTAAATTTTGAATCCCTAATTGTTCTAGCAAATCAATTTTTTCAGAAATAGTATTTAGTAATTTTATTTCTGAACGCTCCTGTAAAATCATTCTTGGATGGGGAAAAAAAGTCAATACTAGACTTTCATAGTTAGTGTCAACCGTTTGTTGAATTAACCTTTCTAGTATTTTTTTGTGGCCAATATGAACCCCATCAAAAGTTCCCAAAGTAAGAATTGTTTTTTTTGTAGAACTGAAATCTTTTATAGTATGAAAAATCTTCAAAGTGATTATTTTATAGTAGTGCAAATTTATACTATCTAAATCATATTTTAGGCTTAGTGGTTTCTGTTTTTTTATTTGATTTTGGTAGAATTAGTAAAAAATGGATGTAATTGAGGTAATTGCATAGATATTCATTTGTTAATTAACGATGCTGTTCAATATTTTTGATTGGAATCGCGTATTTTTGAAACATAAATTTAGCAGCTTATGAAAATTAATACTCTATTCGTATTCTTTTTGTTATTTTTCTCCATTGTTAATGCACAAGATAAAAACCCTTGGAAGCGAGTTGATGCTTCTGCTGTTCAATCTATCGCTAGGCTTTTAGGTAAAGTTGAATCTTCAAACGCTGTTTTATTTCAATTGGATGAAGAACATATAAAATCCAAGCTACAAATTATTCATGATACAAAACAGTCTGCTGTAACTGTTATCATTATTCCAAATGCCAAAGGAGAATTTGAAAAATTTTCTATACATGAGAATTCTAATTTTGAACCAGAATTGCAGGCTAAATATCCCGATATCCGCTCTTATTCAGGTGTGGGTATTTCTGATCCAACTGCAGTTTTGAATTTTAGTATGTCTTCTTTGGGTATCCAAACGATGATAAGTCGAAATGGAAATCAAATGGAGTTTATTGAAAAAGATTCAGAGAATAAAGGTATTTATGTTGTTTTTGATTCGGAAAAAAAGATAAAAGAACGTTTGCCTTTTAATTGTTCTACCGTAGATAACTCTGTATCAACTAAGTCAAGTAAGCAAACATCAAAATTAGTTTCAAGTGATCAAAAATTTAGGACACTTAGATTAGCCTTGTCCTGCACAGGCGAATATGCGGTTTATCATGGTGGAACAGTAAATGCTACTCTTGATGCAATGAATGCTACTATGACTCGTGTAAATGGGGTTTTTAGTAGAGATTTAGCAGTCAAACTTTTGCTAATTGCAAACAATGATCAAATTATTTATACTAATGCTTCAACTGATCCGTATTCTAATGCTACAACAGGGGTAGGAAACGAAGATGTTGCTGGTGCTTGGAGTGCTGAATTACAAAGTAATTTAAATACAGTAATTGGCAATTCAAATTATGACATAGGGCATTTGTTTGGAGCCACTGGTGGAGGAGGAAACGCTGGATGTATTGGCTGTGTGTGTAATTCAGGTAAAGGAAGCGCATATACGTCACCCTCAAATAATATACCCAAAGGAGATGCCTTTGATATCGATTTTGTAGCACATGAAATGGGACATCAGTTAGGTGCTAATCATACATTTTCTTATGATATTGAAGGTACTTCAGCTAATGTTGAGCCTGGAAGTGGTTCTACTATAATGGGTTATGCGGGAATTACAACTGATTATGATGTGGAATTGCGTTCTAGTGATTATTTTTCATTTGTAAGTATAAGTCAAATACAAACTAATTTAGCTACTAAAACTTGTCCAGTAATTTCAACAATAACGGCTGCGGCACCAACGGTAAATGCTGGTTCGGATTACACGATTCCTAAATCGACCCCATTTGTTTTAAAAGGCACTGCTAGAAATGTAGCTACGGATAGTTTTGTTTGGGAACAAAATGACCCAGCAACTTCTGCTAGTGGCGATTTAAGTTTGGCTGTTAGTACTAAAACAAATGGTCCGCTTTTTAGATCTTTTCCGCCGGTGAGCACAGCTGTTCGTTATATGCCAAGCTTTGAAAATGTTTTGGCAGGTAGGTTGACTAGTAAATGGGAATCTGTTTCATCTGTTGGTCGTACATTACATTTTGTGTTAACAGCTAGAGATAATGCTGCTGAAGGATTGGCTCAAACAGTTTCTGATGAAATGGTTGTAACGGTAAACGCAAACACAGGTCCATTTGAAGTTACCTCTCAAAATACCGAGAATTTAAGTTGGTTTCAAGATGCTGAACAAACAATTACATGGAATGTAAATGGAACAAATACTTTGGCTGGAGCTGCTACAGTAAACATCAAGTTATCTACCGACAACGGGCTTACATTTCCAATTACTTTAGCTACCGCTGTTCCAAATGATGGTAATGAGGTGATAGTAGTTCC
Organism: Flavobacterium sp. UBA6721; assembly: GCA_002454195.1. Classification (GTDB taxonomy): domain Bacteria; phylum Bacteroidota; class Bacteroidia; order Flavobacteriales; family Flavobacteriaceae; genus Flavobacterium; species Flavobacterium nitratireducens. The sequence goes on from DKIJ01000026.1 coordinate 64,237, forward strand.
AAATGTTTCTTCGAAATTTTGTAGAGTTTTAATAGAACCAACGGATAATATTTTTTATGCTGTAAATAGTACCACTTTCGCTATTGGTTATATTGTGGAATCGAGTTGTCAAACTTTTAATTTTGCTACCCCTTATGAAATACTTGAACAAAGTAATTTTGATACTACAAGAGTAATTTCATTTCCGGCATCTTCATCATCTGTTGCTGATGTAAATCTTAATTTAGAGATTACACATACTTATTTTTCAGATATTCAAATGGATTTAGTAAGTCCACAAGGGACAGTTGTTAAGTTATTGTACAATGCCTGTGGAGATAGTAATGGTAAGTTGAGATTGGTATTTGACGATTTAGGTGAGAGTTTGTCTTGTTCGAATACTTCTTTACAAGCTGTTGCTCCAGATGGTGTTTTAGGTGATTTTAATGGCGAAAATCCTCAAGGAAATTGGACGTTGCGTATGCGAGATATGTTTACCAATGATACAGGAGTTTTGAATTCGGCATCGATTAGTATTTGTACGCAGGATTATAAGTTGATTCCGTATGGAGATGCTTCCAGTGATTTGATAGTTAGTTCTACTTCTAATGATGGTAATTTTAATGTTCAATATATCAGTAATTCAACTAGTAAAGAACTAGAAGTTATGGTTTTTGATATGGTTGGTAAAAGACTTTTTACTGAGAAATATGTAAACAATGGTGGTTTTAATCAAAATATACAAATGTCTCAAAAGCCACATTCAGGGGTGTATTTAGTGGTGTTTGTAGATGGTTCTATTAAAAAATCGACTAAGATTATTATTAAATAATGTGTTATGAATCAATGAAAAAGGCGAGTGTTTGTTCTCGCCTTTTTTTATTTACCATTAAATGTTGTCATTGTGTTTTCTAGTCCAGCTGTTCCAAATGATTTTATCACTTCTGAAGCTATTTCTAATCGTTCTGGAAGGGCTTCATTTTCGGCAGAGTTCCATTCGCCTAAAACATAATCTACTTGTTTTCCTTTTTTGAATTCATCGCTAATACCAAATCGGAAACGAGTGTATTGATTGGTGTTTAGTACCAGGTTAATATTTTTAAGTCCGTTATGTCCACCGTCGCTGCCTTTAGGCTTGATTCGTATGGTACCAAAGGGTAAATTCAAATCATCAGTAATTACGAATACGTTTTCCAATGGGATGTTTTCTTTTTCCATCCAATATTGAACCGCTTTACCGCTTAAATTCATGTAGGTATTGGGTTTTAATAAAAAAAAGCTTCTTCCTTTGAATTTGTATTCGGCGAGTGAACCCAATTTTACGGTTTGGAAATCAAGATTTTCTTTTTTGGCTAAATAATCCAATACTTTAAAACCAATGTTGTGACGTGTATTTACATATTCGGCTCCGATATTTCCTAAGCCTACAATTAAAAATTTCTTCATATTAGTTGTGTTGTTCTCTGTTTTTGTTTTTGAAAACAGCTTTTTGAACCAGTTTTTCATTTTGCAAAAATAGTTTTTTTGAAGTTTCTAAGTTTCAGAGTTGCTAATTTTTTGAGTTTTCTGATTATTATTGACAAATACAAAACTATAAAACCCAAATTAGCCCCGATAGAGCCGCTATCCTCGTAACGAAGTGGAGAGATATAGGCGATAGCGGGAATCTTGTTTGCTGGTAATCCTTGTCTTTCGCTTTTAATCAAAAAAAAAGCACCAGTTGGATAACTGATGCTTTTAAGTATGATTGAAAAAAGATTATTTTTTCTTTCCTTTTGCAGGTGCTTTTGCTGCTTTTGCTGCTTCTTGAGCTGCTTTCATAGCTGCACGAGACATCTTCACTTGGCAGATAACTGTGTTGTCTGGGTGCATGATTTTGAAGTCTGGTGTAGGTACTTTAGTAACATATAATTTGTTACCCATGTCAAGAGGAGTGATGTCAGCTTCCACAAAATCAGGAAGATTTTTAGGTAAAGCTTTAACTTTTAATTTACGGTTGTTGATACGTAAATCTCCTCCGGCCATAACTCCTTTAGAGTTACCAGTGATTTTAACAGGAACTTCGATAGTGATTTCTTTATTATCAAATAATTGAAAGAAGTCAATGTGTAAGATTTTGTCAGAAACTGGGTGAACTTGAATGTCTTGTAAGATAGCATTGAAAGTTTTACCGTTTCCAAGGTCGATCACAACTGTGTGAGCGTTTGGAGTGTAAACCAAGTTTTTGAATGCTTTTTCTTCTGCTGAAAAATGAACTGGTTGATCTCCTCCGTATAACACGCAAGGAACCGCTCCAGCATTACGTAAGGCTTTAGTAGCAACTTTGCCCACGCTTTCTCTTTCTGATCCTTTAATTGTAATCGATTTCATTTTAAATATTTATAGTTATTAATACTCTTTTTTACATGATAAATTTTCCACTGATGGAATTGTTATTTTGTACCATGTGCATCACTTCTGCAAAAAGTGGAGCGCAACTTACCACTCTGATTTTTTTAGATTCTTTCTTTAAAGGAATAGAATCAGTAACAATTAACTCGCTAAGTTTTGATTCTTCAATTCTTTCATAAGCATTACCAGATAATATGGCGTGTGTGCAAATCGCTCTTACGCTTAGCGCACCTCTTTCGATCATTAAATCGGCAGCTTTTGCAAGTGTTCCTCCCGTATCAATCATGTCATCAACCAAGATAACATTACGACCTTTTACTTCCCCAATTAGTTCCATAGTGTCGATAACGTTCGCTTGCTTTCTTTGTTTGTAGCAAATCACAACATCAGATGCTAAGAATTTTGAGTAAGCATAAGCTCTCTTTGAACCACCCATATCTGGAGAAGCAATAGTCAGGTTGTCTAACTTTAAGCTTTCTACATAAGGCAAGAAAATAGTTGAAGCAAATAAATGATCTACTGGTTTTTCAAAGAATCCCTGGATTTGATCAGCATGTAAATCCATGGTCATAATTCTAGTTGCACCAGCAGCTTCAAGCATTTTAGCAATTAATTTTGCTCCAATTGGTACTCTAGGTTTGTCTTTTCTGTCTTGTCTAGCCCAACCAAAGTATGGCATTACAGCGGTAATGTGTCTTGCTGATGCACGTTTCGCAGCATCAATCATCAACAATAACTCCATTAAGTTTTCGGTGCTCGGAAATGTAGATCCAATAAGAAAAACGCGTAATCCTCTTATTGATTCTTCAAATGATGGTTGGAATTCACCATCACTATAATGTGATAAAGAAACTTTCCCTAGCGGTATTCCGTATGCTTCGGATATCTTTTCTGCTAGATAGACACTTTTTGAACAAGCAAAAATTTTAGCTTCTGGTTCTCTTTGTGACATTTGATTTGTTGTTTTTACTCCGATTTGTTTTGTGTTTTTTAATTTCGATTTTTTTTCAAAGCTAAAAAACCTGTAAATATCTCGGATGTAGTGAGTTAGTATATGCTGTTTTAACGAGCTGCAAATTTAGAAAATTAATTTGACTGTGAAAGTAAAATTTCCATTAATTTTGTTAGAAACTTTAATATTATTTTTTACATTTGCACCGTCTTAAACGATAAGACTTTTAGAGTTTATTTAAAATCTTATTGACCACTATAGAATAATTCGTTATTCTTAGCCTATGCCCAGGTGGCGGAATTGGTA
>DKIJ01000026.1:67910-77891 GCA_002454195.1 Flavobacterium sp. UBA6721
GTGGCGGAATTGGTAGACGCGCTGGTCTCAAACACCAGTTCTTAGGAGTACCGGTTCGATCCCGGTCCTGGGTACAAAGCCTCTTTGAAAAAAGAGGCTTTTTTGTTTTTAATTATTTCGTTTCCTCCAGAGGTTTTAGTCTATAGTAAAGAAAAAGGCTCTATTTTTGTCTAAATGGGCGGAATTACCCCCTTTAATATTGCATTATACCCCTCATCTCTTTTCTTGAGTTATTTATATTTGTAAACTTCATTTTGTTGTTTTTTGCTACTTGTTTGTTATAGATTGGCAATTAGTAAAAAGTAAACAAAATGGAATGATTTATAAATAGGTTAATTAAAAAGAGTTAAATGAAAAATGTTTTAGTAGCACTTGCTATTTTTTTAGTCTTCAATCCAATTTTGCACAAACAAACGAATGGGAGAATCCTCAAATCATTGATAGAGGTAAGGAAGCTGCCAGAAGTTCTTTTCTTTTGTACAGCAACCAAGCTGAATTAAAAGAAAATAATCCTCAAAAATCAGCTTTATATCAAAGTCTAAACGGAAATTGGAAATTTACCGTTGTTAAAAATCCAACACAAAGACTAAAGGATTTTTATGCTACTGATTTAAATGATTCTAATTGGAGTACAATAGAAGTGCCTTCCAATTGGGAAATTCAAGGTTTTGATATTCCTATTTTATATCTAGTGGTTATTTTTAAAAACTGGTAGGTGCTGGTATATAATATGTGTAGTTTGTTCCTATTTTTGCTTTCCCAACCCAAAATAAAAAAACCAAAGATATGTCAACTTCTGAAAATAATTTATCCACTCTGGACTATGATGCTCCTTTTTACGAATTAACAAATGGAAATGGAGCAGTGGCAAAAGTAATACCTTTTGGAGCTACGGTTGCCTCCTTAAAAATTCCAACTAAAAATGGTGATTTAATTGATGTGGTTTTAGGTTTTGATTCGGTTGAAGGTTATGAAAAATCCTTTCAACTAGATGGATCGCCTTATATCGGAACAACAGTGGGACGCTATGCGGGAAGAATTAATGAAGGTAAATTTGAATTGAACGGGAAAACGTACCAATTAGCCATCAATAATGGACCAAATTCTTTTCATGGAGGAATCGATAACTTTAGTAAAAAAACATGGAAAGTCGAGGCTGTAACTACGGGCAAAAATCCTTCAATCACTTTGAGTTATAGTAGTGCTGCTAATGAGGAAAATTATCCTGGAGAACTTACCGTAAGTTTGACTTATACTTTATCTGAAGAAAACGAATTAATCCTTGATTATAAGGCAACAACGACTGAAGATACGATTATTAATTTGACGCATCATGGTTATTTTAATCTTGACGGACATCAATCGGATGTTAGTAATCAAGATTTAATTGTGTATGCTCAAAAAGTTTTAGAAACCAGAGAGGATTGTATTCCTACCGGTAAAATTTTAGAGGTAGCAGATACTGTTTTTGACTATAGAACGGCTAAAAAATGTCCTGCAACCATCGATAATACCTTTGTGGTTGAAAATAATGAAGCTGTAAAAGCAACACTTTTTAGTTCATTATCCAATATTAAAATGGACGTTTATACCGATCAACCCGGCGTTCATATTTATGTAGGCGGTAATTGTGGACCTGATTTAAAAGGAAAAGAGAATGCTTCGTATCATGCGTTAAGCGGAATTTGTTTTGAAACTCAAAATTTCCCAGATGCACCTAATCACCCACATTTCCCATCTGCTGTTTTGAAAAAAGGAGAGGTTTACACGCAAAAAACGACCTATAAATTCCAATCCAAATCGAATTTATCATGGAAAAAACCTTTTTAACTATAGTTCTTCTTCTAAGCGTTTTGTTGCAAACAGCATGTTCGAGCGATAGCGAAAAAAGCGATGGCGGAACCGTTACGCCACCTGTAGTAACAAGTGATTTTATCAAAGCGGCTGATATTTCTTTTTTACCAGAAATAGAAGCGGCAGGTGTCGTTTTTACCAACAACGGAAAAACCGAAGACATGTTGACTACATTAAAAACTGCTGGTTGTAATACCATCCGAATTCGTTTGTGGAAAGACCCTGCCAATGGACATTCTGGGTTGACTGAAGTAAAAACTCTAGCACAACGAGTGAAACAAGCAGGATTAAAAGTCTGGTTAACCGTTCACTATTCTGACGATTGGGCAGATCCTGCGGTTCAAACCACTCCAGCTGCTTGGAAAAACTTATCGTTTACTGATTTGAAAGCTGCGGTAGCTTCATACACCACAACTATTTTGACCGAAATTAATCCAGATATTATTCAAATCGGGAACGAAATCAATACCGGATTGCTTTGGCCTCAAGGACATTTAATCAATCAAGAAGCACAATGTATAGATTTGTTAAAAACAATGAGTACTACCATTCGAAGCAAAGCGCCAAGTACCAAAATTATGATTCACTATGCAGGCGTTTCGGCTACAGATACTAATTGGTTTTTTACTAAAGTAAAAAGTGTTGATTATGATTATATCGGTTTGTCGTATTATCCTATTTGGCACGGGAAAGATTTAACAACAGTTAAAACGACTATCGATGCCTTAGGAAAAAACTTTTCTAAAAAAGTATTGATTGCAGAAACTGCTTATCCATTTACTTTAGGATTCAATGACTGGACGAATAATATTGTTGGGTTAGATTCACAATTAGTTAGTGGTTATCCAGCTACAGCAGAGGGGCAAAAAAACTTTGTTTTGGCAATTAAAGATTTAGTGAAATCATCTACTTACGGACAAGGTTTTGCGTATTGGGGAGGCGAATGGGTTTCTTTCAAAGGCAACCAAGCTACTAATGGGTCTACTTTCGAAAATCAGGCATTCTATGATTTTTCGAACAAATCATTGCCGGTTTTACAGGCGTTTACTAATTAGTTATGAATACTACAATTAGCGTTTTTCAAAGAATAGTGCTACTGCTTCTTTTTATAAGTAGTACCACTATCGCTTTGGCACAAAAGAAAAATAAAATGGCTTTCGCCAAAGGAGCCGACGTGAGTTGGTTGCCGCAAATGGAAGCTACGGGCTATCGTTTTTATGATACCGACGGAAAGGAAAAAGATTGTTTGCAATTGCTAAAAGAACGCGGAATGAATACCATTCGTTTGCGAGTATTTGTCAATCCAAGCCAAGACAGAGCAAGCGGTCATTGCAGTAAGGAAGAAACAGTAGCTATGGCCTTGCGCGCTCAAAAAGCCAAAATGCGCATTATGATCGATTTTCATTATAGCGATACTTGGGCCGATCCCGCCAAACAAGCCAAACCTGCTGCTTGGGCCAATTTATCATTCGATGCGTTACAGAAAAAAGTGTATGAACATACATTTGATGTGTTGACCGCTTTAAAAAAAGCAGGTGTTACTCCGGAATGGGTTCAGGTGGGAAATGAAATTCCAGGCGGAATGCTTTGGCCTGATGGGAGCACGAACAATTGGGTGCAACTGGCGCAATTGTTGAATAAAGGATACGAAGCGACCAAAGCTGTGAATGCCAAAATCAAAGTAATTGTGCACGTAGACGAAGGAAACAACAACGAAAAATTCCGTTGGTTTTTTGATAAAGCTACCGAGCATCAAGTAAAGTATGACGTAATTGGTTTGTCTTATTATCCGTTTTGGATTAAAAAAGACTATTCAGAAACCATAGCCGATTTACAAAAGAATCTGAACGATATGGCTTCACGTTATCAGAAAGAAGTAATGGTGGTCGAAGTCGGAGGTGTTGATGAACAAGTACAAAACACCAAAGAATTTCTAGATGCTACGATCAAAGCCGTAAGAGCCGTTCCCGATCATAAAGGTTTGGGCGTTTTGTATTGGGAACCGCAAGGAGCCAAATCTTGGAGTGGTTATGGCTTGAGTGCGTGGCAACCAGATGGGAAACCTTCACCAGCATTGGATGCTTTTAAAGAATAATGAATTGGATTCAGAATAAAGACGAAATAAGTAAACCATATTTCTGAATGTTAGAAATGAGGAAACTCTATAGATTAAAATAAAAACCTTATATGGCCTTAAATGTCTTATATGGTTCAAAAATATGTTGTATAAATGAAAAAAATACCCTCTTTTTTGTTGGTTTTTATAATTTTCACAACCACGGCTTTCTCTCAAGCGCGAGTGGTAAAGGTATTGGATGCCCGCTGGAAATTTCAAAAAGGAAATTTTGAAGACGCTTTCAAAACGAACTTCAATGACTCGAAATGGGAATCAGTTACTGTTCCACACGATTGGGCAATTTATGGTCCTTTTGATAAAAAAGTGGACATACAAAATGTAGCCATCGTTCAAAATGGAGAAAATGTAGCTACCGAAAAAACAGGAAGAACAGGAGCCTTGCCGCATATTGGCACTGCTTGGTATCGCAATACTTTTACTTTGCCTAAAGATGCCAAAGGGAAAAAAGTGCTACTCCTTTTTGAAGGCGCTATGAGTGAACCTCAAGTGTATTTGAATGGGAAAAAAGTGGGAGAATGGGCTTATGGCTATAGTTATTTTTATTTTGATGTTTCTCGATTCATTCAAGAAGGCGCTAATACTGTAGCAGTAAAGTTATCCAATAAAGAATTTGCCTCCCGTTGGTATCCCGGAGCTGGTTTGTATCGAAAAGTAAGTGTTATTATTAAGAACAATGAAAGCATTGACCAATGGGGGCAATTTATAACGACACCTTTTATTAGCGATGCCGTGGCCAAAGTCAATATTAAGACCAAAGCTTCTGGTGAAAATACACGTTTGGTGACCACTATCTTTGATGCCGAAGGTCAAAAAGTAAGTGTTGAGGAGTCTTCTTTGCGCTTCGGAAAAGAGTTTGATCAAAATTTAAAAGTAGAGAATCCAAAATTGTGGAGCCCAGAAACGCCTTATTTGTACAAAGCGGTTGCTCAATTGTATGTTGGCAATGAACTAAAAGATGAGGTTGCCACCCGATTTGGAATTCGTGAAATTAAATATGAAGCCAATAAAGGATTTAGTCTTAATGGGAAAGTGACCAAATTCAAAGGGGTTTGTTTGCATCACGATTTGGGACCTCTTGGTGCTGCGGTAAACAAAGCGGCTTTGCGTAGACAGTTGACCATTTTAAAAGATATGGGATGTAATGCCATTCGTAGTTCGCATAATATGCCTTCTTTCGAGCAATTGGAGTTGGCAGACGAAATGGGCTTTTTGTTTTTGGCAGAGAGTTTCGATGAATGGGTTTTACCAAAAGTAGAAAACGGCTACCATCGCTTTTTTGACGAATATGCCGAAAAAGACATAGTGAATTTGGTACAAGCCACAAGAAATCATCCCTCAATTGTGATGTGGAGTTCAGGGAATGAAGTCCCAGATCAGTGGGGAGAAGCGGGTGTAAAACGGGCCAAATGGTTGCAGGAGATTTTTCATAGAGAAGATCCAACGCGTCCTGTAACCGTAGGAATGGATCAAGTGAAAGCGACTATGGAGTCTGGTTTTGGAGCTTTGTTGGATATTCCAGGATTGAATTATCGCGTGCATTTGTATGATGAGGCATTCAAAAAATTTCCTCAGGGATTTATTTTAGGTTCCGAAACGGCATCAACCGTGAGTTCTAGAGGGATTTACAAATTTCCTGTGGTACAAGAAAAAATGAAGCAGTATCCAGACTTTCAATCTTCATCGTATGATTTGGAAGCCTGTAGTTGGTCCAATGTTCCCGATGAAGATTTTGTACTTCAGGATGACAAACCTTGGGTGATTGGTGAATTCGTTTGGACAGGTTTTGATTATTTGGGCGAACCAACACCTTATGACGAAAGCTGGCCGTCTCGTAGTTCTTATTTCGGAATTAACGATTTAGCAGGCTTACCGAAAGACCGTTATTATTTGTACCGAAGCCGTTGGAATACCAAGGCAACTACGCTACACATTCTACCTCATTGGAATTGGGAAGGTCGCGAAGGCCAAACAACACCTGTTTTTGTGTATACCAGTTACAAAAGTGCCGAACTTTTTATCAATGGCAAAAGTATGGGTGTGCAAACCAAAAACAAAAACACTCCACAAAACCGTTACCGCCTAATGTGGATGGATGTAAAATATGAACCAGGAACGGTAAAAGTTGTTGCTTATGATGACAATGGAAAAGTGGCTGAAGAAAAGGAAATCCGAACCGCTGGTCAACCGTACCAAATTGTTTTGGATACTGACCAAAAAACCATCACAGCCGATGGCGAGGATATATCGTTTGTGACGGTTTCTGTAGTGGATAAAAATGGAGTGCCTTGTCCAACAGCCACGAACCAATTAAAATTTAAAGTGTCAGGAGCAGGTACGTACCGCGCCGCTTGTAATGGAGATGCGACTTCACTCGAAATGTTCCATAAGGACACCATGAAATTGTTTAGCGGAAAATTGGTTGTATTGGTGAAATCGAAAACCACCGCTGGAGACATCCAACTGGAAGTAAAAGGAGCAGGTTTAAAATCGGGTAAACTGACTTTATCTTCAACTAAATAGAATTTACATTAAAAAACACAAACGTTTTGAAAAAGATTTTTGTGAACTAATTCATAACAAACAACATAATAATTTAAATAAAATGAACAGTATTTTAATTGAAAAAACAAGAGCGTTCTTCAAATCGACTTTTGGGAACGACCCTCAAAAAGTGGTGCTTTCACCGGGAAGAATTAATATTATTGGAGAACATATCGATTACAATGATGGTTTTGTCTTGCCTGCTGCTATAGATAAGATTATTTGCTTTGCCTTCGAAAAAAGCAATACCACTACTTCTCGAATCGTGGCTATCGATTTGAATGAAGAATTTGAAGTGGATTTAACCCAAGATATTCAGCACAGTACTACCGTTTGGAACAATTACATTTTAGGAGTACTAAAACAATTACAAGACAACGGATTCGAATTTAGTGGCGTGAATTGCGTGTTTAGTAGTAACATTCCCGTAGGTTCTGGATTATCGTCTTCGGCTGCTTTAGAATGTGGTTTTCTTTTCGGAATACAATCTCTTTTTGGTTTGGACATTAGTCAACAAAAACGTGCTTTAATGGGACAAAAAGCAGAACATTGGGTGGGAATCAATTGTGGTATTATGGACCAATTTGCTAGTGTGCATGGACTAGAAAATAAGGTCATTAAATTGGATTGCAATACTTTGGAATATACGTATCACGAAGCTAATTTTAGTGATTATTCGTTGATTTTATTTGATTCGAATGTAAAACACTCGTTGATGACTTCGGCTTATAATGAAAGACGTCAACAATGTGAAGAAGGAATTGCGATTGTAAAGGCTAATTTCCCAGAAATTAAAAGTTTTAGAGATTGTACAGAACAAACAATCATTGATTTGAAAGATAAAATGAGTCATGATGTTTTTAGACGTTCTCTTTTTGTGGTAAAAGAAATCAACCGTGTAATTCAGGCTTGTGAGGCTTTAGACAATGGGAATATTGAATTGTTAGGCAAATTAATGTTTGCCACTCACGATGGATTATCTAAAGACTACGAAGTAAGCTGCGAAGAGCTGGATTTATTAGTGGATTTAGCCAAAGCAGAACCAGCTGTTATCGGTTCAAGACTTATGGGTGGCGGTTTTGGAGGCTGCACGATTAACTTAGTTAAAAAAGGACAAGAACAAATCATTAAAGATAAATTTTCTAAATTATACACGGAAGCTTTCGGAATTGAATTGAAAATTTATGACGTTAAAGTAAGTAACGGAACATCACTATACACTAAATAATGACTATGAGACAGTTTGATATTAATGAAGATCCACATAGACGATACAACCCTTTAATCAACGAATGGGTTTTAGTTTCTCCACATCGTGCCAAGAGACCTTGGCAAGGTCAAAAAGAAGCTATTAATACAGTTGCTTTACCGGAATATGACCCGGAATGTTATTTATGTGCCGGAAATGTACGTGCTAATGGTGAAGTAAATCCGCCTTACGAAAGTAGCTTTGTTTTTGATAATGATTTTGCGGCGCTAAAACAAGAGCCTATTGCATTTGAAGGGAATGAAGAGAAAAGTTTCTTTAAAGCACAACCGGAAAGAGGGATTTCTAGAGTAGTGTGTTTTTCACCAAAACACAATTTGACTTTACCTGAAATGGATGTGGATGGAATTATCAATATTATCCATACTTGGCAAAGAGAATATACAGATTTGGGTAGTATTGATTACATCAATCACGTTCAGATTTTTGAAAACAAAGGAAGTGTAATGGGATGTAGTAATCCGCATCCACACGGACAAATTTGGGCACAATCATCATTGCCTACACAGGTTGAGAAAACACAAAACAACCTAAAAGAGTACTACGATAAAAACGGAAGTAACTTATTGCAAGATTATTTACAACAAGAAATCTTGAAAAAAGAGCGTATTGTGGTAGAAAATGATCATTTTGCTGCTATTGTTCCTTTTTGGGCTATTTGGCCATTCGAAACTATGATTATTAGTAAACGTCATATCACTAAAATCACCGAATTTACAGAAGATGAAGTAGCAGCTTTTGCAGTAATTTTAAAACAATTAACGTCTAAATACGATAATCTTTTCGAAACGTCATTTCCTTATTCTTCAGGAATTCACCAAGCGCCAACAGATGGTGAGGAGCATCCGGAATGGCAATTCCACATGCATTTTTACCCACCTTTATTGCGTTCGGCTTCAGTAAAGAAATTCATGGTAGGATACGAAATGATGGGCGAATCTCAAAGAGATATTACACCAGAGAAAAGTGCCGAAATGTTGAGAAACTTATCTGAGGTACATTACAAACAAAAATAAAAACGAAATTATGAAATCGCCAAAAATAACAAGTTTGCGTAAGCAAACATCAAAGATTAAAAAGGCGATACCATATAATACAGCTGAAAAATAAAATTTAATTATATGAAAATACTTGTAACGGGAGGTTTAGGTTTCATAGGTTCTCATACTGTAGTTGAATTACAAAACGAAGGTTTTGAGGTAGTGGTAATTGATAATTTATCTAATTCATCAGAAGATGTTTTAAAAGGAATTGAAGCCATTACAGGAAAGAAACCTCTTTTTGAAAAATTAGACTTAAGAGAAAAAGCGGCAGTTCAGGATTTTTTCAAAAGACATTCAGATGTAAACGGTGTTATCCATTTTGCAGCATCGAAAGCTGTTGGTGAAAGTGTTGGAAATCCGTTGTTGTATTATGAAAACAACATCAATTCTTTAGTGTATTTGCTTCAGGAATTAGAGAAAAAAGAATCGGCTAACTTTATTTTTAGTTCTTCTTGTACGGTTTATGGTCAAGCCGAAACAATGCCTATTAATGAAGATTCGGCAGTACAACCAGCTATGTCTCCTTATGGAAATACAAAGCAAATTGGGGAAGAAATTATTACTGATGTGGCAAAAGTAAGCGGTATTAACGCTATTTTGTTACGTTATTTTAACCCAATTGGAGCGCATCCATCAGTTGAAATTGGTGAATTGCCAATTGGTGTTCCGCAAAATTTAGTACCATTTATTACTCAAACCGCAATTGGGTTGCGTAAAGAATTATTAGTTTACGGAAATGATTACCCAACACCAGATGGAACTTGTATTCGTGATTACATCCATGTGGTTGATTTAGCTAAAGCACACGTTATTGCTTTGCAACGTTTAATAAATAATAAAAACGAAGCTAAAGTAGAAACTTTCAACTTAGGAACAGGAGTAGGAAGTTCAGTATTGGAAGTAATCAATGCTTTTGAAAAAGTGAGTGGTCAAAATTTGGCTTACCGAATCGTTGATAGAAGAGAAGGTGATGTTACCTTAGCTTATGCCAATACAGACAAAGCTAATCAAGTTCTAGGCTGGAAAACCCAATTGACTCTTGAAGAAGCTATGGCTAGTGCTTGGAAATGGGAACAAAAAATTAGAAGCTAAAAGCTTTTTGAATAGCTATAAATCAACCAATAATTAATAATTTAAAA
>DKIJ01000013.1 GCA_002454195.1 Flavobacterium sp. UBA6721
TTTTTATAATGCACTACGGGTTAATATGTATGACAATAATAATTTACATAATCCTATCTTAAATATAAAATCAAAACTAAAATCAAAATGATAAAAAGCAGTGTCGACAAAGCAACTGGGTTTGAAAAAAGATTTGAAAACATTAACACCGTAGTTTTCGAAAATTCAAAAACAGCATCCGTAGCCGTTGCACAAGAAATTGCAGCATTAATCAGATTAAAACAAGAGCAAAATGAATCTTGTATTCTAGGATTAGCTACAGGTTCATCGCCAAAAGGTTTATACGCCGAGTTGGTAAGAATGCACAAAGAAGAAGGTTTAAGCTTTAAAAATGTGATTACTTTCAATTTGGACGAATATTATCCAATGCAACCGGATTCCATCAATAGTTATGTTCGTTTTATGAAAGAACTGTTACTGGATCAAGTTGACATTTTACCTGAAAACTATCATATTCCTGACGGTACGCTTTCTAAAGAGGAAATCCAAGAATATTGTGCCCAATATGAAGAAAAAATTGAAGCTCTAGGAGGTATCGATTTGCAAATATTAGGAATTGGAGGAAACGGACATATCGGATTCAATGAATCAGGATCGTTACAAAATTCAAAAACAAGATTAGTAGCTCTAGATCATATCACAAGAGTTGCTGCAAGTAAGGATTTTTCAGGTTTAAGCAATACCCCTAGAACAGCAATTACGCTTGGTGTAAAGAAAATTATGGAAGCCAAACGAGTAATCTTAATGGCTTGGGGTGAAGGAAAATCAAATATTATTAAAGTAGCCGTAGAAGGTCAAGTAACTAATTTAGTTCCTGCATCATTTTTACAAGAACATAATAATGCTGTATTTGTACTTGACCAAGAAGCATCATCAAAACTTACTCGAATTAAAACTCCTTGGTTAGTAGAAAAAGTAACTTGGACAGATAAATTAATCCGAAAAGCCGTTTTAAGCTTAGCTCTACACCTAAACAAGCCCATTTTAATGCTTACTGATGCCGATTACATCGAAAATGGAATGAGCGATTTATTAGCCGATTCAGGGCCTGCTTATGAAATTAATATCAAAATCTTCAATCAATTACAAAATACAATTACAGGTTGGCCTGGAGGAAAACCAAATGCAGATGATACAAACCGTCCAGAAAGAGCCGAACCAGCCAAAAAGAGAGTACTGATTTTTAGTCCGCATCCAGATGATGATATCATCAGTATGGGAGGTACATTTATGCGATTACAAGAACAAGGACATGAAGTTCATGTTGCCTACCAAACTTCAGGAAACATAGCAGTTGCAGATGATGAAGCACTTCGTTTTGCAAACTTTGTAATTGATTACAATGAAAAATTTGGCATAAAAAGTACTGAAGCTGAAGAAATTTATGAAAAAGCTACTGCTTTCTTAAAAAACAAAAAAGATAGTGAAATTGACATACCGGAAGTTCGATACATTAAAGGTTTAATTCGAAAAGGAGAAGCAAGAGCAACTAGCTATTTTGTAGGCCTACCCGATAGTCAAATTCATTTCATGGAACTTCCATTTTATGAAACAGGTACTATTGAGAAAAAACCACTTGGTAAAGAAGATATCCAAATTACAATGGATCTTATTGAAAAGATCAAACCTCACCAAATATATGCCGCAGGAGACCTAGCTGACCCCCATGGAACACACAAAGTGTGCCTTGATGCTGTATTTGAAGCCGCAAAAAATTTAAAAGAAAAAGAATTCATGAACGACTGTTGGATTTGGCTTTATAGAGGTGCTTGGCAAGAATGGGGAATTGATGAAATTGAAATGGCAGTACCAATGAGTCCTGATCAAGTTTTAGCCAAAAGACATGGTATTTTTAAACATCAATCACAAAAAGACGGTGTAGTTTTCCAAGGAAGTGACGCTCGAGAATTCTGGCAAAGAGCTGAGGATAGAAATAGTGAAACAGCCCAATTGTACAACAAACTAGGATTAGCAACCTATGCTGCAATGGAAGCCTTTGTAAGGTGGAAATTCTAATTAAATTTCATATTTAAATTGTTTTTAAAAGCTGTTTGATTTTTTTCAAACAGCTTTTTATTTGAAATCAACTGTAGATTAAGCTCGATAAATTAAATCCATCTACTACAAACAATTCTACAAATAAAAAACCTGTGACGTTAATCACAGGTTTCCAAACACTAAACGTATTATAAAACTAACTTAATAAAAAAACAATTTTCTAACCAAAAAAATTATTCTTCAGAAACTATAGGTCTTGTATCCACATCTACTGCTACATTCATTAAATAAGCTACCCCTTGTTCATTAATCATAGTCATATTAAGGGTATCTAGCATAGCTAACTTTTGTGTAACTAAACCATTGAATTTATTATAAGAAATATTCATTTCTTTCAAATTATTTAATTTTTCTATAGCCAAAGGAACTTGACCTTGAAAGTTATTTTCAAACAAACTCAAATTAGTCAATTGAGTCAAATTAGCCACATCTGGACTCAATGTACCACTCAACTTATTACTGTTTAATAAAACCGTTTTTAAAGACTTCATTTGATAAAAAGAAGTTGGAATGGTTCCTTCAATTTCATTATTAAAAACAGCAAACGTCTCTAAATTTTGTAAATCACCTAGATTAGTTGGTAAAACACCCGTTAATCTATTCATGTATAATTCTAACTTTTTCAAATTAGTCAAGTTACATAAAGAAGCTGGGATGGCTCCTGAAAAGCTATTAAATGACAAATCTAAAAGTTTAAGTTCTTTTAAATTACCTAACGAAGTTGGTATACTTCCTGCCAATTGATTTTTGTGTAAATTCAACTCTTGTAATTGAAACAAATTACCTAACTCAACTGGAAGTTGTCCATGCAAATTATTATCCTGTAAGTTTAAAGAAACTACTTTATCACCTACAACTTTCACTCCAGACCAAGTAGTCATCGGTTGGTTCAAATCCCATTTCGTTTTCCAATGTCCACCATCAGTTGCTTCATATAATTTAACCAAAATCTCTTTATCAGTTAGTGTTTCATTTGCAACCATTGTTATAGTCGACAGAAGAATCAAAAAAGAAGTAATTATATTTTTCATAAACTTTGATTTTATTTACACTGGTAAAAGTAATACAATTATCGATTAAAAACACAAAATAATCGACAAAATGCACACTGTGGATGTTTTTTAATGTAATAACCCTACAGGTTTTAAAACAAATTGCTCAATGAATATATTTTTCTATATTTGATTTATTAACCTAAAAACCAAAACATTATGGAATTTAATTTATTAGCACTTGTAACGGCAGCATTTTCAACATTAATTGTTGGATTTATATGGTATAACCCAAAAGTGTTTGGATCAATTTGGATGCGGGAAGCTGGTTTAACTGAAGAAAAAATGAAAGGAGCAAATATGCTTGCCATTTTTGGACTTTCAGTTTTCTTTGCTTTTTTAATTTCTTTAATACTACAAAATTTAGCAGTTCACCAAACAGGCGCTTTTGGTATGATAGGTGGCGGTGGTGCAAAAGACATTAAACCTTCCTATGCCGCTTTTATGGCCGATTATGGTACCGCTTTCAGAACCTTCAAACACGGAGCATTACATGGTTTTTTAACAGGTCTTTTCTTTGCATTTCCTATGATAGCCATCAACTCACTATTTGAAAGAAAAAGCTGGAAATATACTTTTGTAAATGCAGGTTATTGGACCGTAAATTTTACAATTATGGGAGGGATTATTTGCGCTTGGCAATAAAAAAACGAACTCCTCTCCTACTATAACCAAGAGAGGAGTTTTCGTTCTAAAACAATTTATCTATTGCTTTTGCTAAATCAAAATCTTTAAATGTAACCCCATTGGCATCATGTGTGGTTAACCGGACAGAAACCCTATTATAAATGTTGTGCAATTCAGGATGATGATTGTGCTTTTCTGCTAACATTCCTAATTGAACAATAAAGGCGAGCGCTTGATTAAAATCCTTGAATAGAAATTCTTTCTCTATTCCATCTTTAAAAAAGTTCCAATTATCTAATTCAGACAAAAGCGATTCGGCTGTTTTTTCGTTGTATGCACTCATCAATTATTTTTTTATTTAAAAGTATAAAAAAATACGAGTTTAATAATTCTACTATAGTTAAAATAGTACCTTAGTGCTCTAATACTTTTTCTAAAATTGCAATCAAAACTTTCATTTAAGATTTACACTACTGTTCAAGACGTTCCTGAGGATTGGAATCACTTGGCAAAGAAAAATATTTTTTTATCAAAAGAATATCTGCAAATCTTAGAAACAGCGGCGCCTCAAAACATGGATTGCTGTTTTATAGGTTTATTTCAGGAAAAGGAACTTATTGGGATATGTGTATCCCAGTTTCTTGATTTGAGTCAAATTCCTTCTTTTGGTGAAAGAGATCATTGCCTACGTACAAAGATTAGAAATTTTGTTTTTAAACGTTTTGGCTCCAGAGTACTTATTCTAGGCAACAACATGCTAACAGGACAAAATGGAATCGCTTTTATTGAAAAAAAACAGAATAAATCGCTATTCAAACTATTAAAAGAAGTAGCAAACGCTTTAGAAAAGAAATATCAAAAAAAAGGAAAAAAACCTCATTTAACAATATTCAAAGATTTTTCAGAAACTGAAATTACAAACTTTAACCTTCCCGAATTCGATTCTTTTTATCGTTTTTCCACCCAACCCAATATGATTTTTAACATCAAACATTCCTGGGAAACATTTGATGATTATATTGCCGATAAAACCAAGAAATACCGAGATCAATTCAAACGAGCCCGAAAAAAATCAGATTCCTTACACAAACAAAAAATGAGTCTGACTGAAATTCAAAAGTATCAAACAGAAATTCATAATTTGTATATGAATGTTGCTAAAAAAGCTGCTTTTAACACCTTTTATCTCGTTGAAAATCATTTTGAAATTTTCAAGAAAAACTTAAAAGATCATTTTTTATTCTATGGCTATTTTGAAAATAATAAATTAATCGGATTCAACACTTTAATAAAAAATGGTAATGATATAGACACCTATTTCTTAGGATATGATGATAAGTACCAAAAAGAGAAAATGCTCTATCTCAACATGCTTTATGATATGATAGGCTACTCTATCAATAAAAAATACAAGCGAATTATTTTTGCAAGAACGGCTTTAGAAATTAAAAGTTCTGTTGGCGCAAAAGCAGTTGACACTTTTGGATTAATCAAACATAATAATCCTATTTTGAATGCATTCGTTGCAAAAACATTCAAATATTTTGAACCTAAATTAGAATGGCAAGAGCGAAATCCTTTCAAATAACAAGCTTACACTTTTAGCATAGCGACTTTTAACTTTCTAGTTTTAATTTGAACGTCTAAATTAGATTCTTTACCATAAAATTCACCATCAATTTGAAAACTAATTGGCTTATTGATTTGTATCATCGCTTTTTCAGTAGAAATTACGGTAATATCCTTGGAAGAAACGGTTATTTGGCCTCTAATAATTTTCCAAAAAACACTCAAACTTAATTTTTTTAAAACAATCAATTCAAATTTACCATCACCCATGATTCCAATGGGATTTATCATAACTCCTGTTCCATACTTTTGCGAATTGGCTATCACAATCATCTGAGCTTTGGTTTCAATTAATTGATCCGAAGTTTTTATATGAACCTGAAATGATTTTCGCAAGCGTGATACTGTTTTGAAAATTTGCAGGGCATACCCTAATTTTCCTCTTAAAGGACTTTTTTCGTAATTTTTAATCAAATCGGCATTTAGACCAATATCACTTAAATGCAAACACATTTTATTATTAATTCTGATAAAATCAATT
The DNA here is from genome assembly GCA_002454195.1 of Flavobacterium sp. UBA6721. Lineage (GTDB taxonomy): Bacteria > Bacteroidota > Bacteroidia > Flavobacteriales > Flavobacteriaceae > Flavobacterium > Flavobacterium nitratireducens. The sequence goes on from DKIJ01000013.1 coordinate 5,848, forward strand.
ACAACAAAATAATCTTGAAATGCAATTGCAATATTTTCTTCTTGGGATTTAATCAAACCTAAATCGGTAGCTAAACCATTAGCCGAACCTACAGGTAAAATACCTAATAAAACATCCTCATTTTCTAAGGCTTCGGCAACTAATTTTATAGTTCCGTCACCACCAGCAATAAGTACTCTATCGGGTTGATATTTTGCATAATAGTCTTTAATATTTTGCAAATCATTTACACCTGTTGTCTCAAAACAATAAAAATTAAGATTTAAATTTTCTGCATAATGTTTAACTTCCTCAATCAAATCCCATTTGTCCACCCCGCCTGATATAGGGTTTACTACCATCATAACATTATTTTTCTGCATTTTTACTTCTATTTTACTTTAAAATTAAGTAATTTAGAATATACTACAAAAGAAAGAACAGAAATGAAATCGGCCTGATTTTGAAAAACCAGACCACCAGAGACAAAATGATTGCCTAAAATTTTGAAAAGCAAACAGAAAGCTACAAATGAAACCAATAATTAAACTTTATCGAGGATATGCTAATGAACAGGAACTCATCGTAATGGGGCATGTCTTTCAACCAACAAAAAAAGTAGAATACGATTTTCAGGATAAGAACTTTAAAAATGCTAGTTCCATTATTGGTATGTACCGAATGAAAACCTGGCCCAATGCCGATATTTATTTAAAACACAACGATAATACAATTCATACACGAACACTTAAAGATGGTTATTTTAAATTTTGCATCCCCCTAAATCAAACCGATTATGGCTGGGTGGAATATGAGGTGAGTTTGAATTACAAAGGCAAAACAATTATGGAAAAAGAAACTTATATCAGGCCAAAAATTGACCATTTAGGCATTATTTCAGATATAGATGATACTTTCTTAGTTTCCTACACTTTAAATCCTTTACGAAAGCTCTATAACCTTTTGTTCAAGAATGTCAACCGACGTAAAATATTTGAAGATGTAACCATACACTATCAAGCTTTAAGCCAATCCGGAAGAGACGGTCATCAGGAACTCAATACCTTTTTTTATGTTTCCAGCAGCGAATGGAATTTGTATCGTTTTATCGTAAAATTCACAGAAATTCATCATTTACCGAAAGCAGTTTTATTATTGAAAGATATAAAAACGAGTTTGTCGCAGTTTTTCTGGACCGGAAGAGGTGGACACAATCATAAATTCGAGAAAATTAAACACATTTTGGAGTTTTATCCCAATTTAAAATATGTACTCATAGGCGATGATTCACAGGAAGATCCTTATTTGTATGAAGCCATTGCAAAAATTTTCCCTTTAACGATTCAAGCCATTTACATTAGGCAAACTGCAGAACACAAAAAAGCTAAAGTGATAAAAACCCTTCAAAATTTAGAAAGTCTTTCCGTAGAAGTTTGTTATTTCAAAAAAAGTAAAGAAGCGATAGCACATTCAAAAAAAATAGGCTTAATAAATTAAGCCTATTTTTTTACAAATTATCTATTTCTTCCTGAACAACTTCCCAGTCTGATAACAGCTGGTCCAAATCTGCTTTCTTTTTATTATAAGCTATAAAAAAAGCAGCATCTTCGATGTGTTTGTCGTAATTAGAAGCCAACATTTTATCGTCGTTTTGAATGTCTTTTTCCAATTGACTGATTTGGCTTTCAATTTTGCTTAAACGGTTTTGAAGGGTTTTCCCTTTCTTTTGGTCTTCGTAAGAGACTTTCTTATTCTCTTTAGGTGCCGCAGTTTTCACCACTTCTTTTTTCTCTACTTCACGCATGTTTTCCATATTGCGTTGTTCCAGGAAAAAGTTGATATCTCCTAAATATTCTTTGATTTTTTGGTCTTTGAATTCATATACAATATTTGACATGCCTTGCAAGAAATCCCTATCGTGAGAAACCAGCAATAAAGTTCCGCCAAATTTTTGCAAAGCGGCTTTCAATACGTTTTTAGACTTAATGTCCAAGTGGTTCGTAGGCTCATCCATCAACAACACATTGATAGGTTGTAACAACAGTTTACACAAAGCCAAACGGTTTCTTTCACCTCCGGAAAGCACTTTTACTTTTTTCTCTACATCATCACCACGAAACAGGAAAGAACCTAGCATATCGCGCACTTTTGAACGATTGCTATCTAATGCAGCATCTTCCATCGTTTGCAACAAAGTGATTTCCCCATCTAAATATTCGGCTTGATTTTGAGCAAAATAACCTAATTGTACATTATGACCTAATTTGATAGTTCCTTCGTATTCAAATTCGTTAACCAAGGCTTTGATAAAAGTCGATTTACCCTGACCATTTTGCCCCACAAATGCAATCTTGCTTCCACGTTCTACCAACAAAGAAATGTCTTTTAAAATGGTTTTATCGCCGTAAGCTTTCGTTACATTTTCGGCTTCGATAACTACTTTTCCAGGTTCTTTGGAAACTGGAAACGAAATATTCATAACCGAATTATCATCTTCATCTACTTCGATACGCTCCACCTTATCTAATTTTTTAATTAAAGATTGCGCCATCGAAGATTTGGTCGCACTATAACGGAATCTGTCAATTAACTTCTGAGTCTCTTCAATCTTTTTTTGTTGGTTTTTTTGTGTAGCCAATTGTTTTTCACGAAGCTCCTCACGCAATTCCAAATATTGCGAATACGGCTTGTTGAAATCATAAGCTTTTCCAAGCGAAATTTCGATAGTTCGATTAGTCACATTATCTAAGAACATTTTATCGTGCGATACAATCACCACAACTCCTGGATAATTACGAAGGAAGTTTTCTAACCAAATGATACTTTCGATATCCAAGTGGTTCGTAGGCTCATCCAGTAATAACACATCGTTATTTTGCAATAATAATTTAGCCAACTCGATACGCATTCTCCATCCACCCGAAAAAGTCTCCGTTTGATTGTTGAAAACCTCTCTTTTAAAACCTAAACCTAAAAGAATTTTCTCGGTATCGCCCACATAGTTATAACCACCTAGTAATTCAAAACGATGAGTGTAATCGGATAGATCTTCGATGATTTTTCCATACTCTTCACTTTCATAATCGGTACGGGTGACCAATTGATGATTGATTTCTTCTAATTTTTTTTCTACAATTTTAATTTCGGTAAAAGCTTCATAAGCTTCCTCAAGAACCGTTCTTCCTCTTTCAAAATCAATATCCTGACGCAGGAATCCCATGCGGATATCTTTCTCCTGAGAAATCACTCCTGAATCAGGTTTGAAATCACCGGCCAGCATTTTTAACATGGTCGATTTTCCGGCACCATTTTTTCCAACCAAACCAACTCTATCTCCAGCTCCTAATCGAAAGGTTACTTCTTCAAACAAATAAGTACCACCAAAAGAAACCGATAAATTGTGAATATTAAGCATATTTTTGTGACTATTGTTACATTGGTACTTTCACTAAAAATGTACCTTTACTAAAAATTTTTGCAAATGTTAAAAAAAGGATCCAAACTAAATAGTATTTTAACAGGAACTTGTCCGAAATGCCAAAATGAAAGCATGTATGAAGACAAAAATCCATTTAATATCACTAAGGTTTTAAAAATGAACCCTAAATGTTCCCATTGTGGTTTTGTATATCAAATAGAACCATCCTTTTTCTATGGAGCTATGTACGTAAGTTATGCGTTAAATGTAGCGATAGGAATCGCCACGTTTATTATTTCTTATGTTTTTCTTGGGGCGTCTATCAAAACAGCATTTATAGCTATTGTTGCTACACTTACTGTACTGGGCACTTTAGTATTAAGGTGGTCAAGAAACATATACATCAATATGTTTGTGCACTATGACCCCAATTACAAAGCCTAACTATCTTTTTCGTTTTACAAATCGGCTACTATTTATTTCTTTAGGTAAAGGAATTCCTTTTTCTATATTTTCAAATAAAGCTTTTGCCATTGCAGGACCAAGCATCACTCCTCTAGTACCTAAACCATTTAATACATGGATAGAGTTACTACTAGGATCTGTACCTACTATAGGTCTTCGATCTCTTACTGTAGGTCGAACACCTGCAAAATGAGATACGATTTCGAAATCGCAATTGATAATTTCCTTGATACGCTCTACCAATTCTTGTTTACCTTCTTCAGTTGGCAAATCGGTTTTGTCTTTCCAATTGTACGTTGCTCCTACTTTAAATAAACCATCTCCCAACGGAAGTATAAACACACTGGTATTCACAATTACATCCAAATCCAAATCGGGCGCTTTTATAATAAATAATTCGCCTTTGGTTCCATCCAAAGGCAAATGATTAAAAAAAGGATTGGCATGCAAACCAAAACCCTCGGCAAAAATGATATGTTTGGCTTCAATATGTTTATATCGAATACCATCAGAAAGTATTTCTAAAGCCTGATAATCGAAAGTTTCTTGCAATAAAAACTGTTCTTTAATTAAATACGACTTGTATTGTTCCAATAAAGAGGCTGTATCTACATAACCCGTATGCAAAACTTCGCCATAATCAAAAGGCGAGTCAATACCTACATACTTTTTTGTGATGATGGTATTGGACAAAAAAGGAGCCAAAGCGGGTTTATCAGATGCGGCAAACCAATTATTCTGTTCTTCAATAGAAAAGAATTTACGCAAAATAGGCTTTTTAAAATCAACCGTCACTGGAATTTTGAGCTTCAAATGAGCGTAAAATTGATTCATTAATTCCAATTGTTCCTGAGCCTGCCAAACTTCACTAAAACGCTTTAAAATAACAGGATTGTACAATCCTCCTGCAATTTTGGATGAATTTTGAGATTCATCACTTAAAACCAAAATATTTTTGTCATTAGCTAAAGCTACTTCAGCAAAAGAAATTCCAGCTAATCCACAACCTACAATTAAATAATCGATCATCATTTTCAAATAAAGGACAAAAATACATAAAACAAAAAACTCCTACCATCAGGTAAGAGTTTTTATATAAGTTAGAATGGAAATTAATAATTCCACATATCCGATTCAAAATCACGAATTTTCTCCTTAACACGCTCTGCTTCTAACAATTGATTTTGAGCATTATCTTTCATGTATTCTTTAATTTCTCTATCGCCATATACATTTTCTTCTTTGTATATTACGCTATTGAAACGTCTAGCATTAAGAATTTGATCAAAAGAAATTGGCATTGCCGAATTTTTATTGTTGAAAGATTTGGCTTCATGCAAAACCTCTCTAGCATCAGGGAAGAAAATCCAAAATAATTCAATATAATCTTTCTCCTCACTATTCATCGTGTACACATCAGGTGTTACAGGACAGATAGCTAAAAGACGGTACTTTAATTCGCTTTGACGTTTATCAAAATACCAGAAACCTTTAATCTTATATTGCATAACATCTTGAGCTGTTAAATCAGATCTCATAATGTATTCTTCAGATACTTTTTGTCCAGCATTAATTTGCTCTCTACCCGCATCTGTAGTATCAATTCTACTTAAAGAAGCTTGAATATCTTTATAGGTCTTTTTAGTATTAAAATAACTATCCGCATAAACCTCAGTGATACGTTCTTCTTTAATAGCTCTGGTCAAAACATCATACAAGGAACGTCTGTCCGAACCAATGTTTGCAGTATCTATTGGAAAATAAAGTGGAAAGTTAATTCGTTCACTTAAATCAATAATTTCCCAAACCATTTTACCCATCAAAACATCTCTATCATGCACATAACCATAAGCCAAAGGTTTATCGTTATCTGAGATTTGCTGTGCCTTAGTTTTTAAACCAATTTCTTCAGGAATTCTAGCATTCAACAAATTAGACTGTGCATAAGAAGCTACTCCTCCAATTAAAGCGATTGCCATTATCAAAAAATTTCTCATATTCATCATAGTATCATTAATAAGAATTGATTTAAACTTCTGGGTAAAAAGTATTTTTTATTGAATTTCAAAAATTACTGGAGCTGTTCTTGGTAATAAATAACTACCAGCACCTACTAATTTAGTTTTGATTTCAGAAATAGTAACTTGGTCACCTCTTCCTGCTTTAGACAAAACTGATTTACATTGTGCATTTAATTTGTTACCCGGAACAACTACAGTAGGCTGACCAGTGACTTTTAAATTAAATCCAACAACTTCTAAATTAACATCAAAATCAAAATCTACTAATTTAGCACCAATAGTAGCAATTTCAAGGTTAGATTTAGGACCTTTTACCACACCTGATTCTCCTCTGATGGTACCTGTTGGTCCAGGAATTCCTTTAATTCTGAATACTTTTTTATCAGAAACTGTTTGCCCATTTGGTAATTTTCCAGTAACGTTAACCACCACTTCGTTTCCTCCTTGCGGGCTCATATTGTATTTTCCATTTCCAACTTTAACCAATCCTGGAGCAGATGCATTAACATCTTTATCTGAAATTCCTGCAAAAGATACAGAGATTGGATTTGTAACTCCTCTATACACTACGTTCATTTTATCCGCAGAAATAGTCGCTGAATTTGGCTTAGGAACAACTACATATTTCCCTGAGAATTTCAAAGGAATCGTTTTTCCATCTTCTGTAAAAGTAAATTGACCACCAATTGTTTGTTCTCCAACACCACCTGCAGTTAATGAAATCATAGCTTGACCGTTAACAATTTTACCAGGACCTGAGAAACCAGATGGTTTAGTATTTTCATCGTAACGACCTAAAACTACTTTTCCTGTAACTTGCTCTCCTTGAAAATAAGCATTTTTGTCTAAAACTACAATAGCTTGATAATTACTGTAAGAAGCTGCTTCAACCGCAGCTTTACCTAAAGCAATACTATATACATCAGACTCTACTTTGTTAATATCATTTTGCCAAGAAGAAAGTTTTGCAACAGTAGCAATAGCCGGAAAACCTTTGAAGTGGTAAGACAAATATTTATCTTTTAAACCTTCTTTGTTTTTAACATCTGAAAGGTCGAATTTCTCCTCTACCTCTTTAATAATTCCACTGTATTTTTTTTCTGTACCTAAAGTGGCTTTAATATCCGCTTTGTACTTTTCTATAGTTGCAACAATTTCTTTTCCTTTTTTAGAATAACCTTCTCCTGTAAACCAATCATCAACATTATCACCTTTATCCATGTCTTCATAAGGTAATTTTCCTGTTTCTGGATTCGTTTCAAAACCTTTAGTAGCTTGCTCTTTTAAAGAGTTGATATAGTTGTAAAAGTTGTCCATAATTGTTTTTACTTTATGAGCTGTTGCTGATGCTACAGCAAATTCTCCTTTCGCCTCTGCTGCTTTGCTATCAAGCGCAGCTAACATTTGATCATTGGTTTGTTTTGAACTAGCATTTGAACTTTCAAATTTTTCGTTCATTAATCCGAAACCTGATATTACTTCTTTCGAAACATTCATTGCCAACATAGCGATGAAAACCAAATACATCAGGTTAATCATCTTCTGTCTAGGGGTAAGTTTTCCTCCTGCCATATTTTCTAATAATTAGTTGTGGGGTAGTTTTTTTAAATAGTCTTCAAACTTAATTATTATCCTTTATTGCTCATTGCAGAAAGCATACCACCATAAACTTGGTTCAATGAAGAAATGTTTGCCGTCATAGATTGCATTTGCTCTTTTAATTGAGCTGCATTTTCAGCAATTTCTTTGTTAGCTTCAGCATTTCTAGAAGCACTTTCTAATTGTACTTTGTACAAACTGTTTAAAGCTTCCATTTGAGCAGCAGCCATAGACAATTCGTCACTATATTTTTTTGTAGCAGCAATTCCGTCAGCAGCTGGAGCAATACCTTTTGCAGCTGATTCGAAATTTTTAATGCTATTTCCTAAGCTTGCCATTAATTCACCATCAATTTTAGCTTCTTTAAGCATGTTATCTAATTTTTGAGATAACAATCCTTGCGCTTCTGATGTTGATTCCGCTTTTGGTTTTTTATTTGGATTAGGAGTTCCATTCGCCAATTCAGGATACACTAAGGTCCAGTCTAATTCATTTTCTACGGGTTCAAAAGCCGAAAGCGCAAAAATAAAAGCCTCTGTTAACAATCCAATTGAAAGCATCAATGTCCCTGTTAATGGTCCAATTTCAAAGTGAGTAATTTTAAAAAGAGCTCCAACAATTACTACTGCTGCTCCCATACCGTATGCAAAATTCATTGCTTTTTTTCCTAGTAATGCCATAATGTTAATTTTTAATAGTTAGTGTGTAGGTTTTTTTTATCGATTTCTATTCGCTCTTCTAGTAGTTGTATTTCCAGTATTATTAACTCCCATGTAATCTTGAACAGTTCTAAATCCGATAAAACTTCTAGCTGAATCTGCATATTCAAAATCACGAGTACTAACTTGCAAGAAATAGGAAACATCTTTCCAAGATCCACCACGAACTACTTTTCTTTTATTAGAAGCATCTAAAACATTAGGGTTCATTGTAGATACATATTCGTAAGCATTTGGATCATAAGAAGAATCCGTCCATTCAGAAACATTACCAGCCATGTTATATAAGTTGTAACCATTAGGCTCGTACGATTTTGCTTCAACAGTATATAAGGCTTGATCAGCGGCATAATCTCCTCTATTAGGCTTGAAGTTAGCCAAGAAACAACCTCTGTCATTTTTAGTATAAGGTCCTCCCCATGGATAAGTAGCCGATTCCAGCCCCCCACGAGCGGCATATTCCCATTCTGCTTCAGTAGGCAATCTAAAATTATTAATCAAGTCACGACCCGTTTTTTTAGATTTGATATAACTGTTTTTATTTAAGGTTCTCCAAGCGCAAAAAGCTTTTGCTTGTGTCCATTTTACACCTACAACAGGATATTCTCCATAGGCTTTGTGCCAAAAATAATCGTTGTGCATTGGTTCATTGTACGAATAAGCAAAATCCTTAATCCATACTGTAGTATCTGGATATACTTTTACTTCTTCATTTCTGATAAAGTCTTTTCTCTTACCCACTTTTGCTTTAGCTGCTGCTTGAATATCCATCCAAGAATAACGGAATTTCAACTTTTCAACATCAATGGTTCTCAAACCATTATAGGCCTCTTCTAAAGGAATATACATAGAATCCATTACTTCAACGTAATATTCATCTGGATACTGTTGTGGATCTTTAATTAATTTTACTTTTTTATTCAATTTTCTTCCAGCATATGGGTCTTCAGCAGTACCGATACTATAATAATTGTCATACATGTATTTATCATAAGCAGACATTTTTTCGGGATCAGCATCATTAAAAGCAAAATCACCAATACTACCTGTTTTTTTATCTTTACCATCTCCAGCCTTTACTCCTTGTTCATCAGCTAAAATAGCCAACTTCATTCTGATTGTAGAATCTTTTACCCATTCTACAAACTGACGGTATTCACTGTTAGTAATTTCTGTTTCATCCATGTAAAACGAACGAACAGTTACTGTCATTGTTTTAGCATCTTGAACACCAGCAACATCTTCATCAGATTTACCCATGATATAAGCACCTCCTGGAACTAAAGTCATTCCATAGGGTTTCTCCGGATGCCATTTTGCACCTTTAACACCGACCAATTCTCCTTTATCACTCGATTTCCCACAGCTAATTAAAAGTGACAAAATTGCCGCAAACGCAATGAACTTCTTCATATAAATTCGGGTTATATATTCTTTATTTTTTTCGTTTGTAAACCTATGTAAACCTATTTATTATTTATTAATAAAACAATATTTTTTTTTATATTTAAATAGCCACTCCAAAATTAGAGTTAAATAAATTATAAAAAAAATATTTTATCGATAAAATGCTAAAAATATCCGATAAAGTACACTTTTACATCTATTTTGTAGGTTTTATTTTTCAATAAATCTTTTACAAAAGATTTTTCCTTTGTGCCTTCCACCATCTTTCTGGTAATTCTTGGTTACATGCAGCTAGATATTCTTCATGTGAACAAGGTAATAACGTATTTCTTTTTAGTTTATTGTTAACATTTGATACAAATGGTATTTCGATCCACCAACGATCTGTACGATCGCTTTTATAAAAAACCAAAGTCTCTTCATCTATAAGAACACTATATTTTATATAATTTTCTCTGCTTCCAAATGGATATTCATTTGAACGATAATGATAACCTTCTATAAAATACCAAATAATTTGTGAAATCAACACCGATTCCTGTGCCGTATTATCATGATTAAAAACACCAAACATGCTTACTTTATCACTAATACCAGCATATCTGGAAAGAGCACAAATTTCTTTCCCATTAAAACCATTGGGTGCAAAAGAATTGAAATTACCCGAATCAGAAGATTTAACAGAATTTAAATCCAAACTGACAATATCGGCATCTCTAAAAACAGGTTCTGCAATAGCAATATTGTGTGAAACTTCTCCAAGACGATAAGCATCAAAAAACAGCTTTTCGATTAAATCAATCTCCTCTTGAGAATTGTAATAGGTTTGATAACCAATATTGCAAAAATTAAATAAATTATTAGGTTCATCGATAATAATTCGACTCAAATAAGAATTATTAGACATCTCCTCATCTTCTTTTCCAAAATCGAATTTACTATCTATAGCTACTAAATTCACCATCTGTTCTAATTCATCATAAGCCCGATACAGGGAATAAGTCAAATCCTGAGAACCTCCGATAATAACAGGAATTATTTTCTTTTTAATTAAATCAGCGGCTACTTTGCGTAAAGCAAAATAGGTATCTTCCTTTGAATTTCCAGGCAAAATATCACCTAAATCAGCAATTGTCATGTCCCAATTTCCAGGAAATAAACGATACAATTCCTTTCTTACAATACTTAAATCACCTGTACTGCTATTCGATGAAACACTTCCGCGATTTTCTAAAACCCCAATTAAAGCAATTTTAACTTTATCTAAATCGGGGAATTCGTTCTTAGTGTGAAAAACCACTTTACTTCCTAGTTGCTGAGTACTTAGCGAGTTTACAAATGCTAAGAATTCATTATTTAAGGGCTCTAGAAAATCAAATCCTATCATAGTTGCTTATTCTTATTTTTTATTTCCCAAGAATTAAAAGGAAAAGATAAATTATTTCTTTTTTGTTGCCGCTTTCTTAGCAGGAGCTTTTTTTGCTGGCGCTTTTTTAGCAGGTGTCTTTTGAGCAATCATTTCTTGAACTTCAGCCAAAGTCAATTTGGAAGCATCAACATCTTTACTCAATTCAATTTTGATTTTTCCTTTTAAAATAACGGAACGACCCCATCTTGCTTTTTCTACAACAATTCCTTCCTCAACCCAGTTATGAATAACTTTGTCTATATTTTTTTGCAATTTATCCTCAATCAACTCCTCAATATCAGCCTGAGATAAATTATCAAAATTGTATTTTTTACTCACATTAATAAAAATGCCATCCCATTTAATAAACGGACCAAAACGCCCTGTACCCTTTTGAACAGGTTCCCCCTTGTAAGTAGCAATAGGAGCATCTGCTCTTAATTTTTCGTCTATTAATTCTTGAGCTCTCTCCTTAGTTACAGCAAGCGGATCTTCGCCTTTTGGTAATGAAATAAAAACACTTCCATGACGTACATAAGGACCAAAACGACCGTTATTTACTTCCACTTCTTCCTCTTTATACGTACCCAATGATTTTGGCAATAAAAACAAATTTAAAGCTTCTTCCAAAGTGATATTTCCAATATTTTGCTCTTTCATTAAACTAGCAAACTTCTTGTCTTCATCTTCAGCATCGCCTATTTGCGCCATCGGACCAAATTTACCTAAACGAACAGAAACTGGTTTTCCAGATACAGGATCAACCCCTAAGATGCGCTCTCCACTTTCTCTATCGGCATTTTCTTCAACATGTTTAACAGTAGGATGAAATTGATCGTAAAACTCCTGCATCATCTTAGCCCACTCGATATTACCTTCGGCAATTTCGTCAAAATCCTGCTCTACTTTGGCCGTGAAATTATAATCTAAAATATTACCAAAATTTTTCACTAAGAAATCCGTAACAATGGTACCGATATCAGTTGGCACTAACTTTCCTTTATCAGAACCTGTATTTTCTTTTAACAACTTCTCTGCTACTTTTCCAGATTGCAAAGTAAGCTGCGTATAATTACGTTCCTGACCTTCTAAATTTCCTTTTTCTACATAATTTCTATTGATAATTGTAGAAATTGTAGGTGCATAAGTTGAAGGACGTCCAATTCCTAATTCTTCTAATTTTTTAACTAAGGAAGCTTCGGTATATCTTGCTGCAGGACGTGAATAACGTTCCGTAGCGGTAATGAAATTATTTTGTAAATTTTCATTCACTTTCAAAGCAGGCAACATTCCTTCTTGTTCTTCCTCGTCGTCATCATGTCCCTCCAAATACACCTTCAAGAAGCCTTCAAAAAGCAATACTTCTCCTGAAGCAGTAAACAATTCATTATGATTATTTGCTGCAATTTTAACATTAGTACGTTCTAATTGCGCATCACTCATTTGCGAAGCTAATGTTCTTTTCCAAATCAAATCGTAAAGCCTAGCTTGATCCCTATCAATATCAACCGTATGACGTGACATATCTGTAGGACGGATTGCTTCGTGTGCTTCCTGTGCTCCTTTGCTTTTGTTAGCAAATGTTCTAGGGTTAGAAAACTCCTTCCCATAAGACTTAATGATTTCAGCCTGAGCCGCATCCATAGCTTCTTTGGACAAATTCACACTATCCGTTCTCATGTAGGTAATCAATCCCGCCTCGTACAAACGTTGTGCTAACTGCATTGTAATTCCAACAGGCAAATACAATTTACGAGCCGCTTCTTGTTGTAAAGTCGAAGTGGTAAAAGGAGCTGTAGGTGATTTTTTGGTTGGTTTCGTTTCTAAATCAGCTACTTTATAAGTCGAACCAATATTTTTATTTAAAAAATCTTCAGCTTCTTTTTTAGTATTGAAATTTTTAGGCAATTTAGCTTTAAAAGTTTTTCCGGCTTCATTTGTAAATTCGGCAACAACGGAATAAGTAGCTACAGCTTTAAAATCTTGAATTTCGCGTTCACGTTCTACAATCAATCGAACAGAAACTGACTGAACACGTCCAGCCGAAAGTCCACCTTTAATTTTTCTCCATAAAACCGGCGATAATTCATAACCCACCAAACGATCTAAAACACGACGCGCTTGTTGAGCGTTTACCAAATTATAATCAATTTCACGAGGATTATCGATAGCTTTTAAAATAGCATTCTTTGTAATCTCATGAAAAACAATTCGTTTTGTTTTCTTTTTATCTAATTTTAATTCTTCCGCCAAGTGCCAAGAAATAGCCTCTCCCTCGCGGTCCTCATCACTTGCTAACCAAACCGTCTCGGCATTTTTAGATAACGTTTTAAGTTTGCTAACTAAAGCTTTTTTATCCGAAGAAACTTCATATTTAGGCAAGAATCCATTTTCTACATCAACACCAATTTCCTTTGAAGGTAAGTCGGCAATATGACCATAACTCGATTCTACTTGAAAATCACTTCCTAAAAATTTCTCTATCGTTTTTGCCTTTGCAGGTGACTCAACTATTACTAAATTCTTTGCCATTGCTTTATTTTTCTCAGACAAAAGTATCTATTTTTTTTAAATACAAAGACTTTACTTTTTATTTTTAAACGAACGAGACTTATACATTAATAAGATAATAGCTCATTTAGCCCCTTAAATTAACAATCAATACAGCCATTAATAGGTTCGATTACACCTACTTTCTATACGTTTAAAAATGAAATAGCATTATCAACAAGTAGCTAAAAATAAAATCAAAAATTACTGTTAATTCTTTAGCTGACATCTTGTCATATCCATTCGAATTCTCTTATCTTTGTAGTCTGAAATTACAACTAATGGAAAAGACTATAGAAGAGAGCAAACAAGGTGAAAGTCTTGTTTTAGAAAACAAACCCGAAAACAACAAAAAACTATACATAGAAAGTTATGGCTGTGCGATGAATTTTTCGGACAGTGAAATCGTTGCTTCGATTTTATCTAGCAACGGATACAACACGACTCAAGTTTTAGAAGAAGCCGACTTGGTTTTAGTTAATACTTGTTCTATTCGTGATAAAGCAGAGCAAACTATCCGCAAACGTCTTGAAAAATACAACGCTGTAAAACGTATTAATTCGAAAATGAAAGTAGGCGTTTTAGGCTGTATGGCTGAACGCTTGAAAAGTCAATTCTTAGAACAAGAAAAAATTGTCGATTTAGTAGTAGGTCCTGATGCGTATAAAGATTTACCTAATCTTTTAACAGAAGTAGAAGAAGGAAGAGATGCCATAAACGTAATCTTATCTAAAGAAGAAACCTATGGAGATATTTCTCCTGTACGATTAATGAGTAATGGAATTACCGCTTTGGTTTCTATCACTCGTGGTTGCGATAACATGTGTACTTTTTGTGTAGTTCCTTTTACCAGAGGACGCGAAAGAAGCCGCGAACCACAAAGTATCATGGCAGAAATTCAAGACTTGTATGAAAAAGGGTTTAAAGAGGTTACGCTTTTAGGTCAAAACGTAGATAGTTATTTATGGTATGGTGGCGGATTGAAAAAAGATTTCGACAAAGCCTCTGAAATACAAAAAGCGACTGCGGTAAATTTCGACCAATTATTAGAAATGGTGGCACAGGCATTTCCTAAAATGAGAATTCGTTTTTCGACTTCTAATCCTCAGGATATGCACGAAAGTGTTTTACACGTGATTGCTAAATATCCAAACATTTGCAAACACATTCACTTACCTGTTCAATCAGGAAGCAACCGTATCTTAAAAGAGATGAATCGTTTGCACACTCGAGAAGAGTACATGGAATTAGTTGATAAAATTTACAACATCATACCGGGTTGCGCAATCACTCAAGATATGATTACTGGTTTCCCAACAGAAACTGAGGAAGACCATCAAGACACCTTAAGCTTAATGGAATATGTAAAATACAATTACGGATATATGTTTGCCTATTCCGAAAGACCAGGAACTTTGGCAGAAAGAAAAATGGAAGATGACGTACCTGAAGAAACTAAATTAAGACGCCTCCAGGAAATTGTTGACTTACAGCAAAAACACTCACTTAGTACTTGTCAGGAATTTATTGGTCAAACAGTTGAAGTTTTAATTGATAAAATCTCTAAGAAATCGGCAGCAGAATTCTCAGGAAGAAATTCACAAAATATCACGGTAGTATTCCCTAAAGAAAATTACAAAATTGGTGATTTTGTGAATGTAAAAATCACTTCCTGCACCAGCGGAACATTAAAAGGAGAAGCAGTGGGTTATTCTGAGATGAATTAAAAAACCCCATCACTATATGTCATTGCGAGGAACGAAGCAATCTTACTAAAGATATAAAAAAGAATTTCAATCAATTCAAACTGGATGTGATTGCTTCGTTCCTCGCAATGACAAATTAAAAACATACAAATGACTAAAAAACAACTATTCATTGCAATAGCCACTTTTATACTTGGATTTGGAGTGACTTTCTACATTATGAAGACCTATTTTCCTAAGGATAAAGTAGAAAAAACAACTTCAAACAATACTCAAACAAACCCATAAAGTACCTTTTATTCAAAATGAACTCTTAGATAAACATCAAGAAATCAAAACAAGAAACAAAGAACACTTTAAAAACAATAGAAATGGAATCAGTACAAAACATAAAACAACGATTTGAGATTATTGGAAACGACCCAAAGCTCAATCGTGCCATTGAAAAAGCTATTCAAGTGGCTCCTACTGATATTTCAGTATTGGTTACTGGTGAAAGTGGTGTAGGTAAAGAAAACATCCCTAGAATAATCCATTCATTATCCCACAGAAAACACGGCAAATACATTGCTGTAAACTGTGGTGCCATTCCAGAAGGAACAATTGACAGTGAACTTTTTGGGCACGAAAAAGGAGCTTTTACCGGAGCAACAAGTACACGTGAAGGGTATTTTGAAGTAGCCAATGGTGGAACTATTTTCTTAGACGAAGTAGGCGAACTTCCGCTAACAACCCAAGTTCGTTTATTAAGAATTCTTGAAAATGGAGAATTCTTAAAAGTAGGTTCATCACAAGTTCAAAAAACAGATGTCCGAATTGTTGCGGCAACCAATGTGAATCTTTTCAGTGCTATTGAAAAAGGAAAATTCCGTGAAGACTTATATTATCGTCTAAGCACAGTGGATATCACTTTACCACCTTTACGAGACAGAAAAGACGACATCCATTTGTTATTTAGAAAATTTGCGGCCGACTTTGCTCATAAATACAAAATGCCTCCATTAAAATTAGATGACAATGCTGTTCAGCTTTTGCAAAAATACCGTTGGAGTGGAAACATTAGACAACTTCGAAATGTAGCCGAACAAATTTCAGTTTTAGAAACCAATCGCGATATCACTGCTCCTACTTTGCAATCGTACTTACCTCCTACTGAAGGCAGTAATTTACCATCTGTAATTAGTAGCAATAAGAGCGAAAGTGATTTTAGCACCGAAAGAGATATTTTATACAAAGTACTTTTTGACATGAAAAGTGATTTGAATGATTTAAAGAAACTCACATTGGAACTAATGAAAAGTGGCGCTGCAAAAGCTCAAGATATCAATCCGAATCTTATTCAAAAAATTTACGGAACAAAAGAAGATAACGAAATCGAATTTGAAGAACAAGCGGTAACAACAGTTGTATCACCAACTCCACACACTGAAACGTACACAAATCCCGAAGATAATTATTTGTTTGCAGAAACAATTGAAGAAGAGGAAGTATTACGATTAGAGCAAAAAGAAATCGAAATGATCAAAAAGTCCTTAGAAAAAAACAAAGGAAAAAGAAAAGCAGCTGCTGATGAATTAGGAATTTCTGAACGAACCCTTTACCGAAAGATCAAACAATTCGACCTTTAAAAAGAAAAACCAATATTAAAATCCGAAATTGCTCCACCAGTTCGCTAACGCTCGATTCCAAATTCACTATCTTTGACAGACTTTTGAATTTCGAATATTGGAATTTGGAGTTTAAAAATTGGAATTTATTATCTATTTTCATGAAAAAAATACTTTCACTTTTTGCACTAATCACTCTTTTTATGTTGAGTGGTTGCAGCATTTACAATTTTACTGGGACTGGAAAAATTGATGCCAAAACCTTTCAGGTTAATTTTTTCCAAAACAATGCTGATTTAGTTGAACCAGGGATTGACCGAACTTTTACATTAACACTACAGGACATTTTACAAAATCAAACGAATTTGAATTTGGTTAAAAATGGAGCCGACTTGACTTACGAGGGTGAAATCACCGATTACCGCATTAGCCCCATGACAGCCACTGCCGACCAACAAGCTGCCCAAAACCGTTTAAAAATTAGAGTCAATGTACGTTTTACCAATAAGAACAAAGAATCAGACGATTTTGAAAAACCATTTGAATTCTATTACGACTATCCTGCAACTACACAATTGCAAGGCGCAGTGTTAAATACAGCCTTAAAAGAAATTTTTGAACGTATTACTCAAGATATTTTTAATGAATCATTAGCCAAATGGTAATCAATGTTGATTCGGTTATTTGTTCATTCCCAAACGATTTAACAAATAACCAAATAACCAAATAAAATTTATGAATGTAACCGATTATACCTATTTACTCAACAAACCCAATACTATTACCGAAAAGCAAACTCTTGCTTTAGAAAAGGTATTGGAGGAGTTTCCGTATTTTCAAAGTGCCCGCGCTTTACGTTTAAAAGGTTTATATAACGAAAATAGTTTTAAGTATAATTCGGCATTAAAAGTAACTGCAGCACATACCACCGACAGAACGGTATTGTTTGATTTCATAAGTTCGGAAGAATTTAATGCCATTCAAAAAGAATTATTCGAGAAAAAAGCGAACGAATTACTTTCGATTAACGTAATTGACAGTGTCGAAATCGTTCCGCCATCATTCAACACGGTTAATCAGGATATTGAAATAGAAACCAAGTCGCTGGACACTATTGAATACGACGAAACAAGTAGTACTCCAGAAGAAAAATTAGAATTAGGTAGACCTTTAGAATTTTCTAAAAATGAAACCCATTCGTTTCAAGAATGGCTACAACTTTCCAGAATACAACCAATAATTAGAGAACCTGAAACCAATAATAATTCAGCAACTCCAAAAAACGAGGATGTTTCGAAGAAGAAAAAAGAAGCAATTATTGATAAATTTATTCAGAGCAATCCCAAGATTCCCGCTATCAAACCAGGAACTCCTACGAACTTTACTTTAGACATCAACAAAGACGATACTACTTCGCTAATGACCGAAACTTTAGCCAAGGTATATTTAGAACAAAAAAAATATCAAAAAGCAATTCAAGCTTATGAAATATTAATTTTGAAATATCCAGAAAAAAGTAGTTTCTTTGCAGACCGCATAGCGGATATTAAGATTTTACAACAAAATAATAATTAAGTAATAATGAGCACATTTTCAATTTTTTTAGTTTTAATAACTATAGTTTGTTTCCTACTGATTGTAGTAATCATGGTTCAAAACCCTAAAGGAGGAGGTTTATCATCTTCAATAGGTGGATCACAAATGTTAGGTGGAGTACAAAAAACTACTGACTTTTTAGATAAAAGTACATGGACTTTAGCTATCGTATTAATCGCTTTGATTCTATTATCTAGCTTAAGTTTTACTGGAAATTTAGGAGATAGCGAATCTAAAATTATTGAAAACACTGAAGCCGCAGCACCTGCAGCACAAACTGCTCCTGCAACTCCGGCGACACCAGCTACGCCAAATTCAGCAAAATAATTACTATCTAAATAGAACAAAAATGCCAGCCTGTCAAAGCTGGCATTTTTTTTAAGAAAAAATGGCAGAAAAAATCGACTGGCATAATTTCTGAATATAGAGAAGCAAAATTTAATTTAATCAATAAAAAAATAAAAAATCATGACATTAAACATTAAACCACTTTCAGACCGAGTTCTGATTGAACCAGTTGCAGCCGAAACTAAGACAGCGTCAGGGATTTTTATTCCAGATACTGCCAAAGAAAAACCACAAAAAGGAACCGTTGTAGCCGTTGGAAATGGCACAAAAGATCATGAAATGACCGTTAAAGTAGGTGACACTGTACTTTACGGTAAATATGCTGGAACCGAATTAAAATTAGAGGGGAAAGACTATTTGATTATGAGAGAAGACGATATTCTTGCAATAATCTAAAATTAAGTATTAAGAATTGAGTACAAAGTATTAAGATTTTTAAAGTAATAAACAAAAATGGCAAAAGATATAAAATTCGATATTGAAGCACGTGACGGATTAAAACGTGGAGTTGACGCATTAGCTAATGCAGTAAAAGTAACTTTAGGACCTAAAGGTCGTAATGTAATCATTGGAAAAACATTTGGAGGACCAACTGTTACTAAAGATGGTGTTTCTGTTGCAAAAGAAGTTGAATTGAAAGACCCACTAGAAAACATGGGAGCTCAAATGGTTAAAGAAGTTGCTTCTAAAACTAATGATTTAGCGGGTGACGGAACAACAACTGCAACTGTTTTAGCACAAGCTATTGTAAAAGAAGGTTTGAAAAACGTGGCTGCAGGAGCCAATCCAATGGACTTAAAACGTGGTATCGATAAAGCAGTTGACGCTATCGTAACTGATCTTGCTAAACAATCTCAAGTAGTAGGTAGCGATTCAGACAAAATCAAACAAATCGCTTCTATTTCTGCTAACAATGACGAAGTTATTGGTGAATTAATTGCTACTGCTTTCGCAAAAGTGGGTAAAGAAGGAGTTATTACTGTTGAAGAAGCTAAAGGAACTGACACATTTGTAGATGTTGTAGAAGGAATGCAATTTGACAGAGGATACCTTTCTCCTTATTTTGTTACCAATTCCGAAAAAATGGAAGTGGAATTAGACAGCCCTTACATTTTATTATACGATAAAAAAGTTTCTTCATTAAAAGAATTACTACCAGTTCTTGAGCCAGTTGCTCAATCAGGAAAACCATTATTGATTATTGCTGAAGATGTAGATGGCGAAGCACTTTCTACTTTAGTAGTAAACAAATTACGTGGAGCATTGAAAATTGCCGCTGTAAAAGCACCTGGATTTGGAGACAGAAGAAAAGCAATGTTAGAAGATATCGCTATCTTAACAGGTGGAACTGTAATATCTGAAGAAAGAGGATACACTCTTGAAAACACAACTATCGAAATGTTAGGAAATGCAAAGAGAGTAGCTATCGACAAAGACAACACAACAATCGTAAGTGGTTCTGGTGATGCTGAAATGATCAAAAACCGTGTGAACCAAATCAAAGGTCAAATGGAAGTTACAACTTCTGATTATGACAAAGAAAAATTACAAGAGCGTTTAGCTAAATTAGCTGGTGGAGTTGCTGTACTTTATGTAGGAGCTGCTTCTGAAGTAGAAATGAAAGAGAAAAAAGACCGTGTAGATGATGCTCTTCACGCAACTCGTGCAGCGGTTGAAGAAGGTATTGTTGCTGGTGGTGGTGTAGCGCTTTTAAGAGCTAAATCAGTTTTAAGTACTCTTGTGGCTGACAACGCTGACGAAGCTACAGGAATCCAAATCGTTTCACGTGCTGTCGAAGCTCCATTAAGAACTATCGTTGAAAATGCTGGTCTTGAAGGTTCTGTAGTAGTAGCAAAAGTAGCTGAAGGACAAGGTGACTTTGGATACAACGCTAAAACTAACGAGTACGTTGATATGTTAAAAGCAGGTATTATCGATCCTAAGAAAGTAACTCGTGTAGCATTAGAAAATGCAGCATCAGTTTCAGGAATGATTTTAACTACCGAATGTGCTTTAATCGACGTTAAAGAAGAAAATGCAGGTGGTGGAATGCCAATGGGTGGCGGAATGCCAGGAATGATGTAATATCTTCCCACATAGATAAACAAAAAACCGTCTCGTAAATGAGACGGTTTTTTTATACACTTAGTTTTTAAAAGTACTATTTTATTCTTCGTTTTTTGAATGCTTTGTTTTCTTTGTCAATTTAAGTATAACTGGGGAAAGTGTAACAAACACTAATCCAATAACAATAATCTCAATATGTTCTTTTAAATCAATTTGATAATTGTTTAACAAAAAGCCATACAAATAATGTCCTGCAAAAATTAAAGTAAATGACCAAAGAAATGAACTCAATACATTATAAAACATAAACTTTTTTCTGTCCATAGTAACAATTCCAGCTACAATGGGTGCGAAAGTTCTAAAAATTGGTAGAAATCGAGCAAAAATAATCGCTCTTCCTCCATGCCTTTCAAAGAAATCTTTAGATTGAATTAAGTATTGTTTTTTAAACCAAAAACTATCTTGACGATTGTACAAATAATAACCACTCTTAGCACCAAACCAGTAACCTACGATATTTCCTAAAATACCAGCAATAGCCACTAATGTTGAAAGCAAAGTGACATTAATAAAATCGCTTTCAATGAATACAATATTTTCGATTAGTTCTCGATTGTAAATTCCTGCCAAGAACAACAAACTATCGCCTGGCAAAAAGAAACCAGCAAACAATCCTGTTTCGGCAAAAACTATAAACAATACTATATAGATACCCATTTTAACCCCATTTATATCAAAATGGATGTAAAAAAGCGGGTCAATTAAATTTTTCCAATCAAAGTTATTCATTATTCTAATTTTAAGCGATACTATTTGTGCGTGAAAGTAACAATAATTTACCTCAACCACAATTTATTGAATTTGTTTTAAAGTTTTATTAACGAAAAATAGAAGCTTAAAATTAGAATCCTAAAAACTACTCAAGCACTACTCCTTTCTATCGTATTTACAACAAGAATGCAAATTCTCATAATCCTCCTTTGTTGCTTTTACTTCATCAGTATCATGACCTACTTTAGCGATTGCTTTTATCAAATCAAGCGGATTACACTTCTCTTCATTCATAATAACCGATAATTGATGTGTACCAATATTCCAATCGGCAGTTTTTACTCCTGGGACAGCATAAGCGGCTTTTTCAATTCTTTTTTTACACAACTCACAACTACCATTAACTTCAGTTGTATATTTTAAATTTTTATTTTTTTTCACTTGGGCTTGTGTCGACAATCCAATGATTAGAAATGCAATAGTGAGAATACTATTTTTCATCTTTCTCTTTTTTAAATTATTTAATTTTAAATCGTAATCCAGCATAATACATTTGTCCAAAAACTGGCGCATATAACATAGAAGCATCAAAATTAGTTCCAAAAGGATCATCATTTCCTAATACTGCTTTCATTTGTTTGTAATTACCAATATTTTCCCCTCCCACATAAACTTCAAATGTATCTGAAAAAACACGAGTAAGCTGCGCATTCATTAAAGCATAACTTGGTGAGAAATCAGGCAATCGATCTGCTTCTGGATTGGTTGCCGTTGTAGGCAATTGTTGTTGACCAATCCAATTCAATGTATAATCCATTTTCCATTGCTTTCCTTTTTCCGTAATTGGTGTTTCGTACTCTAAATTACTAAAAAAACGATGTTTTGCTTGAAAAGGTCTTTGAAAATTTCCAGACAAATACTGCGTCTTTGTATCATAAAATTTATACGCTGTTCTTACATTTAAATTACGAATCAACTCATAGTTAAATTCTAATTGTAAACTGTTAGCAAAAGATTTCCCATCTAAATTATAAAACAAAACTTCTTGTGGACTTTGCATAACATCAACAATGGCTTGATTTGAAAAATCAGTTCGATAAACATCTAGGACAACTTCGGCATTTCTATTCAACAATTCGAATTTCTGAGAAAAACTCACCCCATAATTCCAAGCTATTTCTGGATTCAAACCATAAATTTTGCCTGAAGTATCTAAAAATGAAAACCTTCTTGAACTAGCAAATAATTGTTGATTTTCGGCAAAAACATTTGCTGACCGTTTTCCTCTACCAGCCGAAAAACGAAACACGGCTTTTTCCCAAGGATTGTAACGTGCATGCAATCTTGGCGTAAAGAAAGTCCCTAATCGATTATGATTATCAACTCTACCTCCTAAAATCAAACTAAAATTATCTAAGTTATCATAGGTATACTCAAAAAATGCTCCTACCGAATTATCAATTCGACTATAATCGTTGGTATTTACAAATTCTTGATAATTATCGTACGTAAAGTTCAAACCTGCAGCAAACTTATTCATCGTGTTACCAATGATAGAATTAAAAATTAAATTCGAATAATAACTATTTTGCTTGATATTATATAAGTTCAATCCATAATACGATTCTTGATTATGACTATTAAAAGCATTTTGAAAACCGATACTTTGAAAAGGCATTTCTGGAAAAACATAACCAATCTTAGTAGAAACATCAAAACGTTCTGTATTGACTTCTGAACCCCAATAATTAGTAGTTCCTTTGTCTCTATCTTTATCAAAAGCAACTTCTCCACCTTGCTTTTTATCGTTCATGTATCTAAAATTAATAAAACTAACCAAGCCTTTTTCGGCGTTATTATACTGATAACGGTTCATTATATTAATTTGATTCCCCAAAGGTCCATCTAAAAAACCGTCATTATTCATGTCGTTTTTAGTCACTCTAGCATTTCCGTGTAACAACAAGCTTGTTGCCCACTTATCTGAAAGTTGTTTCGTAAGATGCGTATTCAATTCAAAACGGGAATCAGTAGACCCATAAAGATTAAGAAAAAAAGGAATATCGTTAACAGGCTTTAGAAGTTCGGCATTAATTTGCCCCGAAATACTTTCAAAACCATTTACAACACTACCAGCGCCTTTAGTCACTTGAATACTTTCGACCCAAGTTCCAGGAGTAAAAGACAAGCCATAAGCCTGAGAAGCCCCTCTTACAGAAGGAATATTTTCCTCTGTTATCATCAAATAAGGACTTGTTAAACCTAACATTTTTATTTGTTTGGTTCCTGTTATTGCATCCGAAAAATTGACATCGATTGACGGATTTGTTTCAAAACTTTCGGCCAAATTACAACAAGCTGCTTTAAGCAGTTCTTTACTGGTAATCAATGAAGTATTTGAAGTTACGGTATACGATTTTTGAATTCCTTTTTTCTTTTTTACCAATTTTACTTCCTTCAAATCTTCTTGTGAAAATGAGGTAAGGCTTAGTAAAAAAAGTACCAAAGACATGATATTTTTTTGCATAAAAAAATGATTTAAAATGTTGAAATAAAACTATTTGAGAAAAAATCACAAATAGAGGTTGTAATCGTTTAAAAACGATTGGCTATCAAACATTTAAATCAGGCGTAAAAAAGAAATTGATGGTATAATTTAAACAATCGCGGTGCATTTGCATCGCATTGATAGGAAATAGTAGAATTGTTTTTAAAATTCGAAACAGTATTAAAAACAAAACTAGGATTTTCGGTAATAATTAAAGGAGCATCTACTTGAAAAAAGAATGTCTTTACAGTAGCATTATCAGATTTTTTTTGAAAATGAACAAGCTTATTGGAGCAACAGGAAAGTGTTTTTTTCTTAATTGCACAACATTTTTTTGAATGTTCAACTGTAGAATACGCAGATTTTATAGTAACATCTGCTATCTTGTTACCACAGTAATGCACCTCAAATGCTAAACCTACATTGGAAACCAATAGTAGGAAAGCCAAAAACATACCGATGCATTTTCTTAATTTCATGATGCAAAAGTAAAAAAATAAAACGGACTAAAAAATCAAAAGAATGTTAATACCTAAAATTCAAACTCCTGCCCCATTAACGGAATTGAACATTTAAATCCGTATTGTTCTGTCATCTTAATTCGTAATTCGTCTGCAGCGTTTGATTCACCATGAACTAAAAATACTTTTTGAGGTCTGTTTTTCAATTCCGATAGCCAATCCAATAAATCAGCTTGATCCCCATGAGCAGAAAACCCTTTTATTTCAACAATTTTAGCTCTCACTTTATAATATTCGCCAAAAATCTTAATAGACTTCGCTCCTTCAATTAATTTTCTACCTCGGGTTCCTTCTGCTTGATAACCTACAATTAAAATTGTTGTCTCAGCTATCCCTATATAATTTTCTAAATAACTTAAAACTCTGCCTCCTGTAATCATTCCGCTTGCAGCAATAACCACCTTTGGTCCTTTATGATTAATCGCTGCTAAAGTTTCTTCATAATCAGAATTAATCACAAACATTTTACTCATTTCCCGACAATCGTCAAGACTTAGTTTATGCCAATTGGTATTATTAAAAAAAACTTCAAAAGCCCCTACTCCCATTGGCGAATCAACAACAAAAGGAATATCAGGCAACCTTCCTTCTTTCTTCAATTCCCAAAGTAAAAACATAATACTTTGAGCCCTTTCTACAGCAAAACTTGGAATAATAACCGTTCCTCCTTTTTTGTACGTTTCTTTGATATGAGTGACTAATTCTAATTTTGGGTCGTTATCTGGATGCAATCGATCACCATAGGTGCTTTCTAGAAAAACCAAATCAGCCTTTTGGGGCTTCACAGGTGGATGCAATAAAACATCATTATTGCGTCCGATATCTCCCGAAAACACTAGCGTTTTCCCTTCTACCTGAACACTGATACTACAGGCCCCTATGATATGTCCTGCCAAAAAATAAGTAGCTTCTATTCCTCCTCCCAAATTCAAAATCGTATCAGGTGCAACAACAGTGAGTAATGGAAATACTTTTTTAGCCTGATCCACAGTATACAATGGTTCGGCAATTTCATATTTTGAAGAATTTTTCTGATTGGCTTTCAAAGCATCTTCTTCTTGAATTTTGGCACTATCGATTAAAATTAATTTGGTAATTTCTAAGGTGGGAGCTGTACAATAAATTTTACCCGTAAATCCTTGTTCAACTAATCTGGGCAACCAACCACAATGATCTAAATGTCCATGAGTTAATAAAACGAAGTCAATGGTTGATGCCAAAACTGGAATGGGTGCCCAATTCAATTCGCGCAAAGGTTTAATTCCTTGAAACAATCCACAATCGACTAAAAAACGAACTTCATCAGTTTCAACTAAAGTTTTAGAACCTGTTACAGTCCCAGCGGCTCCTATAAATTTAATTTTCATAATGTGATTTTTTCCATTAATAACATTTACACAAATCAGCAACTTCTTTCAACACATTGTTAATTCGCCCAGAAATAATTCCTATTTCTTTTAAATCAACTTTATTCCCTATCAATTCCTTGACTAGTATAATATCCAGTAATAATAATTTTTCTTTTTCAGCCTTGGTTAATGTTGTCAAACAAGTAACAGGATACAAACAATCGTGGTTATTTCTGGATTTTAAACTTCGTTTTTCTGGATAATCCCAACTCAACAAATTAATCCCAGAACACTCCGCAAAAGCAATTGCATCGGCTGTAAAGCGAGTATTGGTTACAATCCAACAATTGGAAATTTTTTCTTTAGTTGAAAATAAAGTAAAACCTTTATGCCTTAAATCATTAAATCGAGAAAAAACATACAAGGGCACTTTTACATCAGATGCTGAATCTCTACCTCCATGAAATTTACATTCTACCATCGAAACTACATTGTTCTTTTTTATCAATATATCCACCTCATGCATCACACAATTGCCTTGTAAAACTACATTAGTCTTGGTTTCATACTTTTCAGCTTCAAAAAGTCGGGCAATATATTTTTCAAAATAAAATCCTTCTGGACCTAACATTTCTATTGCTGCTCTAAGATTGTATCGGGCAGCATGCGAATTAGTATGTTTTTTTAAAAGAGCAAATGCTTTCTTGTAAATATTTTTAGTCGAAATACCATCGTAAATCTCATTACTAATTTCTTTCATAATGGATTCAGCTGTAAATACATCTGCACCTGATTTCAAAAGAGAGCTTGTAAGTTTATCCGGATTAAAATCGACTACTGCACCTGAATGCTTAACTATTTTCATATCGCTATAATTTCTTATTAACCAACCCAATAACTTACTTAAAGTTACACAATTAAATTAAGAATTTCGCTTTTGAAAATAAAATCCAGGAATAAAAAGTAAAACAAAAATAGGCTGAATCAGAAACCTTCGAACATAAAAAAGCAGTAAATTATTTTCAGAACCATAAATATGGATAACTAAAAACATTGTTATCAGTAACAAAACGAAGGCTATTGAATATAAAAAAACCGAAAACCGAATCATCATTCGATCTTTGAAAATAACATAAATTAATCCTAATGAAATTCCCGTATTCAAACTATATCGAAACAATAAATTTAGAATTAACTTAAAAGTATCAAACTCGGGCAATGGTAAATTATTAAAATCGCTTTTAAAATAGTCAAAGAACGGATCATAAAACAGGATATTTTCATAAAATCGTACCAAAACAAAACAAAGCAATAAGCTGAAAGCAACAAACAACCTTACTACTATTGGAAAATATTTATTTTGCATACAAAGAAAATTTATTGACCCAAACTACCCACAAAACAAAAACTACCCCATAAATAAAAAGAGGAAAAACAACATCATGCAAAATAGTTTTATGTTGAGGCAACCAATACAAAGCAGAACACAATAATGCAATTCGAACCACATTTAGAGCATAAATAAAAATACTTCCTCCTAAAACATACAACAAAGTTGGTTTTAATTTACCCGAAAAAGCAACAATAAATGAAACAAATAAGATAATTACACTTACAGAATTACACCCTTCAATCATTTTAGCAACCACTAACTGATTGTATTCCAATAAAATTAAAGCTTTTTTAGGAGTATTTAGAACCAAAAAATCAACTTGAAAAAACCGAAGTAATTGTTCGGTATTATGAGCTACAAAACGAGTAACAACATCTACCGAATCGACATCATAACTAGACAAATAGGCTTGATAAACCAACGTTAAAACCAGATAAGTCAAGAAAAACTTGGTCAAAAAAATCAAAAAGGGACGATATAGAATGAGGTATTTTTTCAAGTTTATGATTTTTATCAAAATTATAACTTTTTCAAATGCTATTTTGAAATACTTTTGTCATAATCAAAAACTAAAAAATGGATTTTTCAAAACTACATCCTAATGTAATTTCAATTATTGAAAACAAAATGCTTAAAAGAGACGAAAAACTTTTAGCTATTTGTGAATTATTAAATCAAAATGTACCCTATTATAACTGGGTAGGGTTCTATTTTGCCAATCATGAAACACAAACACTACATTTAGGCCCTTACGTAGGCGCACCAACTGACCATAAGGTTATCCCTTTTGGAAAAGGGATTTGCGGTCAAGTTGCAGTTTCTAACAATAACTTTGTTGTTCCCGATGTCTCCGCACAGGACAATTACATCGCCTGTAGTTTTACCGTAAAATCAGAAATTGTGGTTCCTTTATTTGTAAACGGAATAAACATAGGACAAATCGACATTGACAGCCATGAAATAGATCCTTTTACATCTGAAGATGAACGTTTCTTAGAATTTGTAAATCAACAAGTAGCTCAATTATTTTAAAAAGTTAAATTAACAACTGCAAATATTGCCGATTCAAAATAAAGTATTACTTTTGCTGCCGTCTTACAATAAATGTACGACATACATAAAAATCATTTAAATAATATTAGCATGTATTTAACTAAAGAAGGAAAAGCGGAAATTTTCGCTCAACACGGAGGAAAAGCAGAAAACACTGGTTCTGCAGAAGGACAAATCGCTTTGTTCTCATTCAGAATCAACCACTTGACTGAGCACTTAAAAAGAAATCGTCACGATTACAACACTGAGCGTTCACTAGTGAAATTAGTAGGTAAAAGAAGATCTTTGCTTGACTACTTGAAAAAGAAAGATATCAACAGATATCGTGAAATCATCAAAGTATTGGGTATCAGAAAATAATCAATACAAAAAAGAGGTGCGCAAGTACCTCTTTTTGTTTTTTAAAATATTTCAATAATTCTCATCCAGAATTATTTTAAAACCATTAAGAAATTAAGAAAGTTAAGATTTAAAAAACTTAATAAAACTAAATTGCTTAATTGTAAATAAAAAAACCTTAATCGTTTATTTAATATTTTTAAGGTTCAAACAATAAAAAAAAGTTTGGTTTTTCATTGGACACAACAACTACAACAACACAACTATCGTCCGTAGTATAACCAAAACAAAGGAAAATTTATGATTCCACAAGTAAAACAAGAAATTATCGATTTAGGAGATGGAAGAAGCATCTCAATCGAAACTGGTAAATTAGCCAAACAAGCTGACGGTTCAGTAGTAGTGCGTTTAGGAAACTGTATGTTGCTTGCAACTGCAGTATCTGCAAGAACTGCTAACCCAGGTGTTGACTTTTTACCATTAACGGTAGATTACCGTGAAAAATTTGCTGCAGCAGGTCGTTTCCCTGGAGGTTTCTTCAAAAGAGAAGCACGTCCAAGCGACAGCGAAGTATTAACAATGCGTTTAGTTGACCGTGTATTACGTCCACTTTTCCCAGATGATTACCACGCTGAAACTCAGGTAATGATTCAGTTAATGTCTCATGACGACAACGTTATACCAGACGCTTTAGCTGGATTAGCAGCATCAGCAGCATTAGCTGTATCTGATATTCCATTTTACAATTTAATTTCTGAAGTACGTGTTGCACGTATTGATGGTAAATTGGTTATCAACCCTAGCAGAGCAGAATTAGAAAAATCAGACATCGATATGATGATTGGGGCTTCTATGGATTCTGTTGCGATGGTAGAAGGTGAAATGAAAGAGATTTCAGAAGCCGAAATGATTGAAGCAATTAAATTTGCTCACGAAGCGATCAAAGTTCAAATTCTTGCGCAACAACGTTTAAGAGCTGCATTAGGAAATCCTGAATACAGAACTTACGAAGGTGAAGTAGAAGACGAAGCAGTTTACGCAAAAGTAAAAGCGGCCGCTTATGACAAATGCTATGCAATTGCTCAGGAAGCTTCAGGAAAAAGCGAAAGAGGAGAAAAATTTGCTGCTGTAAAAGAAGAAGCAAAAGCTCTATTTACAGAAGAAGAATATGCTGAAAATGCTGACTTAGCAGGATTAGTTGGCAAATATTTCTACAAAACAAATAAAGAAGCGGTTCGTAACGTAATCCTTGAAAAAGGACTTCGTTTAGACGGTAGAAAAACAACAGAAATCAGACCAATCTGGTGCGAAACGGATTACTTACCATCAGTTCATGGTTCTTCTTTATTTACACGTGGAGAAACTCAGGCTTTAGCCACTGTTACTCTTGGAACTTCAAGAGAGGCTAACCAAATTGACTCTCCATCTGAACAAGGAGAAGAAAAATTCTACTTACACTACAACTTCCCTCCATTCTCAACTGGTGAAGCTAAACCTTTAAGAGGAACTTCAAGAAGAGAGGTTGGACACGGAAACTTAGCACAACGTGCTTTAAAAAATATGATTCCTGCAGATTGCCCTTACACCATCCGTGTGGTTTCTGAAGTATTAGAATCGAATGGTTCATCTTCTATGGCTACCGTATGTGCAGGAACAATGGCATTAATGGATGCTGGAGTTCAAATGGTTAAACCAGTTTCTGGAATTGCAATGGGATTAATCACTGACGGAGAAAAATTCGCAGTATTATCAGATATCTTAGGAGATGAAGATCACTTAGGAGATATGGACTTTAAAGTAACCGGAACTGCAGACGGTATTACGGCTTGCCAAATGGACATCAAAATCGAAGGATTGCGTTATGACATTATGGAACAAGCTTTAGCTCAAGCTCGTGATGGACGTTTACACATTTTAGGAAAATTAACTGAAACTATCGCTGCTCCTAGAGAAGATGTTAAGGCTCATGCTCCTAAAATCATCACTAGAACTATCCCTGGAAGTTACATTGGAGCATTAATAGGACCTGGTGGAAAAGTGATTCAAGATTTACAAAAAGCAACAGGTACTACTATCGTTATTAACGAAGTAGACGAACAAGGTGTAGTTGAAATTTTAGGAACTGATCCAGCTGGAATTAAAGCGGTATTAGCTAAAATTGACTCCATCACTTTCAAACCTCAAATGGGTGAAGCTTACGAAGTAAAAGTAGTTAAAATGCTAGATTTTGGTGCGGTTGTAGAATATACTGCTGCTCCAGGAAACGAAGTTTTATTACACGTATCTGAGTTGGCTTGGGAACGTACCGAAAACGTTGCTGATGTAGTTAAAATGGGCGATGTATTCCAAGTAAAATACTTAGGAATCGACCCTAAAACTAAAAAAGAGAAAGTGTCTAAAAAAGCACTTGTACCTCGTCCTCCACGTGAGGCTAAACAAGAGTAATCAGATCTTAGTTTACTAAAGGTTTATTATAGGAAACCCGTTCGCCCTGACGAACGGGTTTTTTTTGATTAAAAAGTGACAATTATTTTTTTAGCTATAATTCTCATAAAAAACATATCTTTATTGTTTTTAATCTTAAAAAATACTCACTATGCCTTTAAAAGTTGTTCAAATCTCACAAATAAACCAAGTGCCTTTTATTATTTCAAATGCAAATGAGGCCAGTTATCCATTATCACCTTTAGTATCTACCAATTTATTCACTCCGGCAAATGGCGACCAAATTTTAAAAATCAGAGTCACACTTTACATTGATGCTGCCGATAAAGAATTACCTTGGGTAGAACCTAATCCAGAAGAAATTGACAATTCATTGCAATTGTATTTTGATTACAACTATCAAGAAGAAAAACCAGTAAGTTTAAATGTTTGGTATATGGAGTTGGATTACTCCTCTGACAACTTAACAGAAATAACAAGTATTACATCGTATTTAAAAGATATTGATCCAGAAACTTCTAAGGGAACCACAACAAAAATATAATTGAATTAATGTTCAAAAAAAAACATTTTTTTATTTCTTTTCTATTGCTTTTTTCACTTGTTTCTTTTACACAGGGAAAACCATATTCCAATACAACTGTAAAATATTTTTTTGAAAAAAAAGCAATAAAATTTAAATCTAAAACCAACTTCAGAAAAGCCCAATTCTTTTTCATGCAAAAGAATTGGGATTCTACTTTGGTATATTCAATGAAACAAATAAACACAGATAATAATAAAGAATTAGCTGATTATTGCCATTATTTTAGAAGTAACGCTTTCTATAATAAAAGCCTCTATAAAGAAAGTAAAAAAGAATCGCTATTAATGTCCGATGCCAAAGAAATCTATCCTTTAAAAAACATAATGTTAGGAAAGGCTTCTTTAGAATTAAGAGAATTTGAACAAGCACTTATATACTATAAAAAAGTAGAAAAATTACCAAAAATAGTAAATGTTTTATATAGTAATATTGATATATATGAAGGGTTAGGCTTAACATATCTATTTCTTAATCAAATGAAAAAAGCTCAAGAATATCTTCATAAAAATTTAGCGTTAAGAAAAAAAGAAAAAAATATTGAAGGAATCTATTCAGCTTACACGATGGTTGCTAATTTATATTTCATGCAAGACAAAAATCAACTAGCTTATAATTATTTCAAAAAAGCATATTTCGTAACTCAAAATATTAATGACTTTGAAAAAAAAGCAATTGCTGTAAAAAACATGTCTGTTGTCGAAGAATACAGAGGCAACTACAAACAAGCTTTAGTATATAGAAAAGAAACAGAACAATGGAAAGATTCCCTCAACAATCAAAACAAAATATGGGCTGTTGCTGATTTTGAGAAAAAATTTGCTGTCGCTCAAAAGCAAAAACAAATTAAAGTTCTTAAAGTCGAAAACGAACTAAAAGCCACCCAAAGAAACGTATTTTTGTATTCCTCAATAATTTTATTAATTCTCATATTAATTGGAACTTATCTTTATGCACAAAAAATAAAAAACGAAAAAATTATCCTTTTACAAAAAAACAAACTCAACGAACTTAATACCACTAAAGATCAATTATTTTCTATTGTCAGTCATGATTTACGCTCTTCTGTCAATGCTTTAAAAACAAGTAATTCCAAACTAATAGAATCTTTAGAAAATAAAAACTACAATGAACTAGACCAACTCCTACATACCAATAGTGGTATAGCTAACGGAGCTTATAGTTTGCTTGACAACCTATTACACTGGGCCTTATTACAAACCAAACAATTGTATTTTCATAAAGAATCTGTGCATTTGTATTCTATCGTACAACAAATTGAATACAACTACAAAGCCTTGCTATCAGACAAAGCCATTGTGTTTGAAAACAGGGTTTCTAAAAACAATTTCATCAACGTAGATTTGGATTCGCTCAAAATTATTCTTAGAAATTTACTCGATAATGCCATTAAATTTTCGAATGAAAAAGGTTTAATAAAAATATACACCGAAGATACTGAAACAAACTTTTGTCGTTGTATAATTGAAGACAACGGTATCGGAATGAGCGCCAATACCATTAGCGAATTACTGAGCGATAGTGAATTATTGGCTAAGAAAAAAAACTCCGAAATAATAGGAACTGGTTTAGGTATGCAATTGTGCAAACAAATGGTTAAGAAAAATGGAGGTTCACTGACTATAGAAAGCGAATTGAATAAAGGAACAAAAATGATACTTTTGTTACCTAAAATAAAAGCATAATGGATCAAATAAATGTTCTCATCATAGAAGACACCCCAGCTCAAAGCGATGCTTTATCTAAAGTATTAGTAGCTAACAATTATAATGTGATAGGCATTGCCCCTACTTACACTGAAGCTTTAGATTTATTTTATAAAAACACTATTGATATCATTATAATTGATGTGTTTCTGGATGGCAAACCAGAAGGGATAACCTTTGCAGAAACCATTAATATCATTCCAAATGCGGCTAAACCTTTTGTTTTTTTAACCAGTTCACAAGACCGCCAAATTTTTGAAAGAGCTAAATTAACCAAACCATTTAGTTTCTTAATGAAGCCTTTCAATGAACTTGAAATCCTATATGCAATAGAAATGGCTGTTGAAAAATTCTATGCCCAACCTAATATTTTTTTGAGTGAAGAACAAGACACTGTAATTAGCCAAGAATATCTCTTTATAAAAAAGAAAAAATCATTAAAAAAAGTGGCTCTAACCGATATCTTATATATCGAGGTCGAAAATCGCTATTGCAATATTATTACCGAAAAAGAAAAATTTGTAATTCAGATTTCTCTAACTAAAATATTAGAACTACTAGACAAAAACAAATTTATCCAAACCCACCGAAATTTCATCATCAATATCGATAAAATAGAAGAAATTATACTAGCCGATAATCTTATTATAGTAAAAGGAAATCATAAAATAAATTTGAGTGACACCTACAAAGATTTCTTGAAAAAGATGAATATCATATCTTAAAAAAAAACAACTACTCATAAAAGTCAATTCATGACATAAAAATACCCACTCATAACAATTTTTAAAATTCAGGTATTCAATTCAATTAGTTTTATCAAAAATAAAACGTCAAGATGAAAAAAATACTCCAATTACTGAATAGAAAATTAAAAAATAATCCTTGGGTAGGAATCTTTTTTTCTTTAACCATAATCATCCTTTGCTTGTTCTTAATGCTAAATGACATGGGAGATTATGATAAAATAAAATTCATTTATATTTTAGGCCTATTGATACTAATTAAATTCGCCAAAAATCTAATTGACAAAATAATCAACACGGATGACGAAGATAACCTATACAACTAATTTTAAAGAAAAACTATAGCTCCTGATAGTAAACGTTTGAAAACAAGGAATTAAAACTGTACTATTATGGCTATAGGATTTTCATTTAATTATTATAGGACCAATATTTCATTTTTTTAAAAATTTTAATGTAATTTTTGTAACAAATTCACAACTCCTTACGTATAAGTATTTGTACATATTAAAATTTGAGGAGACAATAACATGAGACAACTTAAAATTACCAAGCAGGTTACTAATCGTGAAACCGCATCATTAGACAAATATTTACAAGAAATAGGTAAAGTTGATCTTATTACTGCTGACGAAGAAGTAGAATTAGCGCAACGAATCAAAGCTGGAGATCAAAGAGCTCTTGAAAAATTAACTAAAGCGAATTTACGTTTCGTGGTTTCAGTAGCCAAACAATACCAAAACCAAGGTTTAACACTTCCTGATTTGATTAATGAAGGAAATTTAGGTTTGATTAAAGCGGCTCAACGTTTTGACGAAACTCGTGGTTTTAAATTCATTTCGTATGCGGTTTGGTGGATTCGTCAGTCTATTTTACAAGCTTTAGCTGAACAATCTCGTATTGTACGTTTGCCTTTAAATAAAATTGGTTCTATCAATAAAATCAACAAAATGTATGCTTTATTAGAGCAATCTAATGAGCGTCCGCCTTCTGCTGAAGAAATTGCAAAAGAACTGGATATGACTGTAAATGACGTAAAAGAGTCTATGAAAAACTCCGGCCGTCACTTATCAATGGATGCACCTCTTGTTGAAGGAGAAGATTCTAACCTTTATGATGTATTGCGCTCTGGTGAATCTCCAAATCCTGATAGAGAATTAATTCACGAATCATTGCGTACCGAAATCGAGCGTTCTTTAGAAACATTAACACCTCGTGAGGCAGATGTAGTTCGTTTATACTTTGGACTTGGTGATCAACACCCAATGACTTTAGAAGAAATTGGCGAAACTTTTGACCTAACACGCGAACGTGTACGCCAAATTAAAGAAAAAGCTATCCGCAGATTAAAACACACTTCTAGAAGTAAAATCTTAAAAACATACTTAGGTTAATCCTTTTAAACACCAAAAACTCCGGCAAAAACCGGAGTTTTTTTATACAATCCAACAAAGCCAATCAAATGGTTCTATAAAAAGAAATTTGATTTTGTACCTTTGCAAAAAAACAAACACAACACAACTAAAATGAAAAACACACTTATTGCTCCATCAGTATTAGCCGCTGATTTTGCTAATCTACAACGCGATATCGAAATGATTAATGCTAGTGAGGCTGACTGGTTTCACATTGACATCATGGACGGCGTTTTTGTTCCAAATATTTCTTTTGGAATGCCCGTTTTGGAAGCCATCAAAAGACACGCTACAAAAACTATCGATGTACATTTGATGATTGTCGATCCAGACCGATACATTACAACTTTCAAAAAACTAGGTGCTAATGTACTTACAGTCCACCTTGAAGCATGCACTCACCTACACAGAACCCTACAAGCTATCAAAGCCGAAGGGATGAAAGCCGGAGTTGCTCTAAATCCACATACTAATGTTGACTTACTAGAAGACGTTATCAATGATATTGACCTGGTTTGCATCATGAGTGTGAATCCTGGTTTTGGAGGACAATCTTTCATTGAAAACACTTACGATAAAATCAGAAAACTGAAAGCTTTAATCA
Source organism: Flavobacterium sp. UBA6721 (assembly GCA_002454195.1). Taxonomy (GTDB): domain Bacteria; phylum Bacteroidota; class Bacteroidia; order Flavobacteriales; family Flavobacteriaceae; genus Flavobacterium; species Flavobacterium nitratireducens. Next base: position 42,232 of record DKIJ01000013.1, read on the forward strand.
ACAAAAAAGGAGCTTCAACCCTTATCGAAATTGACGGTGGAGTTACTAATAAAAATGCCGCTCAACTGGTAGAAGCCGGAGCTGATGTCCTGGTAGCCGGAAGTTATGTTTTTGGCGCTGCTGATCCAATTGCAACCGTAGCCGATTTAAAGAAAATCACTTCACTATAAAAAGTAAAAAAGTCCCGTTCAACACCAATGATCGGGACTTTACTATTTCCCAACAAAGTCATTTAAGCAATCCTGCTACCCCACTATATCGTTCAATAATCGATAAAATGACTTTTAGAGAAAACCTCTCATTGTTGATTATTTATCATTTCCCTTTTTTAAACCTGAATATTAAGGATTTGACATGGATGCTTAAAACAATATCAGCTGTTTATTGCCCAAAAAAGACTTTTAATAAATATTCATGTTTACAAAATCACTAACGGAAATTCCTATAAATTTTTTGAAATTTTTAGAAAAGGTAAATCGTGAGTTAAACAAACATTTTTCTCCTAAAGAAGCTACTGTATAACTCTTCAGATAACCATCTTTAATAAGCAATAATGCATAATTAATTTTAACCAAATTACTAAAGTCATTGATAGAATAATGACAATAATATTTGAATACTAAATCCAAGTGACTTTTAGGTATTTTTAATTCCTGGGCTATTGTTTTTGTGGTTAAAGTCGTCTTAGAAATTATCGGAATTGATTTCTCTAATGCTTGTATATCCAAAATAAGAGAGTCAATCTTGTTTAAAATAGCGTTATAAAGTATCTTGTCCTTGTCTTCTATCTCTTTCAGAGGCTTGTTATTCCATATTAACAGCTCTTGTGGTCCGTTTTTTTGCAGGCTTTTCAATAAATTAAGTTCTCCAAATATAAGTACCGGATTTTTAAACATATAGACAAGAATCACAAACCAAAGTAAAGAAGAATACCGATAAAATTCACTTAAAATAATTTTATAGTACAAATCACTAAACAAAAAGCAATTGGAATAAATAATTAATAAAAAAGATACAGCAAGCATTAATAACAACCAAGTCTTTATTGTTTGACTACTCATTTTACCTAGCATGGATTGATTTTTCCTGTAAAAAAACTCCCTTACTTTACTTAATATGAATATAAAATAAACAATAGAATACAAGAGATAGAAAAAACTAAAAAGTCTGTAATTAACATACCAAAAATTGATTACTATGAATACCGTTGGCAAGATAAAATGCAACAACTCTTTTTTGAAACTACTGGTACTATTAATAAGTCTGCTAAAAAATAAATAATAAACCATAAGGACATAAAAAACGAGTATTGGTTTTATTTTCAATGGACTAAAAATAATTTCTGTGAATCCCAACGCTTCAATCGAATAAAGAAACCGCTGTAATCCAACTACCATCAAAATAACAATTAGATACCCATTTGTTCTCCGATCTGGATTTGAATTAAGAAACATTAACAGCACTACAAAGAGGCACAAAAAACCAACAAGTAAAGATAGTACGTTTAAAAACATGTGTCAAATAGTCAAAATTTGTCACAAATATAGCATTTCTGGTTTATCTGTATTGTTTTATTAATTGCTAATGAAGTAATTTGCTAGCAATTAATAAAATCTATTTGCTATGAAAAAATTTTACGCAATCCTTTCTGTTTTTGTTTTACTTCTTATCAGCACAACTGTTAATGCCCAGAGTAATGTTACCTCTTCAGGTATTTCCATTCAGGGAATTGCCCGTGACGAAAACAATGGCGCTTTAGCCAATATTGACCAACTTGGGCTTTCTTTTACCATTTACTATTTAGGCAGCTCCAACAATGAGATAAATATTCTAAACAAAACAGACAATGTAAAAACCGATAATTTTGGAGTATTCTCTTATGTGATGGTTATAGACCAAAACCAATTCAACATGATCAGTACAAAATCTGCCTATTTGAAAGTAACGTCAGGGAGTGTGGTTTTTTCCAATGAAAAATTACAGGCAGTACCTTATGCCTTTCATGCACAAAATGGAGTACCCACCGGATCGATTATGCCATTCATAGGAACCGTAGCACCAAACGGTTGGTTGTTATGTGACGGAAGTACATTTGTTACAGATGACTATACCGCAAATTTAAAAGCATTATTGGGTAGCAATACCACTCCCAACCTGAAAGGAATGTTCTTGCGTGGCACAGGAACCGCAGCAACAGGAAAAATTGGTCCTGGCTTAAAAGAGGTTCAACAAGACGACGTAATAGCGCACCTTCATGGTGTGAATATCCCCACCACGAGCAATGGTTCCCATTCGCATAATACAACTTTTTATAATGATGATTGGAATGGAACTGGAGGTGGTGATAGAAGTTTAGAAAATGATGCTTCTAATAATTCTGCTAACGCTCATAACGTTCCTACTGATACAGCAGCAAACCATACCCATAACGTCGTAGGAAACACGGCTAATAATGGAGCCGCAACAGAAACACGACCAATCAATTATGGTGTAAATTACATCATCAAAATATAATTGAGATTCGTTTTCCTCTACTATTACTTATCCTATTAACAAAACTCTACTACAATGAAACATATTCTTGTATTGTGGCTCACACTATTCAGTTTTTGCTCCCTAATTGCTCAAGAAAGTCTGGGTGTAAAATCGGTGATTAGTGCTGGGTCTTCCCAAAAAGATAATCTGAATCTTACCCTGACAACTAATGTTGGCGGAGTGAGCAAGACACTTACAGTGGGAAGCGTAAGCATTCAAACTGGTTTGCCTTATATGGGTATAATTGATAAACCATTTACCAATAATCCCTCTCCTCAAAACTACATCAAAGATTTAGGTTTCCCTTGGGGTATTCGGTACCGATACAACACTTTTTCCGAGGATGCTTTCACGGTATCCAAAGGGTATTACAGCGACAGAATTGAAATCAACTGGGACATAAAAATGAACCGGGAAAAAATCATCAGTTTATCAGTGTATCGTACAGAAGATATCAATGGAGTCAGTCCATATTGGGGAACAGCGTTAAAAACACTCCCTTCTGATGCGGGAACATTTGTAGACACCAATGTTGAGGGAGGAAAATTATATCGATACAAAATAGCGGCAAAAGGAGTTGAAGCCGACGGCGTAGAAATACTCTATTCTACCTACATCACGGGTATAGGATATAGAAATCCTACTGGGGTAATTACAGGAAATATAAGCTACACAGGAGGAAATCCAGTAAGAGATGTCATGATTGTTGCCAACCCAACAGGAAGTACACTACGCTTTGGCAGTTCATTATTAGTGTCTAAAAACAGTTACATTACAGTTCCTTATTTGAATAAAAAGTTAAAAGATGCCATCACTATACAAACCTGGGTTAAACCCGAAAGTGCATTCAATGATGATGCATTAATTTTGTACAGTTTGGCAAGTGACAACAACGAAACTTTGAATTTCAAGATTAAAATGAACAATAATGTATTGACAGCATCATTGGGAACGCATACTATTACTTTGAGTGATTATATCCCAAGTGGTGAAATAGACAATAAAGGAGATGATGTATTAGTACCTATCACTGACATAAACACCTCATTTACCCACTTCAGTGCCGTAATAAAAGACAATACAGTTCCTGAGATTTACATCAATGGTCGATTAATTTCGAAGGATTATGTGGTCAAAATGAATGCCATTTTAGACCAAAACACAACAACGGCATCATCAACAGTTACTTTTACAAGCAGCAATACACCCGTTAGATTAAATACCTCAGCAGATGGAATAAACCAATCTTGGACAAGTTTTACTATGGGAGGAGGCAAAACAGCCTATCTGGACGAATTCAGGGTATGGGAAACTGCGTTGATTCCTTCTCAAATTCTTAGGGATTACCGTCGATATCTTGATGGAAATGAACCCTATCTGAATACGTATATCAGAGCTAATGAAAAAACGGGAGACTATGCCTATGACCTGGCACATACCGGTTTTGATTTTCATGGCAATGATGCCAAATTGAGTCATTCATCAGTAGTAGCCACTTGGGCTAATAGCGACACTAACAGCAATAACATACCCACTAACAGCCAATTGGGCGTTATGGGCGTGTCGGATGAATATGGAAATTATGTGATATCAGCCATACCTTACAGTGGCAATGGAACTTCATTTACCATAGTTCCTTCATTGGGAAAGCATGAATTCAATCCGAATCAAGAATTAGCCTATTTGGGTGCGAGCTCTTCAGTCATTAATAATGTGGACTTTGTCGATAAATCTTCGTTTGCATTCAAAGGTCTTGTAGTATATGATAGCAGAGGTGTTTTTCCTCCTACTCCGGAAGCCCCGATAACCGGTGACATCAAAGACAATGAAGCTTATAATGCCTATATTAAAGACAACCTGAAATATCAAAAAGGGGAATATTGGGCTGAAAAAGATGCCAACGACAAGATTACACAACTCATTCGATACGCACCAATTCCAGTACCAGGTGCCTATGTATATATTGACAATATTCAGGCCATTGATGCCAACAATGTCCCGATACAAACGGATATCAACGGACGATTTACCATAGAAGTCCCGATAGGCAACCACGCCATAAGTGTAAGTAAAAGCGGGCATACGTTTGATTTTGATGGGCGATTTCCTGCCAAAACGAGCTCTGTAATAAATGGAGAAACCTTTTACACCAACACCTATAAAGACTTTTTTGAAGACAATGACGAGCCCGTTACCTTTATTGACAACACTAAAGTCATTGTGATAGGCCGAGTGGTTGGTGGAAAAGTAGAATCTGACAAGACAATTGGTTTTGGATACGATGGAACAAAGACATACAGCTACAAAGATTCCGAAGGTGTTGATAGACAGACGGTTTATACCTCTATCAATAATATAGGAAAAGCTCAATTAACATTAGGATACCTACCTGCTGGAGCAACCAGTATCACTCCAGAATACAAGACAAGTTTCATTACCAATAACGAAACGGGAGAATTTCGTGTTAGCTTATTACCCCTAAGTTACACACTGCCCCAAAATGATTTGACATTTAAAAGTGGTAAAAATCCAGACAACACACCACTCCTAGACGCCGATATGTCAATCAATTTTACAACCATAAAAGCGTTACAATACCCAAGCTTTGTCCAAGGTACTACAACCATAACAGGAGAACCGTACCAAGAGATACTGAAATTTACGCATATAGCGCCCCCAGAACATACCGTATTAAGCCAAACTAGTGATTCCAGCATAACTGCTGATGGCATTACATACACGATTTCACCCAATCAGAACCCGCCCATTTACAGTCAATTTGGTGAATACAAAATAGAAATCCAAAGCCTGGAAAGGTATTTCAATTACGACACCAGTTTAACTGCACCGGTGGTTAGCAGTGTACCTGTCGAAGGAGGCTCCTTGATTACTACCAATAATTTAGCATTGGAAAACAGTGAAAAGATTGAGGTTTCCGCAACAGATCCAAGCCTATTGACCTATAGCTTCAAAGGGGGCACACCCAACACCGATGCCACTACGGGCTTTAAAAGAACCATCGATTTAAAATTTAGATCCAATGGGATTGATTATCCATTGACAAATTATCATACGGAAGGAATCGTCTTGGGAGGTGAAGCCGACGGTACCCAAACTTTTGTGACGGCTGGCCCAGAGATACCCGATTTTGTATTGAGAGATCCACCAGGGTCAGGCAGTTCGGCCACTATAGAAAAAGGTTCTTCTTTTAGCTTTTCAAAAGAAAATTCATCCAGTACAAATAATGGCAACGATACAAACACGACCGTTTCACTTGGATTCACTTTAAGCACTGGTGGTGGACTGGCAGGACCTGTCATGGAATCCGAAACCACGGCCGATACTTCTACAGGAATCACTATGGAGCAATCTTCTTCCAATGGAAAAAGTATTACCAATACCTATACCTTCAATCAAACGATTTCCACTAGCAGTGATCCAGGCTGGGTTGGTAGTGATGCCGATTTATATATAGGAACTTCGGCCAATCAATTTTATGGAACTTATAATGAATTGGTTGCCTCAAGCAACTCTGATAATTCAACTCCTATTAATGTGATTAATGGCTCTGGAGCGGCTATGGTATTGCATCCAAAAATTAACAAAGCATTGTATTTCAATGAATCTCCAGAAAAAACATTATTTATCTATTCGCAGTACAATATTTTAAATGATATCATTCCAAAATATATAGACATCATCCAACAGATTGATGCAGGAACGCTTGTTGAAAACCAAAATGGAGTTCTTACAAGAGATGCTTATACCTCATCGATAAACCTTTGGAGAAAAATAATACTTAACAATGAATTGGCAAAATACCAAGCACTTAACGACAAGGATGCACTTAAAACATCCTTAAATGATATAATTGAGAGTTTAAAAGATCCTCAAACCAATAAACTTTCCGAATATGGGGAACAACTCAAGAAGATGTTGAATGATACTTTTTATGAAAACATTTCTTTGGATGCTGGAGTAGGTGATTTCACCAAAGGCTTTGGTGTAGATCGCCTAACCGCCACTACCCTTACTTATGAATTACAAATTGATGCTTCAGTCGCTGTAGCTGTTGGATCTTCATTCAACGATACTGGTTTTGCCATGGAGACGACCACAAACAGCGGAGCTGGATCTGGAAGTTCTTCTGAAGATAGCGGTGATGAATCCACAAACATAAGTTATACGCTCAACGATAGTGATGCGAATAATTTGTTAAGTGTAGATGTAATTAATGCTTTTGATGGAAACGGTCCTATCTTTATTACCAAAGGTGGAGAAACGTCTTGTCCTTACGAAGGTGGAGAACTTTCCCATTTTTACAACCCAACGCATACCAACGTAACAAAACCCGAACAGGATATCGTAGATTTAGAGGAGTCTGAACGCATACCGCTATCAACAGCAACAATGGCTCTGGAAAAACCAGAAATTACAGTTACAGATGCAGATGTATCCGGTATTTTTGAAGGCCGCAATGCCGAATTCGTACTACAATTAAGAAACACTAGCACTATTAATAAAGACGCCACTTTTCTTCTTGTAGTAGATCAAACGACCAATCCGGATAATGCAGAAATCAACATTGAACCCAATGGAACTTTAATAAATATTCCTGCAGGGAAAACGGTGTTCTACACGATGACTCTCAAAAAAGTAAAACAAGACCAGTTTGACTATAATAACATACGTGTAATGCTTACCTCCACTTGTGATGGAAATGTAGCCGATGAAGTACTCGTGTCGGCAAACTTCGTACCTGCTTGTTCACCTGTAACCATAATGGCTCCAACCAACAACTGGTTATTGAACAGGAATAGCGCATTTGAAGGCACAACAACTAAGCCAGTGAATATTAAATTGGGAGATTACAATACCAGTTTTGCCAGTTTTCAAAAAATCAATTTAGAATACCGATTAAAAGGTACACCCAATTGGACTGGATTAAGAACCTATTATAAAAATCAAGCTGATTATACGACTGCTTTCAATGGAGGAGACCAAAATGTAGAACTTATTGTAGGTGATCAATTAAATTATGCTTGGGATATTGCCGCACTGGGGCTGGCTAACGGAACATACGAACTTCGTGCCCGCACGAGTTGTTATAACCAAACTGCTTATGAATCGGAAATCATAGAAGGAAGTGTTGATCTTACAGCTCCTGTAGTATTTGGTACACCAACACCAAAAAATGGCATATTAAGCCTTGGTGAGGATATTACTTTACGTTTCAACGAGCCTGTCAAAACTAATGGTACTGTAACTAAATTTGAATTTTTGGTACAGAAAAACCAATTGCCTGTAGAACACGGAGTATCGTTGGCTTTTAATGGTTCGTCCAATACGGCCACGATAAACAAACCTGCTATTGCCACTGGAGATTTTAGTATCGAATTCTGGCTTAAAAACTCAAGTCCGACCGGAACCTCCACCCTATTAAGCCAAAACAATGGAATTAAAATAGAATTGATAGACTCCGATTTAAAATATACCATTGGAAGTCAAAATATTAGTGCAACAATTGCAAAAGACGGCACATTCAATCATTATGCGCTCTCATACAATGCTGTTGCCAATAAATTGAGTTTAATTGAAAACGACAAAGAAATTAAAACAGTCACGCTTAGTACAAAATTACAATTCACCAATGATAATCCAGTAGTATTAGGAGGAAACACTTTCAAAGGAAACCTCCACGATCTGCGATTTTGGAAACGAAATATAACCCGGGAAGATGCGGTAGCCAATATGAACACTGCATTGAATGGTAACGAAACAGGTCTTTTAGGATACTGGCCAATAAATGAAGGAAACGGAGTCGTAGCCAATGATTTGGCTCGATTCAAAACTCTTGTCATAAGCAACGCCAATTGGGATATAAATCCGAAAGGATCAGCTTATGCGTTTGATGGCAGCAATTATTTGAATTTTGGAGCTGCCTCCAAAGTAATTATTTCGAAAGAAATGAATGCCACACTTTCGTATTGGATGAAAACCAATCAAACCAGCACGGCAACACTATTATCTAACGGTAAAGGAGATGCAACGGATTTGGTTGAAAGCAACGGATACCGAAATAAGTGGGCCTTAAACTTGAATGCCAGTGGTAACCTGGAACTGCAAGCCGAAACAAAAACATTTCCTTTTGGCAGCATCAAAGTAAACGACGACAGCTGGCATCACATTGCAATGAGTTTGACCAGAAATGGAACTGTCCGCATGTATGTTGATGGTAATGAACTGGCATCATACTCAAGTGCCGATCTTGGCGGTTTTTCTGCCAGCAGTCTTTTTGCGGGAACTCGAGGACAAATTCAAGCGAATTCCAGTGTCATTACAGACAATTTTTACAATGGCTTAATGGATGAACTTTGCCTTTGGAATATGGCTCGTAGTGCAGACCAAATAAAAGCAGACCAATATTATGAAGTTGATTACGCAAGTACCGGATTGCTGCTGTATTCATCCTTTAACAAACCTGAAACTACCAATACCAATGGACCTAAATATTATTATCCAAAAAATGCATTTGAAAAAGAGAGCGACTATGCTTTATTAAACGGAAAACCACTTGCTTTTACGGACACAACTCCTGGTATTAAACCACTTCGCCCTACAGAATCAATTGTTTTAAACGCAATAATAAACGGTGATGAAATAGATTTAGTACCAGACATTACGGATTGGGCCAGCATTGAAGGAAAAGTAGCCAACATTACGGTTTCTAATCTTAATGACATGTCAGACAACCGTCAAGTTTCGCCCGTAACTTGGAGTGCGTATATCAATAAAAACCCAATCAAATGGTTCGTGGAAGGATACAGCGAAGTTGTCAGTTTAATGCAAAGGACCAATGAAAGCATGTCCTTCGAAATCACCTTGATTAATCAGGGAGGATTGGCACAACCTTACTCCATTGATATACCTAGTTGGTTAACACTATCGGCAAAATCAGGAACTATAGCTCCAAACACAACTGTAACATTGAAAGCTACAGTTGACAAAAATTTAGCCATTGGAAATCATAATGCTGTTTTGTCATTGACCACCAATTACAATTATAATGAGCAAATCCACTTGGATTTTAGGGTGTTGGAAAAAGAACCAATCTTGGCATTGGATCCTACCAAGTTTACAGAATCAATGAATATCATTGGGAAAGTAAAACTAGATGGAGTGTTTACGGATGATCTTTACGACAAAGTGGTGGCTATCGTAAACGGAGAAGTTCGCGGTGTGACCAATATTATTTTTGATTCCGCTTTCAATGAATATTATGTATATCTAACGGTGTACAGCAATGCCATAAGCGGAGAAGATATCCTGTTTTACATTTGGGATGCATCGGACGGAAAGTTAAAAGAGGCCAACTTAAATGGTAATCTTTCAATACCCTTTTTGGCAAATGATCTACTAGGAACGTACACCAGTCCCGCTATTTTTAATAATACGGCAGTAACCGGTCAGCAAATACAATTGAATCAGGGTTGGACTTGGACTTCATTTAATGTAAGTGATACTCAATTCGGGAATTTAAATACACTCACCAAAGACCTTGTTCTTAGCACATCAGATCTTATACAATCCAATGCTCCGGCTCAATTTGATGCGTATCAGTATAACCCGCTCAATCCTGCTGGAAGCGGATGGTCCGGAACTGTTTCGACTAATGGAGGGATTACAAACAATAAAATGTATAAAATTAAACTGGCAACAGGGCAAAAATTAAACATTAAAGGTGTTCCTGTGGACTTAAATACTTGGTATTTTGATTTGGCCCAAAATTGGAATTGGCTTCCTTTTGTTGTGTCTAAAAACATACCTATTGGAGATGCATTGGCCAACTTAAATGTAAGTGATGGTGATTTTATAAAATCGCAATCTTTATTTGCTATTTATAGTACTTCAACTGGTTGGAAAGGTTCATTAACATATTTGAAAGCTGGTGAAGGATACATGATAAAAACGAGTACCGCTCAAAGGTTTACGTATCCAGAATATTTAAACCGAACAAGTAATAAGATCAGTTCTCCAAAAACTGGACGAGTAAATAGTACTGAAGATGATGTATTATCTAATCAATATGCAAAATTCCCTAATACCATGAGTGCGATAGTAAAATTACCCGAAGGTTTTAAAAATCTTTCTTTTTACAATGAAACCGGACAATTAAGGGGCAATACATCAACTCAAAATATAGAAGGTACAAATCTGGCTTTCATAACTATTTATGGAAATCAGCCAGAAAAACTTACAGCCTATATTGGTTCAGGAAATAACACTCAAGCCACCACAAAATCGGTCAGCTTCTCAACCGATGCAATTCTGGGCAGTATTTCAGATCCAGTAGTAATCGATTTGTTAGAAGAAAAAATAAGCGTTTCTCCAAATCCTTTTTACAACGATATTGAAATAGCCTTTGAAACCGAAAAAAGTGGTAATGCTAAGATACTGATTAGCAACATACTTAATCAAGTAGTATATACTGGTTCTTTCGAAATACATTCTGGGGCTACCGTTTTAAAAATACATCCTAACATAGCTAGTGGAATGTATATCCTTAGAGTAGAAATAGCCGATAAAACGGTTGTACAAAAAATAATAAAAAACTAAAATAAAAATTCCGGAAAAGTATTTTTTAAAAGTATTCTTTTCCGGAATAAATCTCTTTTTTATGAAAAAAACAGCATTTTACTTTATACTGTCATGCCTTTCTTTTCATGCATTGTTAGCACAAACACCTACTTGGAAAGTGGATGAGAGTGCCTATCAGTACAGTATGACTTTTGTAGCCAAACTGAATGTGGACGGAAAACAGTTAATTGGTGTAAATGACAAAGTGGCTGCATTTGTAGGCACTAGCTGCAGAGGAATAAGCGGAGTAACCTATGTTGCAAGCGAAGCCTCTTATTATGCTTATCTTACTGTATTTTCAAATACACAAAATGAAGCAATGTACTTCAAATTATATGACAGTGCAACCGATAAAACAACCGTTGTAAGCAAGCAAATAGTGTTTGGGGTAAATGAGCACAGAGGAAATCTATTTCAATCCTACAGCATTGCCGAACCAGCATTAAACGACAAGGCGGAACTTCTGACTTTTAATTTTGTAGACATAAAAAATGTGTCGTCTACTACTAATGGCGAAAAGATAACCATAAGCCTGTATGACAGTTATGACATAACTACCCTAAAACCTGAATTTACTTTGAGTAAAGGGGCCAAGTTGCTAAAAAACAGAATTGTACAAAAATCGGGGGAGTTGACAGATAATTTTTCTACCACAATAACTTACGAAGTCCTATCTGAAGATGAATCTAATCTGAACATCTTTACTGTAGTTGTAAATCAAGTAAGTACTCCAACCCTGTTTTATAAAAAAGATGCTGTTTGTTACGAAGGTGGAGTCATAAAAGTAGTCTCAAAACAAGAAGGAACACCAGTTACCTTAACAAGTAATGGCAAGACCGTTACAACCAAACAAATTACAAATGGAGAGGCTATTTTTAATGACCTCGACACCAACTCTTACATTGTAACAATAGAAAATGAATGGAAGCTAATTAATATAAAATTAAAAGAAAAATAACCATGAAAAAATTAAACAAAAAAAACTTGAAAATTGTAGGATTGCTAATGGTACTGTCTCTGTTCATAGGATGTAAAGCAGATGAGTTACCTTGTAAACGCGTTCCACAAGGAGAATTTATTTTAGTGGAGTAATTTTTTCTAAATACTATTAAAAGACGTTATCAATGATATTGACTTAGTTTGTATCATGAGTGTGAATCCTGGTTTTGGAGGACAATCTTTTATAGAAAACACCTATTCAAAAATTGAAAAACTAAAAGCCTTGATAACTAGAAAAGGCGCATCAACTATTATAGAAATTGACGGCGGTGTTACCAATAAAAACGCAGTACAACTTGTTAAAGCAGGCGCAGATGTTCTTGTAGCGGGAAGCTTTGTATTCAAAGCAGAAGATCCCACAGCAACAGTAGCAGACTTGAAAAAAATCACAACATTATAAATAAAAAAAAGTCCCAAATTTGGGACTTTTTTTAATTATCATTTATACTGATCGATTAAATACTTAATTAAATCTGTTGTTGTTACAATCCCCACCAAAAGTTCACCCAAACAAACCGGTAAAGCATGAAATTCGTTTTTAGATAAAATTTCAGCTGTTTCTTTTATAGTAGTCTCCGGAGAAATAGTCACTAACTTTTTTGCCATTACTTGCTCTACGGTAAACATGTTATAAACAGTGGCATCCACAATTTCAGCATCGTCATCAACAGCATCTACGAAAGATATACGCAACAAATCCGTATAACTCAACATTCCTATTATCTTGTTTCCATTTACTACCGGAATATGCCTGATTTTATTTTATTTAAAGAGTTGTTCTGCTTTTGTTAAATCGTCAGCAAGATTTAATTTTATTACATTTTTAGTCATAATAGCTGACACTGGCACCTTGTGTTTCATAACTTATACCTTTAGATTGTATTCAAAGTTATCAGATTAAAAAGTGTAAAAACATGATGTTTATCAGTTGGTTTTCGTGATTATTTTGATATGTTAGTAGAACGAATTCTCAAGTACTATAAAGTTGATTGAAACAAAAAAGCAAGCTAAATAAGCTTGCTTTTTTGTGTGAGCGCTATAGATTTAAAATCAAACCAACTTATTGATTTTATGAAGGTTATCGGTTCGTTATAAAGCAACAAATGACCTTAAAAAAGATTTAAGGTCATTGCTCATTAAAATAAAAGCTATTACTAAGTGGTACCTATATTATTTTTTAATAACCAAATTAGAAAATGAAATTTCAGATAAACGAATCGAATGATTAACTACAACTCCTTCATTATCAAATAAATTGAATTGAATAGTTGGATCTTCTTGTTGATTAAAAATTTCAATTATACCATAATTATTCTGAGTAACTACGGGACCAACTCTATTAGAATTAGATTCAGTAGAATACCAGGTTTGCGTAATACCGCTTGACGTAACATCATACAGAGGATAAGTGCTGTTGGTATTCATTTTAGAAATTTCTCCCCAATGCACATCCCCAGAAATAAAAACAACTCCATTGGCTTTTGTAGAGCTAATTAAATCGATAAATTTAGCATGTTCTTGTGGTAAATTTGTCCATGATTCATAGCCGTTATATTCATGACCAAATTGCAAACTTGACGCTATGATTCGTACATCTGCAGCTTGCATCAATTCTTTCTCCAACCATTTCCATTGGGCAGCACCAAGCAGTGTACTATCCTTGCTTTGATTAGGAATATAATCATTTTTGTAGGAAGGATTTTTAGGCTTGTTGTGAGTAAGATCATCACGAAAAGTCCGCGTATCTAATAAAATTATTTGAAGTTTTTTAGATCCCATCTGAACGTATTCAACACCATATATTCCATCGTGTTTTCTTCGATCTGAATCAGGAGCTATTTTCCAAAAATCCATAAAGATTTCTTTCGATTCTTTCTTGAAAGGATAATGTCTTCCTTTATCATTTTCGCCATAATCGTGATCATCCCAAACAGATAGTATTTTAGTACTATTGTTCAGTTCTTGGAATTCAGGTTTTGCCGCTAATTTTGCATATTTGCTTTTTAATACATTCATATCGCGAGTGTCACCATAAATATTGTCGCCTAAGTAGATGAACAAGTTAGGTTGTTGCTTTGCTATAAGAGACAAGAGTGGTTGATCTTTATCTTGATGTGCACAAGAACCGAAAGCAATTTTATAGCTTTCAGTATTTTTACTTTCAACTCCATTGCTTATTTGTGCTTTGGCTTGGAAGCCAAAGAACACAAATAATATTGCAATTAAAACGGATTGATTATTTTTCATAAGGATTAAAATTTATCCCACCAAACTTTGGTGTTGATCGTTTCGCCACCCATAGCTTGAACTGCTTTGTCATAATTTTCAGCATTTACTGATTGTTCCAAACTAGGAAGTAATAGTCTTCTTGGAACTACACGTCCATTTTTAGCACCTGGACCACCTACAATAAAACTTGGTTTTCCTGTACGCTTCCAATCTAACCATGATTCTACACCAGAATGGTACAAAGCCAACCATTTTTGAGTGTAAAATGTTTCGCTTCCAGCAGCATAAGGTGCAGTTGAAGTTAAGAAGTTAGATGGCATAATTACTCCCCATTGTACAAACGAAGCTTCAACAGCAGTATTGTAATAATTTTGTGCAGTCCCTGTGCTTATTAAATTACGTTCACGTGCTTCAGATAGTAAAAAGTTTAATTCACTGTAAGTCATGAATAAAGCAGCTATTTTAGATTTTGTGTAGAAATAATCTTCAGATCTTCTTGAGTACCCTGAAGGCTCTCCAATAGCATCTGAAGCCAAACCAGGAACAACTCCTCTGTGATTAGTAGTTCCTACAATTGGATCAATCCATTCGTCTAGACGAGGATCATTTGTAGCCATTAAATTACTTATTAGATGTGTAGTTGGGATTACAATATTGTATCCATACAATCTATTTACTCCATCACTCATTGGAGAAATATTTGGGAAAGAACCTGAATATTTATAAGCGGCATTGTCAGAATTTGATGTAAATAATGGATATGTATCGCTATTTGAAACGATAGTAGCTAATTTTGAACCAACATTTATTTTGTTAGAAACACGCATTAGATAACGAACATGTAAAGCATTAGCGAATTTTTTCCATTTTAGCATTGAGCCTCCAAATAATAAGTCACCTTCAACGCTTTTATTAGTATCAATTAACGTATTAGCTTTAGTTAAATTTTCAAAAATCTTAGTGTAAATCTGCTCTTGAGAATCGTAAACTGGTTTTAAAATTCCTGCTTCTCCGCTTGTGGCCTCAGAATAAGGTACATTTCCATAAGCATCAGTAATTGTACTTATAGTGTACGACTCTAATATAAGTGCTATGGCTTCATAATTTTTATCGCCAAGGGCAATTCCTTGTTTTTTGATATCTTGGATGTCATTCAACCATTTGTACATGTTCCAAAAACGATTGTCTGTACCCCAATCATAAAGATCTAATTGGTTGTATTCATAATTTCCACCATATTGAGAGACAATATCCCCAAAATCAAATGCATTAGAAACATTAGCATTAGCTAAGTTAAAAATCACATTAGGTAAAAGTGTTTTTGGCTGAGCCAAAGTAGGTTGATTTTTGTTTGTATTAATTTCTTCAAACTGATCGGTACAAGATACCATCAGTGAAAGTAACAAAACGAATAATAGACTATTTTTCATGATTTATTTTTTTAGAATGAAACGTTTAGTTTAACACCATAACTTTTTGAAGAAGGCAATTGTAATACTTCAAAACCAGGTAAAAGTGTTCCGCCATTTATAGCTTGAGTGTCTGGATCAATATTTGGAACTTTTGTCCAAAGGGCCAAATTGTTCCCTATTAAACTTAGACTCATATTTTGTAAACGAGCTGCTTGAGTTATTTTTTTAGAAAAATTATAACTGATACTTACTTCTCTAAGTTTTACATACGACGCATCAAAAGTGTTTGCTTCAACATTATCTCTTCGGAACGCATTATAATAATACCATGCCTCTTCTGTAATTCTTGTTGTGTTTGGGCTATATGTTCCATCTGAATTTTTAACTACACCTTCACCAATAATTCCTAATTCTCTTCCTGGTAATGAAACTGCTAGAATTCCACTTTCCATACCGATAGAATTTGTGGTAGAATATATTTTCCCACCTTGTCTAATATCTAATAAGGCGTTTAAGCTCAAATTTTTGTATCTGAAACTAGAACTTAAACCCAACATCCAGTCTGGATTATAATTTCCAATTTTTTTAATTTTAGTATCTAAAATTGGCGAACCACTTTCATAAACAATTTGACCATCAGGACTTCTTAAATACCCTCTTCCATACATGTCACCCATGCGCTCACCAACACGTGCTTCAATTGTACCTCCGTTTGGACCTTGAGCAATGATGTAATTATTAATTCCGGCAGTAAGTTCTTTAACGTAACCACGGTTTTGAGTAAAATTAGCATTCAATGACCATTCGATGTTTTCAGATTTTACAGGAGTAATACCCAAACCTATTTCAAAACCTTTATTTTGAATTTTACCCGCGTTGATTACGTTAGAATTCGATCCTGTAGCTTGCGATACGTCCAATCCTACAATTTGATTTTTAGAATTAGTTACATAATAACTTGCATCTAAAGTCAAACGATTTTTAAAGAATTGACCTTCAACACCCACCTCATATGAAGTTGCAATTTCGGGTTTCAAATTACTATTTAAGATTGAACTAGGATTAGTAAGAGTTCCTGCTAACGAACCGCTATTGTATGTTTTTTCTAAACGATACGGTTCAGTATCATTTCCTACTGAAGCTGCATTCAAACGTAATTTCAAGAAGTTTATATTTTTGTTCATTTCAAAAACAGAGGTTGGAATAAAACTTAATGAAGCTGACGGATAGAAATATGAATTATTTGAAGCTGGTAAAGTAGACGACCAATCATTTCTTCCAGTGATATCAAGGTATAAATATTCTTTGTACCCAATATTCATTACACCATAAACACTGTTAATGCGTTTTTTAAATATATTTCTTAATAATGAAGGTGTAACATTGATGTTTTGGAAGTTATATATTCCTGGAATACTAATTCCTTTTCCTTCAATTTTACTTTCCGATGTTACTTGGTTCATTCTGTTGGCGCCAAATGAAACTTTAGAGGTAAAATTTCCAATTGTACGATTGTAAGACAATAAGAAATCAGTGTTGTACTCTGTAAATGCAATTTCTTGCTCACGATACATTCCACCCGGATATCTGGAAGAACCCAAAGGCCTTTTAGATGTTCTTAAATCATTTGAATCATCAATACCTGCACGAACCATCAAAGACAAATTGTCGTTAATTTCATAAGTAGAGGCAATATTTCCGTACAAACGACCTTTTTTGAAAGCATTCGTATTTTCATACGCAATTTTGAAAGGATTGTCTCCCCAGCTAAACATACTATTTTGTTTCACATCAGGTGTAATCCAATAGTTTTTTAACCAGTCTAAGTCAACGTTAGTGTGGTTCCACAATAAATTGTACATGATTCCTTGACTTCCGTAACCTGTTACTGGCGTGTTGTCACTTTTACTTCTGATATAGTTAGCAACAGTAGATACCTTCCATTTGTCAGATATTTTGTAATTAACATTAACACTTACATTGTTTCTTTTTAAATTAGAGTTAGGCACAATGTCTTCAGCTGAGTTGTTCCCATAACTTAATCTAAAATTTGTTTTTTCATCTGAACCAGTAATAGAAACTGAATTTGAAACTGAATTTCCAGTTCTGAAAAAGTCTTTTAAATTGTATCTGAATTCAAATGGAAGTGCCACTGCTTCTCCAACAGAATATCCAGGACTACCATTTTGTAAAACTGAAGTGCCTACACCAAATTTTGGTCCAAAGTTGGTGTCTGCTTGTGGATCATAAGTTTGAAAATAACCTCCACCATATACACCTTGTATTTCTGGTAAACGTAACGCTTCACTTGCCATGTAAGAAGATGAAACCGATACTCCTAAGCCTTTGTTTTTTCTTCCTGATTTAGTGTTAATAACAATTACACCATTTGCCGCTCTAGAACCGTATAGTGCTGAAGCCGCTGCGCCTTTAAGTACGTTAACACTTTCAATGTCTTCTTGATTAATTTCTGAAGCTCCATTTCCATAATCAGTAGGAAGGTCAGTTTGTGTAGTTGGACCACTACCTACACCATAAATCGAATTGTTGATTGGAATTCCATCCACTACAAATAAAGGTCCGTTATTATTAATATTTAAAGACTTATCACCTCTAATTACAACTCTTGTAGAACTGGTTATACCATTTCCAGCTCCTGTAATTTGCAATCCAGACACTTTACCTGTCAAGTTAGAAACAAAATTAGAGGAATTTACTTTATTAATATCCGATGACTTCAATTCTTGTGAAGCATACCCTAAAGATCGTTTTTCTCTTTTAATACCAAGAGCGGTAACAACTACCTCTCCTAATACTTGAGAATTAGGTTCTAGTACAACATTAATTGATGTTTTATTTGCTACTTCAACTTCTTTGTTTGCATACCCGATATAGGAAAACACGAGTACTTGAGCTGCTTCTATTTTGATGGAATAATTTCCATCCATATCAGTAATTGAACTAAGTTTAGAACCTTTTACTACGACACTTGTACCCGGCAAAGGACTTCCAGATGGATCCGTGACTTTACCAGCAATTGTTTTTGTTTGTCCAAAACTTAGATGAACACAAAAAACAATTAAAAAAAACAACATTTTTTTCCCGATTACTCTCATTTTTTTTAAGATTAAATTAACGAGGCAATATTATCGGATTTGTTGCAGTAGAGTATTAAGCTACAATTAAATGTAGTAACTAAGGGTTTTAACAAAATTTAGCTTATTTAAACTCAAAGTTTGTAGTATGTTAAATTTTAGTTTTGTGTGTAGAATTAAATCTAATACACAAATAATTTTTAATCAATGATTAAATTATAGTTGAAATACATTATTACGAATTACAAGTAAAAAACACAAATTAATTAATTGAAATTCATTAATATACGTTTTAAATTTATTGAAAGACATTGGTAGAATTTGTATTCAACATAAATTAAAAAACTATTTGATTTTCTGAAGGTTATCGGTTCGGTATAAAAAAACAAATGACCTTAAAAATGAATTTAAGGTCATTTGTTCAACTTGTGACCGCGGAGGGGTTCGAACCCCCAACCCTCAGAGCCGAAATCTGATATTCTATCCAGTTGAACTACGCAGCCATTATTTTATTAATTTTTCTTTTAAAAACTCTCTTCCACTTCCTGTCTTCAAATATTTTTCACGAAGAACAGCTTCTTCTCTTGTATCAAATTCTTCAAAATAAACTAATCTCCACGGCTTATATCCTTTAGTAGATTTAGTTTTACCTGAATTATGTTCTATTATCCTTTTATCAATATCAGACGTATGCCCTTTATATAGCCTACCATCAACTTCACTTTCTAAAACATATACAAAATACCCCATTTATTGTTGAAATCTGATATTCCCTGCCTGTCGGCAGACAGGTATCCAGTTGAACTATGCAGCCATAATATAAAATTCCAATTTTTTAAATTCCAAATCCCAAGATTAAAATTGGAATTTGGAATTTCCTTTTTGGAATTTCTATTTTAGTTTTACACTAATAATTTTTTCACAATAGTAGAAACTGTTTTTCCTTCAGCAGCTCCTCCTAATTGTGATGTAGCTAAGCCCATTACTTTACCCATAGAAGCAATCCCTGAAGCTCCAGTTTCAGCGATAATTTTTGCGATTACTGCTTCTGTTTCTGCCTCACTTAATTGCGCAGGCAAAAACTTTTCGATTACAGCAACCTGAGCCAATTCTGGTTCGGCTAAATCAGGACGATTTTGCTCTGTATAAATTCTAGCACTTTCTTTACGAGTTTTAACCAAACGTTGTAATAATTTGATTTCTTCCTCTTCTGAAATTTCTTCTTTAGAACCTGAGGCGGTTTGCGCTAAAAGTAATTCCGATTTTATTGCTCGTAAAGCTTCTAAAGCAACAGTATCTTTTGCTTTCATGGCTGTTTTCATTTCATCCATGATTTTTGATGATAAACTCATTTGTATGTTTTTAAGTAAGCAAACTTGCTTAGTTAGACTTTTAATTGATAGTGGTGAATCAAACTAAAAAAATGCTCATTACAAGCATAGGTTTTTGTAAATAACACTGCGCGAAGTTAAAAAAAATAACCCGAAAATTAAATGCAATCTTCGGGTTATTGTTTTTGAAATTAATTTAACTAATCTACATTATCATGCAAATAAGAATTGTTAGAACGCAATTGTAAGTCATTATTACTATCTGTTCCAACAGAAATTCTTGAGTTGGCATTATTTGTTTGATTATTAGAAATATCGATACCTAATCTTTTATAAGCTGGCTCTTTTTCGTATTCATCAATTTTTGATACGTTGTTATGAAACTTATAATTAAATTCTTTTAATTTTTTTCGTCTCTCATCGGCTCTTAAACGCAACGTTTCTTCGATTGTCATTTCAATAGGAGAAATATCTTCATTTCTTGTGAAATCTTCTGGAGCCGACTCAATTTTCTTCATTGTAATATTCAATTCCTCTGGAATTACTTCTTCTACAACTTTTGCTGCAGGTTTAGAAGACAACAATTCGTTTTCAGCGTCCATGTATTCTTCTAGAGAATATTTGATAACCCCATTATCAGACAACTCAGTTACTGGAACAAATTGAACCGCTTGATTCACTTTTATCTCCTTAGTTTCATTTGTCAATTCAAATATAATTTTCTCTTCTTTAGCAGCAACTGGCGCAGACTTTACTGGTTCTGGTTTAACCGGTTCTGATTTGTAAAGTGGCAATTCAAATGAAAAAGAGGTTTGTTCTTGTTTTTCAACAACTTTTGGTTGTTCAACAACAGCTTTAACTTCTTCTACTTTTGGTGCAGAAAAAGTAAATTCCTCTTCTTTTATTGGTGAAACGATTTCAAAAGTAACATCTATATTTTTAATAAATTCAGACATTGCCATTAATTCCTCATTCCCTGGAACAGGTACTGGCTGCTCAACAACTTGTGGTGCCTCAGCTATTACCTCCTCTTCTTCATCGATTAATTCAAAAACCACTCTTTCTTCTGGAGCGCTTACTGGCTTATCAATGTTTAAGTCAAAATTCGCTACTGGAGTATTACTTAGATTATGAACAATTTTTTGCTCATCTTCTAAGGTATGAATGATTTTTTTAGGTTCTGTATTTACAATTCCGCTTTGTTGTTCAATATCAAATCCTGTTGCAATAATAGTCACAGCAACGGCATCTCCTAATGATTCATCTTCACCAACCCCCATGATGATATTAGCATTATAACCAGCTTCACTTTGAATATGGTCATTAATTTCACCAATCTCATCTAAAGTAATTTCATTAGAACCAGAAACGATGAGCAACAATACGTTTTTGGCACCTGTAATTTTATTATCATTCAATAAAGGAGAGTCTAATGCAGCGATAATAGCTTCTTTCGCTCTGTTTTCTCCTGATGCAACAGAAGATCCCATAATTGCTGTTCCGCTATTTGCTAATACCGTTTTAGCATCACGTAAATCGATATTTTGAGTGTAGTGATGTGTAATAACTTCAGCAATCCCTCTAGAGGCTGTAGCTAATACTTCATCCGCTTTTGAGAATCCGGCTTTGAAACCAAGATTACCGTAAACTTCTCTTAACTTATTATTATTAATTACAATAAGAGAATCTACTTGTTTACGTAATTTTTCAATACCAATAAGTGCTTGTTCTTGACGAACCTTACCTTCGAAAGTAAATGGTAAAGTAACAATACCAACAGTTAAGATTTCTCTTTCTTTAGCCAGCTGAGCAATTACAGGCGCAGCACCAGTTCCAGTACCTCCACCCATTCCGGCAGTAATAAACACCATTTTAGTATTGCGATCTAACATTTTTTCAATATCAGCGATACTTTCAATAGCCGACTGTTGTCCTACATCTGGATTTGCTCCAGCACCTAAACCTTCAGTTAAGTTAACACCTAATTGAATTTTGTTAGGAACAGCACTATTTTGTAATGCTTGTGAATCTGTATTACAAACAATGAAATCTACCCCTTTGATTCCTTGTTTAAACATGTGATTGATCGCGTTGCTTCCGCCCCCACCAACACCGATTACTTTTATAACATTTGATTGATTTTTAGGTAAATCAAATGAAATACTTCCAAATTCTGAGTTGCTCGTCATATTATTTGGTATTTGATATTAATATATTTTGTATTCCTTTATTTTATTTTTTGTTACTCTGCGTTATCTAAAAAATCTTTGATCTTGTCTACATAGCGGTCAAAAAACGATCGCTTAATCTTATCCCCTGTAGATTCTTCTTTTTTAGAATAACTTTGTGTTTGCACTGGTGCTTGAGTTTGTACCTCCTCAACCTCTTGCTGTTGATAACGCTCCACAGGCTCGACAACTGCTTCACGATAAAAAACAGTTCTTTGAGGAACTACTTCTTCTTTTCTAACTGCACTTTGCGTATTATTAGCGATGCTGTTCATTACTAATCCAACAGCCGTAGCATATAAAGGACTCGAAAACTCTTCATCTGAATTCCCTGCTAGATGTTCATTAGGATACCCAATTCTAGTGTCCATCCCTGTAATGTACTCTACTAATTGTTTGATATGCTTTAGTTGAGCTCCTCCACCTGTAAGTACAATTCCTGCTATTAGTTTTTTTCTAGGATCTTCGTGTCCGTAAGCCTTAATTTCAGTAAAAACTTGTTCTATAATTTCGACTACACGAGCATGAATAATTTTAGATAAGTTCTTTAACGAAATTTCTTTTGGCTCTCTTCCTCTTAAACCTGGTATAGAAACGATTTCATTGTCTCTATTTTCACCTGGCCAAGCCGAACCGAATTTTACTTTTAATAATTCAGCTTGTTTTTCTATTATTGAGCAACCTTCTTTAATATCATCTGTAATTACATTTCCTCCAAAAGGAATTACAGCTGTGTGACGAATAATTCCATCTTTAAAAATAGCCAAGTCAGTTGTTCCACCACCAATATCAATCAAAGCAACTCCTGCTTCTTTCTCCTCCTGACTCAAAACCGCATCTGATGACGCTAAAGGCTCTAATGTTAATCCAGACAATTCTATTCCTGAACTCTGAATGCAACGACCTACATTACGTATCGAAGATGCCTGACCTACTACCACATGGAAACTAGATTCTAATCGACCTCCATACATCCCAATAGGCTCTTTTATTTCAGATTGTCCGTCTATTTTAAATTCTTGTGGCAATACGTGAATAATTTCTTCCCCTGGCAACATTGCCAATTTATTTACCTGATCAATCAATAATTGAATATCATCACCACCTATTACTTCTTCTGGATTCGTTCTGCTTATATAATCCGTATGCTGAATACTACGAATATGCTGACCCGCAATTCCTACTACAACATCTTTAATTTTATAACCTGAATTTGTTTCTGCTTCATTAATTGCTTGCTGAATAGATTGAATGGTTTGTGTTATGTTATTCACCACTCCTCTAGCCACACCTAAACTTTTGGATTTTCCAACTCCCAAAATTTCTAACTTACCATACTCATTTTTTTTGCCAATCATGGCAACGATTTTGGTTGTCCCTATATCTAGACCTACTGCAATATTCTCTTTTTCCATTTTCTATTATTTAGTGCAAACTACTTGTTTTGTAAACCTCAGGTCAATCATTTTATATTTATACAAAGTACTATCTAAAACTGCTTTTTGAAAAAACGCTTTATAGTTCTTAAATTTTGTTTCAAAATTGTTCAAACTACCAAAAACAATCTGATAATCGTAATTCCTGTTGAACATTTTCAAGCTAGAATCAGGCATAACTTGTATTCCAATGATGTTTTTTTTCAAAAATTCATCTTCATAAATCACACGAAACAATTGCGCTAATTTCTCTTTATTTACACTAGTAACATTCCCTGAAACTAATGGAACTCTAGCTGTAAAATTATCCGAAAGCGGCATCTTACTACCTTTATAATCAATATAAAAAGATTCTGATTCATCAACCACCCTGGCTACAGGAGTCTTTTGCTTTACCACTGCTTTTAGAACACCATCTATACTTACAAAAACATCTGATTCGTCAATCATCGCATTTGAATCTAGTATTCGCTCCAACTTATTCAAATCTAATTTATCTTTTTCAATAGCTAAACGGTTGTTCATATTTTCTATTAACAATTTATCAACCGTTTCAGCTTTAATAAAAGGATTGTTTTTTCCTATAAAAACAACATCTATTTTGGACAGTTTGCGTTTCTCATTTCGATTAATTGTAAACGAAAAAAGAAAAATAACCAAGCACAACATCATGATTAATCTGACGTTTGTCCAATTAAATATTTTTTTCATTTAAAGCATTTTTAATTTCTTGTACCATTTCTCCGATATCACCAGCTCCAATAGTCACCATGACTTCCGCATCGTTCTGAACCATCATCGAAATCAAATCTTCTTTTGAAACAATTGATTTATTTTCATTGTCAATTTTAGAAAACAACCACTCCGATGTAACTCCTTCCATAGGCAATTCTCTTGCAGGATAAATCTCCATCAAATACACTTCATCAAACTGCGAAAGACTTTTAGCAAAATCATCTACAAAATCTCTAGTTCTACTAAACAAATGCGGTTGAAAAACTGCTAAAACCTTCTTCCCAGGATACAACTCTCTTACCGCTTGATGCACCGCATTAATCTCTGTAGGATGATGTGCATAATCATCAATATAAACTAGATTTTCAGATTTTATTTGATACGAAAAACGTCTTCTAATCCCTTTAAAAGAAGCTAAGGCTCTTGCAATGGCAACGGTTGGGGCACCGAAATTTACTGCCATGGCAAGAGCCATTAAAGCATTCATCAAATTGTGTCTTCCAGGCAATCCAAAACGGAAATCTTTTAAAATTCCGTTAGGTGTTTTTACATCAAAAACATAACTACCATCCACAATTCGTATATTAAAAGCATTATAAACAGCCTCTTCTTGATTAACTCCTACTACTACGCCAGAAAGAGGTAATTCGGACGTAATGAATAATTTATTTTTATCTTCTACTTTATCAGCAAATTCCGTAAATGATTCTTTTATCGCATCACTAGTTCCATAGATATCCAAGTGATCGGCATCCATTGATGTAACACAAGCAATATTAGGATGCAAATGCAAAAAGGAACGATCAAACTCATCTGCTTCTACAACAGTTACCGTTTTTCCACTTCCTATTAAATTGGAATTATAATTTTCAACAATTCCGCCTATAAAAGCAGTAACATCAGCACCACTTTCATGTAAAATATGTCCTAAAATACTAGAGGTTGTTGTTTTCCCGTGTGTTCCAGCTACAGCAAAACAGAAAGTATCTTTAGTAATAATACCTAAAACTTCAGCTCTCTTTTTTACCTGATAATTACGCTCTAAAAAATAATTCCATTGCGAATGATTTTTAGGAACAGCCGGCGTTATAATTACAAGGGTATTTTTGATAAAATAATCTTTCGGAATTAAATTGATTTCATCTTCAAAGTGAATATCAATTCCGCTATCAATTAACTCATTCGTTAAAATCGTTGGCGTTTTATCATAACCAGAAACATTTTTCCCAATATACTTAAAGTAACGCGCCAAAGCACTCATACCAATACCTCCGATACCGATAAAAAAGACATTTTGTATTTGGTTTAAGTTCATAACTACTATATTTATTTTCTGATTATTTCTTTCTAATTAATTTAACCACTTCGTCGGCAATTTGCTGGGTTGCTTCCGGCAAAGCCAATTCTTTTATATTTTCACTTAGCTGATTTTGCTTTTCCTTATCTTTTAATAAAGCTTCAAAAACCAAACTAAACTCAGAATCCAATTGAGACTCTTTAAGCAAAATAGCTCCTTTTTTATCTACAATTGCTTTTGCATTTTTAGTTTGATGATCTTCGGCTACATTTGGCGAAGGAATAAAAATCACAGGCTTGCCCACAATACACAATTCCGATACCGAAGAAGCTCCTGCTCTAGAAATGATAATATCAGCAGCGGCATATACAAAATCCATTCTTTCAATAAAAGCCACTACCTGAACATTCTCTGAATTGTATTTTTTATACTCTTCAAAATACAACTTCCCACATTGCCAAATAATCTGAACATTATGAGCCAAAATAGAACCTAGTTCTTTCTCTATCAGTTGATTAATTCTTCTAGCACCTAAACTTCCTCCAAGCACTAAAAGTGTTTTCTTTTTAGCATCTAATTCAAAATAAGCTATCGCTTCCTCTCTTTTTTCATCAATAGCAATCAAATCCTGGCGCACTGGATTACCAGTCAATATCATTTTTTCTTTTGGGAAAAATTGATCTAAATTTTCATAAGCCACACAAATTGCATTGGCTTTTTTACTCAATAACTTATTTGTGATTCCCGGGAAGGAATTTTGTTCTTGAATCAATGTTGGAATCCCGAGCATATTAGCCATTTGTAATAAAGGCCCACTGGCAAACCCTCCCGTACCGATAACTACATCCGGTTTAAACTCTTTGATAATTTTTCTGGATTTCCATAAACTGTTAATCAACTTTACTGGAAACAACATGTTTTGCAAAGTCAATTTTCTTTGTAATCCAGCAATCCACAAACCTTTAATAGCATAACCCGCTTGCGGTACTTTTTGCATTTCCATTTTATCTTCGGCACCGACAAAAAGAAACTCTGCATCTGGAAATCTTGATTTTAATTCATTAGCAATTGCAACTGCAGGGTAAATATGCCCTCCTGTTCCTCCACCACTTAATATGAATTTGTATTGTTTCATTATTGTCAAAAGATATTAATTCAAAAAATTATTTATTCAAAACTGCGTTCATCGGATTAGAAACTTTATCCTCAATTGAATAGCTCTCGTTTCTATTTTCTTCAGCAGCTAATTCTGCATCTATTAATCGTTGAAGTGCTTCTTCTCGTTTAGCCGCTTCTTTTTGTTCTTGTTCAATTTCTTCTTCTTTTTTGGTAACACCAATAATTATCCCTAGCGCAATACAAGTCATCCAAATAGATGTCCCTCCACTACTAATTAAAGGCAAGGTTTGTCCAGTAACGGGTAATAATTCAACGGCAACAGCCATATTAATCATCGCCTGAAAAATCATGGGAAATCCCAATCCTATTACCACCAACTTCCCAAACAATGTATTTGCCTTATGGGAGGCTACCACAAAACGGAAAAGCAACAACAAATACAAACCTAGAACTCCTAATCCTCCAATTAAGCCGTATTCTTCTACAATAATGGCGTAAATAAAATCGGAAGAAGATTGAGGCAAAAAGTTTTTCTGAACACTCTTTCCTGGACCTAAACCATATATTTTTCCCGAAGCAATCGCAATTTTAGCTTTCTCAATTTGGTAATCATCCTCATCTGGTTTATCGGTGCTAAAATTTTCAATTCGGCTTTCCCAAGTACTCACCCTACTAAAGAACTTTGCATCCGGGAATGCTTTAGCAATCAACACAAAAAACACTAAAAACAAAACCCCAGAACCTACAATAATCCCAATGAATCTCATTGGATATTTCCCAATGAAAACCAACATTAATATCATTGAAAAAATAAGTGCAGTAGTAGAAAAATTGGATGGCAAAATAAACATCAAAGTTATAAATACCGGTAACCACAACTGTCTTAATGATTCTATGAAATCAATAGGTTCAGTTCGAGTTTTTGACAAATAGCGCGCTACAAATACATAAAGCACCAAAGCTGCAAAAGCAGAAGGCTGAAACGAAATCCCAACAAACGGAATTTGGAGCCATCTACTAGCATTTGCACCACCAATCATCGTTCCCTTAATCATTGTGATTGCTAGAATAATCCAAACAATTGGCAACATCCATTTGGATATCGAACGGAAATAATGATAAGGAACTTTGTGTACATAATAAATGATAAAAAATCCGCAGGCTACGTGTGCCAAATGTTTTACCAAATAACCCAAGGTATTTCCAGTTCCATGACCTAGATAGGCCAAATTACTACTCGCACTAAAAACAGGCATAAAGGAAAACAAAGCCAATAAGGCCACGAATGACCAAATACCTTTATCCCCTTTTAATCTGTTAATTAGTTTTTTCATTTTTTTATTAAGTTATGGGTTGTGAGTTATGGGTTATGAGTTTGTATGTTTTCCTTCAAACATTTCTAACTTCTGACACCTAACTTCTAACTTCTATTTACAAATTATGTACTGCATCTTTAAATTGACGCCCTCTATCTTCGTAGTTTTCAAATAAATCAAAACTCGCACAAGCAGGAGACAATAAAACCGTATCGCCTTTTTCAGAAATACGTTGCGCCATTTTAACAGCATCATTCATTGTGTTTACTTCCACCATGATGTCCACTACGTTTCCAAAAGCATCAATAATTTTGCGATTATCTACTCCTAAACAAATAATTGCTTTCACTTTCTCGCGAACCAAAGCCATTAATTCATTATAATCATTCCCTTTATCTACACCTCCAACAATCCAAACTGTCGGTGTAGTCATACTATCCAATGCAAAAAAAGCAGCATTTACATTAGTCGCTTTCGAATCATTAATGTATTGCACATTTTGAATTTTCAACACTTTTTCAAGACGGTGTTCAACACCTTGGAAATTAGATAAACTTTCGCGAATGGTAGCTTTTCTAATTTGCATCAATTTTGCTACAGAAGTGGCTGCCATTGCATTTTTAAGATTGTGTTTTCCTTCTAAGGCAATTGATTCGGTTTCCATTTTGAACTCTTCTTGATTAATGATTGATTCCATTGTATTATCTTTTATAAAGGCACCTTCTTCAAATGTTTGTGTCAATGAAAAAGGTATTAATTTTGCTTTTGTTTTATTCTTTTTTAACCATTCTGAAATCGCTTCATCATCTGCATCATAAATGAGATAATCCTCTTCCGTTTGGTTCATTGTGATTCTAAATTTCGATTCAATATAATTCTCATATTTATAATCGTATCGATCTAAATGATCCGGACTTATATTGGTAATAATAGCAATATGAGGATTGTAATTGACGATTCCATCCAATTGAAAACTACTTAATTCCAACACATAGCTATCGTACTTATCTTCGGCCACCTGCTCTGCAAAACTCTTCCCAATATTCCCAGCTAAACCTACATTCAAACCTGCCGATTTTAACAAATGGTAGGTAAGCATTGTTGTGGTTGTTTTTCCATTACTTCCTGTAATTCCTATCGTGATGGCCTTAGTAAAAGGAGCTGCAAATTCAATTTCTGAAATCACTGGAATCCCTTTTTCGACTAGTTTCTTAACAATGGGGGCTTTATCAGGAATCCCTGGACTTTTCATCACCACATTGGCATTTAAGATCAAAGATTCCGTATGTTTTTCATCCTCCCATTCAATACCGTTTTGTATAAGAACTTCTTTGTAACTGTCTTTGATTTTTCCATAATCGGAAACAAAAACTTCATATCCTTTTTGTTTCCCGAGAATAGCAGTACCTACTCCGCTTTCACCACCGCCTAAAACAACTAATCTCATCTTATCTTAATTTTAAGGTAACTATTGAAAGTATGGCTAATAAGATGGCTACAATCCAAAATCGAGTAACAATTTTACTTTCATGATAGCCTTTCTTTTGATAATGATGATGTAAAGGCGACATCAGGAAAATTCGCTTTCCTTCTCCTGTGCGTTTCTTGGTATATTTAAAATAACTTACTTGCAAAACCACGGATAAATTTTCCACCAAGAAAATTCCACATAATAGCGGAATCAACAATTCTTTACGAACAGCAATAGCCAAAACTGCGATGATACCTCCAATAGTCAAACTACCCGTATCTCCCATAAAAACCGAAGCTGGATAGGAGTTATACCATAAAAATCCAATAAGAGCTCCTGCAAATGCCGCTATAAACACCGTCATTTCACCTGAGTTAGGGATATACATAATATTTAAATAATTAGAGAAAATGATATTCCCCGAAACGAATGTAAATATGGCTAATGCCAAGACCGATATAGCGGAAGTTCCCGCTGCGAGTCCATCAATACCATCAGTTAAATTGGCACCATTAGAAACAGCAGTAATAATAAAAATCACAACTGGAATAAAAATTAGCCACGCCCATTTTTCATAACCATCACCAGTCCATGCTAATAATTCAGCGTAATCAAATTCGTTATTCTTAAAAAATGGAATTGTAGTAGCGGTCGATTTTTCATAAACCGGAGCTGGAGCAACTAGTTCCGTTTGACTAATTACTTTAAAAACATCCGTTTTACCCGTATCAGTTCGAACAGTAACATGAGGATTGAAATATAATACGCTACCAACAATTAATCCTAATCCAACTTGACCAACCACTTTAAAAATTCCTTTTAAACCTTGTTTGTCTTTTTTGAAAATTTTAATATAATCATCAATAAAACCAATTGTTCCCATCCATAAAGTGGTCACAATAAGCAACACAATGTAAATATTATGCAATTTGGCAAACAACAAAACTGGAATTAAGGTTGCAAAAATGATAATTAGTCCTCCCATTGTAGGTGTACCCGCTTTTTCATTTTGTCCTTCCAAACCAAGTTCTCGAATAGTTTCACCTACTTGTTGTCTTTGCAAAAATTTAATTACTCTTTTACCGTAAATTGTCGACAACAACAACGATAGAATAAAAGCTAATGACGATCTAAAAGTAATGTACTGGAAAACTCCTGTTCCAGAAAGATTTAATACTTTATTGAAATAATCGAATAAATAATACAGCATAATTTTACTATTTATGTAGTTGTTCTAAAATTTCTTTTACAATTTTCATATCATCAAAATCAGTGCGAACACCTTTGATTTCTTGATAGGTTTCATGTCCTTTTCCTGCAATCAAAATGATATCTTTTGGCTGAGCCAATTGACATGCAATTTTGATCGCTTGTTTTCTATCGGTAACCGCAAAAACTTTTTTATGATTTTGTGGAGGCACTCCTTTTTCCATTTCTGCAATAATATCATCCGGATCTTCATCACGAGGATTATCAGATGTCAATATGGCTTTGTTGCTCAACTCAGAAGCAATTCCAGCCATAATAGGTCTTTTTGCCTTGTCTCTATTTCCCCCACAACCTACAATGGTAATCAATTGTTCATTTTTTGTACGAACTTCATTGATGGTCTTCAACACATTTTCTAAGGCATCGGGCGTATGTGCATAATCTACAATTGCAGTGATATTCGTATCTGAAACGATATATTGGAATCTTCCTGAAACGCTTTCTAACTCTGATAATAATCGAAGGGTTTCTAAATTATCCAAACCTAATTCGATAGCAGTCGCATAAATTGCTAAAAGATTATATGCATTAAAAACACCAATTAACTTCACCCAAACTTCATTGCCCTCTATTTTCAATAATAAACCTGACAATAAGTTTTCTAAGATTTGTGCTTTATAATCGGCATACGATTTCAAAGCATAAGTTCTTTTTTTAGCAACACTGTTTTGCAACATCACTGCTCCATTCTTATCATCGATATTCGAAATAGCAAAAGCAGTTTTAGGTAAATTATCAAAAAATGATTTTTTCACATCTCTATACTCTGCAAATGTGGGATGATAATCTAAATGGTCGTGGGACAAATTAGTAAAAACACCTCCAGCGAAATGCAATGCTTCTGTTCTTTTTTGATGAATTCCATGCGAACTCACTTCCATAAAACAATATTCGACTCCTGATTGAATCATCTCATTCAAGTAGTAATTTATCGTAATGGAATCAGGTGTAGTATGAGTAGCTTTAAACTCTACATCATCAACTAAAATTTTAACTGTTGAAAGTAACCCAACTTTGAAACCTGCTTTTTTAAACAACTGATATAACAAAGAAGCAATGGTAGTTTTTCCGTTAGTACCAGTAATCCCTACTAACTTTAATTTTTCTGATGGATCTCCAAAATAATTTGCAGCTAAAAAAGCCATTGCTTTATTGGTATCATCCACTTTTACATAGGTCACATCGCTAACAAACTGCTCTGGAAAGCTATCACATACAATAGCTTTAGCTCCTAAATCGATTGCTTTTTGAATATAATCATGACCATCCGAAACGGTTCCGCGAATAGCAACAAATACATCACCAGCTTGAATTTTTCTGGAATCAAAATCCAATTTACCGATAGCAATATCTGTCGAACCATGTATAGCTTCAATTGCAACTCTATATAATATGTCTTTTAAAATAATCACGATAATTCTAAGGTTATAGTTGTGTTTTTAGTAATATTTTGCCCTGCTTTTAGAGATTGATTTTTCACTTTTCCAATCCCCTTTGTCCTCACTCTTAATCCTAAATTTTCTAATAAAGCAATAGCATCCATGCCAGGCATCCCTTTAACATTTGGAATCAATTGATTTGTTTTTTGAAGCTTTGCATAATAGGCATTATAATTTTTCTCCTGTTTTGCAATCTTTCCATCTAATTTCTTAATCTCATTAGTCGAAGGAACTTCGGTAAAAATCTTTTGTGCAATACGCTTAAAAACGGGCCCTGCCACATCAGCACCATAATAATTATTATTGGCAGTATTAGGTTTATGAACCACTACAATACAAGAATATTTAGGTGCATCTGCTGGAAAATATCCAACGAATGAAGAAGCATAATACAATCCTGAGCCATCTCTTTTTCCATAATTTACCTGAGCTGTTCCGGTTTTTCCAGCCATAGGAAAATCTTTAGAATACAACTTAGAACCTGTTCCTTTTTTAACCACATTTTTCAACACTGCTTTTAGTTTAGCCAAAGTAGCATCTGAACATATTTTTGGATTGATAACAACTGGTTCCATTTTTTTTATGGTTCTGTTCCATTCTTTAATTTCAGATACAAATTGCGGTCTTACCATTACACCATCATTAGCCACTGCATTATAATACGCTAATGTTTGCATTGGCGTAACCGAAACACCATAACCAAAAGCCATCCAAGGCAAGGAAATATTAGACCAATTCTTATCAGAAGGTTGCGGAATAAAAGGACGTCCTTCCCCCTTAAAATCCATATTCAAACGTTTGTTCAATCCATAAGAATTAACACGATTAACAAATTTGGAAGGATTGCTTTTATAATTATTGTAAACAGCCTGAACTAAAACAGTATTAGAAGAAAGCTCAAAACCTCTTGCCAAAGAAATCTTCCCAAAACCGCCTTCATGCGAATCTCTAACTGATTTACCAGAATATTTTATTACACCACCATAAGTATCATACACCGTACTAGTATCAGCAACTTTATCCTCTAATATGGTCATTAAATCCACTAATTTAAAAGTAGAACCTGGTTCATGAGATTCGGCTACAGCATAATTAGTTGTTTCATAATATGTTCCGTCATTAGCACGACCTAAATTAGAAATAGCTTTTACCTGACCAGTGTGCGTTTCCATTACCACTACACAACCATGGTCGGCTTCATAATCTTCTAATTGTTTCAACAAAGCATGATGCGCTATATCCTGAATATAAACATCAATGGTAGAAATCACATCATATCCATCTAAAGGATCTACTTCGTTCATATCACGAATAGGTTTCCATTGTCCTTTCGCAATTTTTTGTTTTAAAATTCTACCGTCTTTACCATTTAGATATTCTCTGTAAGCCCATTCGATTCCTTTACCATCAGTATGACCAGCATCGTATTTTCTTTCGTAACCAATAGTTCTTTCGGCAATTTTACCTATTGGGTGTTCTCTAACTGTTTTTTGATCAATTATAATCCCACCTTTATAAGGTCCTAATTCAAATAAAGGAAAACCTTTAATCTTCACATATTCGGTGTAACTCAAATCTCTGGCAACTAAAAAATAGCGATTGTTGTTAGCTCTCGCTTTTCGCAATTCATTTTGATAATAAAAAGAAGATTTATTTAAAACAGTAGCCAAAGAATCAGATAAGTCGTTGACATATTTTTCAAAATTTTCTTTTGTAGGCGCCAAAGCATCAAAACGAATGGTGTATTTAGGAATTGAAGTAGCCAATAAACTTCCATCAGCCGAGTAAATATTTCCTTTATTAGCTGGTATAACAAAGTTCTTAACTGTTCTTTCTTTGGCTAATTCACGATAATAATCTCCCTCAACCCACTGAATATTAGTAAGCTTAACAGCCACTGCTAATGCTATTAAAAAAATAGCAAAAGCAACCAGATAGATTCGGTACGATATGTATTTATCATCTACTGCCATAACTTTTGAAGAAAAGTTTTTTCAACTTCTTTTTTTACTTTAATTTTTACAGGTGGTACTATGGAAGGAAAAATTTGTCTTTCCTCCATTTTTTGAGAAACTGTTGATTCCATTCGAAGTTTCATCAATTCCGAACGCTTATCAACAAATTCCGAACGCAGTTCTTTAACTTCAGCACTCAATTCGGCGATCTTAAAAACCTTTTGTTCGTATCGTTGCGTATTAGCAATCATAATGATAGCCAACACAATAAGAAAAACTATAAAACGCCAATTTTTAATCGCATCATCATCGATTAAAAATCTTGCTTTTAATAGATTATAAATACTCATTCCTATATTGCTATTATAATTTTTCGGCTACTCTTAATTTAGCACTTCTGGCTCTGTTATTTATTTTAATCTCGGCATCACTTGGAACAATTAATTTCCCTATGGACTTAAACGGAACTGAATAATTCCCAAAAAAATCACGTTCAGGTTCCCCTTCAAACATACCGTTCTTCATAAATCGTTTCACCAAACGGTCCTCTAATGAGTGATAGGAAATTATACTTAATCTTCCTCCTGGATTTAGAATTTCTAGTGATTGTTCTAAAAATTCTTTCAAAACATCCATCTCTTGATTTACCTCTATTCGGATAGCTTGATAAATTTGAGCCAACACTTTATTCCTTACTTTTTCAGGAAGGTATTTAGCTAACACTTCCTTAAATTCATCGGTAGTTTTTATTGGTCGATGATGCCTAGCCTCAATTATAGTTCTTGATAAGGCTGGAGCATTTTTCAATTCTCCATAATCATAAAAAACGCGTCTTAAATTCGCATCATCATATTCATTCACAACCTTGTATGCATTCAAATCATTTTTTTGACTCATTCGCATATCTAATTCTGCATCGAATCGAGTAGAAAAACCCCTTTCAGGCACATCAAACTGATGGGAAGAAACCCCTAAATCACCTAATATACCATCAACAGTTCTCGCTCCATAAAAACGTAAAAAACGCTTGATGTATCTAAAATTCTCATTTATCAACACAAATCGCTCATCAGGAAGTGCATTAGCAAGCGCATCTTCATCTTGATCAAAAGCAAACAATTTACCATTAGGTCCCAATCGACTTAATATCTCTCTAGAATGACCTCCTCCACCAAAAGTCACATCTACATATACACCATCAGGCTTAATATTTAAACCATCAACTGTTTCCTTAAGCAAAACTGGATTATGATATTCCATTGTCGTCTTCATTTATATTACCCATTACCTCTTCAGCCAAGTCTGCAAAATCAATACCGTCATCCATCGACTTTTCATATAAATCTTTGTCCCAAACCTCAACAATATTAACTGCAGATGAAAAAACCACGTCTTTAGTAATACTTGCAAAACTCACTAAATCTTTAGGCACTAATAATCTACCCAAAGCATCAATTTCAACCACTTTAACACCAGCAGTAAACTTGCGGATAAAGTCATTATTCTTTTTTACAAATCGATTTAACTTGTTGATTTTTTGCATCATCAAATTCCACTCCTCCATTGGATATAACTCCAAACAAGGCTGAAACACTGAACGCTTCAAAACAAATCCGTCTTGAAGAGAAGCAGCCAATTGCTTTTTCAAAGGTGCAGGCAACAAAACCCTTCCTTTAGCATCGACTTTACATTCATATGTTCCAACTATTGAGTTCAAAAAAGTTTGATTAAATGATACAGAGCAAAAATATAAAAAAAATTACCACCTTTTACCACTTTCTACCACTTTGTTGATAAGTTTACCCACTTCAGAAGCAAAACCCTTAATTTTTAGACTATCAGATTATTAGCATTAATAATGCTTATGAACAATCAACCTAAACTCAAACCCAAAAACAATCGAAAAAATGATTTGTATTTTCCACAAAAAAACAGATGAACTAAACAAAAAAGAAGATGATTTTCAAGCAACTCAACTTCAACCAAAACCAAAAACGAATAAAATTTTAGATTACTATCCTCAAAAAACGAATTGATAAACTCTTTTTAACTGATTAAATCCTATATTTGCCCAAATTGAAATTCGCATTCAAAAGCATGGACAAAAACTACAAAAAAGAAGGCCGATACAGTTACTATGAAGCTGGCGAAGGAACTCCAATTGTTATATTACACGGTTTAATGGGAGGCTTAAGTAATTTTGATGGTGTAGCTAGTTACTTCTCTGGCAAAGGATACAAAATAGTTATTCCAGACCTACCTATTTACACCCAAAGTTTACTAAAAACAAACGTAAAAGCGTTTGCCAAATACGTTAAAGATTTTATTACTTTCAAAGGTTTTGACCGCGTCATTCTACTAGGAAATTCTCTAGGAGGTCATATTGCTTTATATCATACAAAAATGTATCCAGAAAAAGTAGCCGGACTAGTAATAACAGGTAGCTCAGGACTTTACGAAAGTGCCATGGGAGACAGCTATCCAAAAAGAGGCGACTACGAATACATCAAGAAAAAAGCGGAAGACGTATTTTACGACCCAAAAATTGCCACTCCCGAATTAATCGATGAAGTTTACGCAACTGTAAACGACCGTATCAAATTGATCAAAACGTTGACCATTGCCAAAAGTGCAATCCGTCATAATATGGCTAAAGATTTACCCAAAATGCATGTACAAACCTGTATTATTTGGGGAAAAAACGATAAAGTTACCCCACCAGAAGTAGCAACCGAATTCAACAAATTATTACCAAATTCAACCTTATACTGGATAGACAAATGTGGTCACGCGGCCATGATGGAACACCCAGATGAATTCAACAATCTATTAGAAGAATGGCTTAAAAAAACCAATTTATAAGTCATTTTAAATAAAAAAATACAATGAAAATCAATTCCGCCGAATTTATTATTAGCAACTCTGATGCAAGCAAATGTCCTAAAGACTTCTTGCCTGAATATGCTTTTATCGGCAGGTCAAATGTGGGTAAGTCATCATTAATCAACATGTTGACAAACCATAAAAAACTAGCAAAAACATCAGCCAGACCAGGAAAGACACAACTTATCAACCATTTTTTAATTAACAAAAACTGGTTCTTAGTCGATTTACCCGGATATGGCTACGCTAAGGTTTCTAAGAAAACTAAAAACGTTTTCCAGCAATTCATCACCGATTATTTTGAAAAAAGGGAACAATTAGCCTGCGCCTTTGTATTAATCGACATTCGCCATGAAGCGCAAGCCATAGATATAGAATTCATGACCTACATGGGAGAAAGCGAAATCCCTTTTTGCATTATCTTTACTAAAGCCGACAAAATCAGCAAAGGAAAAGTTAGCGCTCATATTGCAGCATACAAAAAACAAATGTTTGCAAACAATTGGGCCGAAATGCCTCCTTACTTTGTAACTTCTTCAACAGAAGGAATAGGAAAAGATGAACTATTACAATACATAGACGAGGTTAACCAAGAAATTTTCAAAAACAACAGCCCTATTTAAGATAAAGCAATAAAAAACTCCATTTTTCAATGGAGTTTTTTATTGAGCTGAAGTCACTATTATTTCCCTAAAATACCTTTTTTTAATATTTGCCCAAAATCATACATATCTTCAAAAGAACAATACAAAGGAACTGGTGCTAAACGAATTACATTAGGTTCTCTCCAATCAACGATTACCCCATTTTTCATAAGATAATCAAACAAACTTCGTCCTTCTCCATGCAAGAAAACCGATAATTGACAGGCTCTTTCAGCTGGGTTAGCTGGCGTAATTATTTCAAAAGTACTACTCACTTCTTTATCAATTTCAAGCAAAATAAATTCTAAATAAGCGGTAATCTTATCTCTCTTGGCAACTAAAGCATCCATACCTATTTCGTCAAACATTTCAACAGAAGCCAAATAAGGTGCTAAAGACAAAACAGGCAAATTGCTTACTTGCCAACCATCAGCTCCTTGAACAGGATCAAAAGTAGGCTCCATTTTAAAACGTCGCTCTTTGTTATGTCCCCACCATCCTGCAAATCTTGGCAAATCGGGATTATTGTGATGTTTTTCATGTACAAAGCATCCTGAAGCATTTCCTGGACCTGAATTCATATATTTATAACTACACCAAGCCGCAAAATCTACATTCCAATCGTGTAATTCTAACGCAACATTCCCAGCAGCATGGGCTAGATCCCAACCCACATAAGCTCCTACTTTGTGCCCAGCAGCCGTAATGGATCGCATATCAAATACCTGACCTGTATAATAATTTACTCCGCCAAATAAGACTAAAGCTAGTTCATCGCCAACTTCATTAATCTTAGCAATCACATCTTCTGTTCGAATATTATGTTCCCCATCACGTCTTTTAATTTCAACTATTGCTTCTTTAGCTTTAAAACCATGAAAATGAACCTGACTTTGAAACATGTATTGATCAGAAGGAAAAGCTTTTTCTTCGCAAATAATTTTATAGCGTTGGGGAGTTGGTCGATAAAACGAAACCATCATCAAATGGAGATTCACCGTCAACGTATTCATTACGGTAACTTCAGTAGGCAATGCTCCAACTATTTTACTTAACGGATTTGCAAAACGTTCCTGATAATCCCACCAAGGTTTTTCGGCATAAAAATGCCCTTCAACCGCCAGATTAGCCCAGTCATTCATTATCTCATCTACATAGGCTTTAGTACGTTTTGGCTGCAAGCCCAATGAATTTCCCGTAAAATAAATAACCTCTCTGTCATTAACTTTAGGAAAAATAAATTCGTTTCGGTATTTATGTAAGCTATCCTGAGCATCTAATTGTTGAGCAAAAGATTTTGTATTTTCAAAAATCATAGTCACATTTTGGATTTGTTTTGTAAAAGTAAAAAAGAAAGTTGAGCAATAAACCTATTCACTCAAAAAGTACAAAAAACAAAGAACTCGCCAGTAAATGACGAGTTCTTATATGAATTAACCTTTATGTAGTGATTATAGAATTAACATTGCATCACCGTAGGAATAGAATTTATACTTTTCTTTAATCGCTTCTTCATAAGCTTTTTTCATTAAATCATGCCCACAAAAAGCAGAAATCATCATCAACAAAGTTGACTTTGGCGTGTGAAAGTTAGTTACCATACAGTTCGCCACGCTAAAATCGTGTGGAGGAAAGATAAACTTGTTCGTCCAACCATCGTATGGATTTAAAGTATTTTGAGAAGAAACAGAACTTTCAATAGCACGCATTGAAGTTGTCCCAATAGCACATACTTTTTTTCTTTTCCCTTTAGCTTCATTAACAATATCACAAGCTTCTTGAGTAATTTTTAACTCTTCAGAATCCATTTTGTGTTTCGATAAATCTTCTACTTCAACTGGATTAAAAGTTCCTAAACCTACGTGAAGTGTAACCTCTGCAAAGTTTACCCCTTTTATTTCTAAACGTTTCAATAAATGTTTAGAGAAATGTAATCCTGCAGTTGGTGCAGCTACAGCTCCTTCTTCCTTAGCATAAATCGTTTGATAACGTTCAGCATCTTCAGGAGTTACGTCCCTGTTAATATATTTAGGAATTGGAGTTTCTCCAAGTTCCGTTAATTTATTTCTGAATTCTTCGTAAGAACCATCGTAAAGGAAACGCAAAGTTCTTCCGCGAGAAGTTGTATTATCAATAACCTCAGCTACTAACGAATCGTCATCACCAAAATACAATTTATTTCCAATTCTGATTTTACGAGCCGGATCTACTAGCACATCCCAAAGGCGTTGTTCAGCGTTTAATTCTCTAAGCAAAAAAACTTCGATTCTGGCTCCGGTTTTTTCTTTGTTACCATATAAACGAGCAGGAAAAACTTTAGTATTGTTCAAAATCATTACATCTCCATCATCAAAATACTCGATAATGTCTTTGAACATTCTGTGCTCAATGGTTTGTTTTTTTCTGTCTATTACCATTAAACGAGCTTCATCTCTATTTTCTGCTGGAAATTCAGCCAAGAGTTCCTTTGGTAAGTCAAAATTAAAATGTGATAATTTCATTTGAAAAAATTAGAAGTTAGACATTAGAAGTCAGAAGTTTTTTTAGCTTCTACTTTTAACGGCTGCAAATATACGATTGTCAAATAGGCGATGTCAAGTATTTTGCTGTTTAATTTAAAATTAAAACAACAAATCCTCAAAGCATCAATGATTTAGGGGAAATCAGAAACTTTTTATCCGATTAAATCCGAAACTTTATACCCTAATTTTTCCATATCAGTCCAAAAATCAGGATAAGATTTAGAAACCACATCTGCATTTTCGATAATAATAGGCACTTTTAAAGCTAATGGTGCAAAAGCCATCGCCATACGGTGATCGTTATAAGTTCCGATTTTTACATTCGAATTGATTTCTGAAGTAGCCACAAGAGTCAGACTATCATTAGTAACAGAAATATTAGCTCCAAGCTTGCTTAATTCAATTCGTAGAGCTTCCAATCTATCAGTTTCTTTTATTTTTAACGTATGAAGACCTGTAAGATGACAACCAATTCCTAAACCAAGACAAGTAACTACAATGGTTTGAGCAATATCAGGTGTGTGATTCAAATCGAAAATAACATCTTTGTATTTGAACTTCTTCGTTTTTGTCAAACTAATGGTATTTCCATTAAATTGTGTTTCAACGCCCATTTCTTTATAAATAGAAACCAAAGCTGAATCACCTTGTAAACTTGATTGTTTGTAACTACTCAAAGTAATCTCAGCTTCTTCAGACAAGGCAACTAAACTAAAAAAGTAAGATGCTGAACTCCAATCAGACTCAACCGTCATCACTTTTGACTCCACTTCTTTTTGAGGCATAACCTTAATTACATTCCCTTCAAAACTGGTTTGAATATTCAAATCGTTCAACAAGGCCAATGTCATTTTGATATAAGGAATAGAAGTAATTTCTCCTTCTAAAGTCAATTCGATTCCATTTTCTAATTTAGGAGCTACTAACAACAAAGCAGAAATATATTGGCTACTTACATTAGCCGCCATAGTCACTTTAGATTGCGTGATTTTTTGTCCTTTGATTTTAATTGGCGGATAACCTTCTTCTTTTAAGAAAGTAATATCAGCACCTAATTGACGTAAGGCTTCTACTAGAATTTTCACAGGACGTTCTTGCATTCTACTTGAACCCGTCAATATCACTTCGCGTCCTTCTTTTACTGCAAAATAAGCCGTAAGAAAACGCATGGCAGTTCCAGCATGATGAATATCTACTACTTCTTCATTTCCTGTCAATGCCATTTGCATAACTTCGCTATCATCTGAATTAGATGTGTTACTTAAAGTAATATTAGAAAATAAAGCTTGCAAAAGCAACAATCTGTTCGTTTCACTTTTAGAACCGGTTACTTCAATTTGAGCATTTAATTTAGAATATGTAGTTTGTAGTAGTAAATTCATTTTTATGATTATTAGATGTGAATTATAAGTTAACGCCTGAGGCATTTAACACCAATAATTTGAGGGCGCAATTTAGCACACCCAATTCACAAATCATAATCCGAAACTAATAATTATTTCAATTTTTCGTTGTTTTTGTGACGATCTTTATCTCTAACCGACTTTAAATCCATTTTTTTATCAAAAGCCGCCTGCAAATCGATTCCTGTTTGATTAGCCAAGCACAAAACCACAAAAACCACATCAGCTAGTTCCTCACCTAAATCTTTACTCTTATCACTTTCTTTTTCTGATTGCTCCCCATAACGACGGGCAATAATTCGAGCAACCTCTCCAACTTCTTCTGTTAGTTGTGCCATATTGGTTAATTCGTTAAAATAACGAACTCCGTGTTCTTTTATCCAAGTATCAACCTCTAACTGAGCATTTTTAAGATTCATATTATATTTTTTTAAGCACTATTTTTTCTTGCTGTTGTTCTACTATTTTTTGACAAAAACTCTTCAATCCATCATAAAGATCAGCAGTCGTAATTGTAATATTGATATCATTTGAAACCACAATTTGGATACGTCCATCATTAACAGCTGAATTTAATGAAAAAACTAATGATTTGTCCTCGGTTGCCATTTTTAATGATTTTGGCATCGATTCTATCTCATAACCTTCTGGAATCTCAAAAAACAAACTATATCTTTCTTGCCTAGGATACCCAAAATAAATAGGCATCTTTCTTTTTTCCTGTAAAAAAGGATTTTTAGTCACCGCAAAAAACAATAACGGGTCAATAAACATTTTGCCATTTATTATTTCACAATGATTCTCGCTGGTAAAATTAAACTTTTCTATAACTGGTTTAGACAAATCGGCTTTTTTATTTTCAACAACATAATCACTTATCTCAATATCTTCAAGTTCATTTTCTGGATATGCAAACAAAAACGGCACATTAAGTTAAGCTACATTTTTGTAATTAATTTGATTGTTAAATTCTTCAATAGTTGCATAATTCAAAG
>DKIJ01000010.1 GCA_002454195.1 Flavobacterium sp. UBA6721
AAAAAAGAAGGTTGCATTTGGGGGAATGCAACCTCTTTTTTTTATAAATAACTAAGAGAATATAATTGGGGGATTATTGCCCTTTTATATTTATACGAAAAACTAATTTACATTTTCACAAAAATGTTAGTGTAATACTTTTTACCTGTAGCGGCATCCTCTCTGATAGAAATCCCAAAATGAGTATAATTACCAACAATATTTTCTTTATGCGCAGGACTATTCAACCATGCTGTCACAGCTGCTTTTGGGCTATTATAATTATAGGCTATATTTTCTCCCACACTTTTAGCTCCTAATACTTTCATAATATTATTGGCTCTATCTGTAAAACCATCATGACTCACCACTTTTTTGTCAATCATATAATAATCATGCTCTTCTGATTTAAATGAAATATGATTTATTTTTTCTAATGGATTTAAACCAACACTTACTCTATAATCATTAACCAACTTCAACGTCTCTAATTCGATATCACTATAAGTATAATTTTCAACAATTACTGCAG
Organism: Flavobacterium sp. UBA6721; assembly: GCA_002454195.1. Classification (GTDB taxonomy): domain Bacteria; phylum Bacteroidota; class Bacteroidia; order Flavobacteriales; family Flavobacteriaceae; genus Flavobacterium; species Flavobacterium nitratireducens. Next base: position 512 of record DKIJ01000010.1, read on the forward strand.
TGGTAGAATCTGCAGTTGCTTCTGATGAATCAGAAGAACATGAATTCATTGTAAATAATACTGCTGGAAACAAAATTAAATAAGCAAGTGTTTTTCTCATTTTAAAAAATAATTAATTTAATAAATCAAAAAAATTTTGTTAGAACTATCTGTTTTAATTCGAGTACAAACCTAATAAGAATATCGATAAAAAGCATAAAAAAATCGATGAAATGCATGTTTTTTATATTTAAATCACTTTTTTCTTTCAGAATAATTATATTTTGACACTAAAAAAAATCTTTACCTAAAATCACATTACCTGAAAAACGACTATTTTTATAACACTCCTATTATCAAACAGATAACACCACAAATAAAGATTAACAACAAAAAAACATCACTTTAAATACTTCGTCTGGTATAATGGAGTACACGCAACAATTCACAAAAATTTTTAGGGGTTTTCCTGGATTGATTGAAAATTTAGAACCTGAAATACTTTTCGGCTTATGATTTCTTTACCGTTTTTAAGTACTGGAATATCTGTTTTATAAATAGATTTCAACTCAAAACTTTTTAATAAATGAAAAAGATAAAAACCATTTTTGCTAATTATTAAGAAGACAATATTTATTTTTGAAAAGAAAAAAATCAATTTATGAAACTACTCATTGTTGAAGACGAACCCAATCTTTTATCTATTTTACGAAAAGGACTTTCAGAAAAAAACAATGAAGTGAGTGTTGCTCTTGATGGAACAACCGCTTTAGAAATGATTATGAATCACAATTTTGATGTCGTTATTCTGGATATAATGCTCCCGGACATTAACGGAATCGAAATTTGCAGGAGATTAAGAGCTGCCAAAAACTTTGTTCCAATACTGCTCTTAACCGCTTTAGGAACTACCGAAAACATTGTTACAGGTCTCAATTCCGGTGCCGACGATTACCTTGTAAAACCTTTTAAATTTTCCGAATTAGAAGCCAGAATTGCAGCACTTGCCAGAAGATCAGTTCAGGAACACCGCCCTAACAGTTTGATTCAAATTGAGGATTTAGAAATTGACAATCGAGCGAAATCAGTTAAAAGGAAAGGCGAAATCATACAGCTCACCGCTAAAGAATTTAATTTATTGTATTATTTGGCCAGTAATGCTGGAAAAATTTTGTCCCGAAAAAACATATTAGAAAATGTTTGGGATATTAATTTTGACATGAACACCAATGTAGTCGATGTGTATATCAACTACTTGAGAAACAAAATAGACAAACCTTATTCGGTTAAATTAATTCAAACTATCAAAGGTTTGGGCTACATCATTAAATCCTAACACATGCAAATTAGAAAAAAAATAACGATTACTTATATTGCGCTTTCGGGTTTTAGCACCTTGCTTTTATGCATTGTTATTTTTTCGCTGTTCAAACAAAATAACCAATATTATTTTATCAAAAGGCTTCAGGACAGGGCTAAAATTGCCTCATCGGCTTATTACCAAAAAAATCAAGAACACAAACAATATCTCAAAGATTTTAGAAAAAAAGGCCTTGAGGAATTAGTCGAAGAAAAAGATTTTATTTTAAAAGTAAATAGCGAAAACACTTTTGAATACAATACTAACTTACACCTTCCTCCTAAATTTTACAGTACCATAATGAAAAATGGTTCTAGCTGGATCGAAGAAAATCACCGTTATTATTATGGCCAAATTTTTAACGAAGGAAATCAAAAACACATAGTAATTGTTACAGCTATAGACCGTAGAGGAAATACTAACACCATTTATATTTTACAAATTTTAATATTTGGTGGTATCGCTTTTATAGTTTTAGCTTTCTTTTTTGGAAAATTCTTAGCCCGAAGAGTCATTGACCCTATCGCCAGAATCACAAACGAAGTACACCGCATAAGCGCGTCCAACCTACACAATCGCTTGGCCGACACGGATGGAAAGGATGAGATTTCCGATTTGACAAAAACCTTCAACGATATGCTCGACCGTTTGGAAACTTCGTTTGAAATCCAAGCTAACTTTATTAATAATGCTTCGCATGAACTCAAAACACCAATTACGACCATTATTGCAGAAACCGAAATCATGCTCTTGAAAGAGAGAGAAACAGAAGAATATGTAACTTCTCTTGAAAACATTAACAAACAAGCCTCTAAGTTAGGCAAGCTTACAGAAAGTCTTTTAAAACTGACTCAAACAGGATATGACGGCACCAAACAAGTGCTCGACGAAGCTCGCATAGATGAGATTTTACTTGAAGTAAAAGCTTCTATTGACACTTTATTTCCAAACAACCGAGTGAATATTAAATTAAATTCGATACCGGAAAACGAAGCGTTATTGACCATTCCTTGCAACATTCCATTGCTGGAATTAGCCTTAAATAATATTATTTCGAATGCAGTAAAATATTCCGATAATGACGAAGTATTTGTAAATCTAATGGTTGATGATTCCCGAATTAAAATTGTCATAACCGATATAGGAATTGGAATTCCACCAGAGGATGTACCTTACCTTTACGAACCCTTCTTTAGAGGAAAAATCGCTTCTAAATACAATGGCTATGGATTAGGTTTGCCCCTTGCTATGAAAATTATCAGAATGCATAATGGCGAATTACAAATTCAATCAGAAACAGGAAAAGGAACCGTAGTTACTATCACATTTGAAAAAAGCAATCGTAAACCCAAAAAATAATTGGACACTACTACTTAACATCTTAAAACTATCTAACTCCCATATTAGGTAGTTTTTTCATTTCTTAATCTAGGTTAAGTGTCCTACTGCTATTGCCGTAGTAAATTTGCTTTATCAAATTAAAACAATATTAAAACATATAATTATGGCAACTACAAAATGGGCAATTGACGCTACTCACTCAGAAATTGGATTTAAAGTTAAACACATGATGTTTACTAATGTTTCGGGAAAATTCAACGAATACGAAGCAACTATTACTACAGAAGATGACAACTTCGAAACCGCAACAATTGAATTTGAAGCCAACATCGATTCTATCAATACAAATAATACAGATAGAGATAATCACCTTAAAAGTGCTGATTTTTTTGACGCCGAAAACCATCCTAAACTAACTTTCAAAGCTACTTCATTTACCAAAAAAGGAGATGATTATGAACTAGCTGGTGATTTAAGTATTAAAGGAATAACAAAATCGGTAACACTTCCAGCAGAATTTAGCGGTTTAATGAAAGATCCTTGGGGAAATACAAAAGCAGGATTGAATATCGGTGGAAAAATAAATCGTAAAGACTGGGGTTTAAACTGGAACTCTGCATTAGAAACAGGTGGTGTTTTGGTAGGGGAAGAAGTTAAATTTAACATCGAATTGCAAGTAATAAAACTATAAATTAAATTCAAACCCTTTTAATTTATCCTAAAACCTCTAGACTTCAAGAAGAAGTGTAGAGGTTTATTTTTTTGCTCCAACTAGATGATTCACTATAAATTCTAAAAAAATAGTACTTTTGCATCCCATTTGAATCTAAAATTCAATCTTTTTATAAAAAATTAAATAAATACAGATGAAAGCATACGTATTTCCAGGACAAGGAGCTCAGTTTACCGGAATGGGTAAAGACTTATATGAAAAGTCTCCTTTGGCAAAAGAATTGTTTGAGAAAGCAAACGAAATATTAGGTTTCCGCATTACAGACATCATGTTTGAAGGGACTGCAGAAGAATTGAAAGAAACTAAAGTAACACAACCAGCGGTATTTTTACACTCTGTAATTTTAGCTAAAACTTTAGAAGATTTCAAACCAGAAATGGTAGCAGGTCACTCATTAGGAGAATTTTCAGCTTTAGTGGCTAATGGTGCTTTGTCTTTTGAAGACGGATTAAAATTAGTTTCTCAAAGAGCTTTAGCGATGCAAAAAGCTTGCGAAATAACGCCTTCAACAATGGCTGCTGTTTTAGGATTAGCTGATAATGTTGTAGAAGAAGTTTGTGCATCAATCGACGGTGTAGTCGTGGCAGCTAACTATAACTGCCCTGGACAATTAGTAATTTCAGGAGAATTTAAAGCAGTTGAATTGGCTTGCGAAAAAATGAAAGAAGCAGGTGCAAAACGTGCTTTATTATTGCCAGTTGGTGGTGCTTTTCATTCTCCAATGATGGAACCAGCAAGAGAAGAATTAGCTGCTGCAATTGAAGCAACTACTTTCTCTACTCCCATTTGTCCCGTGTACCAAAACGTAACTGCATCGGCTGTTTCGGATGCAGATGAAATCAAAAAGAACTTAATTATTCAATTGACTGCTCCTGTAAAATGGACACAATCTGTACAACAAATGATTGCTGATGGTGCTACTTTGTTTACTGAAGTGGGACCAGGAAAAGTATTAACGGGATTAATTGGTAAAATCAATAAAGAAGCGGCTACCGCAAATGCTTAAATAGTATTCAGTGATCAGTTTTTAGTGATCAGTTAATAAAATTATGAATCCTCACGAACTTAGTTTGATGAGGATTTTTATTTTAAAACAGTTTACAACGGAATCCTTAATAGAATAACAGCTGTAATTTTAGCTATCTTTGTTCTAAGCATTTTTTTTATGATTTCAAATTTACGAACTGTAAACGTTATCCGTTATATCACTCCATTGCGAGAGGGAGGTTCCTTACCTGCCTTGGCAGAAGCGGATGACGATTTTAAATATGTACTAAAATTTAGAGGAGCTGGTCATGGTGTAAAAGCATTAATTGCCGAATTTTTAGGAGGTCAAATTGCAAAATTTCTTGGACTACCCGTTCCTGAATTGGTTTTCTGTGAACTTGACGAAGCTTTTGGTAGAACAGAAGCCGATGAAGAAATTCAAGATTTATTAAAATTTAGCCAGGGACTAAATCTTGGTTTGCATTATTTGTCTGGAGCTATCTCTTATGATGCCGCAGCCAATGAATGTGAAGCTTTATTAGCATCTAAAATTGTTTGGTTAGATGCCTTTATAACCAATGTTGATAGAACCTTCAAAAATACCAATCTTTTAATTTGGAAAAAAGAACTTTGGTTAATTGACCATGGCGCTTCTTTTTACTTTCATCATTCATGGACGAATTGGGAAAAAACAGCCACTACTCCGTTTGCTTTAATAAAAGATCATGTTTTGTTACCGAAGGCCTCAAAACTAGAAGAAACACATCAAGAATTTACGAAATTATTGAACGATTCTTTTTTGAAAGAAATCGTAAATCAGATACCAGAAGACTGGTTACAATGGGACGACCAATCCATAACAGCTGAAGAAATTAAAGCCATTTATTTTCAGTTTTTAAGCCTACGCTTACAAAACGCAGAAGTATTTTTAAAACAAGCTCAAGATGCACGAAAAACACTTATATGATTATGCTGTCCTTCGTGTAGTACCCAGAGTAGAACGCGAAGAATTTATCAATGTCGGTTTGATGCTATATTGCAAGCGTCAAAAATATTTACGTATTCAATATCAAATCCCATCTGAAAAAATCAGTTCTTTTTGTAAAGAATTTGATCTAGACCAACTCAAGATTAATTTAGATTCTTTTGTTGCCATTTGCGAAGGCAAAAAAAATGCTGGCCCTATTGCTCAATTAGAAAAAGACGAACGCTTTAGATGGTTAACAGCGGTAAAAAGCTCAAGTATCCAGACCTCAAGACCGCATTCTGGATTTAGTACGGATTTAGACAAAACCTTTGACAAATTATACAACGAATTAGTAGTATAAAAAAGATTCCTCTTGACCTAAGGTTTGGAGGAATTTTCATTTAAACTCTTTTGCTTCTTCACAATGATTATTGATTATTCTGGTAATCAAAAAATTAGTAGCTCTTTTTTCAAAGAAAATATACCAAGTGGTTCTGGTATTCGATTTATAAAAAATGTAATTAGAGCCTAAGTATTGTAATTTTGAAGGTGATTTTTTCGAGGGAAAACTTGAAATATCATTAATAATAAAATTTACAATTTTATCAACGTATTGTTGCGCATTTTCGACATAACCGAAATACTCTTCCAAGAAAAGAATATAGATTAATTCATCAAAATAAATTAACATTTCTTCTTTAAATATTATTTTTTCCAAGGATATGCCTTAATTCGTTTCAACATTTCCTCTTTGAATTCCTCAGGAGTATAGCCCTTTTTAAATTCAGCATCAAAATCAAAAGCTTCAGGATTAATTCCTTTTTGTTTAGTTATAATTCGTTCGTAAGAAGTGATTTCCTCCTCGACTTGATCTATTTTAGATTTTTTCCCTTTGGCATTCATAATCTTCTTATTTTTAAACTATAACGAAGTTACAACTATTTCCTTTAACGAAAAAATCCCAAATTGACAGTTGCTAATTTGGGATTTAAATAATACTATTTTAACCCGTAGTGCATTATAAAGTTAAATTAATTTTCAGATTATTGATGTTTCTTCCAAAGACGAATTTGTTTAAATATTGTATAGTGGTTAATGTCGTTATTTTAGAAAGAATCCTTGTTTTAAATCCTTT
>DKIJ01000006.1 GCA_002454195.1 Flavobacterium sp. UBA6721
TTTATAATGCACTACGGGTTAAAAATAATCTTTTTTTTCGTTGTATTCTAAACCTAAGTTTTCTTCCATTACTTCCTTTTTTAGTATTGCATAGGAACTTCCATTACTAAGAATTTAGCGGCATTGTTTGCTTTGATTTCAATCTCAGCAATATCTGAAATTCCTAATCCGTCACTGGTTTCTAATTTTTGACCATTCACTTCAATTTCTCCTTCGATATTGAAGATGTAAAAACCATTTCCTTCTTTTTTTAGCGCCAGTTTTTTAGAGAAATCTTTGTCGAAATCGCTTAAATAAAACCAGGCATCCTGATGAATCCAAACTCCGGCATCATCAGAATTTGGAGATAATATCTGAGCAAAATCATTTTTTTCTAATGATTTGTCTAAAGTGATTTGTTGGTAACGAGGCGCTACATCACGTTTTTTAGGAAATAACCATATTTGGAAAAGTTTGGTTCTTTGATCAGCATTTGGGTTAAATTCACTGTGTCTGATTCCAGTTCCGGCGCTCATTACCTGAACATCACCATTTTTAATGGTAGATTCATTTCCCATGCTGTCTTTGTGTGCTAAATCGCCTTCAAGTGGAATAGTGATGATTTCCATATTATCATGAGGATGTGTTCCAAAACCCATTCCCGGGGCAATTGTATCATCATTTAATACACGAAGAGCGCCAAAATTTACTCTGTCTGGATTGTACCAGCTAGCAAAGCTAAAACTGTGGTAAGCGTTTAACCATCCGTGATTTGCATTTCCTCTTGTATCTGCTTTATGTAAAACTGTAGTTGCCATATTGTATATGTTTTATTGGTTATTAAATTATTACATTACAAATGTACAACCCTAGTAGTTCTTTTGCGCTTAACCTAGATTAAGAAGTTTATGGTTTATGGTTTGTTGTTTAAAGTTTAAGGTTTAAGGTTTAAAGTTGTAATTATTATAAAATTATCACTGTGACTGCAAACTACGAATTCAAACTAATTTTTTCGTAGCATTTTGCTTTTCATTTTACTAAAAAATTCAGGGGTAACTCCTATATAAGAGGCGATTTGTTTTTGAGGTATTTTATGCGTCAATCCAGTATAGCGTTTGCAAAATTTATCAAAGCGTTCTTCGGCCGATAAACTCAAATTATCCATGATGCGTTCTTGATTGGCAACCAAGGCATTTTGGGTAAGAATTCTAAAAAAACGCTCCAACTTAGGGATTTCAGTATACAGTTGTTCTTGGTTTTCTTTAGAAAGTAAGACTAGCTCGGCATCTTCTAAAACTTCAATAAAGAGATTTCCCGGTTTTTGAGAGATTAGGCTATACATGTCGCCAATCCACCATCCTTCACAAGCAAAGTTTAATACATGTTCTACAATATTGTCGTTGATATTAAAACTTCTTAAAATACCAGAATTTACAAAATAAGAGTATTTGCAAATTTCACCTGGGCTTACTAAAATGGTTTTGGCTTTATGGAGTTGAATTTCGGTTTTGCTCAGGAACAGTTCTTTTTCTTCAACCGTAAGTGAAACGTGTTTTTCAATATTGTCTATAATTAAAGACATGACATGTACTATTGTTTGTCATGCAATATAACAATTTTATTGGGATGGATTTCTTATTTCGAATAATTCCTAAACATATACAACCATAAAAGTCTGGATAATCGGATGTTTAATGGTGATAAAGTTACAATGACAACCATGATTATGGGAATGATTCTTAAATCGAAAGTTTGTTTAAAGAAAAAATGCGCAATACAATAGGTTGTAATTGCCTGTGCAACCGTTAATCCATAATTGACATACATAGCGCCAAAAAAATAACCTGGTTCCTTTTGAAATTTTTGATGGCAATGGCTGCAATATTCATTCATTTTAGGAAAACTAAATTTGAAGAAAATGGATTTTTCTTTGAAAACTTTACCTTGATGACAATGTGGACAATCATTATTTAGGATGTGGCTGAGTATTGTATACATGATTTCTAATTTTTTTCACAAAGGTATTTGATATTCAAATGTTAATTATTTGGTATATTCGCTTATTGTAGCACAAAAAAGACATTTTGGCAAGATGAAAAAGTATCCTATTTATAGTATCGAACAGTTTAATTGCAATTCCGTTAGTAGCGACTTGTATATAAATACCTTTAAAAATCATTTGGTCAATCATAGTTTTGTTGAAAAACCCCACCGACATAATTTTTATCTCTTGGTTTTTTTTACCAAGGGCTCTGGAGTTCACGAAGTCGATTTTGACCGATTTGACATTCAGCCAGGAAGTGTTTTTGTTTTGCAGCCAGGGCAAATGCACCATTGGGTTTTGTCTGAGGATATAGAAGGTTATATCGTTTTTTATACGGCTGAGAGGTACAATTTGTATTTTGGAAATAAGAATATTGAAGATTATCCTTTTTATTTTTCTGTCCAAAATAATCCTGAAATAGTCTTAGAGGCAAGGGAGGTAAAAAGTATTTTGCCTTATTTTGACCATCTCATGAGCGAAATGCAAAACAAACAATTAGGCAGCCAGGATAAAATAATGAACTTATTGGACAGTATTCACATTGAGTTGGCTCGAAAGTATAGCGAAATCCATGTTCATCAGGCGCATTCTTATAATGTGAAAATTAAAAAATTGGAGCAATTGTTAGAGCAAAATTATAAAGAACACAAAACGGCTGCTTTTTATGCTTCAGGATTGAATGTGAGTTTGAAACACCTGAACCGAATATGCAATGAGATTCTAAAAAAAACAACCACCGAAGTGGTCGTAGATCGTGTGATATTGGAAGCCAAACGGATGCTGCTGGATGAAAACTGGACGGTAAATGAAATCGCAACCGAGTTGGGTTACGAAGATTACTCGTATTTCAGTCGTTTGTTTAAAAAACACACCGCCATGACACCTACTGCTTTCCGATTATTGAAAAAGTGATTTGACTCTTTTGCGTAAACCTATTTAAGTTTAAGTATAAATATGTAAACTTATTTTAGGACAAGACCGTTTTTGTTTGAACGAGACGAGCACAGGGCATTTTTGTTTGTCAAAACACATATTATGATAATGTAAATTTTTATTGTTTTATATAGATTTGATGATGTTTTCTAATGCCAAACGTGATTTTGGTTTGACTGATGGTTGATTTGTGTCTTCGGGATTTCTATAACCGATAGCAACGGTAAACAAGGTTTTGTAGCCTTTCAGTTGGAGAATTTTGTTATATTCTTCGGTTTTAAGTCCTTCAATTGGTGTACTGTCAATTTCTAAATTCGCACAAGCTGAAAGGAAAAATCCAAGTGAAAGATACACTTGGTGTTGCAACCAAGATTTGATACAGCCAACAAATCAGTCTGGAAGAGGTGTCAAAAAAGATAGGAATGAACAAAGATTCTTTTTGTCGTTTTTTTAAAAAGACCTTTCGTAAATCTTTTTTTGAATTTATCAATGAGTATAAAATTAGTATGGCTAGCAAAATGCTAATTGCTACCGATTTGACCGCTTCAGAAATTGGTTATAAAGTGGGTTATAATAATTTGAGTTTCTTTAACCGACAGTTTCACAAATTTGTACAAATGCCTCCTTCCAAGTATAGAAAAATGTATCGGGGGATTTAATAAAAAAAGCCCCAAGTTTCCTTGAGGCATTTCTATTATTTAAAGTTTGAAGCGAAACTTCTATCTTTTGCGTTCTTATTTCTAACTTTAGATTATCCAGCCAAAGCGTCTTTAATTCTTCTTAAAGCTTCCACTAATAATTCGTCGCTAGTAGCATAAGAGAAACGGATACAATTTGGGTTACCAAAAGCATCTCCAGTTACAGTAGCTACATTAGCCTCAGCTAAAAGGTACATCGAAACATCGTTAGCATCTTTGATTTCTTTTCCTCTTAATGTTTTTCCGAAGAAAGAAGAAACGTCTGGGAATACGTAGAAAGCCCCTTCTGGAACGTTGATTTTTACTCCTGGAATTTCTTTCAATAATCCAACTACTAAATCTCTACGTTTGTGGAATGCCTGTACCATGTGGTTCAATACTGATGGATCAGCATCAACTGCAGTGATAGTAGCACGTTGCGCAATAGAGTTAGCTCCAGAAGTTACTTGTCCTTGGATTTTAGTACAAGCCTTAGCAATAAATTCTGGTGCTCCAATGTATCCAATTCTGTATCCTGTCATGGCAAAAGCTTTCGCTACTCCGTTTACAGTGATTGTTTTTTCAAACATTCCCGGAACAGAAGCGATGCTGCAGAAAGTTCCAGAGAAGTTGATGTGCTCATAGATTTCGTCAGCAACCACGTAGATATTTGGATGTTTTTCTAAAACTTTAGCAATAGCTGTCAATTCTTCTCTGCTGTACACTGATCCCGAAGGGTTACATGGAGACGAGAACCACATCATTTTAGTTTTTGGTGTGATAGCCGCTTCTAACTGCTCAGGAGTGATTTTGAAATCTGTTTCTACAGAAGTTGGTACTTCTACAGGAACTCCACCTGATAATTTTACGATTTCGAAGTAAGAAACCCAGTAAGGAGCTGGTAAGATTACTTCGTCACCATCGTTTAACATTACCTGTGCAATGTTGTATAAAGATTGTTTAGCACCTGTAGAAACTACGATGTTTGCAGGTTTGTAATCTAAACCGTTATCTCTTTTGAATTTTCTACAAATAGCTTCTTTTAAATCAGCATATCCATCCACTGGAGAATAAGTGCTGTAGTTGTCGTCAATTGCTTTTTTAGCGGCTTCTTTGATGAAGTCTGGCGTGTTAAAGTCAGGTTCTCCTAAACTTAAACTGATAATGTCTTTACCTTGGGCTTTTAATTCTCTAGCCAAAGCTGCCATTGCTAATGTTTGTGATGTAGCAAGATTGTTAATTCTGTCTGAAAGTGGATTACTCATTAATAAAGTGTTGATAGTCCCGAATTCGGTAATTGAACGTTGGGAGGTTAATTATTTATTTTAATTAATTTTTTATTTAAGCCATTTCTGGATTTGTTCCTAAATCTTTTAAATGTTTGAAATGTGCAATAATAGCACTTCTCATCGTTTTATATTCATAATAAGGTAAGTTGCATTCTTGGGCAGTCTCGCGAACAATTTTTGCAATTTTACCGTAATGAATATGACTGATATTTGGAAAAATATGATGTTCAATTTGGTGATTTAATCCTCCAGTGTACCAATTTACTAACCAGTTTTTTGGAGCAAAATTAGTCGTAGTAAACAATTGGTGTATTGCCCAAGTGTTTTCCATTTCGCCTAATTCATTTGGAGAAGGATTGTCGGTTTCTTCCACTACGTGAGCCAATTGGAAAACGATACTTAAAATTAATCCTGCCGTATAATGCATTACGAAGAAACCTATTAGCACTTTCCACCAAACGATTCCGATGATTATGGGTAATATGATCCAAATGGTAGCATAAATAATTTTAGTAATAATCAAAGTCGTCCATAGAATTTTAGGGCTTTTAGGTTCGCCGTAAGATAATTTTCTTTTGATGTAATTTCTCATTTGCTTAAAATCGGTTGTAAGTGCCCAATTGAAAGTCAGTAATCCGTATAGAAATACAGAATAATAGTGTTGAAAACGATGAAAACGATACCATTTGGCACTTTTAGTAAAACGAATAATTCTACCTGCTTCTAAATCTTCATCATGTCCCGGAATATTAGTGTAGGTGTGATGTAAAACATTATGTTGCACCTGCCAGTTGTATACATTTCCAGCCAAAACATAAATAGTTCCGCCCATAATTTTATTCACCCATTTTTTATTGGAATACGAACCGTGATTACCATCGTGCATGACATTCATTCCTAATCCTGCCATACCTATTCCCATAACAATCGTTAAAAGTAAATGGGTCCAAAAAGGCATATCTAAAGTTAGGATTAAAAAGTAAGGAACTAAAAAGACCGTAAATAGAATTACCGCTTTTAAATGCAGTTGCCAATTACCTGCTTTTGAAATGTTATTTTCTTTGAAGTAATTGTTCACTCGCGAGTTAAGCGTTCTAAAGAACTTTAGTTTATCTTGCTTGGCAAATGTTGGTTGGGTTGTACTCATACAATTAAAAAATAGCGTTCAAAGATAATTATTTATAATTTTTAACGCAGCAAAATTGAGTTAAATATTCAAACTTAAAAATAGTACTTTTGTTAAAAAAATAAAACGATGGACGAAATACTGCGCTATTTTCCGGATTTGACCGAAATACAAAAAGAGCAATTCCAAAAATTAGATTTTTTATACCATGATTGGAATGAAAAAATAAATGTAATCTCAAGAAAAGATATTGATTCTTTATATACTAAACATGTTTTGCATTCCTTAGGAATCGCTAAAATCATGAAGTTTGAACCAGGAACTTATGTGTTAGATGTAGGAACTGGTGGCGGATTTCCCGGAATTCCATTGGCTATTTTGTTTCCTGAAACCCGATTTTATCTGATTGATGTTATTGCAAAAAAAATAAGAGTAGTTCAAGGAGTTGTGGATGCTTTGGGTTTAAAAAATGTAAAAGCAGAGCAAATTCGTGCCGAAAATGTAAAAGGTGATTTCGATTTTATTGTAAGTCGTGCCGTGACGAATATGCCTGATTTTGTTTCTTGGGTGAAAACTAAAATTAAAAAACAACATAAACACGAACTGAAAAATGGTATTTTGTATTTAAAAGGAGGCGATTTAACTGAGGAATTAAAAGATTTTCCGAAAGCGACTCAATACGACTTAGCTAATTTTTTCGAGGATGAATTTTTTGAAACCAAAAAAGTGGTGCACTTGCCCTTGAAGTTTGTGGTATAATAAATGAAATTTTTTAAATAAGAAACCCACAGTATTAAATAAATGCTGTGGGTTTTTTATTGTCTGAAATCTAAATTTTGATTTCTGAAATCTTAGTTTATTTTCCTAAAAATGGATATCTGTAATCTTCTGGAGAAACTAATATTTCTTTGATGGTTCTTGGTGAAACCCAACGTAATAAATTCAGGATAGAACCCGCTTTGTCATTTGTTCCTGAAGCTCTTGCTCCCCCAAATGGTTGTTGACCAACTACTGCTCCTGTGCATTTGTCATTGATATAAAAGTTTCCAGCAGCATTTTGAAGTTTAACAGTCGCTTCTTCAATAGCGTAACGATCCTGACTGAAAATTGCTCCGGTTAATGCGTATTCTGATGTTTGATCTACTAATTCTAAGGTTTCAATCCATTTGGCATCTTCATAGACGTAAATAGTTAATACGGGACCAAATAATTCAGTTTCCATAGTAACGTATTTTGGGTTTGTTGTCAAGATAACGGTTGGTTCTATAAAATAACCTACGGATTTGTCGTAGTTCCCACCAACAATAATCTCTGCATCGCTATCTTTTTTCGCTTGGTCAATATAACTAGCTAATTTGTCAAAAGAACCTTCGTGGATTACTGCTGTAATAAAGTTGCTAAAATCTTCTGGTGAACCCATTTTCATAGATTGTACATCAGTGATGATTTGTTCTTTGATGGCTGGCCATAAACTTTGTGGTATGTAAGCTCTGGATGCTGCTGAACATTTTTGTCCTTGGAATTCAAATGCGCCACGAACAATTCCTGTTGCTGCTTGTTTTACATTGGCACTTGGATGAACCATTACAAAATCTTTCCCTCCAGTTTCTCCAACAATTCTTGGGTAGGTTTTGTAATTATGGATATTAGCTCCAATTTTTGCCCAAAGATCTTTAAATACATGGGTAGAACCTGTGAAATGTAAACCGGCAAAATCACGACTAGCTAAAATAGTATCTGTTACCATTAAAGCGTCTCCAAAAACTACATTTATAACTCCATCAGGAAGACCAGCTTCTTTGAATATGTCGATGATGATTTTTGCTGAGAAAACTTGGCTATCACTTGGTTTCCATACAACAACGTTACCCATCATGGCAGCACTTGCAGGAAGATTAGCCGCAATAGCAGTAAAGTTAAAAGGAGTGATTGCATAAATGAAACCTTCTAATGGACGGTATTCTAAACGATTCCATACACTTGAATCCGAATAAGGTTGGTCAGCATAAATTTGAGTCATGAACTCTACATTGAAACGTAAAAAATCAATTAACTCGCAAGCTGCATCAATTTCTGCTTGGTGAATGTTTTTAGATTGACCAATCATGGTTGCTGCATTAATCCTTGCTCTGTAAGGACCTGCGATTAGTTCTGCTGCTTTTAAGAAAATAGCAGCTCGTTGTTCCCAAGCCATATTTGCCCATGCTGTTCGGGATTCTAAGGCATTAGTAATAGCTTCTTCGATATGTGCTTTTTCGGCAAGATGATAACTGCCTACAATATGTTTGTGATCGTGTGGAGGAGTGATGTTTCGAGTGTTTCCAGTTCGAATCTCTTTACTACCAATGTATAAAGGAACGTCAATTTTTTCGTTCCACATTTTTTTGTATGCAGCAAGAACGGCTTCTTTTTCTGATGAATTAGGAGCGTAGCTTTTTACAGCTTCATTGATTGCTTTGGGTACTTTAAAAAATCCTTTAAGCATAATGTTATTTTTTTAATGTATTAGATAATACAGTATTAAATCTAGAAAAAGAATAAGGCTGTATTATTGAGAATAAATTACTTTAAGGCAAAGGTACAAAAGCTAAATTGAATTTATCGTAATAAAATTATAATAAATTGCAAATTAGTTAAAATTAAGAATTTTTTAGTTTAGTGCAAATGGTGCGCATAATCTAAAAGTAGGGATGATTACTTTGAAGGTTTTGGTGTTGGTGAAATTAATCATATTAAAATGTCCTTTCATTGCTCCATAAGGAGAAGAAAGTAAGCATCCAGAGCTGTAAGTATGATTTTCGCCTGGTTTTAATACTGGTTTTTTACCAATAATTCCTTCGCCATCAACAATTTCTAAATTGTTTAAAGAATCAAATATTTCCCAGTGACGCGAAGTTAATTGTACAGAATCTTTACTGTGGTTTTCGATGGTAATGTGGTAACTAAAGGCAAAATGGATTTTGTAGTTTTTGAAGTAAGTGCCTTCAAAACTAGTCAAAACCGTTATTTTTATACCTCTTGTTATTTGAGAAACCATGATTAAACTGTTTAATCTGTGTTTAATAGGAGCAAAATTACGAAAATTTATTTGCTTTCATTTATTTTTAACTGTTTTTTTAATTAATGATGTTCAGGGAATTAGCGGTGCCTTTTCCTATGATTCGATCATAACGTCCAGTATTTTCTTTGTAGTAGGTTAAAATAGTATATTCGTTTTCAGTTTGATAGAAATTTCCGTCTATTGCATTTTCATTGTCAATGTTTCCTTTGCTATCAGCAATTACATATTTATAATTGGTAAATCCTTGTTTGATGAGTATGGCCTTTTCATAAATTCCTTTTTTCTCGTTATAGTCCATTTTGTATTCAGGCGATAATGAATAGTTGTTAAACATTCCGCATACGTAAATATCTTTATTTAGTCGGAAAGTAGGGGCTGAAAGGCTAAAATAGATCCAGGCGTAATCGGCTTCAACCTCGTTATTACTGGCATTGGAATTTTTTACTACAAAATTTCCGTTTATATCTTGATAAAGCGTATAAGGGAAGTTTGCTCTTGCATTGTTAGTATATAAAAGGCAGTTATAAATATCAGTACTTGAGTCTACTCGGGCAATATTGTTGCTGGCTATTCTAATGTCTTTATTTTCAAAATACAAAAATTCATTGCCTGCCCAAAATTGGGTTTCGGTATCGTATTTGTAAATTAAATCATTGCCGATGGTGTATTGGGGTTGGATATTTTTTATTTCGGTATTAAAATCGCCATTCTGAATAAGGCTAACTTTAATGTTTTTTAGCGGATTTTGAAAGTTTATTGTGCTGGATTTAATGGCAAAGTCCAAATTGTGTTTCTGTTCTATAACACTTACATTTCGAGCTCTTTTTACCTGAATGGGAACAGTAGCGTTGTTTTCATATAGCATAAATTTTCTTGAAAACACAACTTCTTTGTCATCATTGAGGATCTTTAAAATATAATTACCACTAAGTCGTAATTGCTGTGTAAACTGATTAGGAAGACTTAGATTGTAATGACTATAGATTTGTAAGGTGTTGAAAGAGTTAGTGTAGTTTTGAATTCTTTGGTTGTCAAATCCTTGAAGGTATTCGTTTTTTTGGATGTTTGAAGGATTCCAATTATAATCACAATGAATAATTTCGTAATAATAATTGGCTTCATTTCCAAAAAGGTCATCAAACTGAAATTGAAAACCACTCCCTAATTCGAAAATTGGGACAGCATTTTGATTGTTTTGGACAAAACAAACGGTTTTGATATGGTATGGCGGAATCACTTCATTTTGAACTTGGGCTGAAGCCAAATTAAAAAACAAAAGAAATAAGATTCCAAACAGAAAAGATTTAGCCATAATTTTAATAATTGCTATTGTGTAAATATAACAAAATAAGCAACAAAATCGTATGGATTTGCAATCTCTTTGTGCGAATTATTTAAAACAAACAGGGATGATTTCTCCTTTTGCCAAGCAGTATTTATCGACTAATTTAGGGTCAATTTCGTTTGTGTAATCTTCCTCTAAGACTTTGAAACCAATACTTCTTAATTTGTCAAAATAGTCACGCCCATAAATACGCACGTGATCGTATTGGCCAAATATTTTAGCACGTTCTTTTGGGTCGGTGATGCTATCATCGGCAAAAGTAACTTCCCTTTTTAAGTCTTGTGGAATTTGTAAAATAGCCATCCCTCCTGGTTTTAAAACACGATATAATTCCTGCATGGCTTTAGTATCATCAGGAATGTGTTCTAAAACGTGATTGCATAAAATTACATCGTATTGATTGTCCTCAAAAGGTAAATTACAGATATCGGCTTTTACATCAGCCAATGGTGAAAATAAATCAGTTGTTGTGTAATCTAGATTTTTTTGCTTTCGAAACAATTTGTAAAAAGCCTGTTCAGGAGCAAAATGCAATACCTTTTTTGGCGCTGTAAAAAAATCTGTTTTTTCATTCAAATACAACCATAACAAACGATGTCTTTCTAATGAAAGTGTACTTGGTGATAAAACATTCTCTCTTTGGGTTTCATATCCATAAGGCAGCATTGATTTGAAACTTTTACCATCAATTGGATCGGTATATCGATCTCCTTTTAAAGTAAATGCTATGATTGGTCGTGCTACATAACTTAAACGAATAAGTAGAGGACGAGGAATGGTATTAAGTATCGTTTTAAAAGCTTTTTTCATGAGTTGTTACACCAAGATTCGAATGGGTTTACAAGGAATTCTTAAACATTTACAAAGTGATTCTCAAATGAATGTGAACTTTGATAATCTCAGAGCTGTTTTTGTGAGTTTCTTTGCGAGATTAGATAACTAAAGGCACTTTTCTAAATTCATCTTCTTCATTACTTTCAATTCCAAGTGCTTTGTAGATATAAGCAAAAGTAGAAAGTAACTCCGGTTTGCCATCAACAATAGCTACATCATGTTCAAAGTGCGCCGAAGGCTTACCATCGGCAGTAAGAATTGTCCAACCGTCTTTTAATTGTTTGATATTTCGAGTGCCTTGATTAATCATTGGTTCAAGTGCCACCACCATTCCTTCTATTAATAGTTTACCTCGACCTTTTTTACCATAGTTAGGCATTTCTGGTTCTTCGTGCATTTTTTGACCTAATCCGTGACCTACTAATTCACGAACAACTCCATAGCCGTGAGATTCGGTATATTTTTGAATCGCATTCCCTACATCTTCCACGCGATTTCCAGCACGGAATTCACGCATACCCACATATAAGGATTCTTTAGTAACTTTTAATAATTTTTTAGTTTCTGGAGCTACTTCTCCTACTTCAAACGTATATGCATGATCTCCATGATAGCCATTTTTATAGGCACCACAGTCAATAGAGATAATATCACCACTTACAAGAGGAGTGTTGTTTGGAATTCCGTGAACTACTTGTGCATTTGGACTCATGCAAAGTGAATTAGGGAAACCGTATAAACCAAGGAAACTTGGAACCGCACCATGGTCACGAATGAATTCTTCGGCTAATTTATCAAGGTTTAAAGTGGTTACTCCTTCTTTCACTTCAGAAGCAAGCATTCCTAATGTTTTCGATACGATTAAGGCACTTTCGCGCATTAATTCTATTTCTTCACGGGATTTAACTACAATCATACTTTTTATTTTTCGAAATGCAAAAGTACAATTTTCTGAATTATTTAATCCGGATTCGCCATTATTTTAAAAAGCTCCGAATTAGATACGAAAAAACGGTTCTCTAAAGCTATTTTAGAAAGCTGTGCACTTACTAAATTATTTTCTCTACTATTGATTAAAAATAGCGAACTCTCCCCAAAAGAAAATAATCTTTCTTCCGATTTTAACATGGTTGCATAATCTTCAACAACACTTTTAATCAAATTTTTTTGCTTGGTCAAAGCTTCAATTTCTAATTTTTGAGCATTTATTTTATTGCTTAATTGAACCTTTTCTAGGTCTAATGCAAATTCAGTTTCTTGTACTTTGTATTTAGCTAATTTTAAACTACCTCTTTCTTTTCTTAGAAATAAAGGGAAATAGAAGTTCAGACCTATTTTATAATCTTCAAAACGATAATTGTCAATATAACTTGGTTCTGATAAATAAGAATAGCCAATGTCAATTTTAGGCAAAAGCATATTGGCTTTTAATTTTTTCTCTACATTTAAAATGTCAATTTTGCTTTGTAGGGCATTGATTTTTGGATGATTACTAATCGAAAAATCGGGATTTAATAGTGCGTTTGTTTTTAAGGTTTCCTGAATTGTAAATTCTAGTTGCGTTTCCGGAATAATGCTCTCGGCTAATTCTAAAGGAATGTTGTTTTCTAACCAAAGAAAATTAGAAAGCTCTAATTTAGCTTTTGCTAATTTTAATTCTGAATCAATTAAATTCAAGGTTCTGTTTTTTACGGTCATTCCAGCTTCGACACTATCTATGGCACGTTTATCACCTTCTTTGATAGAGGTTTGTATTCCTTTAAATCTTATTTCAGCATTTTCTTTATATTCTTTATACAATACAACCTCGTTATAACTTTTTTTCCAGTTAAAATAGGCAATAGAAGCATCGTATAAGATAGCAATAGCTTGAAGTTTTCGTTCTGCTTGACTTAATTGAAGTTGTATTTTTGCCTTTTTTAAATCGGCCATTCTTTGATTGATGAATAAGCCTTGTCCTAAAGGTACGCTTATTCCAAGTGAAGTTAATCCTTGATTGGGAACTGTGTTTTCTGGATTAAGGTAGATTCCTTCATTATTATCAAAACCTGCTTTAATTTCGATTCCATACCAAGTTGGAATTTTAAAGCTACTGTTTAAAATGGAATAATATTCTTTGTCTTTGAATTGCTTTTTACTAAAATCAACCTCAATTTTTGGGTCAAATCCCCCGCGAGCCATCATTAAATTGGCTTGAGATTTACTGATTTCTAGATTGGCATTTTTAACCAATGGATGATACTTTTTTACAAAGCCCAAAAACTCATTGTATGTAAGTTCTTTTGAGTTGATTTCTTGGGCTGATAAAGTAAAACCGAAGAATAAAAAGGCGAAGAAAATATGTTTCATTATTTTTTCTCTTTTGTAGTTTTAGCTGTTGGTTTGTAGTAGTTAGGAGGGAAACCATTTAGAGTTCTCCATATTTCAAACCACACGGGAACATTATCTAGTAAAGCTATAGTTTGTGCTCCGGCACCAATACTTAATTGTGCTGGCCATTTGTGCTCGTTTTTGTCTGGCGCAATCAAAACACGGTATTTTCCGTTTTCACTAATAAAGTTTTCGATAGCAACGATTTCTCCACCAAAAGTTCCATAAGACATATTAGGCCAACCCGAAAAGACAATGGTAGGCCATCCGTCAAACCATACACGAACTTTTTCCCCTTTAGTAATTAAAGGTAAATCAATAGGGTTTACATAAGTTTCTACCGCGATGTCATATTCTGAAGGCATAATCGTTGCAATTGGTGTTCCTTCTTTTATTGTTTCACCAATTCCAGATTGTAATGCCCTGTTTATATATCCATTTTGTGATGCTTTGATGTAATACATTCCATTACGAATGCTGTAATTGGTGTATTGATTTTTTAATTTGTTCACTTGAGCATCGGTATCAAATTGACTGCTTAAAGCGGTATACTTGTCACTGTTTGCTTTTGATATTTTTTCTGAATATTCAGCATTGATTCGGTTGATTTCTACCTTAGCATTAATTAATTCATTTTTGCTGGTTAGGTATTTGTTTTCTTGAGTAATGATTTTGGCTTCTACTTCTTGCAATTTGAGTCTTTTTTCCTCAATGTCGGTAAGTGGTTTTAAACCTTCTTTGTTTAATTGTACAGTACGATTGTACTGGGTAGTAGCAATTCGTAACTGTGTTTTTACCGCTGCAAGATCCATACTATCGCTTTTGATTTTCAAGATCGATTGTTGGACTTTGTTTTTAGCTTGTTCTAATTTTAATTTTCGTTCATTCTCGATAGCAACAATTTGGTTAGAAAGCATATCAACTTTGGAGTCATAAGATGCTAAAGATTGTTGTTTGGCTTCCATTTGGTTTCTAGTATTTTCAACTAAATTTGGATCCATATAATCTTCTTTTATCTCCGATATAAATAAGATAGTGTCTCCTTTTTTTACATAATCACCTTCTTGAACATACCATTTTTCTATACGACCCGAGATGACACTTTGTATCGATTGTGGTCGTTGATTGGGTTTTAAAGTGGTTACGTTTCCAGAACCAGAAATGGTTTGTGTCCAAGGTAAAAAAAGTGCAGCAAGACCAATAATAGAAACTCCTGCTATAATTCGGTTTAAAATTTTATAGTGAGGTCTGTTGCTCAGGTTTTTAACTGTTTCATATCGCTCTAGCGATTGCAGTTTAGTTTTATTGTTTGAGATGTTTAACATGCTTAATTGTTTTTTGAATCAAGTTGAATAGCTCCATTTTGCATAATAATTCTTCGGTTGCATTTTGTTCTCCAATATGGATTTTTTGAAGAAACAATGATTGTCCAATTGAATTTATCAGAGGTGATGAAATCGATGATTTCATTAGCTACTTTTTCATCCATCATGTCTGTTGGGTCTTCGTAAAATAGTATTTTAGGTTTGTGAATGATACTTCTTGCTAACAATAACTTTTGAGCGTTAGAAGAAGATAATTGTCTTCCTTCAGGAAAAATACGAGTGTCTAATCCTTTAGGTAAAGATTTAACAAAAGAAGTTAGTTGAACACCATCAATGGCCCATTTTAAATCTTCGGACTTAATAGTTTTGTCATTGAAAGTGATGTTTTCTAGCAAAGTACCTTCAAAAGGACTTTCGCTATGAATAATACTTCCTATTTGAGAGCGGTATTGTTTAAGGTTTATTTTCTTGAATGTGTCATCATTGATAAAAAATGATCCAGAGGTTTTTTGTAACAAACCAGAAAGGATTCTAATAAGTGTTGTTTTACCAGAACCATTTTCTCCTTCAATGACAATTTTCTCTCCTTGTTCTATTTTTAAGGATATGGATTTTAAAATTTCTGTGTCAGAATCCGGAAATTTGAAACAAAGATTCTCCGTTTCTATAGAAATGTTAGTGTAGCAATAATCAATATCGGACACATTTTCATCCTCCAATTCTAAATCGGTAACCTGACCTATTTTTTCAATAGAAGTAAGGACATCGTAAAAGGTTTCTAAGCCAAATATGATTTTCTCAGAAGAGTTGATTACTAATAAAATAATGATTTCAGCGGCAACAAATTGTCCAATATTCATTTCTTGCGAAAGCACAAGTAATCCTCCGATCAATAATAAACTAGCAGTGATTATAACTTTGAAAACAATTAATTGAGAAAATTGACTTTTTATGACATTAAAGTGTTTTTCTCTATAGTTTAAATAATCTGCTACAAGATTATTGTTTTTTTGCAAGCTGTAATCGTGGTTAAGTTCGTTTTTAAAGCTGTAATTGTTTCGGGCAATTTCCTGTAACCAGCTCGCAACTTTATATTTGAATTTGGATTCTTTCAAGCTCGTTTCAAGTCCAGCTTGGTAGGAGAATTTGAAGATGAAGTATAAAAATCCAAATAATAAAATTCCAAAGACAATAAAATAAGGGTGGTAGAGGGATAATAAAATGATACCAAAAACAATTTGTAAAATAGCAGCCGAAAAATCGATTAGCAATTTTGAAGTTCCTTTTTGAATGGTTAAGGTGTCAAAAAAGCGATTCGCTAATTCAGGTGGATAGCTGTTATAAAGTTGGTTTATTTTAATTTTAGGCAAGCGCGCAGCAAAATCAAATGAAGAACGTACAAATATTTTTTGTTGTAAATTTTCTGTTATACGCAACTGCATTAATGATAATATCCCTACTAGTATTACCCCAAAAACCACCAAAATGATTAGCGCTACCCAAGAAGCACTTACTCTTCCTGATTGTATCAAATTGGTGATAGCCTGAATTCCCAAAGGCAATGACAAACTGATTAATCCCGCAAAGATGGCATAGAAAAATATTTGCGAGACATCTCTTCTGTCTAATTTCAGTAAGTTAAAAAAACGTTTTAAAGGTGTCATATTTTTTGTTGGTTTATTATTCTTATGTTATTTGAACAAAATTAATAGCAATACTTTTATTTTTTGTGTTTTAACAATAAATTAAGTCAATAGAGAAGTAATTCTAATGTTATTTTAATTTTGAATACCAATTTTTTAATGTTACAGTTGGTTTGCTAAGTTAGGTCAAATTTAGAACGTATTAATGATTAAAAAATACAATGGCATTCCAATGGTTATGTTAATTGGGAAAGTTATGGCAAGAGTCATGGGTAAAAATAACCCAGGATTGGCTTGAGGGACAGTGATTTTCATGGCTGCAGGGACTGCAATATACGATGCACTCGCAGCTAATATTGAAAAAATGAATCTATTGCTTATGTCATCTGTCACTAAGGCGCTCAGTATCGCGAATAGACAACCATTAAATAAGGGTATAATTATAGCAAATAGAGTAGGGAAGAGACCAAAAGAGAAGAAGGATTTTAATTTTTTTCCACTTGTAATCCCCATATCAAGAAGAAATATAGCAAGGAATCCTTTAAATAAATCATTGGTAAAAGGCGCTATACCTTCGGCTTGTTTATCATTGGCAATATAACCTATTAACAGACTTCCAAGGATTAACAGGACACTTCCATTAGTTAACGAATGAATGAGTATGGATCTTTTTTTAATTGTTTTTGTTTCTTTTTTATTAAAAGTAGATATTAAAATTAGACCAATGATTATTGCTGGCGATTCCATTAATGCCATTATCGCAACCATGTGCCCGTGGAGATTTAATTGTTGCGATTCCAAAAATGAAACCGCCGTAACAAAGGTAACGGCACTAACAGATCCGTATGCTGCAGCAGTTGCTCCAGAATCAAAGATGTTTAATTTTTTATTTAAGATGAAGAAGGTATACAATGGGATTGTTACTGAAATTCCTACTCCAAACAATATTGACCAAGCAATTTCGGTGCTAAAGGTTTCGTGTGATAATTCTTGTCCTCCTTTAAAACCTATTGCGAACAATAAATATAAGGAAATGAATTTTGAGGAGTTTTGCGGTATTTCTAAATCACTTTTTAAACATACAGCAACAATTCCCAGTACAAAAAAGAGTAGGGCAGGGTTTGTAAGATTTTCAATGAGTAAGTTAAAGTTCATTTTCAATAAATTTGGTTAGGACAAATGGTATTTATAGCTATTTCTCGGTTTAAACATTGCAAAATTGATTATTTAATTCCATATATTTTTATTTATATTTGTAATCTAAAGCATAAATATATTTTATGAATTATACTTTAAATCAACTCCAAATATTTCTCAAAATTGTTGAGACTAGAAGTATTACAAAAGCTTCTGAAGATTTGCATTTAACCCAACCGGCTGTTTCTATTCAATTAAGGAATTTTCAAAATCAGTTTGATATTCCTTTGACGGAAGTGATTGGTCGACAGATTTTTATAACTGATTTCGGGTTGGAGATAGCGCAACTGGCCGAGAATATAATCAATCAAGTGTATGCTATTAATTATAAAAGTCACTCTTATAAAGGGCTTTTGTCAGGAAGACTCAAGATTTCGGTAGTGTCTACAGGTAAGTATGTAATGCCTTTTTTTCTTTCAAATTTTATTAAAGCCAATCCAGCTATAGAGTTATTAATGGATGTAACCAATAAAAATAAAGTAATACGAAGTTTGGAAAATAATGAGGTGGATTTTGCTTTGGTATCCGTTATGCCTACCTCACTTCAATTGGAAAAATTAGATTTAATACCGAATAAGTTATTTCTTGTTGGTAACGCCAAATTAGACGACATTAACAGTGAATATTCTAGGGATATTTTTAAGGAATTACCATTAATATTTAGAGAAAAAGGTTCGGGAACAAGACAAACAATGGAAGAATTTTTTAAAAACAATTCGGTTCCAGTTTTGAAAAAGTTAACACTAACTTCTAATGAAGCGATAAAGCAAGCCTTGTTGGCTGGTTTTGGGTATTCGATTATGCCCTTAATTGGAATTCGAACCGAATTACAAAATAATGAATTAAGTATTATTCCAGTGAGTGGACTCCCTATTAAAACGACTTGGAGTTTAATTTGGTTGAAAGAAAAAAAGCTTTCACCGGTTGCTAAGGCTTACTTGGATTTTTTAAAAGAAGAGAAAGATAAGATAATTCAAGAAAATTTTAGCTGGAACGAAAGCTATTAATGAGTTTTTATAGAATGTAAAAAGAGCTGTTTTACATGATAAAAACAGCTCTTTTTTATGGTAAATTTCAAAAAAATTATTTCACTAATAAAGAGTGACTAGACATGGCATCTGGTTGCTTTACTCCCATTAAGTCTAAAATTGTAGGAGCGATATCACCTAAAACACCATCCTGAATAGCTACTTGTTCATTGTCAACTAAAATGAAAGGAACAGGGTTTGTGGTGTGCGCTGTATTTGGTGTTCCGTCAGGATTAATCATAGTTTCGCAGTTACCATGATCTGCAATAACAATAGTTGAATAACCATTTGCTAAAGCAGTTGTAATCACTTTTTCGGCACATTTGTCTACTGCCTCACAAGCTTTGATAGCCGCTTCCATAATTCCTGTATGTCCTACCATATCACCATTTGCAAAGTTTAAACACACAAAATCTACTTCTCCTTTTTCAAGTTCAGGACATAAAGCATCGGCTAATTCATAGGCGCTCATTTCTGGTTGTAAATCGTAAGTGGCAACCTTAGGTGAGTTTCTTAAAATACGAGATTCTCCTTCAAAAGGGGTTTCTCTACCACCTGAGAAAAAGAATGTTACGTGAGGGTATTTTTCAGTTTCAGCTATACGTATTTGTTTTTTACCTGCTTTTTCTAATACTTCTCCAAGTGTTTCTGTGATGTTGTCTTTGTTGTATACAACTTTTACATTTTGGTAAGTTTCATCATAATTAGTCAATGTAACATAGTACAAGTCTAATTTATGCATGTTTTGTTCGTGGAAATCTTGTTGTGATAATGCTTCTGTTAATTCACGTCCTCTATCAGTTCTGAAGTTAAAGAAGATAACCACATCATCATCCTGGATGGTGGCTAATGCTTTGTTTTCAGCGTCAACAACAACTAACGGCTCGATGAATTCATCTGTAATATCATTACCGTAACTTGTAGCGATTGAAGTAACTACATCATGAGTAGGAGTCCCTTTTCCATGAACTACTAAATCATAGGCGAGTTTAACTCTTTCCCAACGTTTATCACGGTCCATTGCATAATAACGACCAATAACCGAAGCAATTTTAACCGGTGTTTGTGCAATATAATTGCTTAAATCCTGAATGTATTTTTTTCCAGATTTAGGATCAACATCTCTACCATCGGTAAAAGCATGAATAAAAACTTCATCTAACCCATAATCCTGAGTGGCATCAATTAATCCGCGTAAGTGAGAAGTATGCGAGTGAACACCTCCATCAGAAACTAATCCTAAGAAGTGTACTTTTTTATTGTTGTCTTTTGCATACTGAAAAGCATCTTTTAATACTTGTTCTTGAGCTAAAGTTTTATTGGCAACAGCTAAATTGATTTTGGCTAAGTCTTGGTATACAATTCTTCCAGCACCTAAATTCATGTGTCCCACTTCTGAATTACCCATTTGACCTTCTGGTAAACCTACATGTAAACCATCTGTTCTAAGTTGTGCGCTTGGGTATTTTTGGTAAAGACTGTTTATAAATGGAACGTTTGCATTATCAATTGCAGATACTTTTGGGTCAGGAGATTTTCCCCAACCATCCAAAATCATTAAGATTACTTTTTTGTTCATTTTTAGTTAATTTTCTACAAAGATAAATTTTTTATAAAATCTTCGTTAGGAATAAAATAACTATTATGGTTTCTAAAATTTAGTGAGGTCAAAAATGATAATTTTATTGTAGAATTACTCTTTTATTAAAATAAATGCAGTTTATAATTTGTGTTTTACATTGTTGTAATCAATAAAGTAGCGAAGACTAATCGAGAAAATATTCGTCATATTAGAATTGAAGATAGTTTTGATGTTCTTAGATAGATTTTTTTCGACTAAATTAGTGTCTTCTTGTGCATAATTTCGATACAAAATCGATAATTGACTACCTGGTGCAAACCACCATGAATAGGAGAAATCTAAATTCCAAGAGTTTAAATTTCTATTTTTATTCATGTTATAGGTGTCATTGTGAGTAATATGGCCATCATCATTAAGAGTAAAGAAATGTTTGTTATCTGAATAGGACCAATAATATCGGGCTTTAAGATTAAAAGTCATTCGGTCATTAATCGCGTATTTTCCGGTCAATTCTGATTCAATAATTTCTCTGTCTCGTCGCGCAAAAATAATGTCTGAATTACTTGTTCCTATTCTTCCAATATTACTGTTCTCGTTTGTATATTCGGTAGCAAATGCTAATGAAAATTTATCGTTAAATCGGTATTTTGGTCCAGCGTAGAATTTATACGTAAATCGATTGGCTTCATCATATTTAACAAATGATGGAGTGAAATCGAAAGTGAAATTTTTATTTTTATTGGTTTCGATTTCTAAATAACCACTGATTTTTCGAGGATTGTATATATATCTTCCATCTTTTTGAGGAAGATAAAAATCAAATGTTTCAAAAGGAACTATGTTTAAACCAAATTGAAAATAACATAGGTTTAGTGTCGTAACTGTGACAATAGTTTGAATCCAGCTTGTATTTTGTATTTTATTTGTACTGTTGTCTATATCTAAGTTTACTTCCTGTTCAAAAAGAAAACTATTGAATAGTTTATTTGGGTTCAAAATTCTATAACTTCCGTTTACATAACCACTATGGTAATTGTAATAGTATAAAATACCTAAGTCATTTGTATCGTATTTTTTAGAAGTATATTTACCAGTAAAGATGTATCGAAATTTTCCGCTAGTCCTTGCAAAGCTTAGAGAAGATTTAAATCCGTCATAATCTTCAATGTCATTGATAGTAGCGTATTTAAAATCTCCTGAAAGATTATAGGTATTAGCTTTAGTATTTAAATCAAAAATTAATCCAGTAACATTAGCATCTCTATAATTTCCATTTCTACTGGTGTTTGTATTTATAAATGAAACGGATGAATTTTGTCTAAAGCGTTGGTCAAATACTAATATGTTGTAATTAGTTAAAGGGTTTATTACTTCTTTTCTCGTAAAGTTATTTTCATTATCTTTTATAGAAGCGAATGTTTTTTCGGTAACTGCGTTTAAAAAACCAATACCAAGACCTTTTTCAGTTCTTCCTGATAATTTTACAGCATTGATTAACTCAACAGTGTTGGGGTATTCTGTGATTTCTTCCGATGTGCTTAATTTGCTTTCTATTTCTTCTTTACTTACAATCGAATTCCCTCCAATCCTTCTGGAATAAAAAAGATTACCAATGTTAAAAAGGTTCGTTCCTTCGGTAAAAAAAGGTCTATTTTCGTTAAGTTTTTGTTCAAAAGGCTCTAGGTTAAGTATGGCATTATCAAATTTGGTTTGTCCAAAATCAGGAACTAAAATAGCGTCTAATGTAAAAGCATCATTAATACCGTATTTGATATCTAAACCAGCTTTAAGAGTTTTGTCAGAAGTGAATTTGTCAGTTTGGTAATAAGCTGAAGTATAGGGGATAAAGAAAAGCCGAGTGGATGGGCTTGTATTTTCTATTCCATCTAATTGTCCTGTTTGTGTTAAAACAGCTCCAATCTTTGTGTTGATATGGTTCCAGGTGAATTTTTGTGTCGTTCTCTTAATTTCGCGCAAAAAATTAATACCCCAAGTTTGTTTTTTGTTTCTTGGAAAACGGATAGCTGCATAAGGGATTTTCATTTCAACAGTCCAGCCAAAATCTGTGATTTTTACACTGCTTTTCCAAATGGCATCCCAAGTAAAATCTTCATTATCTTCGGTGGCTAGGCAATCCATTTGAGTTCCCGCAGCACTTACATAAAAGCGATAATCTTGTTGGCCATCATTAAAGCCGTTGATAAATACGGCAAAATTATCAGCTACACCAAAAACATCTCTTTCTGTTAATTCGCGTTGTATTTTGTCAGGTTCATTGTCTTTTAAAACGGCTGATATATATATAGCATCGTTGTCGTAAATTACCTTTACTGAGGTTGCTTTTTCGGTATCAATTGCTTTGCCGTTGTCAGGATTAAACATAATGAAATCTGTTGCGACTTCATTGTTTTTAAGCCATTCTTCATCATCCGTTTTTCCGTCAATATTGATATTCCCTTGTTTAGGTTTTGCTACAAGAATTTTTTTTTGAGCAAAGAGGCTAAAATTTAGGAATATGAAAAAACAATAAGTAGTTAGTCGGAATAGATTCATGAATCATTAATATGAAAGCAAAAATAATAAAATTGATACGATTAACAATTATTTAACAGCGAAATTTTGTAGTTAAAAAACTATTATATAGTTAAAGCTGTTATAATGCATTGATTTGGGTTTTGTTCTGTAATTATTTTTTATATTTTTGACAGGATTTAATTAATTGTATTTAAATAGTAATCAATGGTTTATAGAAGATTTTTAGGTTTTTTAGTTTTAGTGTTTTTATTGATATCTACAACTTCCTTTTTTACCAAAAGTTGTCAATGAAAAAAAAGAATTAAAAAACAAAATGAGTTTGAATGGTGATGAGGAATTAAACATTGAACAAGTTTATCATAATTTACACAGCGAAGGTTTTGGATTGCCAAGGTTGGAGAGTTTTAAAATGGCGCTACAAGGTTTTAATAAATTTAAAACACAGGGCTTAGTAACGAAAAATATTTTAACATTAATCGACTTTAGTTTGTCGGCAAATGTGAAAAGACTTTGGGTGATTGATTTGGATGCAGAAACTGTTTTGCTTCACTCTCTTGTTGCTCATGGGAAAAATACGGGTGATGAATATGCTAATAGCTTTTCTAACAAAGCGGAATCATTCAAAAGCAGCTTAGGTTTTTATATAACAGCTGAGGTTTACAATGGAAAGCATGGTAAATCTTTACGATTGGACGGTTTGGAAAAAGGTATAAATGATAATGCTCGAAATAGAGCTGTTGTGGTTCATGGTGCTAATTATGTTTCGGATACTTTTATACAAAATAATAAGCGTTTAGGAAGAAGTTTGGGCTGTCCTGCAGTACCACTTGAAATTACAGATGGTTTAATAGATACAATAAAAAATAAATCCTGCCTTTTTATTTATTATCCTTCGGAAAGCTATTTAAGATCTTCGAAGTTTATACAGAGCTAGGAAGTCATTTTTTATAAAAAAAATAGAGCTCTAATGGTTTAGTTTTAAAAAAGTTAGATTTTAAATAGTGAATTCTGCGAAAAAATGTGTCAAAAAAATTTGTTTTAAACTTAACTTATTCTTTATATTTGCACCCGCAATGCGGAAGTAGCTCAGTTGGTAGAGCTCCAGCCTTCCAAGCTGGTTGTCGCGAGTTCGAGCCTCGTCTTCCGCTCTAGTAAAAACCAACTAGAGTTTTGGTTTTTTTGAAATAAAATTTGGAGGTGTAGAAATAAAATTTATCTTTGCACCCGTTATGCGGAAGTAGCTCAGTTGGTAGAGCTCCAGCCTTCCAAGCTGGTTGTCGCGAGTTCGAGCCTCGTCTTCCGCTCTATAAACCCCAAACTATTGTTTGGGGTTTTTTTTTCAAGAGTTTTTAGTTTGAATTCAAAACCTTTTATGAATTATTACTGAAAATTTTTATTGAATAAAATCTAAATTAGAATTGGGTTCGATTTCAATAACTTCGCGATTTTTTCTGAAAAGTTTGGCTGTTAGTCCTCCCTTTAAAATGATGGTGTTATTTTTAATCTCGAGCCAACTGCCTTCTTTTAATCCTAAAACGGGAAAATTATTAAATTGATGAAATTCATTAATTCTGGTTTCTCGTGATTCCCCCATGTGAGTTGATTGGGTATCTTTATCTAAATAATGCACATTTAAATTAAAAGGAATAAGCCCTAAAGTTTGAAAGCTAGGTGGGTAAATTATAGGCATATCATTTGTAGTTTGCATGCTTAAGCCGCCAATATTACTTCCTGCACTTGTTCCTAGATATGGTGTTCCATTTTCTAGGGTTTCCTTTAGAACAGTCATGATTTTATGCTGGTATAATTGGCTAACGAGTAAAAAAGTATTTCCTCCACCTGTAAAGATACCTTCTGCCTGTTTGATAGCAAAAGCGGGATCTTCAAATTCATGAATACCTTTGATATTTATGTCTATTTTGGCGAAAGCTTGCGCTGTCTTTTGTGTGTATTCTTCATGTGAAATTCCACTAGGTCTGGCGTATGGAATAAATAAAAGGTTTTTGCAATTCTTGAAATGTATTTTTAATTCCGGAAGCAAGTATTCTAAATACTCTGTCCCATGCAAAGTAGAAGTACTAGCTAAAAGTAAATTCTTCATTCTTTTGATTTTTTTTTCAATAAAGGTAGGGATAGCTCATGTGAAAAGGGTTTAGTATTAACATATTTTTATCAGCTTCTTAATAACAAATTGGGATAGCTCTGTGTTACTTTTACCCTGTTGAAATTCAGAATAATGCATAAATATTTACTTTTTTTTCTTGGGTTGTATTCCGTTTTTTGTTTTGGACAAAAAAGGGATTCCTTGGTCTTGAAAGGAAAAATCAATGCCTATATATCGAATTTAGAAGGAGTATGTATTATTAATAAAAGGACTGAACAAGCAGTTTTTACAAGTCAAATGGGTGATTTTTCTATTAATGCCCAGGAAGGAGATACTTTAGTATTTACAGGATTGCAGTTTAAAAGAAAAGAAGTAGTGTTGTGTGAAGATGATTTTTGTAATAAAATTTTAGATGTTCATTTAGTAGCGGTTGCTCGCGAATTGAACGAAGTTACAATTATTAATTACAGCAATATTAATGCGGTTTCCTTAGGTATTATTTCTCCTAATCAAAAAAAATATACTCCCGCTGAGCGAAAATACGCTTCTGCAAGTTCGTTTCGTCAAAATCCACTGGGTTTAGATCCAATAATAAATCTTATATCTGGTAGAAGTGCAATGTTAAAAAAAGGTATTGCAATCGAAAAGAAGGAGACCTACATGGGGACACTTGAGAAAATGTTTACCGATGAATATTTTGTAAATAAATTAGGTTTGCCATCGGAGTATATAAAAGGTTTTGAATATTATGTGGTCGATAATCAAAAATTTACGCGAGTTTTGGATACAAAAAACAGGACCTCAATAGAGTTTTTGTTAGCAGAATTAGCTGAAAAATACAAAGCGATTATTGCAGTAGAAGATATAAAATAAGTTAGTGTATTTTGAAGTGTGTTTGTTTCTTTTTTTAAATAAGCTAGTCTTTAAAAAATAAAAATAACAGATAGTATTTCCATTTTAAATCACTTTTTTATAAGTCTGTCAAAGAGTTTAATTTATGAAAAATTTTAAAGTAGGCTTTTTTAAAATTGGTATATTTGCCAAAAAAATACGCAGAATATGTTTGGTATAGGAGGAGGAGAATTAGTCTTTATAATGTTTGTGGTATTGTTGCTTTTTGGATCAGACAAGATACCAGAAGTGGCACGTACTATGGGTAAAGCAATGGCTCAATTAAAAAATGCTACTAACGATATAAAGAGCGAAATCCAAAAAGGAGCTGAAGAAAATGGTTTAGATGCAAAATCTTTATCAGAAATGACAGGTGGTATAAATACACAAATTGATAAAGTAAAAGAGGATCTTTTAGGGGATTCGGTGACTCAGGTTACTAAACTAAAAGAGAATATCGAAGATATAACAGGTCCTGTAAAACGTAGTCTTTAATGTTAGATAAACTTTTAGCACTCGATGTTCGATTATTCGTTTATTTAAACGGACTTGGCTCTGAGACTTTTGATGGGTTGTGGCTTTTTATTACCCGACAAATCAATTGGACTCCTTTTTTTCTACTATTGCTCTATATTATTTATAAAAAAATAGGTGGTAAACAAACCTTGTATGTGGTTTTATCAATAGCTTTATTGTTGCTGGTAACAGATCAAATCACTAATTTGGTGAAGTTTGGAGTAGAAAGATTGCGTCCATGTAATAATCCTGATATCAAGTCTTACATTAGGATTGTACAATCACGATCATCATTTAGTTACTTTTCAGGACATGCCGCTAATAGTATGGCTGCAGCCATGTTTATTTATCATGTTATCAAGCCTTATTTTAGAGATGCAATTTTTTTGTTTTTATGGCCGTTAATTTTTGCTTACAGCCGTATTTATTTAGGATTGCATTACCCACTGGATATTTTGAGTGGTTATATCTTTGGAATGACTGCAGGTTTCTTGGCTTACAAAATATATAAGTTTACCCAAATTAAATATTTCCCGTTGTAGGTGTGAAACGATATACAAAAAACGCACATTTAAAAGTTTAGATGTGCGTTTTTTGTTGAGTACTCTTTTATAATACTCTACTAACCGTTAATCCATCGCGAATAGGAAGTAATACGGTCTCAACTCTTGGATCTTCTTTCAATTTTTGATTGTATTCTAATAGTACTTTGGTACTAATGTCTTTAGGGTTTAAAGGTTCTAGTACTTTACCGCTCCAAAGCACATTATCAGATAAAATAATACCGCCTTTATTCATTCTTGGAACAATCATTTCAAAATAATTCAGGTAATTTTCTTTGTCGGCATCAATAAAAACCAAATCAAATTTCACATCTAATGTTGGGATAATTGCAACAGCTTCTCCTAAATGCTGCACGATTTGTTTTCCCCAAGGGGATTTATCAAAATGTTTTCTTTGAAAATCTACTAGCTCTTCCTTGATATCGATAGTATGCAAAATACCGTTTTCTCGCATTCCTTCGCATAGACAAAGCGCAGAATATCCTGTATAAGTGCCAATTTCAAGAATGTTAACAGGTCGAATTAATTTGGAAAGCATACTTAACACGCGCCCCTGAAAATGGCCACTTAGCATTCGAGGCAAAAGAATTTTTTGGTAAGTCTCTTTGTTTAACGCTTTTAATAATTCGGGTTCATTTTCAGAATGTTGTTCAACATAATCCTCTAATTCTGGAGATATGAAATGCATTTTTTGATTTTTTTCAATTTTGGGCAAAGTTACCAAATTATCAAAACAACACACGAGCATTTATTTGAATTGATGTAATAAATAAACAAATAGTCATTAAATTTGCAGTATGCAAATTGAGAAAAAAGACATACGAGCCCTATCTAAAGAGGAATTGCGCAATTTTTTTGTGACCAATAAGGATAAAGCCTTTCGTGGAAATCAAGTTTATGAATGGTTGTGGAGCAAAGGAGCACACAGTTTTGAGGATATGACCAATATCTCCAAAGGTACACGTGCGATGCTGGAAGATAATTTTGTTATCAATCATATCAAGGTTGATACGATGCAACGTTCGGATGACGGAACGGTTAAAAATGCGGTTCGTTTGCACGATGGATTGGTAGTAGAATCGGTATTGATTCCTACCGAAACCCGTACTACTGCTTGTGTTTCCAGTCAGGTAGGTTGTAGTTTAGATTGTAATTTTTGTGCAACTGCGCGATTAAAAAGAATGCGTAATCTGGAACCTGCCGAAATTTACGATCAGGTTCTTGCTATAGATAGAGAAAGTCGCTTGTATTTTAATCATCCGTTG
This sequence comes from Flavobacterium sp. UBA6721, assembly GCA_002454195.1. Taxonomy (GTDB): domain Bacteria; phylum Bacteroidota; class Bacteroidia; order Flavobacteriales; family Flavobacteriaceae; genus Flavobacterium; species Flavobacterium nitratireducens. The sequence continues at coordinate 28,308 of DKIJ01000006.1, forward strand.
TCGAATATTGTTTTCATGGGAATGGGCGAACCATTGATGAATTATAATAATGTTATTAAGGCTATTGATATGATTACTTCGGAAGAAGGATTGGGGATGTCGCCTAAACGTATTGTGGTTTCGACTTCAGGAATTCCTAAAATGATTAAGAAAATGGCTGATGATGAGGTAAAATTCAAATTAGCAGTCTCTTTACATTCGGCAATTGATGAGGTGAGAGCACGAATTATGCCTTTCTCTAAAAATTTCCCTCTAGCAGATTTGCGAGAGGCATTGGAATATTGGTACCGAAAAACACGAAGTAAAGTTTCGTATGAATATGTGGTTTGGAAAGGAATTAATGACAACAAGGCAGCTGTAGAGGCATTGGTTAAGTTTTGTAAATATGTTCCTTGTAAGGTGAATCTGATTGAGTACAATCCTATTGACGATGGAGAGTTTCAACAAGCTTCTGAAGAAGCAATTAATGCTTATATCAAAGGACTTGAATCTATAGGTGTGGTTGTAAAAGTAAGAAGGAGTAGAGGGAAAGATATTGATGCTGCCTGTGGACAATTGGCTAATAAAGAAGTATAAAAAAAGGAGTTCAATTCGAACTCCTTTTTTTGTTTTATTTAATGGGTTTTTATTAATTGCCCAAAGTAATTTGAGTTGCAGTTCCGCCATCGATAGAACGCATCGCCAGATTGTCACAATCACCCGTTCCATAATCTATTGTAGCATAGTGGGTGTTTTTCGAAAGTTTTAATATTCCGGAAACAGGAAAAGGCATTGGAGTTTGCAATAGGCTACAAGCTGTTTTGTGGATTAATGGAGTTGTAGATTCAATTAAAGAAGTGAAAACAGCTCCGCTAGGATGTGTTGTCGTGAAAGTTCCGTAGGTTGAATAAATGTCGTCAGTTGGGCTTAAACGGGTCGAAAATCCGGCAGTCATTTCTCTTATTCTTTCTCCATTGCGGGTATAGACACCAGCCGTTGTGGTTAGTTTCATTTCTGTCATTGTAAAAGTGGTTTTTGGATGAATTGCATCGCCTGTTCCAATCATTTCTCTTTTCCAGGTAGTAGTTCCTTCAAGTTTGTTATTGTTGATGAAGAAATTTTCATAAGTTATAGTCATGATTTTAGGAAATGTTGTTCCTCTTGTGCGAGTTAGAATAATTTTTCCGCTAAGGGCATGACCTCTAAAGTTACAAGGTGTATCAGCGGTTCCAAAAGTAATTGTTAATTTTCTAACTTCAGTAGTTGAGCCTAAATCACTTACTGTAGCGCAGCTGGGAATAATTGAGTAATAGCTGTTTACATCTGTTTTTCCGGTCAAAGAGCCTTCGGTTACTTCGTATTGATCATCTGCAATAAGGGATACATCATCAATTGCATTGTCCATTTTTTGATTCGCACTTACTTCGTTAGTGGTTACCATCCCTGTCGAATTTGAAGAGTTGGAATCAGTTGTACAATTTGTAAATGGAATAAAGCTTAAGGCTAATCCAAATAATAAAATTTTTGTTTTCATAATTCTTAGGTTTTGGTTTAGAATAAGATAGTAAAATTCAAAAATGGTTTAATGAGGCAATTTTGTAAATTTTAAAAACGAAATTTATAGTTTTATAAATATAAAATTAATTAATAAAATGGATAAGTGTTTAAAAAACGAATGTCTTTTTATTTAAAATAGTATATTTGGAACCTAAATGAATGTCACTTCTCAAATAAAACAGCCCATATTTAATGAGATGGAACTTTTTGAAAAAAAGTTCTATGAATCCATGTCTTCTCAGGTGGCGTTGTTAAACCGTATTACTTACTATATCGTAAATCGTAAGGGAAAACAAATGCGTCCTATGTTTGTTTTTCTAACGGCTAAGATGATTTCGGGAGGAAATGTAAATGAAAGAACCTACCGCGGAGCATCGGTAATTGAGTTGATTCATACAGCCACTTTAGTGCATGATGATGTGGTGGACGATAGTAATCGTCGTCGTGGATTTTTTTCTATTAATGCGCTTTGGAAAAATAAAATTGCGGTATTAGTTGGGGATTATTTATTGTCCAAAGGATTGTTGCTATCTATAGATAATGGCGATTTTGATTTGCTTCAGATTATTTCAGTCGCTGTTCGCGAAATGAGTGAAGGAGAATTATTGCAAATAGAAAAAGCCAGAAGATTAGATATTACCGAAGATGTATATTACGAAATTATTCGAAAAAAAACCGCTACACTTATTGCGGCATGTTGTGCATTAGGAGCGAAATCAGTTTCTGAAGATGTAGTTCAGGTAGAAAATATGCGCAAGTTTGGAGAGCTAATCGGAATGGCTTTCCAAATTAAAGACGATTTATTTGACTATACTGATGATGCCATTGGTAAACCTACCGGAATTGATATCAAAGAGCAAAAAATGACTTTGCCTTTAATTCATGTCTTGAATACTTGTACTTCAAAAGAAAAGAGTTGGCTCATCAATTCGATTAAAAACCATAACAAAAACAAAAAACGCGTCAAAGAAGTAATTGCCTTTGTCAAAAACAATAATGGTTTGACTTATGCCGAAAATAAAATGATTCAATTTCAGCAAGAAGCCTTACAGTTATTAGAGAATTACCCCGATTCTGATTTTAAAGCAGCTCTAACAATCATGGTAAATTACGTGATTGAACGAAAAAAATAAGCAGTTTCAATATCAATTTTAATATCAAAAAATCAATTTCAATTTTAATACTGAAATGATTTTGAATATTTTATTACTATTGTCATTGTTATTACCATTTAAATTTTCATTTATTTTTTATTTTTTTTTCCTCCATACAACCTTTTTGTTTTGCAAATCGTCTATGCTAATAGAAACACTTTAATTATTTTGAAAGTAATCAACTTACATCAACAAGAAAACGAATTAATCCAGTTAGCGGTCGAGAACAATCGGCAAGCACAACAAAAGATTTATACTCAGTTTTCTCCAAAGATGTTATCCGTTTGCCGTCAATATATAAAAGACATTCATCAAGCCGAAGATGTAATGATTACTGCTTTTATGAAGGTTTTTACGAATCTAAAAAATTTTCAGCACAAAGGAAGTTTTGAAGGCTGGATAAGACGCATTATTGTAAACGAATGTATTTCGTTCATTCGAGTTGACAAGAAAGTGAAATATGTTGAAGATGAAAACTATTTTGAAGAAAGTTTTAACAACATTGATAGTCAGTTTTCGGTAGATGAAATCCAGTTTTTAATAGATAGTTTGCCGGATGGCTATAAAATGGTTTTCAATTTATATGTAATCGAAGGATACAAGCATCAGGAAATAGCTACTATGTTAGGAATTAGTGAAGGGACATCAAAATCGCAATTATCTCACGCCAGAAAAATGCTGCAAGGACAGCTTAGTAATTTAAAAAAGTATGACAATGGAACCGAATAAATTTGAAGAAGAAATCAGAAATAAGTTAAATGAACGCGAAATCCAACCTTCAGCAGCAGCTTGGACAAAACTAGAGGGAATGCTTTCGGCTGAGGATAAACCCAGAAGAAGATTTCCTTGGTGGTATGTTGCAGCAAGTGTATTAGGTTTTTTATTGGTAGGGACGGTGTATTTTTCATTGAAAAAAAATCCGTTTGAAAATCAGAAAAATGGAGTGGTAATTCAACAGGAATTGATACCTGAAAATAAATCGATAGTATTGGATTCTTTGAACTTAAAAAAAGAACAAGAATCTCATCCGGAAAAAGTGCTTAATGATAAAAAAAGTGACTTTTATGTTTTAAATAAGGAATCAGAAATAAGAAAAAAGGATTCGAATGAGATTATAACTAAAAAAGTTTTAATTGAAAATAAATTGATTCAGGAAGAATCAACTATACAATCAAAAGGTGTTACAGTCGAAGAACTCTTAGCAAGAGTAGATAAATCGGCAAGAATGCGTAATAATCATGATTCAGAATTGAAAGTGCACGTCAATCCTAATCAGTTATTACAACAAATTGAAACCGATTTAGAGCCTACTTTCCGTCAAACAGTTTTCAGTAAGGTAGCTGAAAATTATTCTAAAGTGAAAGCGGCAATTGTAAATCGAAACAAAGAATAAAATCATTAATTACATTTTAAAGTCAATTATCATGAGAAATTTAAACATTTACTTAGTGTTGTTACTATGTCTTTTTGTGAATGAAATATTAGGGCAGGAAACATTTGAAAAACGAGCAAAAGATATTGCTTCAAGAATTGAAGCTATTACCAAAGAAGAAAAAGAAGCCTTGAAATCAGAAGTGGAGGCTCTTAATAATCAGTTAATAGACGGAACAATTACAAAAGATGATGCAGAGGCTAAAAAGAAAGTTTTGGCTGAAGTACGAGCAAAAAACATTGAATCCAGAGTGGCAAAAGAACAAGAAGCTTTAAACAATTTGGTTCAAGAAAAGGTTGATGGAAATATGAAATCAGACAAGGATTTTCATTTCTTATTGTTTCATACGTCTGATGGTAGATACCATGAAAAATTTAAAAAAAATAATGACTCTATCAAAAAATACAGTAGAACAGACTCTCAACTAGTTTTCGCTACAGGAGTTAATAATCTCGTAACAGATGGAGCAGTAGCGAATTCAAAATTTAGATATATGCAATCTCGTTTTTACGAATGGGGTTTGACGCTTAATTCCAGAATATTCCCTAATCACAATTTGTTGCATGCCAAATATGGTTTTTCTTTGATGTATAATGATTTACGTCCTACTGATAATCGTTATTTTGTAGTGAATGGCAATCAAACGGATTTAATGACAAATACAATCCCTCAAAAAGATGCTCGATTTAGAAATGTAAATTTGGTTTTTCCACTGCATTTGGAATTTGATTTTACGAAACCAACTGTAAAAGACGGTAAGACCTATTTTAAATCCCATAATAGTTTTCGTTTTGGTTTAGGCGGTTATTTTGGAGCTAATTTGAAGTCAAAACAAATCCTTGAATATGATCAAAATGATTATCATAGAATAGAAAAAACACGAGGCGATTATAACGTGAACACTTTTATTTATGGATTAAGTACTTATATAGGTTATAAAGCAACGAGTCTGTATTTAAAATATGATTTGAATCCGTTGTTCAAAGATAATCCGGTAAAACAAAACAATGTTTCTTTTGGATTACGTTTTGATTTTAATTAGAAATTTATAGACAATGGTAATTGAATTTTAAAATTGCCATTGTCATTGAAATTGAAATTGATTTTTGCCATTGATATTGTATCTTTGATGCTTTCCAACTTTATATCTTAAAAATAAATTGATTTCAAAAGCTACCATAGATACTGTTTTCGAAACTGCTCGCGTTGAGGAAGTTATTGGCGATTTTGTTCAATTAAAACGTGCCGGAAGTAATTTTAAAGGCTTGAGTCCGTTTTCTGATGAGCGTTCGCCTTCCTTTATGGTGTCGCCGGCTAAAGGAATTTGGAAGGATTTTAGTTCGGGTAAGGGAGGAAACGCAGTCGCTTTCCTTATGGAGCACTCCCATTTTACGTATCCGGAAGCCATTCGCTATTTGGCTAAAAAATACAATATCGAAATCGAAGAAACGGAGCAAACGGACGCTGAAAAAGCCAATATGGATGCGCGCGAAAGTATGTATTTGGTTTCTGAATTTGCCAAAGATTATTTTCATAAAACCCTTTTAAATACTGAAGAAGGAAAAGCAATAGGGCTTTCTTATTTTAAAGAAAGAGGTTTTACTCTTGAAACTATAAAAAAGTTTAGTTTAGGTTATTCTCCAGAAACTTGGGATGCTTTGACTAAGGAAGCGCTAGGAAAAGGATATAAACTAGAATTTCTGGAAAGTACCGGTTTGACAATTCCAAGAGAAGATCGCCCTTTTGATCGATTTAAAGGTCGTGTGATGTTCCCTATCCAAAGTATGTCGGGACGTATTTTAGGATTTGGAGGTCGAATATTAACTAATGATAAAAAAGCGGCTAAATACCTCAATTCACCTGAAAGTGAAATTTATCATAAGAGTAAGGTTTTATACGGAATTTTTCAAGCGAAGCAATCTATCGCCAAGTTGAATAACTGTTTTTTGGTTGAAGGTTATACAGATGTGATCCAATTTAATCAAGCGGGTATAGAGAATGTTGTTGCTTCTTCAGGAACAGCTTTGACTCCAGACCAAATTCGATTAATTAACCGTTTGACTAAAAATATAACGGTACTTTTTGATGGGGATGCAGCTGGACTTCGTGCTTCTATTCGTGGAATCGATTTGATTCTGGAAGAGGGTATGAACGTTAAAGTTTGTACATTTCCTGATGGAGATGACCCGGATAGTTTTGCCAAAAAAACACCTCATGACGATTTAGTAGCCTATTTAGAAAATAACGCTAAAGACTTTATACAATTTAAGGCTTCACTTTTGATGGATGAAGCTAAAAATGATCCGATCAAGAAAGCCGATTTGATTCGAGATATGGTAGGTAGTATTTCTAAAATTCCTGACCGTATTCAGCGCGAAGTTTATATTCAGGAATGTTCCCGTATTATGGATATTTCGGAGCAGGTTTTGATTAGTACTTTGGCTCAATTGATTCAAAAAGATGCTGCTGAAGTTGCAAAGAAACAAAAGCAGGAACAAAAACCTTTTGAAGTTCATAGAAATCAAAATCCAAATACTACTGGCTTTTCTGGAGGAGATCCTGAGGATCCTAGATTTGGGCCTCCAGAGGATTATCCTGGGGAGTCTAATTTTTCAGGTGAGTCAACAGAAAAAGTTGATGTTCTGTACCGTTTGGAACGAAAAATAATTGAAATTTTACTTTTGTACGGTAATAAAACCGAAGATTTTGAAGATGTTTTGATGAAAACGAATGATGATGGTGAGATTGTAACTGTCACAGAAGTGAAATCCTATAAAGTTTTTCAACGTATTTATTTGAGTTTGCAAGAGGATGAGGTAGAATTAGCAAATCCTTTATTTAAAGGAATTTTTAATGATTTAATTAATTATTATCTTCAAAATGATAAGTTCAGTTTGGAACATTATTTAATGCGTTTGCCTTCCGAGTATGCTCAAGAAGTGACGGATATTTTAATGGAGGATGAACGATTAGTAATGCATAATTGGGAAGGGCAAAATATTTTTCCAAAGTCCAAGCAGGAAACGGTAGCTCAAAATGTTTCGGAGACAATTTTAACTCTAAGGTGGTATTTAGTTGGTCGAATTATAGAGGAATTAAAAAACTCCATATCTCCTGATCAGGATAATATGGAGTCTTTGATGATGATAAGAGACTATAATGAACTAACTCGTGCTTTTTCAAAAAAGCTGGGTAGAGTCATGTCTCGTTTTTGAATTAAACGATCTCTAAACTCTTAGCTTTGTTTACTAAATCAACTAGGTTAGTAACATTTAATTTAGTTAATAAACGTAGTTTGTAAGTACTAATTGTTTTTTCGTTTAAGCCTAAGATCTCTGCAATCTCATGGTTTTTCTTTCCACCACTTAAATAACGTAAAACCTCTACTTCACGGTTAGAAAGTTTACGATACAAGCGCTCGCTTTTACTTTGTTTAGCAATTAGAGCAAGGTTTTTCTTGATTGTTTCATTCATAACAACCTTACCTTGATGTACTTTGATTATTGATTGTCCAAGAGTCTCTAATTTTTCTTTTTTATGAACATATCCAGCAACACCAGCTTTGATTGCATTTGGCGCATAAATTTGTTCAGAAAGACTACTGAAAATAATAATTTTAGTCTTTGGGAAATCTTTTAAAAGTGATTTTACCTCAAAGATACTTGATAGACCTTCTAATTCTAAATCTAAAATTAGAACATCTATATCCTTTGTTTGAAGGATATCTCTAATCATCAAAAAACTACCTACATTGGCAGCAATTGAGATGTCTGAATGGTCCTTGAAGTAAGACTTTACTCCAAAATGTACTACCGGATAATTATCGGCTAGACAAACTTTAATCATGATTTTTTTTTTTTAGGGTTTAATTTTTGTGTGTATTGTATTCTAAAAGTAGGAAAAAAAAGTATAATACTACATTTTATAGATAAAATCATATTAATATCGATTAATTACACAAACGGGTATAGGATTCATCTTATGTTGGTTGTTTGTGTTTAATTTTTTGTAGATTTTAAATACTTCTTTTTGTCTTTCTGAATAGTTCTCTTGAGAATTTTTGTTTTCGTCTTCCAGCATAGCCCACTCTAACTCATCATAACTGGCACCTAGCTGTTGTTCATCGGTTTTTTCATCACCAAATAAACCATCTGAAGGCTGTGCTTCTAAAATAGATTGTGGTACGCCTAAGTAGGCTGCTAAAGCAAAAACATCTGATTTCATTAAATCGGCTATAGGACTTAGATCAACACCTCCATCTCCATATTTAGTGTAGAAACCTACACCAAAATCTTCAACTTTATTTCCAGTTCCTGCAACTAAAAGTCCATGTACTCCTGCGTAATAATATAAGGTTGTCATTCTAAGACGTGCACGAGTATTGGCTAGTGTCAAATTAAGTTTGTATTCATCAAAATCCGTAGGGACTTCCTTTTTAAAAGCTTCGAAAACAGAGGTAAGGTCACTTTGTACACTACTTACGTTAGTAAAACGTTTTTTGAGTTGTTCGATATGTTCTTTCGCACGACTTACATGACTTTGGTGTTGGTGAATGGGCATTTCAACGCATAAAACCTGAAGTCCAGTTTGAGCACATAAGGTTGAGGTTACAGCAGAATCTACACCTCCAGAAATTCCAACAACAAAACCGTTAACTTTAGAATTTTCTGCATAGCTTTTTAACCAATTGATAATTTGGTTATTAACTTCTTCAACTTTTATATTGCTTTTTTTAGTCATTATAGTTTAAATTTTAGTCGTTAGGGACGTATCTTTGGGCAAAATTTTATGTAAACTACTGTTTATCTAAATATATTGCTGCAAATTTAATTAAAATAAAATGAAAACATGTGTAATTTCCTTAGTTCTATTTTTCTTTTTTTGTTCTTGTGAAACCAAAAACAAGTTAAAACAAGAAATAGAGGCTATTCCTATGGATGTTCAGCTAGTTCGATTTGATAAAATCTTCTTTGAAACGGCTCCTAAGGATTTATCAAAAATAAAACAAGAGTACCCTTTTTTCTTCCCTGAAGGTAATGATGATTCCGTTTGGTTAGAAAAAATGCAAAACCCTCTATGGAGAGAATTGTATGCCGAAGTTGAAAAAAAATTCTCTGATTTTGAACCATATCAATTAGAAATTGAAGGGGTTTTAAAAAGGATTAAATATGAATTTCCAAAAGTACAAACACCTAAAAGGGTTTTTACTATTATCTCGGAAATGGATTATACGAATAAGGTGATTTACGCTGATAGTTTGATGATTATTTCCTTAGAAATGTATTTAGGTAAAGACCATAAGTTTTATCAATTTCCAAACTACATAAAACAAAATTTTGAACCGAGACAATTGCTGCCTGATGTGGTAGAAAGTTTTGCTAGAAGACAAGTAATGCCTACAAGAGATAAATCGTTCTTGTCAGCAATGATTGATACAGGAAAAGGCTTGTATCTTAAAGATGCACTTTTAGAAGAGGAATATACCGATGCCGAAAAAATGGGTTATACTAAAGAACAATTACAATGGTGTCAGGAAAATGAAAGCTATATTTGGCGCTACTTTATTGATGGACAATTGCTGTATGATGACGATCAAAAGTTGATACCTCGTTTTATAAGTCCGGCTCCTTTTTCAAAATTTTATTTAGAAATTGATAATGAATCACCAGGAAGGGTGGGGGCTTGGTTAGGCTGGCAAATTGTTCGTTCGTTTATGAAAAATAATGAAGTATCTTTGCCTCAATTAATGCAATTATCAGCAAAAGAAATTTTCGAGAAATCAAATTATAAACCTAAGAAATAATGTCAAATACACATAAATCAGAAATTAATTTTCTAGTAGAATTAGATGAAAACCGTATTCCGGAAAAACTATATTGGACGGCTAAAGACGGGGGAATAGAATTAGAAGAATCAAAAGCAATTATGCTTTCTGTTTGGGATAGTAAAGCTAAAGAAAGTATGCGTATTGATTTGTGGACTAAAGATATGCCTGTAGATGAAATGAAAATTTTCTTTCATCAAACTTTAGTCGCTATGTCCGATACTTTTCACCGCGCTACTGGTGATGAAAAAATGGCGGCTACAATGAAAGATTTTTGTGAATATTTTGCTGAAAAATTAGATTTGACAAACTAAAATTGCAATAAGTTGTTTTTGTAAAAAGAGCAGCCCTCTCAATATTAGATAGAGAAGGCTGCTTTTTTGTTGTTATGTCAGTTGTAATTTTGGAATTTCAATAGCATTGATTTCATTTTTACAATTTTCAATCTGCTTATTAATTTCCTGTTTGATGGATTCAAAATTTGGAATATTTGAAAATAATGTTTGATAATAGTTGATTCCTTCTAAAAGATTAGCTTTAAAAGATTCTAATTTTTTTGTTTTCGCATTGTTGATTTCGTCACTAATGGATTGAATGTCATTTTTTAAATAGTCAATATACATTTTTAATTCTTTGGCAAAAAAATGAGGACGATTTGGAGTTCTTAAAACAGAAGTATAACCATATATGTGTTGAATCATTTTAGACAGCGATACTTCTTGATCAAAATAAGCCATATTTGGTCCTGGGCACACAACGACACCTTGATCTTGTCCTTTTATTTTAATGTTGTTCTCTAGATAAGAAGCATTGGCTAAACCTACACAAAGACAAGATTTTTCAGTGATGGCTTGTTTCGCTTTTTCGTAATTCTCCTTAGAATTTGTATTTCGATTGGCTTCCAATTCTTCTAATTTAGAATCTTGGAATTTTTTTGATGCTGTGCAAATTCCATTACCTTCAGCGTCTTTATTTAAAGCCAAGTATTTTTTGGGACAAGAACTTCCGGCTTTACTTTCTTGGATACGTTTTTGCTTTATTTTTTCATTCGTTGTACCTCTTAAAGTGTTAAAAGGAACCCCTAAAGGAGATATTTGGCTTAAATATAAATCTTCTTCCTTAGCATTAATTAATAGGTTGCGAGTGGCTTTGTCTACCGAAGTAGCTTCTGGAACTAATAAAAATGGCGATCCCCAACCTACCGAATCTACATTGTAGTATTCTAATAAAAAATCGTGCTCCTCAGAAGTGCCAACACCTCCTTGAACTGTGATTTTTAATTCTAAAGGTTCGTTTGGAATTAATTTTCCTTTTTGTTCCAAAGCTTTAATCATCAATTCATAGGCAGATTGAACTAGTTGGTCTTTTTTTTGTTTGAACTCTTCTAAAATTGGACCTAATAAATAGCCGTCTGTAGCAAATGCGTGCCCACCACAATTTAATCCTGATTCGATGCGGTATTCTGAAACCCAAAGTCCTTTTTTTGCTAGAAAGTTTCCTTGAATCATAGCCGAACGAAAATCGCTCACTTTCAAGGTGATTTTCTTTTTTAAGCAGTTGTTTTCGTCAGGGTAAAAATTGTCAAAATTTTCAAAGTAGCTGTACAATCTTGGATTCATCCCCGCCGAAAGTACAATAGAGGAATTTACAGTACTATTTGCAAAACCTCTCAAGGCAGCGTGCGCATCATTGAAAATAACAGGCAATTGTTCGTTTTTTACAAAGTTGTCTTTGTCTAATTTTGTCATAATATTGACATCAATTGCCCCAGGAGTTAGGTGTTTTTCGATATAATTTTTAACATTCTCCTTCCAATTTATTCCTCCTTCAATAAACGATTCAAGCCCTTTTTTGATTTCTGATTTGTTAGGTAGAATTGCAATGTAGTTTTCTAAAGCTTCCTTGCTTTCTGCTAATTCGTTTTTAAATTTATCAAATTTCTCTTTTACAATTGTATCAACTAGATTTAAATAAGAAGTAATACGTTTTGCTCTATAATCTGCTACTTTTTTTGTAATTTCTTGATACGGTAAGTTGAATTTTTGATGGTAAAATGCACTCATTTTTTCAATTAATTCATCGTCTGCAATTGAAATTACGGATGAAATTCCATAATGTGCCACTCTAATAGGAGTGTCAATAGTGTAGGCAAGTCCCATAACGGGAATATGGAAATTATGAATTGTTTGTTGATTTTTTGTTTTGTTCATACCTGTAATAATAATTTGTGCAAATTTTAGAATTATCTCTCTTTTAAAAACTGATAATTATCATATTAGTACCTTATATTGTTTGGTATTTTTGCAAATGGTAAAATGATTTAGTTGCAAATTCGAAGTTGGGTTTTGGATATATCCAACAAAATATATATTTTCAAGCGGTAAAAACTATCCTTTTTCAGGCTTGTTCAAATAATAAATCAGTAATTTTGCCTACTTTTTATATAAAAAACAATGCAAACTCCCCAAAAAATAGCAGTTGTAGGTTCTGGTTTAGTGGGATCTTTATTAGCTATTTACTTAAAAAAAGCTGGTCATACAGTTCATATTTACGATAGAAGTCCGGATATAAGAAAAATAAAGTTTTCGGGTAGATCCATTAATTTGGCAATGTCAAACCGAGGTTGGAAAGCGCTAGATGGAGTAGGTGTAGGTGATGCAGTGCGAGAAATTGCTATCCCAATGGATAAACGTGCCATCCATCTGGTAGATAGTTTGAAGTTTCAAAATTACGGACAAGAGGGCGAATCTATCTATTCGATTTCGAGAGGAACTTTGAATCGTAAGATGATTGATCTTGCTGAAGCAGCAGGTGCTGAATTTTTCTTTGAACAAAGAATTTGGGATGTTACTTTGGCAACTGCGACTTTGCATATTGGTGAGACCGAAAGAGGCGAATGGGAAGAACGAAAATACGATATGGTTTTTGGTGCTGATGGCGCTTTTTCCAGAATTCGTCATCGTATGCAGCGTCAAAGTATGTTTAATTATTCTCAGGAATTTTTAAATATAGGTTACAAAGAATTGAATATTCCTGCTAATGCAGATGGTTCTCATAAATTAGATAAAAACTCATTTCATATATGGCCTCGTGGAGAGTATATGCTAATTGCGCTTTCTAATTTAGACGGAAGTTTTACTTGTACATTGTTTATGCCATTTGAAGGAGAAAATTCATTTGCTTCTTTAACAGATCGAAAAGAAGTGGAAGCCTTTTTTGAAAAGAATTTCCCCGATTCGGTAGAAGTGATTCCTAATTTAGCCGAAGATTTCTTTAAAAATCCCACCAGTACACTGGTTACAATGAAATGTTTTCCTTGGGCTTATACCGATAAAATTGCCTTAATTGGTGATGCTTGTCATGCCATTGTGCCTTTTTATGGTCAAGGAATGAATGCGGGTTTTGAGGATATTACGGTGCTTTATGAAATGATGGAGAAATATGGTGATGATTGGGAAAAAGTATTCTCAGAGTATGAAAAATCTAGAAAACCTAATGCTGATGCTATTGCTGAACTTTCGTATCGAAACTTTATGGAAATGAGTACAAAAACGGCGGATGATAAGTTTTTGTTACAAAAGAAAATTGAAAAATGGTTTTCAGAAAAACATCCTGATAAATGGATACCTTTGTATAGTAGAGTGACTTTTAGTGATCGTCCATATGTAGAAGCGCTAGCATTGGGAGATTTTCAAAATACTATAATGGAAGAAGTTTTGAGAATGGAGAACATTGAAACGATTTGGGATAGTGAGCAAGTAGAAAATAAAATTTTAGAACTATTGCAATAAAAAAATAGCAATTTCAAAGTAGTTTTTGCTTTTCGAAATTGCTATTAATTTTTGGTATTGAAATCGTTCCTTATTTTTTAAGAATTTTTGATAGAATTCCAAAAGCACCTCTAATAAATGTGGCACTTGTGAGTACTTTTATCACCGATTTACCCACAATTTCTGTAGTACTAGGTTCTTGTCTGGTTTTTTTACTTTGTTCTATTTCTTCAGCTTCTCTTTTTTCTGTTTCTGTTTCTATTGTGGCAATTTTTTTATTGAGCATTTCATAAGCACTTTCGCGATCAACTTCTTCATTGTATTTTTTTACTAATTTAGATTTGCTTATAATTTCTTGTATTTCATTGTCTGTTAAAATATCCATACGACTCATAGGAGCTCTTAGCATGGTGGCAGCTAGTGGAGTAGGAATTCCTTTTTCATTCAAAGCTGTTACAAATGCTTCTCCAATCCCTAAACTGGTTAATATTTCGCTGGTGTTATAAAAATCAGAAGTTGGATAATTATCGGCAGTTTGTTTAATAGCTTGTCTATCATTGGCGGTAAAAGCTCTCAAGGCATGTTGAATTTTAAGTCCTAATTGTGCCAAGATACCACTAGGAACATCCATTGGATTTTGAGTGATGAAATAGATTCCAATCCCTTTTGAGCGAATCAATTTCACAATGGTTTCAATTTGTTCTAATAGCGTTTTGCTTGCTTCTTTGAATAGTAAGTGTGCTTCATCAATGAAAATGACTAATTCTGGTTGATCTGTATCTCCCTTTTCAGGCATTTGTTGGTATACTTCGGCTAATAAACTAAGCATGAAAGTTGAGAATAATTTGGGTTTATCTTGAATGTCGGTCAGGCGAAGGATATTGACATAGCCCTTTCCGTTTTCGTCTATTCGCATTAAATCATCAATTTCGAAAGATCTTTCCCCAAAAAACAAATCGCCACCTTGTTGTTCTAGTTCGATTATTTTTCGGAGGATGATTCCTGTGGTAGAAGTGGATATTTTTCCGTAGCTTTCTGTGATTTCATCTTTGCCTTCTTCTGTAATGTAGTTGATGACTTTTTTGAAATCTTTCAAGTCTAGCAATGGCATTTTGTTGTCATCACAATATTTAAATAGGATAGCAACTACACCGGCTTGTGTATCGTTTAAATCTAGAATTCTAGAAAATAAAACGGGGCCAAATTCGGAAATAGTCGCTCTAAGACGGACTCCGCTTTGTTCTGATAGGCTCAATAATTCAACGGGGAAAGAGGTGGTTGTGTAAGGAATGTTGATTTTTTGGTGTCTTTCGGTGATAAATGATTTTTCTTCACCTTCTTTTGCAATACCGCTAAAATCACCTTTAATATCCATCATTAATACAGGAATACCATAAGTTGATAGCTGTTCAGAAAGAACTTGAATGGTTTTAGTTTTTCCTGTTCCGGTAGCTCCAGCAATTAAGCCGTGTCTGTTTAATGTTTTTAATGGAACTTTTATTTGTGCTTTAGGAATAGTTTGTCCATCCAGAATGGCAGTTCCTAGTAATATGCTTTCACCTTTGAATTCGTGCCCCAGGTTGATTGTTTGGATGAAATTTTCAATAGTATTCATAGGAATTTTGTTGTTTCGGTTTTAGTAATTGTTTTTAAATGGTATAATTGTGTGCTTCTTTTTATTTTTTTTGTAATTTTAAGTGTTTTTATTTGTTAAATGTAAAAAAAAGTCATTTTTTTATTTGTTGAAATATTATTGTATAAATCAGCTATTTGACATGTAATTTTATTAATATCTCCGAAAAAACATAATCATATTAATAAAAAAACAAACCTAATATTTCTTAAGTGTTAATTTTTGTTTGGATAGTTTGAATATAACGAAAAAAAATTTTTTTATTTGAACGAAACCTATAAATTTGCGGCACTACAAGTTAATTATAACTAATATAAATTATTTAAAACTATTAAAATTTAAAAAAAAAATGGCAAACGTTAAAAAAGAGAGCAGTTCAAAAGGAGGAGGAATGATTTCAGGAATCATTATTTTATTATGTGTGGCGGTTGGAGTTGTGATTTGGAAATTCATCATGGGATCTCCTGCTAACTTTGAGGGTGGAAATCCTGAAACTGGACACCCAATTAATACTTTAGGACAAGTTTACAAAGGAGGATTCATTGTACCTGTATTATTAGGTATGTTGTTAATGGTAATTACTTTTTCATTAGAAAGATTTTTTGTAATTACTAAAGCTGCTGGAAAAGGAAACTTAGACGCTTTCATGTCAAATGTTCAAGCTAGTATCAAAGGTGGTCAAATTGAAGAGGCTATTGCTGCTTGTGATAAACAACAAGGTTCAGTAGCAAACGCTATTAAATCTGCTTTGGTAAAATACCAAGATGTTAAAAAAGAAGGATTCAATAGTGAAGAAGCTTCTGAAACTATCCATAAAGAAATCGAAGAGGTTACATCTCTTGAGATGCCAATGTTAGAGAAAAACATGACTATTATTTCTTCTTTAGTATCTTTAGGAACTCTTGGAGGATTATTAGGAACTGTATCGGGGATGATTAAAGCGTTTGGTGCGTTAGCTTCTGCTGGAACTCCTGACCAAGCTGCTCTTGCAACAGGTATCTCTGAGGCACTTATCAATACTGCAACAGGTATCTCTACATCTATCTTAGCTATTGTGGCTTACAACTTCTTTACTGCAAAAATTGATGATTTAACATATTCAATTGACGAAGCAGGTACTACAATTGTAAATACTTACAGAAAATTTAGAGGAAGTTTAAAACAATAATCATTTTGATATAATTGTATCAAAATAAAAAATACAAAGAATGGCTAAAATAAAAATGAAAAAGAAGTCAACATCGACAGATATGACTGCGATGTGTGACGTTGCGTTTCTTTTGCTTACCTTCTTTATTTTGACAGCTACAGCTAAAGTTCCTGAGGCGTTGCCTGTGGATACACCAGCGTCTACTGTACAAACAAAATTACCGGAGTCTGATTTAGCAACTTTAACAGTTGGTAATAAAGATGGAAAAGATAAAATTTTCTTTGATTTAAAAGGTAGAGATGTTCGTAAAAGAACCCTAGAATTAATGGGGGATAAGTATGGTGTGGCTTTTTCTGAAGAAGATAAAGAGAAGTTTGCTTTAATGACTGATTTTGGAGTGCCAATTGCTAGTCTTAAGCAAATAATTGATATGAAGTCTTCTGATCGTGTTAAGGCTGAACAGCCGGGTATACCGATGGATTCAACGGACAATCAATTAAAAGAGTGGATTTATAATGCTCGTATTGCTAACAATGAATTTAATAATGCAAAAGGTAGCAAACAAGAATTACAAATCGCGATTAAAGGTGATGCTAAAGAAGAGTATCCGGTTATTAAAAAAGTAATGGATATTTTGCAGGATCAACATATCAATTCTTTTAGTTTGGTAACAGGATTGAGAGGAAAAGATTTTTAATTAAAAAAAATATACTAAAATGGCTGAATTAAATACCGACAGTGGTGGTGATAAAGGCGGCAAGGTAAGAAGTAAAAAGCAGAATTCGAAGGTGGATTTAACTGCCATGGTGGATTTAGCGTTCTTATTGATCACTTTCTTTATGCTTACTACCTCGTTGTCAAAACCTCAAGCAATGAGTTTGGGCTTGCCAGATAAAGATCCAAATGAAAAGGTTGATGATATGAAAGTAGATGAAAATCGTACCATGACTATTTTGTTAGGAGATAACGATCAAATGTACTTTTACATGGGTATTATTAATACACCTATGGCACCAAAACTTATCGCTTATGGTAAGGATGGGATTCGTAAAGAATTGATAAAGAGAAAAAAAGAAGTGGCTGCTTACACTGCTTCTAAAGGAAAGCCTGAACAAGGTATGATTGTAATTATCAAACCTGGTAAAAAATCAAATTACAAGAACGTAGTAGATGTATTAGATGAGATGGCAATTAATTCAATTCCTACCTATACTATCGTTAACGATTTTTTACCGGACGAACAAAAATTGTTAGAGGGAAAATAAGAGCAATCTTGTTTTCTTAATAACCTAATAATTAAGAAAAATGAAATTAGACA
This sequence comes from Flavobacterium sp. UBA6721, assembly GCA_002454195.1. GTDB lineage: Bacteria > Bacteroidota > Bacteroidia > Flavobacteriales > Flavobacteriaceae > Flavobacterium > Flavobacterium nitratireducens. The sequence goes on from DKIJ01000006.1 coordinate 46,125, forward strand.
TATTAAAAAACCAATGGGTTGAGATTGTTTTCGAAGGTCGTAATAAACTTTATGGAGCTTACGATTTGAGAAAATCTAACCGCAAGACTACTGTTAAGGCCCTTCTTATTGGTGCTTTCTTCTTTAGTTTAGCTGTTAGTGCTCCTCTTATCATTAGTTTGATTCCTAAATCTACTGATGATGAAGACAACTCTATCAAAGAGGTAAAGCTTACAAATGTAAAGTTGCCTCCAAAGAAAGTGGAACCGCCTAAGTTAAATGCACCACCGCCGCCACCACCTCCACCAGCAGTAGATCAGGTGAAGTTTGTTAAACCTGTGGTTGCCAAAGCTGAAGAAGTAGTTGAAGAACCACCTAAGATTGAAGAAATCAAAGATAAAAAAACAGGTACGGAAACAATTAAAGGAGATCCAGATGCTGCTTTAACTGTAGCTCCAGCTGGAAATGGTCCTAAAACATCTCAAGTTGTTGAGGAAGTAGATGATCAAGTATACAATACTGCAGGTATTGAGGTAAAACCTGAATTTCCAGGTGGTATGGAAAAGTTTTATTCTTTTGTGGGTAAAAACTATCGTACTCCTGAAGAAGAAGGTTTGAAAGGTAAAGTGTATGTTACTTTCGTAGTTGAGAAAGATGGTTCGTTAACAGATATTAAAGTTTTAAGAGATATTGGTTACGGAACAGGAAAAGAAGCTATAAGAGTGTTGCAAAAATGTCCAAAATGGAATCCAGGTATTCAAAATGGAAAGCCAGTTAGGGTACTTTACTCTTTGCCGATTTCTATTCAAAGTGCAGAATAATGCTACGAAAATTTATTACAAATATTCAAAAGAAATCGCTCAAAGAGCGATTTCTTTTCGTTATAGGCATTTTGTTTTTTCTACTCTATTTCATATTGGGACTTATAGTTATTTTTATGAAAAATTTGCCTATAGCCTTACCTACCAATTATAGATTGGCTTTTGGAGCACTTTTAATTGTGTATGCTTTTATTCGTTGTGTCAGAATTATTAATGATAATAAAGAAGAAGAATGAAAAAAATCGTGTTGTTAGTTGTAGTTTCTGTTTTTTCTGTTTTTGCGTTATTTGTTTCTTGTAAACAATCCGAAACAAAAAAAGAAAAAGAGTCGATTTTGAAGGGTAAGATTACAATTTTAGTTGATGAGACTGTTAAGCCTCTGATTGAAGATCAGATAGCCGTATTTGAAAGTACCTACAATGCTAAAATTACTCTTGTGGCTAAATCTGAAAAAGAATTATTGCAATCTTTCATGAAAGATACATCTGGAGTTGTAATTCTTTCTAGACCATTAGATTCGACAGAAATTAAATTTTTTGAACGCTCTAAAATTAAACCAAGAGTTACTAAATTTGCTACAGATGCAATTGCTTTAATCTCTAATAAAAAGGATTTGGATAGTTTAATTGCTTTAAATGATGTTGTATCTTTTTTAAAGGGTAATTCTCAATCTAGAATAAAGGGTTTAGTTTTCGATAATCCAAATTCTAGTACTGTTCGCTATTTAACAAATCTCTCAGGTGCGCAGCAAGTGCCTCAAAAAGAGGTTTATTCATTTAAATCAAATGAAGAAGTAGTGAAATTTGTTGCCGAAAATGATGGTATGATTGGAGTGGTAGGTCTTAATTGGTTATTACAACCTTCTTCTGAAATTAAAGGTTTTTTAACTAATATTAACGTTTTAAACGTTGAAGGTTTGAATAAAAAATCTTATTTTGCACCAACTCAAAATAATCTAGCAGAGGGAACTTATCCTTTGGCACGTGATTTGTATATTGTTAACTGTCAAGGAACAACAGGTTTAGGAATGGGATTTGCTTCTTTTTTAGCCGGTGAAATAGGGCAAAGAATTGTTTTAAAATCAGGTATGTTGCCTGCTGTAATGCCTGGTAGAAAAATTTTGATTAAGAATAGAATATAGTATTGCGCTAAGAAACAATGAAAATGAATAAATTAAATAAAATTAAAATGAACAAATTTAAAATTTTAAGTATTGCTTTTTTTTCTTCTGCTTTTGCTGTACAGGCACAAGATATTAATGAATTAAAAAAACAAATTGATGCTGAACAATTCCAAAAGGCTAAAACGTCTTTAAAATCTATAATTAAATCTAATCCATCTCAAGGTAAAGCTTATTTCCTTTTAGGTAATATTTATTTAAATCAGAGTGTATTAGATTCTGCTAAAATCTCTTATGATGAAGGTTTAAAAGCTAAAGAAGCAGCACATTTTAACTACATTGGCTTGGGTCAATTAGATTTAGAAAAAAATGATGTAACCGCTGCTAAAGCTAAGTTTGAATCTGCGAAAAGTGAAATGCGTAAAAAAGACTTTGAGGAGTTGGTTTATATTGCAAGAGCTTATATGAATAATGCTCATCCTGATTACAAAGCTGCTTTGGCTACTTTAGAGTTGGCAAAAGAAAAGAATGCTGCTGAACCACAAGTTCTATTAGCTTTAGGAGATGCTCATTATGGTGATAAAAATCAAAATGAAGCATTCTCAGCATATCGTAATGCTTTTCAGGCTGATAATTCTTTAATTAGAGCTAAAGTTCAATTAGGTGTTTTGTTGAAAGGTGCAAAAGCATACAAAGAAGCTGTTGCTGCTTATAATGAAGTAATTGCATTAAGTCCGAACTATGGTCCTGTTTATAGAGAATTAGCGGAGACTTATTATTATTGGGCTTTGAATGTTCCTGGTCGTTATGATCAATATATGAAAGAGGCTTTGTCTTTTTATGAAAAGTATATGACAATGACGGATTATTCTTTAGCTTCTCGTATGCGTCATGCTGATTTCTTGATTTTAGCAAAAGATTATAAAGCACTTGAAATCGAAGCTAATAAGATGAAGGAATTGGACAAAGTAAATCCAAGAATTTTAAGATATTTAGGTTATGCAGCTTATGAAAATGGACATATTGATGATGCAATTGCTTCTTTGCAAGAATTTATCAATAATCCATCTAATAAAGTTATTTCATTAGATTATTTATATTTAGGTCAAGCCAAAATTAAAAAAGGAACAAATGCTGATGAATCTGCAATTGATCCTACATTATTTCAAGAAGGAGTTGGTTTAATTAAAAAAGGCGCAGAACTTGAGCCTTCAGTGGTTGATGGTTTAGGAGAGTTTGGTCAAAATTTATATTCTAAAAAAATGTTTAAAGAGGCGGCTGCTATTCTTGAGTTAGCAACTTCATATAAAGAAAGTAAATCGTTCTTGCTTGACAATTATTATTTAGGTAACTCTATTTACTTCGCTAATGCTGGTAAAGCTGTTGCTGATAGAGATATGGAGGCATTGAAAAAAGCAGATGTGGCTTACGGAAATGTTTTGACAGCTTCTCCAGAAACTATTGATGCTTATATTTCTCGTGCAAGAACAAATAGTTTGTTAGAAGATGATCAAGCGATGATTAAGTATTATCAAGAGTATATAGATCATGTAAATGCTAAAGGTGCTGAGGAATTAGCTAAGCCTACTGTTAAAACTAAATTAGTTGAAGCCTACAGTACGATGGGGGCTGGTTATGCTAATTTTGATAAAGCAAAAGCAATAGAGCATTTTAATAAAGCTTTAGAGATTGATCCTGCAAATAAATATGCAATACAAGCACTTAAATCACTACAATAGTTGATTAAAAAAAATAATTGAGGCCAGTAGCAATACTGGCTTTTTTTATGGTTCGTTGTTAAGCAATTCATAAATTAAACAAACCCAATGCAAAATATGTATCTTTGCACCCTAAATTATTAAAATGCTATCAAAAGAAATTCAATTAGAAGTAAATAAAGGTGCGATGTTACCTTTAATGGAGGAGTTTTATACCATACAAGGTGAAGGATTTCATACGGGAACAGCAGCTTATTTTATAAGAATTGGAGGTTGTGATGTAGGTTGTCATTGGTGTGATGTAAAAGAAAGTTGGAATGCTGAGTTACATCCTCCAACAAAAATTGAACAAATTGTAGATAATGCAGCTAAATATGCAGACACGATTGTGATTACTGGTGGTGAACCTTTAATGTGGGACATGAGTTTGTTGACTTCGAAATTAAAAGAAAGTAATTTAAGAGTGCATATTGAAACATCAGGTGCTTATCCTTTATCAGGAACTTGGGATTGGATTTGTCTTTCTCCTAAAAAAAATAAATTACCCACCGAAACCGTTTATGATAATGCTGATGAATTGAAGGTGATAATTCATAATAAGCATGATTTTATTTTTGCAGAAGAACAAGCTGAGAAAGTAAATAGTAATGCCAAATTGTTTTTGCAACCAGAATGGAGTAAAAAAGAAGAAATGACTCCGTTAATTGTAGATTATGTTATGAATAATCCAAAATGGAGAGTTTCACTTCAGACGCATAAATACTTAAATATTCCTTAAGTACATTGAGATAAAAACCAGAAAGTAATCTTTTCTGGTTTTTTTGTGCGCTAAAATTTAGAGGGTTAATTTTGCTAAATAATCATAATGTTCTCCTTCTAAAATTAATTCACATTGGAGTCCGTTGTCTAAAGCGGCATTTTGTAGAGTATTGTAATCAAGGTATAACCAAGGGAAAGAATCTTCAGTTTCTCCTTTGTAGCTTATAGTGAATTCTAATTCACCATAATAACCATTGGCTGGAACTTCAAAAGCACCATCTTCATCTTGGTCAAACATATAAATAATATCGGAGCTGTCAATTAAGATTTGTCCACCCGGATTTAATAAAGATTTTAGTTTTTGAAGAAATTTAGGAGTGTTTTCTAATGATCCAAAAATCCCTGTTCCATTCATTAGGAGTAAAATGCTGTCGAATTTTTCATTTTCTACAGTCAAGATATCCAGAACAAATGTCTGTTGAATTCCTCTAAGTTTGCATGTTTTGATTGCATTAGCCGATATATCAATTGCAGTTGTGTCAAGTTGCTTGTGGTTTTGAAGATACAAACTATGACTTCCTGCTCCGCATCCTACATCCAGTATTTTGCCTTTTGCGAGCTCTAATGCTTTCTGTTCAATAGCGGGCATTTCATCAAAGCTTCTAAATAAATAAGCAATGCTCATTTCGTCTTCTTCAGAAATCGTAGTTTCAGTAATTATATTTTGAGGTGAATTATTGGTTTGGTAATCAAGAATAGCTTTGCCAAAAAGGTCTTTCATTGTATTATGATTCAAAGTTTATGGTTTAAAGTTTAAAGTTGTTTAATTTTGCTGTTCAATTTTAAATTTTAAACTTGAAAGAAATTTTAAATAACTTAAATAAGTTAGCCAAAGATAAGCAAGTTGAAAACAAAAAGTATTTCGATAAGCTTAAAAAGAAAGCGCCTAAGAATTTAGATTATATCATGCAAGATTTGCATGATGCTGAATTTGAAAAAACGGATTGTTTACAATGTGCTAATTGTTGTAAAACAACCGGGCCTTTATTTACATCGGCAGATATTGAACGAATCTCAAAACATTTGCGTCAAAAACCGCAACAGTTTATCGAACAATATTTGCGAATTGATGAGGATAATGACTATGTTTTGCAAAAAGTACCTTGCTCTTTTTTGGATACAGATAATACTTGTTTTATTTATGATGTCCGTCCTAAGGCTTGTCGTGAATTTCCGCATACCGATAGGAAGAAGTTTCAACAAATAACCAATATTACTTTAAAGAATATTCCAATTTGTCCCGCAGTATATAATATTGTAGAAGAAATGAAAAAGAAAATGCCTCTTTAATGTTTATTTATTATGTGGTTAGCTAAGAATAAAACTGTATTTTTGAACATCAATTTCGAAAACCAAATCAATTGAATCTAGAATACTTTATTGCTAAAAGGCTTATTACTGCAAAGGATGATAAAAGTAGTATATCAGCTCCAATTATAAAAATTGCTATTTCGGCTATTGCTATCGGTATGATCATGATGATTGTTTCGGTGGCAACTGGAATTGGTCTTCAACAAAAGATTAGAGAGAAAATTTCAGCATTCAACGGACATATTATTATTGCTAATTATGATAATAATCAATCCGATGCTACTTTGGTTCCGGTTTCTAAAAATCAAAAATTTTATCCCAAGTTTACTTCTGTGCCCGATGTGGATCATATACAGGCTGTAGCAACTAAGGCGGGAATTATTAGAACTGCTGATGCCTTTGAAGGAATAGTTTTTAAAGGGGTCGGTGCTGATTATCGTTGGGATAATATTAAGGAGTATTTAGTGTCGGGTAGATTACCTAATCTATTAGCTTCACTTAATCCGGAAGTAATTATTTCTCAATATCTAGCTAACAGATTGAAATTTAAAGTAGGTGACGAGTTCAATACTTTCTTTATGAAAGAAGGTCAAAATAAATTGCCAAACATAAGACGTTTTAAGATTGTAGGGGTTTTTAGTTCGGGTTTCCAGGAATTTGATGCTACTTATGTTTTGGGTGATATAAGGCATGTTCAAAGAATTAATAAATGGAAGTCTGATCAGATTGGTGTTTTTGAAGTTTTTGTAGATGATTTTGATAATATCAGTACGGTAGGCGAACAAGTGTATGAGCATACAGCTTCAACTTTGGATTCCCAAACTATAGTGCAGAAATACAGTTATATTTTTGAATGGCTTCAGTTGTTCGATTTTAATATTGTGGTGATTCTTATCGTGATGATATTGGTAGCGACTATTAATATGGTAGTTGCTTTGTTGGTTTTGATATTGGAGCGTACTCAAATGATTGGGATTATGAAAGCAATTGGAGCAAATAATTGGTCAATTCGAAAAATGTTTCTCTATAATGCATCTTATTTAATATACAGAGGATTGTTGTGGGGGAATCTTATTGGTGTTGCAATTCTTTTAATTCAAAAGTATTTTGGGGTTGTAGAACTTAATCCTGAAAATTACTATGTAAACGAAGCGCCTGTATATATAAATGTCTTTTATATTTTACTATTAAATGTTTTGACAGTTGTGGTTTGCTTTGTGGTTTTGCTGATACCTTCTTATATTATTACAAAGATTACTCCTGTAAAAGCAATACGTTTCGATTAGAATCTTACATAAAAATAAAAAGCAAGAGGTTAAAACGGATTGTATGCTGTTTTAGCCTCTTTTTCTTTGGAGCTATTTCCCGCTATTCATTTCAATCTTATTGTTTTTAAAGAAAAAACAATAAGGATTTCCATTTCTACCAGCCTTGCCGGCAGGCAGGTCGGGGCTATGGTATTTGTTTAAAATCTCCTTTTCTACTATGAAGTATAGTAATATCTGTTTTTTCTTAGTGTTCTTTGCTAAGAAACTTTCCGCTCTTTGCGGTTAAATCCCGCCTATCAACTCCAAATTCCTACAAAACCTAAAATTTCTTAAAAATTAAACTTCATGTTATCAGTTGATTAAAAAATAAACCAAAAATAGTTTCAAAAAGGTCTTGTTTAATCGAATAAAGGTTCTACTTTTGCACCCGCAACAGCGAAAACGTTCTATTAAATACTGGCAGGTTAAGAAGAATGATTCGGACGAAAGTTTGAAAAAAAAGTTTCAAAAAAGCTTGTGAGATTTGAAAAAGCGATTTACATTTGCACCCCGCAAAACACGCAAAGTTATTTGAAATATTGACAAGAGAAAAGGAGTTAAGTTTCGGTAAATAAATCGAAAAAAAAACTTTAAATTTTTCTTGTGAGTAAAGAAATAAGTTGTAGTTTT
>DKIJ01000031.1:0-61445 GCA_002454195.1 Flavobacterium sp. UBA6721
TCTAAATAGGCTTCATCTAAAGAAAGAGGTTCCACTAAATCAGTATATTCTCTGAAAATTTTATGAATTTGATTCGAAATTTCTTTATACCGTTCAAATCTTGGTCTTACAAAAATTAATTCCGGACAATTTCTTTTTGCTAAACTTCCACTTATAGCACTTCGAACACCAAATTTTCTGGCTTCATAACTTGCCGCAGCAACTACACCCCTGTTTTCTGAACCACCTACAGCAATAGGTTTCCCTCTCAATTCTGGATTATCCATTTGCTCCACCGAAGCAAAAAAAGCATCCATATCGATATGTATTATTTTTCTGTTGGGATTAAATTCTTGCATCTTAAAAAAATCAATGGCTTGTATCTTTCTTTGTTTGCAAATAATTTTCAATAACTTCTGTTTTTACTTTTTGCTCCATTGGAAAAAAGAAACTAAAAGGTCTGGATTTAAAATGACTCCAAATGGAAGATGAAATAAAACGAAGTTCTGATAGAGGTATTGCTCTAGAGCGAAATGCTAACCCTAAAGACAAAGTGAAACTAACCATAAAATTAACCAATCCTATAACTCCAATTCCAAAAATCCCCCAAAACAACATGGTATCACTAACCTGATAATTGGCGCCATACAATGCCAATGCTAAATTACCACTAGCAAAAGTAATATGTCTAATATCAAGATTTAATCCGAAAAAAAGTCCCAAAGCAGAAGTACTACCCATAAAAACACCAAACCAAAAATTAGAAACAATGCCTGCCCATTTTTTCTCATACAAAGCAGAAAATTTCAGCGTTCTTTTCTTTCCAAAACTCTTTTTCAACAAAGGATGTTCCGCAATTCTAAAATAAACCTGATTGTGTTTATCCCTATTCGCTACACTTCCAGAAATAATTCCCGATAAAAACAAAAACAGTCCTGCAATTGCCGCATGAAAAATAGCTAATGAATGTACAGGACTCAAATCACTTAAGAGGGTTTGCCATTTACTGGAAGCAATATTATAACCTAATGAATAATCAATAAGCCAAATCCCTAATAAAGAAACTGGAAATGCCAAAATTACATTCCCTATAAATGCTATAAATTGAGACCTAAAAACCCGAGCAAAAAGAATTGCAAATGCATTATATTTTTGCGTATTATTCCCCTGTTTAGACATTCCTTCCTCTAAAGCTTTGATTAATGCAGAAGCTGTCATAGCTGGTTGTTTTGTTGCTAATGTATAGCCCATTAAATAAATAGCGATGAAACCTAATGCATAATTCATACTATACAAGAAAGCATGACCAAAAATACTTGTATCGACTTTAGAAAGTAAAATTTTGATAATACACAAAAAACCAACAATTATTCCGCCACCTGAGGCATTCCAAAACATTTTGAAATATTCATTACGATTCTCTGTAATATATTTTTCGCCTGTTTTAGCTGTATGCTGGGTAATTTCATAAGAAATCAACTGAATGCTTTCGGCTATAAACTGCCGCACATTGTTTTTATAACAATTGAACTTAATTAACTGTAAGCCCATTAAAATTCCATTGTTTTTTTTATCTTCTTCCTTCTCTACTTTTAACAATGAAATTAGAAACTTAAGCCTTTCTAATTGCTGCTTAATTTTTAATAAATTTTGATTTACACGAAGGGAAATTCCATATTTTGAACTATTACGAAAAGCTTTTTCTACAAACTCTTCACATTGTTTGAGTAAAACAATTAATTGAGCAAAAGACAAATCATCAGAATCAACATAATGCTTTTCTAAATTTTTGATTTGATCTTCGATTAAAAACAATTCTTTTTCAAATGCCGAAAAAGGACTTTCTAAACCATCAAATTCTGGAACCATCTTAATTACATCCGTCTCCATTGCACGACCACTAATGCGCTGAGTGATTAAGTGCATAGCTGTTAACACCTCTGATAAAGCCGAATTTAGTGTAACACTTTCATACATGGAAGTAAACCCAAAGAGATCATACAATTCATGCAACTGATGTAAAGGAATTTTATCAATCCAAACCCCATCATTAGCCAGATAAAACACCTGATTTAAAACATATTCTAAAGTTTCCTTCTCAGGTTGATAAGGTAAAAATTTGGCGATAATTCTTTTTCTAACTTCGAATACAAAATCTACATCTTGTAAAATAGCCGCATCCGAAAAAATTTTATTAAACTTCCTGTCTTCAAGAATATCTTTCAAATAGAAAGAAAAAGCATCTCTATAAGACGGATTATCCTTTAACAGAGTAATAAGAGGCTCCAAATCTACTATTTGTAAATTTCTAATCTTCAAAGGACGAATCAATTGAACCAATTCAATTAAAGGCTCCAAATTGTCTTTTTCCTCAAGCCATAACTGACTTCTATCGAAAAAATCAGTTAACAACTCCTGTAACGATGGTTTATTCTTTACTTTAAAAAGCGGCATAATTTATCAATTCAATTCCTGTAAAAATACAAATCACCCCTTGAAAAAGCTCTAACTATATCATAAAAAAAACACCGAAAGCTGTTTTATACTCTACTTTAAAAAGAAAAGGAGACAAAAACAGTACTTTAATTTATATATATAAAATACATAGGAATAGAAAAAAAGTATCTTTACACCAGATTTCTTACCCCAAAAAAAGAATTTAGAATACAACACTAAAAACGGTCAAAATGATAGAAATAGAACGAAAATTTTTAGTCAATTCTGACGCTTACAAAAAAGAAGCCTTTTCTAAAAAAAGAATTATTCAAGGCTATTTGAGTTCAAATCCTGAACGCAGTGTTCGAATCCGAATAAAAGAAGATAAGGCCTATATTACGGTAAAAGGAATTTCAAATACTTCAGGTATATCGCGTTTTGAATGGGAAAAAGAGATTCCTGTTGATGAAGCCGAAAAATTATTATTGTTATGCGAAAAAGGAGTTATTGACAAAACTCGTTTTGAAGTAAAATCAGGATCTCATGTTTTTGAAATAGATGAGTTTTACGGCGAAAATGAAGGTCTTGAAATGGCGGAGATTGAATTGCAATCGGAAGATGAAAATTTTGAAAGACCTACTTGGTTAGGTGAAGAAGTAACTAATGACAAGCGTTATTATAATTCGTATTTAAGCAAAAATCCTTTTAAAAGTTGGTAAATTAATCTACAATTTCTTCAATAGTTACGATCATTGAACCCGTTCCTTTATTAGTTGCAATTTCCATGAAAGCTCTTTTTGTCAAATCAATTTCTCTTGATCTTACAAAAGGTCCTCTGTCAATAACCTCAACAATCACTGACTTACCATTGGATTCATTGGTAATTTTCAATTTAGTCCCGAAAGGAAATTTCTTGTGCGCTGCCGTATAACCGCTGTTGCTAAATCTCACACCACTGGTGGTACGTTTTCCATTAAATTTATCTGCATAATAAGAAGCATGTACACTTTTTTTATACAATTTTAATTTACGTGGCGGTTCAATTGATGAAATTGTATCCTTAAGGATTCCTTTTTTTAAATTAAAAGAGATTTTTTTATCTACTGTATCTTTTGCTTCTATATTTTTTTTCACAGGAGACTTTTGCAGCGTTGATTTTGATGATTGAGCATTAACCAAAACAACCGAAAGAAATAAAAAAAATAGTGTAATTGATTTTTTCATATTAACCTTTTTAGTTCGAATCTTATTTAAAACAAAAACTATACCTCGATAAAAAAAGCCCTTTTCAGGACTTTTTTTAAGTTTTATTTAAACCATAACGACCATGGGATCCTACTTAGTATAAGTACTAATCCTAATCCGTAAAAAATAGAAAAAGTTTTAAATTTTGATTTGCTTGTCGTTAATTTTTTATGTTTTGACCATCCAATTGTAATCAAAGTAATCGCAATTAAATTGATTAACGGATGCTCTAATGAAGTTAAACGCAACATTTTATCTGACATTTGCCCAAATGAATCAAGTCCTAGAGGAGAAACAAAATATAAAATCAAACCAATTAATAATTGTGTATGAGTTCCAATTAATCCAAAAATTGCAATCTTTCTATCTTTAGCCGTAAACTCTTTCGTAGAAGTGAAACCAATTAAAGCATTGACTACTGCAATTACTAATAATAAAAGTGCTAAATAAGCCCAACCAGAATGAAACTTTTGAATAAATGCGTACATGTTTTTGAATGTTTTTTTAACAAATATAAACAAAAAGGGATGAAAAAAACCTCATATAACTAAAAGCTAATGAGGTTTTTACTAATGCAATTTATCATTTTTAAAAATAAGTATTGAAAATCAAATACTTACAACAAAAACAATGATGTGTTATTTATTTCTTAAAAAATGACGTAATAAAGAAGTAGTTGAACTGTCATGATTTTTCACATCATTCGAATTAATTTCATCTAAAATCGAATTGGCTAATTGTTTTCCTAATTCAACTCCCCATTGATCATAACTGAAAATATTCCAGATAAATCCTTGTACAAAAATCTTATGTTCATATAATGAAATTAATGAACCAAGAGATTTTGGAGTTAATTTTTGAATCAAGAAAGTATTTGTTGGTTTATTACCTGAAAACACTTTAAATGGTAATAAAAATTGAGCCGCCTCTGCTGATAAGCCTTGTTTATCAAATTCAGCTTGAACTTTTGCTTCCTCTTTTCCGTTTAACAAAGCTTCTGTTTGCGCAAAAAAGTTAGACATTAATTTATCATGATGATTGTTATCTCCATACAAAGGCTGAACATAACCAATAAAATCAGTAGGAATTAGCTTTGTCCCTTGGTGAATTAATTGAAAAAAGGCGTGTTGAGCATTGGTTCCAGGCTCTCCCCAAATAATTGTTCCTGTTTGATAATCTACTGCTTTACCATCACGACCTACACTTTTACCATTGCTCTCCATTGTTCCTTGTTGCAAGTAAGGTGCTAATTTTTGCAAGTATTGGGTATACGGAATCAAGGCTTCACTTTCGGCTCCAAAGAAATTGTTATACCAAACACTTAATAAAGCCAAGACAACTGGTATATTTTTATCAAAATCGGCAGTTTTGAAATGTTCGTCCATTTCGTTAGCCCCATTTAATAGAGATTCGAAATTATCAAATCCAACCGCTAAACTAATTGACAATCCAACGGCACTCCAAAGTGAAAAACGTCCACCAACCCAATCCCACATTGGAAACACATTATCAGGATTGATACCAAATTCTGTTACTTTTTGCAAATTTGTAGAAACAGCCACAAAATGTTTGGCTATATCTTGTTGCTTAGCCGATTGTAAAAACCATTTTTTAATAGTCTCAGAATTACTCAAAGTTTCCTGAGTTGTAAATGTTTTAGAAACGATAACAAAAAGAGTTGTTTCTGGATTTAATTTTTTTATTACTTCTTGAACATGATCTCCATCAACATTAGACACAAAATGAACATCCAAGTCGTTTTTATAATATTTCAATGCTTCTACCACCATTGCTGGTCCTAAATCTGAACCACCAATACCTATGTTCACAACATCGGTAAAAGCTTTACCTGTATATCCTGTTTTTACACCTGAAGTAATTTCGTTTGTAAAAGTTTTAATCTTGTTTTTAACTTCATAAACTTCAGGAACTACATTCACTCCATTTACATTAATCACAGCCGATTCTTTGGCACGTAAAGCAGTGTGCAAAACTGCTCTTCCCTCTGTTTGATTGATAATTCCTCCCTCAAAATATTCTTGAATCCCATCTTTAAGACCCATTTCGTTTACTAATTCAAGTAACAAATTCATTGTTTCTTGATTAATGATATTTTTAGAATAATCGATCAAAAATTCATTCCAAAGAATACTAAATTTCTCTGCTCTTGTTGCATCTTCTTTAAACATTTCTTGCATCGTAACATTTTGCAATTTTTCAAAATGTTGTTCCAGCTTCTTCCATGAAGCAGTTTGTTTTGGGTTTAAAGTACTTAAAGCCATTTATTTTTTGTTTTTTAGTTTTTTAGATGGCCGTAAAAATACTCAAATTAGTTGTATTTATCGAGTGCTTTACAACTATATAACACATCTGTAAATTATTTTTATAAAAAATTAGGAGAAAGAATTGAATACCCAACTCTTTCTCCTTTAAATTTTCAACTTCAATAGATTCGATTAGAGGTTTCCTATACTATCTAATTCACGTTTTAAAGGTTCCATCATTTTCATAAATCGAGCTTTATTTCTTCCTTCCATTGGAGTCCCAGTAGGCAATTTTAATTTTAAAGCATCTACTTGCACCCCATTTTTCCAAAAACGATAACAAACGTGTGGTCCTGATGCTAAACCTGTACTCCCTACTCTTCCAATGACATCACCTTGATTGACTCTCTGACCACGTCTAACTAAAATCTTAGACATGTGTAAATATTGGGTTGCATAGGTACCGTTGTGTTTTACTTTTACAAAATTTCCATTTCCTGCTGTATAACCCGTTTTTTCAACAACACCAGAAGCAGTTGTCATAATAGGTGTTCCTCTAGGCGCAGCATAATCTGTTCCTTTATGAGCTTTCCAACGATGTTGTACCGGATGAAATCTATTCATGGAAAATCTTGATGTAATTCGGCTAAACTTAATAGGCGATTTCAAGAAAAAGTTTTTCATTGTTTTCCCTTCTTCGTCATAGTATTCAACTTTTCCAGATGATTCATTTTGAACAAAAGGGAAAGCATACATAATTTTTCCTTTGTATTCAAAAAAGGCCGCCTCAATATTACTAACACCGTTATATACCGTATCGTTAATGTAACGTTCATTAAAAGCAATTCCAAAACGGTCTCCTTTTTTTAATTTAAAAAAGTCGATAGACCATGAGTATATTTTTGTAATTTGATTAGCTAAATTAGCTTCAACTCCTGCATTAGATAACGTCTCAGACAAAGATCCTTTTAAGACTCCAGTTATTACTCTTCGTTTATAGCTAACTGGCCTCACTTTTTTATGAGCAACGACTAGTGAATCACGAAGATCAAAAACATAATACATTAAATCATTTGGTTGGTAAACAAAAACCTGAAGTTTATTGGTTTTATCCTTAGAACGCAACATTGTAAAGGCTTTATTAGGCCTAATGGATCGCACATCAAAAGTATCTTTAATACTACTTACAATTTCATGAATTTTTCGCTCTCCAATATTTTGTTTATTTATAATTGTTCCAAAAGTATCTCCTTTTCTAACAGTATCCTGAACAACATTAAAATCGGAAAAATTAAATCCAAAATCAGACTTGTCTTTTTCTGGAGCTGATTTCTTAACCAACATTTTAGCTTCCGTTTCCTTATCCGAATTTTTACAAGATACTACTAGTGTTAGTGCAATTATAAATGTTAAAACGTATTTCAAACTTTTTCAATTTATTCAATTCTACATAAAACTTTATTGTTCTTGACCCCAATTTTCTAATTCAATCTCAGACCATAATTCTGGAAAAAATATTCTTTTTTGATATTTTGGATGCATATATTTTCTCCAATCACTACCTCCGGTTGCTTCACCGTCACCCATACCACTTTGATCAATATACTTTATGGCTACATTTAGATGTTTCATAACCCAAGTTATGTTAACCGTATAATCTAAATGCCTCATAGCTTCCTTCAAAGCAGTTGACTCTTGATCTTCAACTGGTAATTGTTTATATTTTTGCCAAATATTAACTAATTTACAGGCTTCCATATATTCTAAAAATACCGTTTTGTATTTTTTTTCAAATGCTTCTAAAGTATACGTCTTTTTTCCTGTTTGATAATCTTTACCAGCTGCTTGCCAATACAAAACTTCAAACGCTTCTTCATTAGAAATAGTATCATTGTAACTAGCTATAAAACGATTATCTATCAAATTAACTAAATCAGTAGCGCAAAATTCTATTAAACGATATTGAGCACTTTGAAATCCACTAGCTGGAGTAAGTGTATTTCTAAATTTCATATACTGATCTACATCCATACCATTTTCCATGATAGTAAATGAAGTAGAAAGCATATCAAAATAGCGACTTATACGTGATAATCGGTCGGTAAAAAAATCAGCTTGAATAGTAACCATGGAAGAAATTTGATTCATCTCCCAAAGTATCATTTTGAATATTAATTCATTTACTTGATGATAGAGAATAAAAACCATTTCATCGGGAAGTGTTGTTTTTTGAACTTGTAAATTCAACAACGCGTCTGTTTGAATATAATCCCAATAAGTAGTAGGTTTAGACCACAACAATCCTTCTAATTGCGTATCTGTTTTTAGATTGATGGAATCGTATTTTTGTTCTATTTCCTTTAAAATACTTAGTGTATTCTCGTTAATATTCATTATTTCTTTATTTTAAATGGTGCTTTCAATCCTTTGAAAGCATCCAAATCGGCTTTTAGTGAACCTACAGCCAAATCTGCCTTGATGCGAATAGGCAATCTATTCTCGTCATCTGAAACCCAAACAGTTAAACTTTCTTGTTCTTTAAAAACACGACCTGATTGAACCAATGGTCTAAAAATCATTGAAGATACAACTCCAAATTTAGTTTTAATATCCTCACGACCCATAAATTTTAACTTAAATTTTGTGGTTTCGTCATCAAAAAACATATCGATTTCCACAAACTCACCTGGTCTTATTTTATCAATAGTAGGATAATTACGTAAATAGTAAAAAGCGGAAAGAATATCCTGTGTGTTTTTAGGAACAACAAAAGTTTTTTCAGTCTTATTTTTATAGTCCTTTACAGTTACCCTATGTAAAGGTTGATTAAAAAAGCCTTCTTGATTTTTAGTGTAGCCACCTTCATTAATATTTCGTACAAATTGATATGGATTACCCGTTTCTTTGTCAATATAACTTTCGTAAATATCTACAACTTTGAAGAAAAAGCGTGAAACACCAGTAGTATATCCTTTTCCTACTACATGAAAAACTTTTCTATTGTTTATGACTGCATCTTTTACTTCGAGAGTAGCATATCCTGCATTTACAAATCCGTAATGTATACGAAATTTAAACCACTCACCTACATCAAAAGCGTCATCAGAACGAGAGTCAAAACTAACGGTCAAAATCAATAATAAGAGTAACATTATTTTTTTCATAATTTACTGAGTTTTCTATTATTGATCGAATTTGCAAATTTTGTTCCAAAGATATTAAAACAAAAAAACTCAGTCAAATGATGACTGAGTTTTTATGCTATTAACCAACCAAAAAATTATAAACTATTATTTTATATAACCCAAAAGGAAACCACCCCTTTTGTTTTGATGTTACAAATATACGGCAACAAAATGCGATATTCACAACAAAAATTAAGTTTAACAAAATTTTAATCTAAGATTCTGAATATTTAGTCTTTTTTTTTAATAATCATAAAAAAAGCAACAATAAAAAATTAAAATGATAATTTTTAATTTACCCCAGAAGTTAAAAAAGTGTTGAATTTGTAATTTTTAAGATATTTTAAATAAAAAAATAGCTGTTCTGAATGGATTTAGCCACCGAATAATAGACTTTTTTAGAAAAAAATTAAAAAGGAAAACCTACACTGAACCAAGTATAACTTTTTTTGGTTTCTGGAGACCAACTGCGTTTTATTTCTACAGGACCTAACATGGTTTTTAATCCATAGCCTAAAGCATAACCCGATATTTTAGGAATGGATATCCAACTTACCGATTCAAAAATATCATTACCAATATTAGCATAGTTAGCCGTAAGATTGATATGATTGTTTTTAAAAATTTCATAATCAAAAGTAACCGCTGTCTTTATATAACTATTAGCGCCCAAACTCAAAAAATCATAGCCATAAAAATGACTAAAGTTATTAGAAATAGCATATCCGTATCCTCCCAAAACAAAGTTAAAAAACGATACACTATTACCACCAATAGCAGAACCGGCTTCGGCTTGAACCTTCATTGCTCCTGATTTGAATAAAGGAAAAGCGATTCCAAAATTAGTCTTGAAAATTGAAAATGGATTAAAATCGTTAGTATAATTCGAGGAATACAAATAAGAATGAATATCTCCCGAAAAAGACCAGCCTGTTTTAGGAAAAAATTTATCATCCATAGAATCATAATCTAATCGAGCAAAAACACTTAAATAATCGCTTTTATCAATTTTTGCACTAGCATTCGACAATGTTTTAGAATCGATATTCAAATATTTGTACTCTAAACCTCCTCCAATTAAAAATCGTTGTAAAAATTTTCTTTGAAAATACAACTGATTGGTTAGATCTAACAAATCAACATTCAAAGAATTGATCCCCAAATCCTCAAAATTGACATTACTGATTTGACCTTCAATATTTCTATTAAAATTATTTAAAAAGGATTTGAAACCTACGCTAATATTGTATCCATTTTCAATATAATAATCAAAATTATACCTGAAATTATCACCTAAAATCACATCCAGAGAGGCAACATCATTCTTAAAAATATTTTTCTTGTGCGTCACGTTTACTAAAACAGCACTTTTATAAAGTCCATCATAATGCAGTCCGAATTTTAAAAAACTATCTATGGGATTTTCTTTTAAAATCAAATTCAAATCATCCTTTCCGTTATTGTTTTCAAAATAATAATCTATTGCGCTAAAGTTTTCAGTAGCATTCAAATTATTAATTCCAGTTTGCAATTGGGAATAACTGATTTTAGTTCCTGGCTTAAATCGTAACTTACCATAAACATATTCTTTTGTATAATTCTTTAACGTATTGCAATTGATGTTGACAATATCCAAACTATCTATAGAATTTGATAATTGGGTTTTTTTGTAGTTGTTAGCCAATTCTCCAAGCTGTTGTAATCGTTCAAAAACAGAAAAAGCGGCTTCCTCTCCCTTAGCTAATATTTTTTGACCGCTATCAAAAGACATCACACTGTAATCGTTTATATCTGGTCGAATGTAAATATCCGTTTTCAAAACGTTGTTTTTCATTTTTTCAATTGAATGTAAATTGGTGATTTGCACTAAAATTTTAGTCGCATCATTCAATTCTTTTCTATTCAATAAATTACTTTGTACATCAACCCCAATAATTATATCGGCTCCTAATTTTCTTATCTCATCAACGGGATAATTATTAATCACACCACCATCTACCAAAAAATGATTTTGATATTCAACCGGAGAAAACAAAGAGGGAAAGGCGGAACTAGCCAACATAGCACGAGCCAAATTACCTGTATTCAACACCACCTGTTCTCCTGTTTCAATATCCGATCCAATACATAAAAAAGGGATAGAAAGTTGATTAAAATCCCTAACATGCCTAACATGGCTTGTTATTCGACTTAATAAATTGAAATTATACAAGCCTTTAGAAAGCGCATCTGGAATACCTAAACTATATTTATCAAAAGGCAAAACAACAGAATACACTTCATTATTTCGTTTTTCGTAAGAATTTTTGGTATACCTAGGGATATAATCATTTAGTAATTCATCAAAATCAGTAGCTTTAAATATAGAATCGAGTTGAACAGCATTATAACCCGCAGCGTACAAACCACCGACTACAGCCCCCATACTCGTCCCTCCAATATAATCGATTTTAATTCCCGCTTCTTCAATTACTTTAAGCACACCAATGTGTGCAAAACCTTTGGCACCCCCACCACTCAAGACTAACCCAATTTTAGGTCTATCTTTTACTTGAGAAAAAACCGCTAGACTACAACAAAAAAGGAGTAACAAAAAGAAATATTTTTTCATAAAAAGGTCTCTTTTTTGAGATTAAACAGCCACTATCCAATCAAGGCGCTGATGTTTTGTAAAAATCGGTAATTTTTTTGGCTTTTGATATACCTACAACGTCTGAAATTTCTTTTTCTGTTGCCAATTGCAATCTTTTAACACTTTTGAAATGCTGTATTATTGTTAACATCGTTTTTTCACCAATTCCAGGTATCGATTCTATCGAAGAATTCAAAGCAGCTTTACTTCGCTTATCTCTGTGATGAGTGATCCCAAAACGGTGAGCTTCATTACGTAAATGCTGAATTACTTTTAATGTTTCTGATTTTTTATCTAAATAAAGTGGAACCGGATCTTCTGGATAAAACAATTCTTCCAAACGTTTAGCAATCCCTATAATACTTATTTTACCACGCAATCCTAAATCGTCAATACTTTTTAAAGCCGAAGACAATTGTCCTTTTCCACCATCTATAATAATTAGTTGTGGCAAAGGTTCGTTTTCTGCCAACAATCGTTTATAACGTCGATAAACCACTTCTTCCATCGAAGCAAAATCGTTTGGTCCTTCTACGGTTTTGATATTAAAATGACGATACTCTTTTTTACTTGGCTTTCCGTCTTTAAAAACCACACAAGCCGAAACTGGATTCGTTCCTTGGATATTCGAATTATCGAAACATTCTATATGTCTAGGTTCTACTGGCAAATGCAAATCTTTTTTCATTTGCACCATAATCCTATTGGTATGTCTATCTGGATCCACTATTTGCAATTGTTTCATTTGTTCAATGCGATAAAACTTAGCATTACGAACAGACAAATCTAAAATTTGCTTTTTATCACCTAATTGTGGAACGGTAACTTTTACAGTTTCGCCTAAATCAACTTCAAAAGGAACAATCACTTCTTTAGACAACAACTGAAACCGATCTCTTAACTCAACAATAGCTAATTCTAATAATTCTTCATCAGTTTCGGCTAATTTTTTCTTGATTTCCATTGTATGCGAACGAATAATCGAACCATGAGAAATTTGTAAAAAATTCACATAAGCGGCACTTTCATCAGAAACAATAGAAAACACATCTATGTTAGTAATTTTTGGATTTACAATAGTTGAACGAGATTGATAATTTTCAAGAACTTCAATCTTTTCTTTTATTTTTTGGGCTTCCTCAAAATGCATATCATTAGCTAATTGCATCATCAATTTCTTGAAATCTTTAAGGCTTTCTTTGAAATTTCCTTTCAAAATTTCCCGAATCGCATTGACCTGTTTTTGATATTCTTCTAGGGATTCATAACCCTCACAAGGTCCTTTACAATTACCAATATGATATTCCAGACAGACTTTAAATTTCCCACTGTTTATATTCGATTCACTTAAATCAAAATTGCAAGTACGCAGCGGATAGAGTTCTTTAATGAGTTCCAAAATAGTATTCACCGTTTTAAAACTGGTATAAGGTCCAAAATATTCCGAACCATCTTTCACCATTCTTCTAGTGGAAAATATTCTGGAAAAAGGTTCCTTTTTAATACAAATCCAAGGATAACTTTTATCGTCCTTCAAATTGATGTTGTAACGCGGTTGCAAGGTTTTAATCAAATTGTTTTCCAGCAAAAGAGCGTCAGTTTCTGTAGGAACAACAATATGCTTTATGGTTACGATTTTCTTAACCAAGACATTTGTCTTAGCCGTATCGTGTATTTTATTAAAATAAGAAGAAACCCTTTTCTTTAAGTTTTTGGCTTTCCCTACGTATAATATTTTGCCTTCTTTATCAAAATATTGATATACTCCGGGACTATCGGGTAAGGTTTGTATTTGTAGTTCGAGGGCAGTTTGTTGCATTAAAATTTATTTCAAAAATGGTGAATCTATAGAAAATAACATCTATTGGGAATTCTATTCAAATTTACGAATTACAAATAATTATTTCTACATTTAAGTTTTAATTGGGTAGTATAATTTAAAATGGAAAACACAAAAAAAGAATTACGTTCTAAATACAAAGACTTGCGTAAACAACTTTCTGAAAATGAAATTGAAAAAATGAGTTTAGCAATTAGCAATCAATTATTAAAACTCAAGATTTGGGACAAAAATTACTTTCATATTTTTCTTCCTATCGCTGAGCATAAAGAAGTAGATACCGAAATGATTTTGCATTTGCTTTCAGGAAAAGACAAGGAGATTCTAATTTCAAAATCTAATTTTGAAACAAGAGAAATGACGCATTTTCTTTTGACCGACAATACTAAAATCAAAAAGAACGAATATAATATTCCAGAACCTGTTGACGGAATCGAAGTGGCATCAAAAAAAATAGAAGTGGTTTTTGTACCTCTTTTGGCCTTTGACAAAAAAGGAAATCGCGTAGGTTACGGTAAAGGATTTTACGACAAATTTTTAAGCGAATGCAATCCAGAAACCTTAAAAATAGGACTTTCTTTTTTCGAAGCCGAAGAACAGATTGAAGATGTTTTTGAAAGCGATATCCAATTAGATTATTGCGTAACTCCAAAAAGCATTTACCAATTTTAATTCATAAAAAAATCCGTCTTGAAACCGATAACAATCGTAACAAGACGGATTTAATTT
This sequence comes from Flavobacterium sp. UBA6721, assembly GCA_002454195.1. Lineage (GTDB taxonomy): Bacteria > Bacteroidota > Bacteroidia > Flavobacteriales > Flavobacteriaceae > Flavobacterium > Flavobacterium nitratireducens. The sequence goes on from DKIJ01000031.1 coordinate 14,311, forward strand.
TTATTTTGGTTATAATTAATGCTTATGAAAAGCTTTTTTATTAAATACAATTAAAATCCCAACACCTGTTGAAATAGCTACATCAGCCACGTTAAAAATAGCATTAAAAAACGTAAATGGTTTACCTCCTAGAAATGGAACCCATTCTGGCATTGGATAATCTTTTATTATTGGAAAATAAAACATATCTACCACTTGACCGTAAAACCAAGTACCATAAGGTTGATCTGTAAATAGAGTTGCTAATTGAGCCGTACTATCATTGAAAATTACCCCATAAAAAACAGAATCGATAATATTCCCTAAAGCTCCCGCAAAAATAAGTGCTATGGCAACAATTAAATAATTACTACTGTGTTTACGTTCTACCGAATCCCATAACCAATAGCCAATTCCTCCTACAGCCACTAATCGAAATAAAGTAAGAATCAATTTTCCGTACTCACCAGGAATTTTTGTTCCCCAAGCCATTCCTTCATTTTCAATAAAATGAATTTTAAACCAATCAAAAACCTCAAATTCACCGCCTAAAACAAAGTTGGTTTTGACATATATTTTGGAAATCTGATCCACAAGTAATACTACGAAGATGAGTAGATACGCTTTTAGTAATGACATTTTTTAAATTTTAATTGCGCAAAAATAAGTAATTTATAAAAATCAAATTCCAAATTCCAACTTTAATTAAATCATTGGAATTTGGAATTCTACTATTGAAAAATCAATTGTTATCGTTGAAGATTTTTAGCCTCGATACTCATCGTAGCATGAGGAACGATTTTCAATCTTTCTTTACTAATTAATTTTCCTGTTACTTTACAAACACCGAAGGTTTTATTTTCTACGCGAAATAAAGCATTCTTCAAATCGCGAATAAACTTCTCTTGACGGGTTGCTAATTGAGAATTTGCTTCTTTAGACATTGTTTCACTTCCTTCTTCGAAAGCTTTGAATGTAGGTGATGTATCATCCGTACCATTATTCAAGTCATTCATATAAGCACTTTTTATCAAATCTAAATCGGCCTGTGCTTTCTCAATTTTCTTTTGAATTATCTCTTTGAACTCTGCCAAATCGGCGTCGGAGTATCGTGCTACTTCAGCTACCATAATCAATATTATTTAGTAATTGTTATCTTCGTTTTAATATCATCAAACTCAATTTCTATACCATTTTCAATTTGAACTTCAAACACTAACTCTTCTGTCAATGTTTCTGATTTGATATAAGCCTTATTCGTATTTACAGCTAGTTCTAGGGCTGGATTACTTTGTAAACTTACTTTAATCTTATCAGTCACTTCAAATCCAGAATCTTTTCTGATGTTTTGAATTCTATTTACCAACTCTCTCGCAATCCCTTCATTTCTTAAATCATCAGAGATTGTGATGTCAAGCGCTACGGTAATTCCGTTAGAATTAGCAACCAACCATCCTTCAATATCCTGAGATGTGATTTCTACATCCTCTAAGGATAAAGTTACGTCTTTTCCTGCAACTACAATACTTATGCTTCCTTCCTTGTCTAATTGGTTAATTTGCTCCGAAGTAAAACTTTGTATCTCTTTGGAAATCAATCCCATATCTTTCCCAAAACGAGGCCCAAGCGCTTTAAAATTAGGTTTAATTTGCTTTACCAAAACTCCTGAAGCATCGTCCAAAAGTTCGATTTCTTTCACGTTTACTTCGGCTTTTATCAGGTCAGAAACAGCCTCTATTTCTAGTCGCTGATTCTCGTCAAGTACTGGAATCATTACCTTTTGCAAAGGTTGACGCACTTTGATCATCTCCTTTTTACGTAGTGATAAAACTAGTGATGAAATGGTCTGCGCTTTCTGCATTTTGCTCTCTAACAATTTATCAACAAAGTTTTCAACGTATTTTGGAAATTCCGCCAAATGTACACTATCAAATTTTTCTGTTTGTGTAGCCTGTGTTAAGTCTCTGTAAAGCTTATCCATAAAGAAAGGAGCTATTGGTGCACTTAATTTACTTACGGTTAACAAACAAGTATATAAGGTTTGATAAGCCGCAATTTTATCCTGTGCATATTCTCCTTTCCAGAAACGACGACGACACAAACGAACGTACCAGTTGCTCAAGTTTTCCTGAACAAAATCAGAAATAGCACGAGCAGCTCGCGTTGGTTCATAATCGGCATAAGCTTCATCCACTAATTTGATTAAAGTATGTAACTCCGATAAAATCCAACGGTCGATTTCCGGTCTTTCGTTCAATGACACCTCAGCTTCATCAAATTTAAAACCATCAATATTGGCATACAAACTAAAGAAAGAATAGGTATTGTAAAGTGTACCAAAGAACTTCCTTCTTACCTCAGCCACTCCTTCTATATCAAATTTCAAGTTATCCCAAGGATTCGCATTCGAAATCATGTACCAACGCGTAGCATCTGGTCCGTACTCTTTTAAAGTTTCAAATGGATCAACAGCATTACCTAAACGCTTAGACATTTTTTGTCCGTTTTTATCCAAAACCAATCCGTTTGAAACTACATTTTTATAAGCAATGTTATCAAAAACTAAGGTTCCGATAGCATGCAAGGTATAAAACCACCCACGTGTTTGATCCACACCTTCAGCGATAAAATCAGCCGGGAATGATTTATTATTATCAATTAAAGCTGCGTTTTCAAAAGGATAGTGCCATTGCGCATAAGGCATTGCACCTGAATCAAACCAAACGTCGATCAAATCCGACTCCCTTTTCATTGGTTTTCCAGATGCCGAAACCAAAGTGATTCCGTCAACAACATTTTTATGCAAGTCAACCAAATCATAATTACTTTCGCTCATGTTTCCAATTTCAAATCCTTTAAATGGATTTTCGGATTGAACACCTGCAGCAATTGCTTTTTCAATTTCATTGTACAATTCTTCAACCGAACCAATCAAGATTTCTTCCTGTTTGTCTTCTGTTCTCCAAATCGGCAATGGAATTCCCCAATATCTTGACCGTGATAAGTTCCAATCGTTGGCATTTTTTAACCAGTTTCCAAAACGACCTTCTCCGGTAGCTTTAGGTTTCCAGTTGATTGATTCGTTCAAATCAAACATTCTGTCTCTTACCTCAGTGATTTTGATAAACCAAGAATCCAAAGGATAGTATAAAATAGGCTTATCCGTTCTCCAACAGTGTGGATAACTGTGCACGTATTTCTCTACTTTGAACGCTTTATTTTGTTCTTTTAAAAGAATAGCAATTTCTACATCAACCGAACGCTCTGGCGCCTGATCGGCATCATAATATTCGTTTTTCACATATTTACCTCCAAAATCACCTAAACTAGGAACAAATTTACCTTGTAAATCTACTAATGGAACCGGAGTACCATTTTCGTCTAAAACCAACATTGGCGGTACTTCAGGTGTAGCTTCTTTGGCTACCTTAGCATCATCAGCACCAAAAGTTGGAGCTGTATGTACGATACCTGTACCATCTTCGGTAGTAACGAAATCTCCAGAAATTACTCTAAACGCATTTTCCGGATTTTGGTAAGGCAACGCCCAAGGCAATAACTGCTCGTAACGGATGCCTACTAAATCAGCACCTTTAGCCTCTGTTAAGATTTGGTAAGGGATTTTTCCTGCCTTGCCGACAGGCAGGTTGTCTCCTGCTTTGAAATTTTCAAAATCAGCTGCTTCTTCAGTAGCAAAATATGTTTTACCAAACTGTTTCCCTACTAAGTTTTTAGCCAAAATCACATTGATTGGCTCAAAAGTATATTGGTTGAAAGTCTTAACTAAAACATAGTCGATTTTAGGACCCACTGTCAATGCAGTGTTCGATGGCAAGGTCCAAGGAGTTGTCGTCCAAGCCATGATATGAATAGTTCCAAAACCTTCTAAAAAGCTTGGCAAACTTTCAGCAATTGCTTTAAACTGAGCCACAATAGTCGTATCCGTAACATCACGGTAAGAACCGGGTTGGTTTACCTCATGCGATGACAATCCTGTTCCTGCTTTTGGAGAATACGGTTGAATCGTGTATCCTTTGTACATCAAATCTTTGTTATAGATTTGCTTCAAAAGCCACCAAACACTCTCCATATATTTTGGTTTATAGGTCACATATGGATCTTCCATATCTACCCAATACCCCATTTTTTCGGTCAAATCATTCCATACGTCTGTATAACGCATTACTGTTTTTTTACAGGCTTCGTTATATTCGGCTACGGTGATGGTTTTCCCGATATCTTCTTTAGTGATTCCTAATTCTTTTTCGGTCCCTAATTCTACAGGTAAACCGTGAGTATCCCAACCTGCTTTACGCTTCACTTGGAACCCTTTTTGAGTTTTATATCTACAAAAAATATCTTTAATCGCACGTGCCATTACGTGGTGAATTCCAGGCAATCCATTTGCAGAAGGTGGCCCTTCAAAAAACACATAAGGAGCATTTCCTTCGCGAGTGCTCACACTTTTTTCAAAAATATTTTCTTTCTTCCAAAAATCAAGAACTTCCGACGCTACTGTTGGCAAGTCAAGTCCTTTGTATTCAGTAAATTTTGTACTCATTTTATCCTTTTCTTAATCGAGGTGCTAAAGTAAGGAATTTTGAGGAAATTAGAGAAAAGAGGAAAGAAAAAAGAGCGAATAAACACAATTATGGAAGATTTTTGCAAAAAACTGCCAAAAAGGACAGATTTTAATTGAAACCCAGATTGCGCAATAGCACACGGATGACACTGATTGGACTGATTTACACGGGTTTTGTATTATTCAGAGCTATCGGGTTTTTTATTGCTTAATCCACAATTTAATCTTTGCGAGCGCAGCGAAGCACCCGAGCGTAGCGAATTGAGCTTCAGCTAATCTCACTAAGCAACTCTACAAAGTTGCTCCCCTTTGTGGGCAAATGCCTGCCTAACAGGGTGTTTTTAAAAACAACTCTATTTTTGTTGTAAATGGTGTCAAAATAATTTCGTGCTTTTTCAATACTCTCTAAGGTTGACTTAAAATTTTTGTGAGATAAAAAATCGTTATTTTTCATTAGTTGATTTAATATTTCTTTTTGACCGTTTACATTATATTGTTTGTCAATTTCAATTAATTTACTTTTATGATTTGTTAAGATTTCGTGTAATTCGCTTTCTGTTTCTATCTTTTCGTTATTCTTATTTTTACAACTTATTGTTAAAATAATTATAAGAAATAGATTGATAAAAATAGGTTTAAACATATCTAAAATTTTTAATTGAAGGTTTTAAATTATTTTGAATTAATCAAATTGTCTAATTTCTTTTTGTCATCTAGGAAATGTAGATTTAAAAATAATTTGTCATAGTTGTTTGGATTTACATCGTAAAACATTTTGGGAACGCTAAGACTAAATGTATATGTAAAATGTCCTCTAACCACTTGTTGTATAATTGTAACTATTTCATATTCATATTCTTGGTCTTTTCTCGTGAATTCAAATGTTCTTTTAAGTGATTGAAAATTTTTTATTTTTGATTTTTCGACTTTATAATTTTTAATATGGGTATTTAATTGAGTTTCCAACATAGTTTTGTATTTTTTTTCAAAATCAATGTTGTTTTTATCATAGTTTTTCCAAAATATTTCTTCAATATTATATTCTGTTTCGATTACATTTATTGTAAATGAATTTGAACTATCTGCATCAAAAGTTCTTAAAATTGTATGTTCAGAAAACCCTTTGTCAACGACCCATTTTTTGGGAATTTTAAACCCAATATTGTATTTGTAATTAGAATATAGATTATTGATTGTATCATAGTATTCATTAAATTTTTTCTTTTCTGTTATCAATTGTTCTTTTTCAGATTTTCGGAATTTATTTTGCTGAGAATTCACATTTAGTGTTAGGAAAAATAAGCAGAATATTATAAGTAGTTTTTTCATATTTCTATTGAATGTAATTTTTCTCGGTTTTCTCAAGCTGACCACCAACGGTTTGCAGCTTGGCGAAGTGGCGGATTTTGAAGCACAAAACTGTCAACCTGCACTGAACTTGAATAGAAGCACAAAGCTCCAAGTTTGCACGTCACCCCGCCTGACGCAAAACCCGTGTTACCTGCTGTGTTTCTGTCAGTTGTCATACGTTGTCCTTTAAAAAGTTAATTATTTTTTCCTTACGTTTTTGTATTTCTTGCTTTGTCCAAGTCAGGTTGTCCTTCGTCATTTCTTGAATTTCTCGCTGTTGTGCCAAATGATTATATGTAGCTCTCTTGTCGGCAAAAGGATTATTACCAACTGAACAATTATGAGATTTTGAGAGTAATAGATAGTTGCCTAAACAATCAATGTATTGTTGTCTAAACTCCTCGTCATACTCACAATAACCTGCCGCAACTGGCTTTCCGTCTGTCGGTGTCTGCGGTGCAATGTGTTCCAGTTCAGGACTAACGATTTTGTCAAAACGAGTTGGTGAATAACCGCTTTTACCTTGTCCTTCTAAATGGTTTTCGTATTTCCAAAGAAGATATTTTGCTGTCGAGTGTGGAACTGCTGCTTGAATTGAACGTTCAAATTCTGTGTCGTTCCAATATGCCCACCACCAAGAATCGCCACCAGTTTTTTTCATCCAGTCTATTCTGTCAATGATTGGTTTAATTTCGGGTTTCTCTGCTGTGAAATTTTGGAAAATATCATTTACTCTTGAAGTAATGTCGGCTCTTGTTCCAATTAAACGGTGTCGTAAAACAATTGATTCAAGTTTACTGCAAAGTTGATTTATCGTATTTGTCGGCAAACCGAATTTATATGCCTTGATTACAAAAGGAATTGCGATTCCAATTCCTCCAAGTGTTATTAGTGAATGAACTTCTAATTGTTCTCTTTCGTCTTTGCCGAAGAATGTTGTTAAATGCTCAAAACTGATTGCTAATGAATGTGTGAATGATTTTATAAATGGAATTGGGTTTACGTCTGAAAGTAGCTTATTGATTTTTTCAATTGCGTTTGTTTCCCAAAGTGAATTGAAATGAACTCTTAAAGTGTAAACCAAAACATCATCTTCGTTGATGTTGTATTCTATTGACGAAATGGATTTGTAGATTTTTTCAAAGCGGTTTTTGATTTCTTCAATTAGGGATTCCTTTTCTTCGCCACCGTAAAGATGAACGTTGAACATAAATTGAGCTTTGATTATTTCCAAGTTTGAAGGTTTCTTACCTCTGTTGTTTTGGAAAATAAACATCTGTATGGCTTCTGATTCGTCCTTAACCGGGTGTGTTGTGCAAGAAGCATTTTGCACAGTATTCAGCATTTTAAGCAAATAGGATTCGTCTTTGCTTTCTAATTGTAAAGTGAAGAAGTCAAAAGCGTTTACAATTCTTTTTGCTGAAGCAGTTTCAAGTCCGTTTTTATCTTTTTTGGTTTGGTCAATTACATAATCTTTGAAAAGTTGCTTGTCATAGTCAACTGTTTCAAAACGATAAGTTGAATTTCGCTTGATAATGTCTTCAAAAATTTCTTGTTCGGTTTCTGTGAGTTTTCTGATTGAACTTAGTCGTTTGAAAAGTGCAGATAGAAAAATCACAATTGTTGTAAGTCGTTGTTGTCCGTCAATAACGCCAAATTTTTTGTCGGGTTTTTCTTCAAATAGAAAGTGTCCGAAGTAGTAAAATGATTTTGTTGAACTTTTGTTGTAGTCCTCCAAATCCGATAAAAATACATTAACCTGTTTTGGTGCTTTGCTTTTTTCAAATTCTGTGTCCCAAGAATATGCTCTTTGATAAGTAGGGACAAAAATTCTGTTCCCTGCTAACATTTGTTTTATTGTTGTTGATGCTTCCATTCTAAATTATTCGTGTCGTTAAAAAAATCGGTGGTGGCGAAGCCACCACCGATTAAATCTTTTAGAGTTTTGTCCAAGAGTGAAAAGTTGAGCTTGGGCAACCCGATGTGCTTGGAGATGATTTGGTTTGAATTGTTGTGCCACACTTTTTACAACTGTAATTCGTGTCGCCAACCTCACCCAACTTTGTCCAAGAGTGAAACGTTTTTGCCGAGCAACCAGAGGTGCTTGGGCTTGAGTCCTTCTTAATAGAAGTCCCGCAATTTTTGCATTGATACCAGCTTAATGCCATATTAAAAATTGTTTTTTGTTGTGCCTACTCTGGTCGGTTTTCGGCATCCCCGTTTGTCCGCTAATATAGAATGTCAATCCGTCAAAACGTGTCGTTGTCTTGTATGGTCGTCTTTCTAACATAGCAGGTAACTCGTTTATACTCGCTACAAAGTAGCGCCTATACACCCAAAATTGGGTAGCTTGACGAAAGTTTATTGCGTTTATTTATTATTCTCAAATATATAAATAAATCTTACAAAGCTTATTGTTTTTGTATCATTTCTCTTAAAGTTTCGGGCTGGATTTCGAGTTTTTGAAAAAAGCAACACATTCATTGAAAAACTCAAGAAAAAACCTCTTTGAGCACTTCTAAAGATTTTGGACGTTTAAAACCATCCAAATGATAGACATAATAATCAATCAGGATTTTTAAAAGCAGTTGCCTTTCGACCACATGAAATACTTTTTGATGGTTGTCTAATTTTAAATGAATAAGTTTTTTGAACAATTGGGTCTCGTGTTCGCTCAAAGAACCTATGGCTTGAAAAGGAGTAAAAACACCTTCGTTCATTTCGAAAAAAGGCATGTCAATATCGGAAACATCGGGGTAAAAACCAAAGTATTTGGTCATTTCCATCATTAGAATCAAGTGAAAATTAGCCATTTCGTCATGTTCGTCTAACCAATGCAAAGCGGTTTCCAGAAAAACAAAAAGGGCTTCGTTTTTTTCTTCTTCATGAATAGAATGATGCAAAATCTCTGAAAGAAATAGGACAATCGTACTCTTGTAAATATCGGAATGGATGGTATGAAAAGGATTTGCAATTTTAATTTCCTTGAAATGCTCCAGCGTTCCTTTGTTTTTGTGAGTAGCTTCGATTTCAATAATAGTCATGGGCTGAAAATAGGCCATTTTCTGATTAGACTTTCTACTCGAAAAAGCATCTCGAACAAAATAGGATTTCAATCCATGCGACAAAGTGAAGCATTTTACAATCAGGCTTTTTTCTTGGTACTTTAAAGCCGAAATAACGATTGCTTTAGTTTTAATTTGCATGAATTGGATGTTGCTAAAATGAATTGCGAAGATAGTTAAAAGTCCTTAGTCCTTAGCTTTACAAATATAAAGTCCTTAGTCCTTAGTAGTTAGCCCTTAGAAAACACTAAAAAAGAAACTAAAACTAAGGACTAGGGACTCACCAACCAAGGACTAAAAAAAACTAAACCACCCCTTGAGCCAGCATCGCATCGGCTACTTTTACAAAACCGGCAATATTAGCGCCTTTTACATAATCAATATAACCCTCATCTGTACTGCCATATTTTACACAGGCAGCATGAATATTGAGCATAATGCCTTTTAATCTTTCATCAACTTCTTCGGCTGTCCAACTCAAACGTAAGGAGTTTTGCGACATCTCTAAGCCCGAAGTAGCTACTCCACCGGCATTAGAAGCTTTGCCTGGTGAGAATAAAATTTTAGCCTTATGGAATACAGCTATACCTTCTGGAGTCGTTGGCATATTAGCGCCTTCGGCCACACAAATACAGCCATTGGCAACAAGGTTTTTGGCTTCTTCTTCATTCAGTTCATTTTGAGTAGCACATGGCAATGCGATATCACATTTTACTTCCCAAGGACGTTTCCCTTCAACGTATTTTGCATTTGGAAATTTCGAAACATATTCACTAATACGCCCCCGTTTTTCATTTTTCAATTCCATAACAAAAGCCAATTTCGCTGCGTCGATTCCGTCAGCATCGTAAATATATCCGTTAGAATCCGACATCGTTATCACCTTAGCCCCTAGTTGCGTTGCTTTTTGAACGGCATACTGGGCCACATTTCCAGAACCAGAAACAACAATGGTTTTTCCCTCCAGACTTTCACCTTTATTTTGAAGCATACTTTGTGCAAAATAAACCACTCCATAACCCGTAGCTTCAGGACGAATTAAGGATCCCCCAAAAGAAATTCCTTTTCCGGTTAAAACTCCTGTAAATTCATTTCGAAGTCGCTTGTATTGACCAAAAAGATAACCTACTTCTCGACCTCCTACTCCTATATCTCCTGCAGGAACATCGGTATCAGCCCCAATGTGTTTGGCTAGTTCGGTCATGAAACTTTGACAAAAACGCATCACTTCATTATCCGATTTCCCTTTTGGATCAAAATCCGAACCGCCTTTTCCACCACCCATTGGCAAAGTGGTTAAACTGTTTTTAAAAGTTTGCTCGAAAGCTAAAAATTTCAAGACACTCAAATTCACCGTAGGATGAAAACGAAGTCCGCCTTTGTAAGGACCAATCGCCGAATTCATTTGAATGCGATACCCTCTGTTTACTTGAATTTCTCCTTTATCGTCAATCCAAGTTACGCGAAAAGTAATAATCCTTTCGGCTTCTACCATTCGCTCTAAAAGCATTTTGTTTTGGTACTTTTTATGCTTTTCAATAAAAGGAATCACCGTTTCAGCCACTTCAAAAACAGCTTGTAAAAATTCAGGTTCGTTGGGGTTTTTTAAAGTAACCCCATTCATAAAATTTTGGACAGCTTGAGACATAATATTTAATTGGTTAATAGAGTTAAGAAAACGTTTTCGTAAAGGTAAAACAAAGTTACGTTTTATACTCATCACTACACTCGTTTAGCCCCTTTTTAGACTACGAATTATCTAAAGTTAAAACTTCTTCCCAAAATTCAAAAATTACTATACCAACTCTTATAAAAACATTAACATTACAACAACTAAAAGGCTGTTTTACAACTTTATTTTAATTGCTATTATCCCATTTAAAGTTTTTCATATCTTTGTTCCACCCTGACTCACACTAAGATGCTCCGAAATAATTGGCTAGGTTTGTTTATCATATTTATTTTACTTGGAATTTCAAGTAAAATGAAAGCTCAGTTTGGGTTTTCTCATGAAATAGGTGTGATTGCTGGACCTGTAGCTTTTCAATCCGATTATGGTGTTCGTCATGATTTTGAAACCAATGTAGGAAACACAGGAAATGGAATAGGAATAATTCATTACCTCAACTTCTCCTATAAAGCAGAATGTAACTGTTACACACCTGAAACCTATTTTAACGACCACTTCAAGCTACGAAGTGAACTATCGTATAACAAAACCAATTTTGAACATTTAGGAGAATGGGTAAAAAGGACTTCTCTTGAGGCAATGCAATTACGAGAAATGAAAGGAGAAAGTGCTGTAACTAATATTGGAATGCAATTAGAATACTTCCCCCTTAGTATTCGGGATTTCACAGCACGTATTGGGAGTCTTGGTCCTTTTGTTAGTCTTGGTGCTCAATTTAGTAATTACAATGCTAAAGCTTATTCTACAATGGGTCCCTTAGGAACTCCGCTTACCACTTATCCAAAATACCTCACCCCTACAGATGATAGACAATATGGTTTTTCTACGGAAAACGGAACCGTATGGTCTATTGTTTCCAGTGTGGGTACGCGTTATAAATTATCGCCATTAAGCGATTTGATGGTTGATTTACGTTTTCAATATTACTTTTCGGATTGGGTTGATGGTTTAAAACCTAATCCAGATTTGTACAAAGAAAACAAAGCTAATGACTGGCTGGTTTGGTTTAATTTTGGCTACATTTATTATTTGCAATAGCTAATAAAAAATAAAAAAAGAGCTCCGTACAAGAAACTCTTTCCTTTTAAAATAGTATTCGTTAAGAATATTAAACCAGTTTTCGGATTGCCATGATTACTCCAATGTGAAGACCTTCATGGAAATTATTAAACTCCATAGAATCCGCATTGCTTTTTAAAACAAAACCTGTAGAGGTTGGATATTCAGTGAAATTTTGAAACAAATTATTATCAATATCTTTTGCAGTTTGTTCAACTGTTGCATGTAACAAAGATAATATTTCGTCTACTTCTTCTTGTGTTGCCTGATGTTCTGTTTTAGTACCTTTCATGTATTTTTTAACTAATTCATCAGAAATCATCATCGGTAAGCCCGCTAATTTATATACCAACAATTGTTGTGTCACTACGATATGACCTACGTTCCAAATCAAATTGTTATTAAATCCTGCCGGAACTTTGTTCAATTGCTCTAATGTATATCCCTGAATCAACTTAGAAACCATGTTTCTACTCGTTTTGGTAATCTCTAATAGCTCTTTCATTGTATTTTTTTTGCTAAAATTAATCTTTTTGATTTAAATAAATTTTTTAATTGCCATCATTACTCCCACATGAAGTCCTTCATGAAAATTATTATACACCATTGCTTCTTCGGCACTTTTTAAATTAAAACCTATCGAGGTAGTATACTCGTTATATCCCTCAAAAAGACCGTTTTGATAATCCAAATTCGTTTTATGAATTGTATCAAAAAGCAATTGTTTTATTGCATCTAATTCTTCTTGTGTAACATCCTGCTCAGGTCTCGATCCATTTTTATATTTCTCCACCATCGCATCAGAAATCATCATTGGCAAAGCAGACAATTTATATACCAATACTTGTTGTGCAACAATAATATGACCAATATTCCAAATCAAATTATTATTAAATCCTTCCGGAATTTTATTTAATTGCTCCAAAGAGTACTTTTGAAGTAATTCTGAAATCAATTTTCTAGATTTCAAAGTAGTTTCAAATACTTGTTGCATTTGAATCAGTTTAAAAATTTCGCGTAAAAATAAGCATTTAAGTCGCAAATGATTTTTCTTTGCATAAAGAATTAAAAATTATGAGCAATAAAGTATATCATCTTTCTTCTTGCGACACTTGTCGAAAAATAATCAAATCGTTACCTGAAAATCATAATCTAGAACTTCACGATATCAAACAAAATCCAATTTCAGTTGAAGAATTAGAACAAATGCACCAACTTTCAGGAAGTTACGAACTGCTATTTAGTAAAAAAGCACAATTGTATAAATCAATGGGATTAAAAGACCAAAACTTAACCGAAGCGGACTTTAAAAAATACATTTTAGAACATTACACTTTTTTAAGTCGTCCGGTTTTTATCATTGATGGCAAAATTTACATTGGCAACAGCAAACAAAATATTGAGAATGTAATTTTGGCTTTGCAAAAATAAATCCTTAATTACTGCCAACAATCTAAGCTATTAAAAGAGGTTACCACAAATTACACCAATTGCCACTAATTTATTAGGAGGATTTAAATCGAATTTCTCTAATTCTCTCCATTTAAATGGTTCGTGAAATAAAAAATAAGTACTAATTTGTGTTTTTTGTGTAATTAGTGGCGAAAACCTTTATGGCGATTTCCTTGCACTGAAAACTGACTACTGACTACTGAATACTTTTTTAGTATCTTTGACCACTTTTTAGAAAATGATATGATACAATCTATGACCGGTTTTGGTAAAGCGACTTTGCAATTACCAACCAAAAAAATAACAGTCGAAGTAAAATCGTTAAATAGCAAAGGACTTGATTTAAATGTGCGAATGCCTTCTGTGTATCGCGAAATGGAATTGGGTTTACGCAACCAAATTGCCGCTGCACTGGAAAGAGGGAAAATCGATTTTTCTATTTTTATCGAAAGTACTGCCGAGCAAACTTCGACCAAAGTGAATGTACCTATCGTAAAAGCTTACATTGCCCAACTAAGAAAGGTTTACGCCGATGCCGATGAAACAGAGTTAATGAAAATGGCCGTTCGTATGCCAGACACCATGAAAGTGGAAAGAGAAGAAATCGACGAAAACGAATGGGCTCAGATAAAAAATGTTATCGACGAAAGTTTAAGTAACATTCTTTCTTTTAGAAGAGATGAAGGTGAATCACTTGAAAAAGAATTCCAATTGCGTATAAACAATATTCGTCAATTTATGAACGAGGCTTTGGCTCTTGATCCGGAACGCGTTCAAAACATCAAAGACCGTTTGCAAACCGCTATAGATGAGTTAAAAGTAAATGTTGACGAAAACCGTTTTGAACAGGAATTGATCTATTATTTAGAAAAATTAGACATTACGGAAGAAAAAGTACGTCTAACCAATCACTTAGATTATTTCCTGGAAACCATCAAAGGCACCGAAGCTAATGGTAGAAAATTAGGTTTCATTACCCAAGAAATGGGACGCGAAATCAATACCATGGGGTCTAAATCGAATCACGCGCAAATGCAAAAATTAGTCGTGATGATGAAAGACGAATTGGAAAAAATCAAAGAACAGGTATTGAATGTTTTATAAGTAAATAGTAACTAGTCCTTAGTCCCTAGCATTGAAAACTAAGGACTAAGAACTAAGAACTAAGGACTAATACTAAAAAAATGAAAAAAGGAAAATTAATCGTATTCTCTGCGCCATCGGGTTCGGGAAAAACAACTATAGTTAGGCATTTATTAAAGCAAGAAGACTTGAATTTAGAGTTTTCTATCTCGGCAGCCACTCGTGAAGTCAGAGGCGAAGAAGTAAACGGAAAAGATTACTATTTTATCTCTTTGGACGAATTTAAAAACCATATCAAAAATGAAGATTTTGTAGAATGGGAAGAAGTATACAGAGATAATTTTTACGGTACTTTAAAAAGTGAAGTAGAACGCATCTGGGCTATGGGTAAAAACGTAATTTTTGACATTGACGTTGCCGGAGGTTTGCGTATCAAAAATAAATTCCCTGAAGAAACTTTGGCTGTTTTTGTAAAACCACCAAGTGTGGACGAATTAAAACGCCGTTTGAAAGAACGCTCTACCGAAAGTGAAGACAAAATCAATATGCGTATCGCTAAAGCCCACGTAGAATTGGCTACCGCTCCACAATTTGATGTAGTGATAAAAAATTATGATTTGGATGTGGCTTTGGAAGAAGCAACTGAATTAGTGAGAAATTTTGTGAACAAATAAAAATTAAAAGATTGAAGAATTGAAAGATTGAAAAATTATAAGAATACTCAATCTTTAAATCTTTGAATTTTTAAATCATTAAATTAAATCAATGAAAATCGGACTCTATTTCGGCACCTTCAACCCCATTCACGTGGGGCATCTCATTATTGCCAATCATATGGTGGAGCATGCCGATTTAGATCAAGTATGGCTAGTGGTTACACCACACAATCCTTTGAAGAAAAAAAGTACTTTGCTGGACGATTACCACCGCCTGCAAATGGTTTTTCTGGCTACTGAAGATTATCCTAAATTGAAACCTTCGGATATTGAATTCAAATTGGCACAACCTAATTATACAGTAAATACTTTAGTCCATCTTGAAGAAAAATACCCTAATCATGAATTTTCTTTGATTATGGGCGAAGACAATCTTAAATCGCTTCATAAGTGGAAAAACTACGAAGCCATTTTAGAACATCACGAGATTTATGTGTATCCGCGTATTTCTGTTGAAGATGAAAATCTGGAATTCAAAAACCACCCTAAGATTCATATAATTGATGCTCCCGTTGTCGAAATTTCTTCGACAGCAATTAGAAGCAACATCAAATTAGGTAAAAATGTCCGTCCTTTATTGCCTGAAAAAGTTTGGGAATACATTGACCATAATTTGTTTTATAAGAAGTAAATCAAACCAACACTTTTTTTAGTTCTTCCTCAATTTCCTGAGCAACCGTATTAAATCCTGAGTGTTTGCCAGATAAAAGATAAACCTCTGTATCTGGCATTCGGTCCGATTCCCATAACAATTGTAATTTTCCTGATTGAAGAAAAGACTTCGCATTAATATCCCAAGTAACCGCTACCCCTGTATTTCTGGAAAGCATTTCTAACATTTCATATTCGGAAGGAATAATATAATTAGAAACCATCGACGGTCTCTTTTTATTAAAAACATGAAGCCAAAATAATTTGATATGAGGAATTCCTGAATCATGACTGTACCATTTTTGTTCGTTTATCCAATTCTCAATCGCTACACTATCTTCTTTTTGAATATATGCCTGTAATGGAGTGGCATCTATATTACTTGAAGCAACAACGATTTGCTTAATTTTTCCTATCTCCTTTTGTACGGTATCAAAAGTTTCTATCTTTTTAGTAACAATAGCAAAATCAATTTTTTTCGTATTGACTAATTCAAAAAGGCTATTATTTTCACAAAAACTAAAATCAATATAATCGAATTTTGCAATTAGAAAGCTCCCAATACTACTAAACAGATGTTTTGAAATACCTACCGTAATCAATCGATTAGCATCAAAAGCTTTGGAACGAAAACCGTTTTCTACATTTTCCAGACGATCTAAAGCTTCAATGATTAAGTTATTGAGTAACTTAGCATATTCAGTAGGTTCAACCCCTTTTGATTTTCGGTTAAATAATTTATAGCCCACATGAGCTTCCAACATTGAAATTTGCTGACTTACTGCTGGTTGACTGATAAATAATTCTTTAGCAGCCAATGAAAAATTACCATTTTTATATACTGATTTAAAGGTTCGATACCATTCTAAATTGACCATGATATAAATATATTTATCACAAACATAATTTAAATTATTTTTACTAATAACATATCCGCCTTAAATTTGTAAAAAATTAAAAAACGAATCATGAAAAAAACAACCGTATTTGCTTTGGTCCTATTAACAATCAATAGTATCGTAGCATTAGCACAAAATAAAGAAAAGATGAAAAAAGTATTATTTGTAGTTACCAGTCATGACCAATTAGGAAACACAGGAGAAAAAACAGGTTTTTGGTCAGAAGAATTTGCGGCACCGTATTATGAATTAGCCGATAGAGGAATCCAAATTGATATTGCTTCTCCATTAGGTGGTCAACCGCCTATTGACCCAAAAAGTGCCGATCCAGCTTCGGCAACAGAAGACACGAAACGATTTGATAAAGACACTGAATTATTAAACAAATTAAAACATACTTTAAAATTAGCGAACGTAAAAGAATCTGATTACGATGCTGTTTTTTATCCTGGTGGTCACGGTCCTTTATGGGATTTAACTAAAGACAAAAATTCTAAAGCATTAATTGCTTCTTTTTATACCAATAATAAGCCTATTGCTTTTGTATGCCATGCTCCAGGAGTATTAAAAGATGTAAAAGTAAATGAGGAATATTTAGTAAAAGGCAAAAAACTTACTGGATTTTCAAATACTGAAGAAGCTGCGGTAGGATTGACAAATGTAGTTCCATTTTTATTAGAAGAAGTGCTTCAGGCTAATGGCGGAATCTATTCAAAAACCGAAAATTGGCAACCTTATGCAGTCGAAGATGGCTTATTGATTACAGGACAAAACCCTGCCTCTTCAAAACTTGTGGCTCAAAAACTAATAGAAAAATTAAACAAATAAGACACTAAGTCCCAAAATGACTAAGAAGTTATGATTGAAATAACTAGCTGCTTAGAATCTTAGTATCTCAAAAACGTAAAGAATATGTTAAACTTCGAATTATATAACCCTACCCAATTGATTTTTGGAAAAGGTCAAATAGAAAAATTAAACACATTAATTCCACAAGGAACTAAAATTCTCTTAGCTTACGGAGGTGGAAGCATTTTTAAAAATGGAATTCATCAGCAGGTAATTGAAAACCTTAAAGGTTACGAAATTGTTGAATTTGGAGGTATAGAACCCAACCCTCATTTTGAAACTTTGATGAAAGCTGTTGAAGTTATAAAAGCAGAAAAAATTGATTTCATTCTGGCTGTGGGTGGAGGCTCTGTAATTGATGGAGTGAAATTTATTTCGGCAGCAGTTAACTTTAACGGAAATCCAATTGATATTCTTCAAAAACGTATTTTAATAAAGGAAAATGCAATGCCTTTTGGAACAATATTGACCCTTCCAGCAACAGGAAGCGAAATGAACTCAGGGTATGTAGTAACAATTAAAGCGACTCAGGAGAAATTAGCTGCTGGAGGAAGTGCTTTATTTCCAAAATTTTCAATTTGTGACCCAACTGTTATTCAATCTTTACCTAAAAGACAATTAGAAAACGGCGTAGTTGATGCCTTTACCCACGTAATGGAACAATATTTAACCTACCCACACGACGGATATTTACAAGACCGAATTGCCGAAGGAATTTTGCAAACATTAATTGAAGTAGGCCCAAAAGTAGTAGAACATCCAGAAGACTATGCATTAGCATCTAATTTTATGTGGTGTTGTACAATGGCCTTAAACGGATTAATTCAAAAAGGAGTTCCTAGTGACTGGGCTACTCACATGATTGGTCATGAATTAACTGCTTTGTATAACATTGATCATGCTAGAACGTTGGCCATCATTGGTCCAAATCTATATCGCGTATTATTTGAAGCTAAAAAAGCAAAACTAGCACAATACGGAAAACGCATTTTTAATCTTTCCGGAAGTGAAGAAGAAATTGCAAAAGAAGCGATCGAAAAAACAGTAGCATTCTTCCATCAAATGGGAATGGATACCCAACTTTCTCAATATACAGATGATTATTCGAAAACAGCCGATTTTATCGTTAAGCGTTTTGAAGAAAGAGGATGGAAAGGATTAGGAGAAAACCAACAAGTTACTTTAGAAAAAGTAAAATCTATTGTTGAATTGAGTTATTAAAATAATTTCACTTTAAAACACCACAAAGGCGTCTTGGATTTTCTAAGACGCCTTTAAAATTAACACCAAAACCAAATTAACTAACTCTAATAACTAATAAAAACACAAATTTCTAATAACTAATAAGTTACAACGGAAATAATGTATATTTTATTATATGATATTGTAAAAAAAATTAAAAAAATTTCTGCTCTCTTCGACTAAAACGGATAAGCCTTGCTTCGTTAGTACATTTTTAAGTACTTTTGATTAAACTATTAAAACAATGAGTCAAAATATAAAGTTTGCGGTAATAGGTGGAGGAAGCTGGGCAACGGCTATTACAAAGATGCTTTGTGTGAATCTTGATGAAGTTTGCTGGTACATGCGCAACGAATCGGCAATTGAACACTTAAAAAACTACAAACACAATCCAAACTACATAAGTTCGGTTGAATTTGACACCAAAAAATTACTTTTAACAAATGATATCAATGAGGCTGTAAACTATGCCGACTATCTAATTTTTGCCATTCCATCTGCATTTTTAGATACCGAATTGCAAAAACTTAATGTTTCCCTTAAAGATAAAATCATTTTCTCGGCCATCAAAGGTATCGTTCCTGAAACCAGTTTAATTGTAGGTGAACATTTTCACTTTCAATATGAAATACCCTATTACAACATTGGGGTAATAACGGGACCTTGCCATGCCGAAGAAGTAGCATTGGAACGTTTATCCTATCTGACTATCGCCTGCGGTGACCCTGAAAAAGCTAAGAATGTAGCTAAAAATTTGGCAAGCAATTATATCAAAACTAAAATTACAGATGATATCATTGGAACGGAATATGCGGCTATGCTCAAAAATATTTATGCCATTGCTGCCGGAATTGCACATGGTTTAGGTTATGGTGATAATTTCCAATCGGTGTTGATGAGTAATGCCATTCGAGAAATGAAAAAATTCATTCGAAAAGTACATAAAATGAAACGCAACATCAATGATTCGGCTTATTTAGGCGATTTATTGGTTACAGGATATTCTGTGTTTTCCAGAAACAGAATGTTTGGAAACATGATTGGGAAAGGCTATACCGTAAAAAGTGCCATGATGGAAATGAGTATGATTGCCGAAGGCTATTATGCCGCTAAAAGTGCCTACAAACTCAATCAGGGTTATGGCGCCAAAACTCCAATTATAGATGCCGTTCATGAGATTTTATACCAAGGCAAAAATGCCCGAACCGTATTTAAAAAACTGACTGAAAAACTGGATTAATTCTAGTTCTATAAAATAAAACAACCGCAGATTCACAGATTATAAATGTGAATTTGCGGTTGTTTGTAATAGAACACGAAGTAAAAAGCTAAGTCCGTTATAGAGATTCCTCCTTCGTCGGAATGACAAAATACTTGTTATTTATATTTTAAACGACAGCTAAACCGCAAACTTGTCATTCCGACGAAGGAGGAATCTCCACAATCAAAGTTTATTCAAATAAATAATTCAAAAACTCTAAATCAGGATTGATTGTTTTGATTAAATCCATCTTTTTCTCCCTGCGCCAACCCTTAATTTCTTTTTCTCTGGCTATTGCTTCCTGAATCCAGGTAAACTTTTCAAAATACAATAAATAATGTACCTGATATTTTGAAGCAAAAGTTTTATTACCTAATTCTATATTGTCTTTATGTTGTCGTAATCTAATTTTTAGATGATTTGTCACACCTGTGTATAAAACCGTTTTGGCTTTATTGGTAATAATGTAAATGTAATAAGTGTGATAACCTTCTTGAAATTGCATAGCTCAACTTTGGGTTAATTACTTTGCGGAGATTCCTCCTTCGTCGGAATGACAAAACTGGGTGTATTTACGGTTATTGCTACAAAATGTAATTCTACATTAACGTATGTGACAAATCAAATCTGCAGAGGAATTCATTCAAATTTTCTAATACGAAGAGATTCACTCTAGATCGAGTACCGCTTTTATTTCGTTTTGAATTTATTCTTTTTCAATTCCAATCTTTCGGGATATTTTCCTCCAAAATAAAGAACAAATCCCCCTCTCAAGACAGCTTTATTTCCCGCTTTAGGAATTGTTTCAGAATACTTAAAATATAATGTATCGTTTTTCAATTCCACAGTCCCACCATAAATATCTCCTCTGCGTTCTATTCCTCGAGATTCAAATTCGAATGTTTTATCCCTATAAATTCTTAAATAAACCCAACCTAAAGGGGCTTCTCGATTAGCTAAAAGAATAATTTCTTTTTTCTCTGTCCGATTACAAAATGTCAGTAGTAAAATTAAAGTAAATATGGGAATTGAGTACTTCATTCAAATGGAATATACCTTTAGTCTGATAAATTAATTCTTTAAACTTTGTTTAAATATATGAAATATACTTACAAAAAAACCGCAAATTCACATTTTTAATCTGCGAATTTGCGGTTCTACTATCTTTTAAAAAAAGCTTACCTCACGATTACCCCATCGACAAACAGAATAGGCACTTCTTCTACATTATTTTCATTAATAGAATTGGCTTTGAAAATGTATTTCTTGTCATATAAAGTATTACCAATAAAGAATGTCAGCATGAACTCGTTATTCAATGGCAACAAACTTTTTTCAATCATTTCGATTTTCACTACCGAAACAGCAGGTACCTGAACAAAAGCATGACGCAAAACCGAAGTTTTCTTCATTTCGCCATCAATGGTTCCGAAAGCTTTAGAAACCACCATCACGCTATCGATATCAAAGTCACTGTCGTTTACTAAATAGGCGTACCAAACTTTCTCCATAAAATCATCGCTCCACTCTTGAACAGCAGCAATGAATACGTTTTCTACTTCGGGAATAATGATGTCTTTTTTCATTGTATAGATTAAGAGTACTTAGTCCCTAGTCCTTAGTAAAGAATTCTTGCTAAGGACTAGGGACTATTGACTAAGGACTTATAATTATATTATTGATTTGAATTGCTCTAAGAAACGTACGTCGTTTTCATAAAACATACGGATGTCTCCAATTTGGTACAACAACATCGCAATACGCTCTACTCCCATTCCAAATGCAAATCCATTATATTCATCAGGATTGATGCCACAGTTTTTCAAAACATTAGGATCTACCATTCCGCAACCACCAATTTCTAACCAACCGGTTCCTTTAGTAATTCTATAATCGGTTTCGGTTTTTAATCCCCAGTAAATATCAATCTCGGCACTAGGCTCTGTAAAGGGGAAATAAGAAGGACGCAAACGGATTTTAGATTTTCCGAACATTTCTTTAGTGAAATACAAAAGGGTTTGTTTCAAATCGGCAAAAGAAACCTCTTTGTCAATATACAAACCTTCTACTTGATGGAAAATACAGTGCGAACGGGCAGAAACGGCTTCGTTACGAAAAACACGCCCTGGAGAAATCGTTCTAATAGGCGGTTTATTGTTTTCCATATAACGCACCTGAACCGATGACGTATGGGTACGCAATAAAACATCAGGATTTGTTTGAATGAAAAAAGTATCCTGCATATCACGCGCCGGATGGTATTCAGGCAGGTTCAAGGCTGTAAAATTATGCCAATCGTCTTCAATTTCTGGACCTTCGGAAACATTAAATCCAATAGTCGAGAAGATATCGATAATTTGATTTTTTACGATAGAAATAGGATGACGGGAACCAATAGTTACTGGTTCAGCGGTACGGGTCAAATCGCCATAAAGTCCTTTAGCTTCTTCCTTGCTTTCTAAGGCTTCTTGAATAGATTTTACTTTTTCTTCAGCAGAACTTTTAAGTAAATTAATTACTTGCCCAAATTCTTTTTTTTGCTCATTAGGCACGTTTTTAAATTCGGCAAAAAAATCTTTTATAATTCCTTTACTTCCTAAGAATTTAATTCTAAACGCTTCTAGTTCGGCAGTATCTTGTGTTGAAAAAGTTTGTGCTTCACCAATATATTCTTTTATCTTATCTATCATTTTCATCCAATAATTGAGTGTGCAAATTTAAGTAAAAGTTAGAAGTTAAAAGTTAGAAGTTAGAAGTTTTTCTAAAATTCTTAACTGATTACTACTACTGAACATTGAATACTAATCGATAAGTTCTTTTTCTATAAAATAATTCACAATAGCTTCTTTCATTAAAACTGTTTGCTCACCCGCTTTTAAGGGTGGTAATTCCTCTTTTACTTTATAATGAGGCCAGCCATCTTCGTCGAAAAAGTCAAATTCATAAAAACCGTAAGGTTCTAATAATCGACAAATAGCAATATGCATCAGGTTTACTTTTTCATCTTTTTTAAATTCACGATGAAATTTACCTAATTCCTGAACTCCTATTAAAAAAATGATGGCATCTAAATCTAAATCTTCACCTTGTGAAAATTGATTAGAAAGTATATCGACGAGCTTTTCCCAGCGCTCTTTTAGTTGTGTATCTCTTGACATGTTTAAAAGTTAGAAGTTAGGAGTTAGAAGTTAGAGGAACACCTTCAAATTTCTTTTTCCTACTATTATTTCGGCAAAGATACCAACATAATTCTTTTATCTTTGCCCTTTATACTTTTCTATTTTTTTCTATGAGTTTTTTAGACATTATTTTAGGCGCCTTACTAGCCTTAGCCATGTATAAAGGAATTGTAAACGGACTTTTTACAGAATTGGCTTCATTTCTTTCTTTAATGATTGGAATTTATTTTGCAGTAAAATTTTCTGTGATTACTAAAGATTTTCTTTCTGAACATGTTCATTGGAATCCAAATAGTATCCAAGTTGTTGCTTTCCTACTCACTTTTATTCTTGTTGTTGTTGGAATTTACTTCCTTGCCAAAATACTCACGGGCATTGTCGATTTTGCTTTTTTAGGCTGGATCAATAAATTAGGCGGCGGAATATTTCGGGTGTTAAAGATAGTTTTGATTATTGGAATGCTTTTTTCTCTTTTTGAAAAAATAAATCACAATCACTTTTTTGCTAAAAAAGAAACTTTGGATAAATCTATTTTTTACTATCCTATTCAAAAAACAGCTGCTTTTATGTATCCGTCTATTGCCAAATGGTATGGCGATTTTAAAAAGAGTGGGCAGACTTCAGAAAGCAATGAACAGTAAGTAGATTTCAGAACTCAGACGTGATCTGCATTCTGAAATCTATAATCTTATTTCTATTTTACTTCACGAATGGCTTCGCTTTCAATCCAGCCTTCTGTTCCATCAGTCAATTGGACTTTTTTCCAACTGTCAAGTGTTTCGATTACATAAACTTTAGTCCCTTCATGTAAAACAACTACATCGGCCGCTTTATTTTGTGGTTCACTTTTTACTTGGGTCATTTCGGCAAAAATGATAGCTGGTAGCTCGTTTTTAAAATAACTTTTCTCAAAACTTGCAGAGGCAACTCCTATAAGAACCAAAACCAACATTAAAAACATTCCAAAAAAGAATAATCGTTTATTGAGAGCTAGGACTGAAAAATAATATCCTAAGAAGCATCCTAAAAACAAAATGGAAAATACCACTGAAATCCATGCCCAAGTGTTATAATGATACATGCCTGTAAAATCACGTAATAATTTGTCGAATCCTACTTTTGGAACTACTTTGATTTCATCGACAGTTCGCTTTTGAGCAAACTTCAAATTGTTCACTATGTTATTATCATTTGGACTTAATACCAAGGCTTTTTCATAGTTATAAATTGCAGGCGCTACTTTATTTAACTTATAGTAGCAATTTCCAATGTTGAAATACAATTCTGCTGATTGTTTTTTTGTACTCAAAACAGCATTATAAGCCTCCAAAGCTTGCTCGTATTTCCCATTTTTATAGAAATTATTTCCTTTTTCAAAATTATCTTGAGCAAAGAAAACCTGACTAACTAAAAAGAATATTATGGTTACTAAATTTTTCATTTCAATTTATGTTCTTCGTGGTTAAAAAAAATTAAGACAGTTGTTTTTCTAACTCTGAAATTATCCCTACCGCTTTTTCGTAATCATTTTGAATACTTGCACTTGAAGAAGGTGCATATCTAGCAATTTCGCAATTTTCTGTCAATGCAATAAACTCGTTCACTGCTTGAGGATTTGCATTTTTAGACAACAAAATTTCTTTGATATTATCCTTACTCATCTCCGAAGTTTCAATATGCAGCTTTGCTTTTAGGAAATTATGCATCGCTTTTTCCAATGCCACATAAAATGGTTCTTTGTTATTGATGTGCTTTTTGGCTTCCGATAAATATTTCTTAGCCAAACGGTTATTTCTTTTAATTCGGTTTCCTACAACATCGCCATCTATGGCTTCTTTTTTCTTCTTAGCCAATATTATCACAGGCAACAATCCAAAAGGAATTAACAATAAACTATAGAACAATTTAGAACCAAAAAAGTCATGAGTAGCTACTGGTTCTAACTTAGTATCCAACTTAATATACTGAAATTGTTCATTAGCCACTACTTTATTCTTAGCTTCACCTGAATTTGAATTAGAAGCGGTAGCAGCGGTAGGGCCGTCTAATACTTTAATAATAATTTCCGGTGATGTGATTGTTTTATAACTTCTTGAATTCAAATCAAAATAAGAAAACTGCATCGGTTTAATTGGATATTCTCCTTTAAATTGTGGAATGATAGTATAACGATCCGCAATTTTTCCAGCCATTCCAGAAAGTGGTGTATTTACCTGTTCTTTATGTTCAGGATCATACATTTCTAATGCATTAGGCACTATAGGTTTAGGCAAGGTAAATAATTTTAGATTTCCTTTCCCTGCTACACTTACGGTTAAATCTAAACTTTCTCCACTTTTAAGCTCTGTTTTGCTTGGGATAACTTTAAAATCAAAACTACCTACAGCTCCAGAAAAATCAGCTGGTTTACCGGCTTCTGGAAGTGATTTCACAGCAATAACTCTAGCCCCTGCCGAAACTTGTTTACTGTCTTCTTTGATAAGCATTTGTCCAAACATATTTCTACGATTGGTAGGCAATTCTACATCAATATCAAGAGCAAGCGGGTCGATAGTGAGTTTTCCTGATTTTTGCGGATATAAAACCACTTTTTTCAAAACCACATATCGAAATTTTTCGCCTTTAAACATTCCTTCTTCCAAAGACAATTGTTTGATATCAATATTTTGACTCCAAAAATCATTGTACTTAGGTTTGCCAACATCTCGCCAATTTTTAATTCCGATATTGTAACTGAAATACAACTTATAAACCACGGTTATAGGCTCGTTGATATAAGGATTTGTTTTTGAAATATCGGCCACCAAATACAAATTATTATCTACCGAAACACTAATATCATTAGGGTCTTTAGGTTGTTCGATAGCATTAGTCACCGTTACCTTTACAGCTGCTGTTTTATACACTTGACCATTATATTCAATGGTAGCTGGTTTAATTACAATAGCCCCTTTGTGAGTAGGCATTAAATAATAAGAATATATTTTTTCAAAAGAACTTCTTCCGTTAATCCACGACTGACTAACCTGCTGACTTGGCCCAGCAATTACCCTAAATCCTTCAAAAGAAGGTTCGTTAAAATTATCGCCATCTATATTCATTACAAAATCCACACGAAGTCTTTCATTAAGACCAAGTGTGTTCTTGCTTACTTTAGTCTCAAATTGTACTTGAGCCCAAAGTCCTTGAAAACATAACAGTATTAATACTAAATATTTTTTCATTTTTCTACCTCTTATCCTTTATTTAGAATACAATCATTAAATAGAAATTACCAATCTTTGTCTGTTTGAACGGGTCTTCCTTTTTCTTTATTCGATTTTACCTTGTCCTGAACTTTCTTTTCTTCATTATTTACCGCATCCAAAAGATTTTTTAAACGGTCTTGAGAAATTCCTCCAGGCTGTGGTTTTGGCGGCTGACTTTGATCTGGTTTGTCTTTGCCGTTATTCTTGTCTTTATTTTGATCCTTATTGTCTTTTTTGTCTTTGTCTTTATCTTGGTTTTTCTTGTCCTGATCTTTTTTGTCCTTATCCTTATCCTTGTCTTTATTTTTATCTTTATTGTCTTTGTTATCTTTGGGAGGATTTTCTTTTAGCATTTTTTTTGCCAAGGCATAATTGTATCGGGTTTCCTCATCATTAGGACCATTTCTAAGTGCGTTTTTATAAGCTTCCACAGCTTGAGAATAATCTTTCTCTTTCATAAACACATTTCCTAAGTTATGATACGCTTTGTGTTTTTGAACTCTTGACCTAGCGTTCTTTAAGGCTTTTGCGTAAGCGTATTTGGCCTCCGAAGCTTGATTTTGTTTGTAAATGGCATTTCCTAAATTAAATGGAGCAACTGATCGATTAGGAAATTTTGAATTCGATATTCTATAATTAGCCTCTGCTTCAGCAAACTTACTTTTATTGTATTCATCATTGGCTTTCGGTAAAGTTTTATCTTTTTCTTGTGCCAATACAACACCTAATCCTAAGAATAGGAAAGCAAAAAAAATAAATCCGTATTTTATAAAATTCTTCATTTTCATTTTATTATGTTCTTTCTCTACAGCGAGAATTGACATTTATTTTTCTTCGTTAAACAAGTCTAACTTCTTCACCCAATTTGTCTTTTTCTCCAAAAGGAATACATCCAAGAATAAAAGCACAAAGGCAAATCCTAAAAACCATTGAAATTGCGATTGAAAATTGGACATTTGTGTCGATTCGAATTCGGTTTTTTGAATATTATCCAAGGTTTTCTTGATGTAATCCAATACCTCTTTGGTATTGTTGCCACTTACATAACCCCCTTTTGTTTCTTTTGCAATTTCCTCTAAGCTTAGCGGATTTAGTTTAGTAACTACCACTTGATCATTCTGATCTCTTTTATAACCTTGAATTGTGCCATTTATTCGCAACGGAATTGTACCTCCTTTTTCAGTTCCAATTCCTACTGTTACAATACGCATCCCAATTTTATTAGCTTCTTCAGCAGCGGCCTGAGCTCCTTCGGAATGATCTTCTCCATCCGAAAGCATAATCAATAACTTAGATGTTTTGCTTTTTTCGTCAAAATAGGTAGAGGATAACTTAATTGCTTCATCCAAAGAAGTTCCTTTAGACGAAACAATATCAGTGTCCATACTTTGTAAAAACATTTTGGCAACACTATAATCAGTAGTTATGGGTAGTACAGGAAATGCACTCCCTGCATAGGCTACAATTCCTATACGATCACTTCCTAACTGATTGATTATTTGAGAAACAATTTGTTTACTTTTTTCTAATCGATTAGGTGCAACATCCTCGCAAAGCATACTCTTTGAAACGTCCATTGCAAAAACAATATCAATTCCTTCGCGTTTTACTGTTTCTAATTTGGTTCCTATTTTAGGATTCACCAATCCTAAAATTAGACCAAGTAATGCCAATAAAAGAACAATCAATTTGAAAACCGGTTTAAAAACAGAACGTTCCGGACTTAGTTTATTGATCATTTCTAAATCACCAAACTCCTTTTGTTTTTTCTTTTTCCAATACATATTCATAAGAAAAAGTAAAACCAATAAAGGCAGTATTATGAGTAAGTACAAATATTTTTTTTCGTCTAATTCCATATCATTTTTAAGTTCCAAAAATTAAATTCCAAATCCCAATTGTTGGAATTTGGGATTTTAAAACTTGTAATTTTTTTATTCTTGAAAATCAAATAAAGCTTCTATAAACTGTATTTCTTAATCCCATTTCGATTAAAACCAATAAACAGGCAAACAATACAAAAGGCCTGAATTTTTCGTCGTAATCATAAAATTTTAATTCCTGAATTTCCGTTGTTTCCAGCTTATTGATTTCGTTATAAATCTCAGCCAATTTGCTATTACTTGTCGCTCTAAAATACTTACCATCGGTTTTTTGAGCGATACTTTTCATCAATCGTTCATCAATTTCCACCTTCATCATTTGGAACAAGAAATCTCCGTTTGGCGCTAAAGCATAAGGAAACATTGCCATTCCATTTGTCCCAATACCGATTGAATACACTTTAATACCGTATTGTTTTGCAATATCTGCAGCCGTTTCTGGCTCAATAAAACCAGCATTATTTACCCCATCCGTCAATAAAATAATAACCTTACTTTTAGCTTTGCTATCTTTTAAACGATTGACTGCTGTTGCTAATCCCATTCCAATTCCGGTTCCGTCTTGCAGAACGTTATCGTACTTGATACTTCCAATAGCCTCTTCTACAATAGCTTTATCACTTGTAACGGGTGTTTTAGTATAGGCTTCAGAAGCATAAACTACTAAACCTATGCGGTCGTTAGGACGTTGTTCAACGAAGTCAGCTGCTACTCTTTTTAAAGCTTCCATGCGGTTGGGCTTCAAATCTTTAGCAAGCATACTTCCTGAAACGTCTATAGCCATTACAATGTCAATTCCTTTAGTCGTTTTCGTTTTATTACTAATATCAACCGTTCTCGGTCGGGCCAAAGCAATAATTAAGGAACACAATGCCAGAATACGTAAAACACTCAAATAAGGCTTTAGTTTTGCCAATGTTGAAGGTTTCGTTTTAAAACCTTTAATCGAACTCACTTTTAAAGTTGCCGATTGCTGGTTTCTTTTTACAACTAACCAAGCAATGGCCAATGGAATTAAAAGAAACAACCAAAAAAACTCTGGATTTAAAAAAGTTATATTTTCCATTATATCCCTTCGTGTTTTAATTCAACGGAGTGCAGCACTCGTTCTGAAATTTGATTCGCATAATTGTCGCCTTCCTGATGCAAAATTAATACCTGTTGCAATCCTCCATCTTGGCTAAACAATAGCACTTCATAATACATTCGCTCTTTTTCATTCAATATTGAATTATTTCTAGTAAACGTCCCATAGGCTTTCAATCCAGTAATACCTTCACCCGTTTCAAAATCTTCCTGTTTCACAATCATATTTTGTGCTCCTTGCGATTCCATAGTTTGCAAAGTAACATCCATTGTTTTTTTCAAATCAATTTGTGTTTCTTGCTTGTATTTTAAAGTAGAAACCATCAAATAAAATGGATCTATTAAACTGCCATAGGTGAATGATTGCATTTCTTTGACAACGGCCAATCCTTCTTTAGGTAATGATTTTGTCAAATCGGTACGAACCAAAACATTAGGTGTTTCAATATTTACTCCTGGATTTCCATATTCGCTTTTCACCCATTCGCCCTCTAATAATTCTTTGGATGGATGCCCCAGAACATTATCTTTAACATAATCAAATCCTCGAGTAATCATGAAATAAAAAGTAGTAGCTAATAACAAGCAAATGATAGAAGCGATGCTAATGATAATACGATCTTTTCTCTTTTTCTTTAACTGAAGTGCTATCTGCTTTTGTCTTTGAACTTCATTTAACAACACATCTTCTTCTTCAGGAATTTCAACTGGAATAGCACTATCTAAGGTTAAAATCGCTTTTTGGATTTTTTCTTTATCGCTAGTAATTTCATACTCTACGGGTTTGGATTTAGCAAATTTTACTAAATCGGCTTGTTTTAAAACTCTTTCTAAGTTTTCTATTGTCTCAGGCGTTACAGTCATTTTCTTTTTGACCGAAGCCGCTTTAAGCCCCGCAATCAATTCAGAAGTTGTACTTTCCATTGCTGGAATTTCGATAGCTTCTTCAATATAATTTCGGGCAATATCAGTCAATTCACTGTAATATTCTTTTATTTCTCCTTTTTGCCAAAGTTCTTTCTTTTCCAGATTATTCAACAAACTCGTTGCCTTTTCTATTGGCGTTTTATAAACCTCCTCCTCAATTTTTTTCTTTTGCTTGTTTTTTACAAACCAATAAACTCCTGCTCCAATTGCTAAAAGGATAAGCAATCCAACAAGGTATTTCCACCAATTACCAATAGAATCATTCGCCGGTTGAATATCTTTGATATCAAACATTTTTTGCTTTAAAGTATCCACTTGAACATTGGCTACCTCAACAGCAATAGAATCACTTAAATAAGGTTTATTATTGATCAGAATCTTAACACTAGGAATCACAAATCGTCCAGAATCAAACTGAGTCAAACCGTATTTTTTTATTAACTCATAACGGTCGTTGTTTTTTACTGTATCAATTGGATACGATTGGATAACCTCTAAACTTCCAAATGACTTTAGATTAGGAAAAACAACCTTAGACAAGGTATCTACGGTTGTTTTAAAAGTTAATTTGAACTCGGCTCCAATTTTATTTTTTGTAGTATCAATACTTGTTTCTACTCTTTTTTGTTGAGCAAAAATGCTAGTAGAAAGCAGTAATAGTAATAATATTTTTTTCATCCTTTATTTGGAAACTTTTGATTTCAGATTGAAGATTAACGATTTTTGATTTCAGATGTCTCACGAAATTTTAAAATCATCTTATTTCATATTTGCTTTTGCCGTTTTAATACTTGACACGAAAATAGAAATTAACTCATTGGCTTCTATCTTTGCCATCGATAAATTCTTCAGATCTGTTGTTAAATTCGCTTTTTCAATAATTTTCAAACAGACAAAACTTTCTCTTAATTCTTTTAAACAAACCCCCATTTTATGAACGAAATCTTTGCTGCTTTCGGCACTTTGAGCTTCTCCATAATTTAACGCAGGAGAAGTTCCTGAACGAATAATTTGACCTGCTAAATGATTTCCTGCATAATTTTTCTCAAAATTACTAGCAACAATTATTATACTTGCCGCAAAATCTATCAATCTATTCTCCAGTTCTTGTTTATTCATTTTTAATTATTCTTTTAGTTTAAAAAACTATCAATTCTAATTTTCTATTCCAAAAAAATCTGAAATCAAAAATCGTTAATCGTAATTCTAAAATCGCTATCTCGATTTAAAATAACCCAATAACTTAGTTACGTAACTTTCGTCAACTCTTGTATTTACAATACCCGAACCTGATTTACTGAAAGTCTCTTTGAAATAATTCAACTGATCTTGATAATACTTCTCATAACTCATTCGAACAGCCTTAGAACCCGTATCGACCACTTGGATTTCGCCTGTTTCGGCATCAATCATTGGAACCATTCCAAGATTTGGCATTTTCTCCTCTCGTATATCATACACTCGAATACCGGTTACATCATGTTTTTTTGCTGCAATTTTTAATGTATGCTCATAATCAGCCGACATAAAATCGGAAATGACAAAAACAATGGCTTTCTTTTTTTGAGTACTCGATAGGAATTTCAATGCCTGAGCAATATCTGTTTTATGACTTTTAGGTTCAAATTCTATCAATTCACGAATGATACGCAATACGTGCGACCTTCCTTTTTTAGGAGGAATGTACAATTCGATTTGATCTGAAAACAAAATCAGTCCAATTTTATCATTGTTTTGCGTAGCCGAAAAAGCCATCGTGGCAGCAATTTCTGTTACGATGTCTTTTTTGAATTGATTTTTAGAACCAAAACTTTCAGAACCCGAAATATCTACCATAAGCATCATGGTTAATTCGCGTTCTTCTTCAAAAACTTTTACGTGAGCTTCATTATAACGAGCGGTAACATTCCAATCAATATTTCGAATATCATCGCCATACTGATATTGACGTACCTCACTAAAAGTCATCCCACGCCCTTTGAAAGAAGTATGATATTCACCAGAGAAGATATGATCACTCAATCTTCGGGTTTTGATTTCTATTTTTCGTACTTTTTTTAAAAGCTCTTTTGTATCCATTTGATTGTTGATTGTTGATTAACGATTGTTGATTTCAGATCTAAAATCTAAAATCAGTAATCTAAAATCTAAAATCTTTAAGGTACTTCTACTTCGTTTATAATTTTGTTGATGATATCTACCGAAGTGATGTTTTCGGCCTCAGCCTCGTAAGTTACACCTACTCTGTGACGTAATACATCATGAACTACAGCACGAACATCCTCTGGAATTACATAACCTCTACGTTTGATAAATGCATAACATTTTGCCGCATTGGCTAAATTGATACTTCCACGTGGAGAAGAACCAAAGCTGATTAATGGTTTTAAATCGGCTAATTTGTATTTTTCTGGGTAACGCGTAGCAAAGATGATATCTAAGATGTATTTCTCAATTTTTTCATCCATGTAAACTTCACGAACAGCCTGTTGCGCACGCAAAATTTGTTCAACTGAAACAACTGGATTTACTGTTTCGTAACTTCCTGTTAGGTTTTGACGAATTACCAAACGTTCTTCATCCATTTTAGGATAATCAATAACTGTTTTTAGCATAAAACGATCCACTTGTGCTTCTGGTAATTGATAGGTTCCTTCTTGTTCAATTGGATTTTGTGTAGCTAAAACCAAGAAAGGTTTTTCTAATTTAAAAGTGGTATCTCCAATGGTTACTTGCTTTTCCTGCATTGCCTCTAGCAAAGCCGATTGTACTTTTGCAGGAGCACGGTTGATCTCATCGGCAAGAACGAAATTTGCGAAAATTGGTCCCTTCTTAATGGAGAATTCATTTTGCTTGATATTGTAAATCATTGTCCCGATAACATCGGCAGGAAGTAAATCAGGGGTAAACTGGATTCTGCTAAAAGAACCTTGAACTGCTCTAGAAAGTGTATTAATTGCTAATGTTTTTGCTAATCCCGGCACTCCTTCTAATAATATATGCCCTTGCCCTAATAATCCAATCAATAATCGTTCAACCATGTGCTTTTGACCCACAATCACCTTGTTCATTTCCATAGTAAGAAGATCTATAAAAGCGCTCTCTCTTTCTATCTTTTCATTGATTGCTCTAATGTCTAAAGTCGATGTATTCTCTTCCATAAAATTATTTTTAATTCCTTGAATTTAATGCCTCAGTTTTGATAGTGCAAATTGAATTTTTTTTTAAAGGAAAGATGTTAAAAAATGGTTAAAACTTCTACAAATACTGCAATTTTAAGGACGAATTATGATACAATTTCCATAATTTTAAGAACTTTAAAAAATACATTCTAAAAAGTTACAGAAATCCATTTTTCTAAAAAAGAAACCTATTTAAATCAATTCTAATTAACGGAATGTAAAGCCTTTAGAAATAGATATTAGAATTATATATTTCTACCTAATTTTGCTATTTTTTTAATTCCTATTATTTAAAATATACGCTAACAAAATTTTCAAACTGAATTCTTAAGTTCAAATACAACATCATGACTAAAACAGCCTTAATAACAGGAGCCACAAGCGGAATTGGAAAAGCTACAGCACAACTTTTTGCAAAAAATAATTACAAAATTATTATTTGTGGAAGACGAAAAAACCGTCTTGAAGAATTGGAAAAAGAACTGAGTCAATACACTAGTGTTTACAGCCTTGAATTTGATATAAGCGACAAAAATGCGGTTTTTGCAAACATAGATTCACTCCCTGAAACCTTTTCAAATATTGATGTTTTAATTAATAATGCGGGTAATGCACATGGACTAGATCCTATTCAAGATGGGAATCTAGACGATTGGGAAAACATGATAGATATTAACCTAAAAGGATTATTGTATGTATCTAAAGCTATCATTCCGAAAATGATTGCTCAAAAATCAGGACATATCATTAACATCGGTTCTACAGCTGCCAAACAGGTGTATCCAAACGGCAATGTATACTGCGCTACTAAACACGCTGTAGATGCTATAAACAAAGGAATGAAAATGGATTTAAATCCTTATGGTATACGTGTTGGAGCTATTCATCCGGGACTGGTAGAAACCGAGTTTAGTGAAGTTCGGTTTAAAGGCGATACCGAAAAAGCAGCAAATGTATACAAAGGGTTTACACCACTAAAAGCCGAAGACATTGCCGATATTATTCATTTTGTCATTTCCAGACCGTACCATGTTAACATTTCTGATATGGTGGTTATGTGTACGGCTCAAGGTTCGGCAACTCTTGTTCAACGGGAATAGTAAGCATAAAAAAACAGCTCATAAGAGCTGTTTTTTTTGTAATTAATTAAAAGTAACTGAACCTACATCGGTGACTTGACCATTGGACACAACCACACCATTAACTACTACGGCTGTTTTTCCTGATGCCGTTTCTGGAGTTAAAGTCAAAGTATAAGTCCCTGCAGGAACACCATTTAACTGAAACTTTCCAGTTTCGTCTGCAAAAGTAGTAATAACATCATCCCCAACTGGTACAGAAACAGCAACCTGATATCCTTCAAGTACAGGATTAATCATCCCTTTTATCACGCCTGAAGTTGCAGCAGCCGAAACACGAATAACAGGCTTTAAATTATACGACCCTGAACTACCTGCAGAAACAATAGATTTACTAGCATCAAAATCCAAAACAAACTCATAAGTTGCACCTGCAAGCAATGTTTGTTTTACATTTAACTTTAATCCAGATTGCATAGCACTTGGGGTACTTAATTGCATTACTTGATCTCCTTTTACTAAGGTATTATTTTCTCCTAAAACCAATCGAATTTGTCCCAAATATCCAGAGGGAACAACATTGTCAGCTAATAAAAGACTTACGCCTCCTGTTAGGTCTAATAAATTATATACACCCGGAGTAAAATTATCATCAACAATACTTATCCAGCCTTCTGAATCATCGGTACCATCTGATTTTTTAATCATTATGTCTTGGACATCAATGTTTACTTCATCATAATCTCCTGGCGCATCTACCATTCGAACCATAACTCTAGATGTTTGATTTCCGTCATCATTATCATTACAGGCAGTAAAAAAAATTGCAAGCAAAGCAATGATAAAAAACAATTTAGGGCAAAATTTAATCTTTTTCATTTTCTTTGATTTATTTAAAATTAGTATCTTAACAACGTAATAAAAGCAATAAAATTGTATTAAAAAATAAGGTTTTTCAAAAATCAAATCGTAAATCTTACTCTCAAATGATTAACAAACGGCTTTTAATAAAAAACTTGCTTGCTCATAATGATGAAAATAGTTTTTACGACAAAAAACGGCAATTAAATTTACACACAAAAGAAGGAAAATCCAAATTCTTAAAACACATTTGCGGTCTGTCAAATTCAAATCCGGCTAACAATTCCTATATTGTAGTAGGAGTTGAAGACCAAGACAACGAAATTATAGGCACTGATTTTTTTGACGATAGCCATATCCAAAATCTTGTAAATGCCTACCTGGACAATCCGCCAAAAATTCAGTACGAAAATGTTCCTTTTCCCAACTTACCCAAGGATAAAGTAATAGGTTTAGTAACTATAAAGCCTAAAAACAAAGTATCCTACTTTAAAAAAGGAATCCATACTATTGCTGCTCATAGTATTTTTATTAGGCGAGGAAGTAACACCACTCCCACGGAAGATAAAATTGAAAAAAACTACTTAAATACCGCAACGGTAATTGACCTTGAAAACAATTCCCGTAATAATATCCAATATACGCTGGACGGCTTCTATGATTTTATGAATTCGAGACATAAAAATATGGATCCAAAGTACAAGGTTTTCAAGGAATTATTTGTTATTTGCTGGGCAGGAATTCCTAAAACAGTAAGAGATAAAACCTTTTTATCAAGAGTAGATATCGAATTAATTAACGAGCATATTAAACTTTTTTATTCGGCGCAGGATGTAGTAACGATCTCTTTTGATCAAAACAGTTTCACAATTATCGAATATATTCCACTGGGATTAAATGATAAAACCAGTTTTTACCCTTTAGAACAACAAACTATTTATTTTTTTGAAAATGGCTATTATAAAATTGAAAGCAAAATGTTATTTGAACCACCCGTTTTCAATAAAAAAATGCTTTTTCATATTTATAATTCAAACGAAGCATTAGTAAACAAACTCAAAAAAGGCATGCAGCTCACGCCAAGAGAACTAAAAGACTTAGAAAATCTTCCTTCTACATTCATGATTTGTTATCTCAATGGTTTTGATGATGCCAAAAGAAAATTAATAGACGCAAAAACCTACTTAAAACCTTTTCCCGCTATTTATTCTTTGTTTAAAGAAGCGATGCGTGTTCTTAGAAAAATGAAATATGATGTACAAACCTAAAACAGAATTTCAATCACATATCTTCAATCATATTTTTTATCAATTCTATTAATTTTTCTTTAGTAATAGGCTTAATTACGTAATCTGTTACTAAACTATTTTTTTTAGCCAATTGAATATCATTAGGAGATATGGACGAGGAACAGAGATATATAATTATTTTTTTATCAATTTTAGGTGCTAACTTCGAAAATTGATCTAAAAATTGCCATCCATCCATAATTGGCATGCTTAAATCCAGTAATATAATTTCAGGCAAAGCATCCACATTGTTACTATTTTCTCTTAGAAAATCAATAGCATCTAATCCATTACTAAAAACCCTAATCAATTCTACTAAATGGGTTCTTTCAATTGCTTTTTTAAAGAAAAAAGACGCTAGCTCAGATAATAATTTGTTAATAAGAAATATGAAAAAAATAGGTTTTGGTGGAGGCTGTCATTGGTGTACAGAAGCCATATTTCAGGCTTTAAATGGCGTTGAGTCTGTGGAGCAGGGCTGGATCTCCTCATTGAACCCCTATGATACATTTTCAGAAGCCGTTATTGTCCATTTTAATGAAGGCATCACACTGGATGTGTTAATTGAAGTGCATCTGCTGACGCATAGTAGCGCAAGCGCACACAGTATGCGTTACAAGTATCGTTCGGCAGTGTATTATATTGATCCCAATGATAAAGACACTATCGAAATAATAATCAATAAACTGTCAAAGGAAAATGACACCAAATATATTACACAGACACTGCCCTTGGCAGACTTCAGATTGAATTCGGAGCGTTTCCTCAATTATTATAAAAAAGACAAACAGAAACCTTTCTGCCAAACCAATATAAATCCTAAACTAGCTGCAATACGCAAAACATTCGGTCATCATATTCGAAATGATTTTTAAGATGGGAAGAATTGCCAAAATATCGGGTGATAACGGTAAGAGAAAGGGTATTGCCGTATATTAACTTTGTGGAGTTAGATAACAATTAAAGTTTTTAGTTATGAGAAAAATAGAAAGTAAACAGGAATTTGAAGAAACAATTCAAAAAGAAGCAAGCGTAGTTGTAGATTTTTACGCCGACTGGTGTGGTCCTTGCCAGACGCTATTACCCACATTGGATGACCTGTCCAAAGACTTTGAGGGGAAGGTCAAAATAGTTAAAGTTAATGTTGATAATCAACAGGAACTTGCCCAGCGTTTTGGTGTGCGTAGCATCCCCACATTGATCTTTTTCAAGAACCAAAAAGCTGTGGAGACCATAGTAGGTCTTCGAACCAAGGATGAACTTCAAAAGAAGATATCCGCGTTGGAAATAGGAAATAAATAGTAACATTCAAAATAAATAGTTATGTTAAACTGGAATGATATCATCAAGTTCGTAAACAAAGGTAATCCTGTTCCGACTCGCAGGGTGGAAAAAACAGACGAGGAATGGAAAGAACTGTTAAGCCCCGATTCGTATTTTGTTACCAGGGGGAAGGGTACTGAGCGAGCACATAGTTCGGATATGTGCGGCTTATTTGAACCGGGTAAATATGAATGTATCAGTTGTGGAACACCTTTGTTTGATGCAACTGAAAAATTTAACAGCACTTCTGGCTGGCCTTCTTTCACTCAGCCCATAGCTGTTGAAAATATTGCCTACCATAAGGATGGTGGTTATGGTATGATAAGAGTGGAAACGACCTGCAATGTCTGTGATGCGCATTTGGGCCATGTTTTTCCGGATGGTCCTGCACCAAGTGGTCTTAGATACTGTATCAATGCCGTGGCGCTTAAGAAAGTAGAGGGCTGAGATCTCTCAAGCATTTCAGATCAAAAATTTTAAAGAACTTAAATAAAATAAAAGCTATAAGTAATGGAAAATTTGAAAAAAGCATATTTGGCGGGTGGATGTTTCTGGGGCATGGAAGATCTTTTCAGAGCACGTCCTGGCGTAATTAATACCGAAGTCGGGTACTTAGGGGGACAGAACGATAATCCCACCTACGAGTATCATCCCGGCCATGCAGAGGGTGTTGAAATTACCTATGATCCAAGCAAGACAACTTATAGGGAGTTATTGGATTATTTTTTCAGGGTACATGATCCCAGCACGGTAGATAGGCAGGGCAATGACAGGGGCAAAAGTTACCGCTCGGCACTATTCATTCAGAACGATGAAGAAGGAAATGATGCCGTGGAAATGATCAAATTAGTTGATGATTCGCAACGCTGGCCTGGAAAGGTAGTAACGACATTGGAGCCGTTCACAAAATTTTGGCCTGCCGAAGACTACCATCAAGATTATCTGGTCAAAAATCCGAATGGCTACACCTGCCACTTTGAGCGCTTTGGAACTTTTTTGTAAAGCAATGAACAAAGTAACGGCAGAAATTTACCAGCTGCATCCCGATCGGTATATATTGGTCTCTGGACAGGAGGAAGGCGCACCTACATGCCCTTATGAAAATGTCCAACAATGGGTTGGCTATGATACCTTAACCAAAGAATATATTCGGTTTACAAAGTCGGTATACAAAAAGCTTGTTGAAGAAATGGAAAATAAAAAAATAAAGATATGAATATAGTAGTTTTCTTATCGACCGCACTCGGCTTCTTCGCCATGACAGGTTGTAGCAACAGTATGAGTAACAAAGCCGAGCATAATAAGGGCTTGGAAGAAAAAGTAAGCATTACTGAAATGACAGGCAATAGCGATAGCACGGACGTTATCTATTTTGCCGGAGGATGTTTCTGGGGAACAGAGCATTTTTTTAAACAGGTAGATGGTGTTATCGCTACCGAAGTAGGCTTTGCCAATGGCCGTACCGACAATCCGACATATGAGGATGTAGTACAGAAAAATACGGGCTACGCTGAAACCGTAAAGGTTACATACGATGCTGAAAAATTGGATTTGAATCTGTTACTTGATTTGTATTTCCTTGCTATTGATCCTACGAGCGTAAATAAACAGGGTAATGATATCGGTGATCATTACCGTACGGGCATTTATTACACCTCAGGCCAGCAGTTACCACTTATAAACCAACGGATAAATAAAGAGGCGGCAAAACATATCAGAGCTATAGCAGTTGAAGTAACCCCCATAAAGAAATATTATAAAGCCGAGGATTACCATCAAGACTACCTGGATAAGAATCCGGGAGGATACTGCCATATTAATCCGGCACTTTTTAAAGTGGCGAAGGAAGCTAATAAGGCAACCAATAAATGATAATATCATCAAAAAACTATAAAAAATCATGAAAAAAGTAGCAATCAACGGATTTGGTCGCATAGGAAGGGCAGCATTAAAACTGATTTTTGAAACCGATGACCTTGAAGTCGTCGCCATAAACGATTTGATGTCGGTAGAAAATGCAGCATATCTGCTTAAATACGACAGTAACTATGGTAAGTATGCTAAAGATGTTAAATTTGAAGGAGACAGCTTATTTGTGGGGGATAAAGAAATCAAGTATTCCAGTCTACGCAACATTTTAGAGTTACCATGGAAAGCACTCAATGTAGACGTTGTTATTGAAAGTACCGGCATATTTACCAACAGTGCCGATGCTGAAGGGCATATTCTGGCTGGTGCTAAAGCAGCTGTAATTTCAGGTCCTACAAAAGACACTCCAACAGTTGTTTATGGCGTAAATACTACAGATGATAAGACATTGGTCTTTTCTTGTGCAAGTTGTACGACCAATAACATCAGCCCTGTAATAGAAATTTTGGGAAGAAGGTTAGGTATAAAAAAAGCAATTCTTAATACCATACATGGATATACTGCTTCACAAAGCCTTGTCGATGCGCCTTCGAAAAAAGAGCCACGCATGGGTAGAGCGGCCGGCTTGAATCTGGCACCGGCTGCTACGGGAGCAGCCATAGCGACTACTAAAGTATTACCTCAGTACGCCGGAAAGTTCGACGGCGTTGCCATTAGAGTTCCCGTCCCTGTTGGCTCCATTTCGGATATTACTTTTATTGCTGAGAGACCTACCACGGTTGAGGAAATCAATCAGATTCTGTCAGAAGAAGCGACCACAGAACGGTATAAAAAAGTGATCGCTGTAACAAATGAACCCCTTGTATCAACTGATATCATAGGAAGTGCTTTCGCTTCTACCGTAGATTTAGAAATGACAAGGGTTGTTGATGGAGACCTAGTGAAAATAATGGCTTGGTATGACAATGAATGGGGATTTACCAATCAGATGATCAGACAGATTCAATCAATATGGCAACCTGAATAAACTGATTTAAGCGCACATGCTTACGTCGATTAACTGCATTCCCCTTCTGAAAAGGATAGGGGAATTTTGATATTTATTGTTATGGAAATTTTGAACAACCAAATCCAACCCTGGCATTTGGAAAGTATCGGACAGAAAGATCTTCCACATTACGATAGCTTCAAAGGAAAACCCTTATTGATCTTGTTTTTCTATTTAGGCTGTCCGGGATGTGTAGGAAGAGCTATCCCATTTGCCAATAAAATGGCGTATGAACACGGGGACAAGATGAACGTATTAGGGATTCATAGCAATTTTGAAGGTCCCGAATATACCAATGATGAAATTATTGAAAATTTAAAGTCATTGCATGTTAGGTTTCCGGTTTTTAGGGATGCCGGTATGGCCACCACTTTTCACGATTACCAAGCCGGGGGGACACCTCACTGGGTTTTGGTAGATAAAAACGGTAAGGTAGTCCGTTCCATATTTGGTTCGGATCCCAATCGAGCATTATTATGGTTAGATTACGCAATTATTGAAGAGTTGGAAAAGTGAATTAGAATTTACCTTCAAAACATTGCAACTTTTGAATATTCAATATGACTATATATAAAGATCATCCACTGAAAATATATAACTCACTTTCGAACGAAAAAGAAATATTCACACCGATTCAAGATGGTCACGTTGGGATGTATGTCTGCGGTCCGACGGTGTACAGTAATGTACATCTTGGTAATGTAAGGACATTCCTCTCGTTCGATATCATCTATCGCTATCTTCTGCATTTAGGCTATAAAGTCCGTTATGTGCGTAATATCACTGATGTAGGACACCTGGTTGATGATGCAGATAGCGGTGAAGATAAAATTGCAAAAAGAGCGCGTTTGGAACAACTTGAACCAATGGAAATTGTTCAACGCTATACCGTTGATTTCCATGATATCTTCCAAAAATTCAACCTTTTGCCGCCAAGCATTGAACCAACGGCGACCGGTCACATGATTGAGCAAATCAATGTCATACAGAACATCATAGATAAGGGCTATGCCTACGAATCGAATGGATCGGTATATTTCGACGTGGCAAAGTATAGTGAGGATTACGATTATGGTGTGCTCAGCCATCGGGACCTGATACACACGCTTGATAACTCCAGACCACTTGACGGCCAGTCTGACAAACGGAATGAACAGGATTTTGCGCTATGGAAGCGTGCTGATCCACACCATATAATGCGCTGGCCTTCGCCGTGGAGCGATGGTTTTCCGGGATGGCATACGGAGTGCACCACAATGAGCACAAAATACCTTGGGCAAAGATTTGACATCCACGGTGGAGGTATGGATCTGAAATTTCCACATCATGAATGTGAAATAGCTCAGGGAGAA
Source organism: Flavobacterium sp. UBA6721 (assembly GCA_002454195.1). Classification (GTDB taxonomy): domain Bacteria; phylum Bacteroidota; class Bacteroidia; order Flavobacteriales; family Flavobacteriaceae; genus Flavobacterium; species Flavobacterium nitratireducens. Next base: position 56,515 of record DKIJ01000031.1, read on the forward strand.
GCCTCCACGGGCCATGCACCGGTTAACTACTGGCTGCATGCCAATATGTTAACGCTGAATGGAAAGAAAATGTCCAAATCTAGTGGAAATAATATTCTGCCAGATGAGATTTTGGCTGGCGACAATCCTGTTCTTAGCAAAGCGTTTTCAGCTTCGGTGACGCGTTTTTTTATGTTACAAACGCATTATCGAAGTATTATGGATTTTTCGAATGAGGCGATCCTGGCTGCTGAAAAAGGATACGACCGCCTGATGAAAGCGATAAATAGCTTATCGAAGCTTGAGCCTGGAAATAGATCGACACTCGACATCGCTGGTTGGGAAGCCAAATGTTATGAGGCGTTGGATGACGATTTTAATACGCCGATACTTATCTCACACCTTTTTGAAGGCGTTACGTATATTAATCAACTGAAAGACAAGACTGCCATACTTTCAGCAACCGATCTGGAACATTTCAATAAAGGTATTTCAACCTTTGTTTTTGACGTACTAGGATTGGAAATGAGATCGGGTGTGTATGACAGCTACGCTGAAAAACTCGACGGGACAATCAAATTACTAATTGAAATTAGGAATAAGGTGCGAGCAGATAGAAACTTTACTTTGTCAGATCAGATACGCAACCGACTCGCTGAGTTAGCTATCAAATTGAATGATTCAAAGGAAGAAACAACTTTTAACTATTGATCTGATTTAAAGATTCGCTTTAAATTAAATTGTGTTTTGAGATTATATGTATTTTTGATAATAATATAGAAGTACTTTAAATTGAATATTAATATGATCTATCAAGGAAAGCAGAACGAATACTTTGAGTTGGAGTATGTAGATTGTGACAATTTCAGAAGCTTTAGGCCGATTGTATCTGGGGCTCTGCAGCTACTGTGGTTTCAATCTGACGGAAACAAATTGATCATCGATGGCATTCACCAAACTTTTAATAACAACCAGATTGTTAGTCTCTCTCAATACCATCATGTGCAATATGAGCAGATTAACGCTATGAAAATGCTTCGGTTCAATTCAGAATTCTATTGCATAATTAACCATGATAGCGAAGTCGGCTGTAAAGGTGTATTGTATTATACACCTGCAAAAATACCGGTTGTTTCGGTTCAGGAGCCGCAATTTGCGATAATGAATGATGCCTGGAACCTAACCGATATGGAATTAGAAATGAAAGACGAATTGCAGCTTGAAATGCTGCAAATTGTCCTCAAGCGCATCCTGATACTGTGCACAAGAATATACAAAATGCAAGGTACCTTGTCTTTCATCGACGATAGTCAGCATAATTTAATAAGGGAATTCAATTTTCTGGTTGAACAAAACTTTAAGGAGCAGCATAGCGTCTCTTACTATGCAGGTTTATTACACAAATCACCAAAGACCATTACCAATACCTTTAAGAAGATTGATGAAAAATCACCACTTCAGCTTATCCATGACCGTATTCTGTTAGAGGCTAAAAACTTGCTGCATTATACAAAACGGGATATTTCTGAAATAGCGTACGAACTCGGATTTGAAAACGTGCAGGTATTCAGCCGATTTTTCAAGAGACTCTCAGGTATTTCTCCTACCGAATTTCGACTCAAATAAAAGAAGAGAATTTAGGCGGATTAGGCTTAAAAACATAGCAATTAAAAACGTAGACCTCTTTAAGGGCAGATCTTGAACAGTAGGGTAAATCGATCTTAATAGGTTTCGATTTAATTATTGTGCGACCTGATTGACTGAGTTTTTAATGTCTTGAAAAAAACTCTAACTCAGTAAGGCTGTCATTATGGATATAAAACAGCACCATAGCTTTATGCTCAGTGTTCCTGGTACATGGATAGGTCAAACTACCAGCCTTTGCTTAAGCCATATATCTAAAGCATTCTGTATCTCTCTGTTTGGGTACATATTCTATATACACCTTGCCATGTCTTATACTAAAGCAGGGCTCATACTATTGGGATTACGGTAATGCGCAATTGTAGGAGCACACAAATGAGCAACCTCCGCAATAACTTTGTAAGTCGAAATAAAGGGTAAAGAGCCAATGTACTCTACCCTTTATTTTTTATATTTGCAATATTGATTTACAAGGTAATCAAATGAAAAAGAATGTAATAAGCGCCATTACTAAATCGTTACCGATAGAGTTTTCCTCTCTTGTAAACTACTCTTTATTAGTCACTTTGTGCTATATTAATCTTTTTTAAACAAAAAAACAAAAAACTCATCGTCATCAATTAAGGTCATATTATTAATTGTCTTCATAATTTTAAATTTTTAAATTCAACAAAAAAAGTACTGCCTACATCTACTTTACTCTCTACCCAAATCCGACCTCTCATTGCCTCAACCTGAGTTTTAATTAAATACAGACCAAATCCTTTTGCATATTTGTGTCTATGAAATGTTTTTCGTATTTTAAAAACATGATGCTTATGCATATCCAAATCAATCCCTAGTCCGTTATCGCTTACAGATAATATAAATTTATCTTTTACTTGTTTGGCTTCAATTGTTAGGACTAATTTTCTATCGGGAGAACGATATTTTAAAGCATTACTAATCAAGTTAGTTAGTATACTATCAATATATTTTTGTGGAAAATAAATTAAAGAAACATCTAATAAATTTGTTTTTACAGTAACATCGTACTCTTTAATTTGAGTTTCAAAAAAACTTAAATTGTTTGCGATACAATCCCCAATATTAATTTCGTCAATTTTTAATACCTGCATCTTGTTGTACTTGAATCGACTCCACTAATTCGTTAAAAACCTCCAATAAATGGTTGATTACCGGTTTGATTTTCACTTGAATTTCTTTACGCTCCTCTTCATCATCACTCTGCTCAATAAAATCTACTAACATTGCTATATTAGTTAATGGTGCTCTTAGATTATGGGAAACAATGTTACAAAAATCAATCAACTGCTTATTTGTAATTTCTAGAGCAGTCGAATATCGAATTAAATTTTCTTCCGCCTTTTTCCTATCAGTGATATCCGAACGCATGGCCACATATTGATAAGGCTTTCCATGTTCAATTATAAAAGGAACTATAGTAGTATCTACCCAGTACGTTGAGCCATCCTTAGCTTTATTTTTCAATTCCCCTTTCCAAATATTTCCACTAGAAATAGTCCTCCATAAATTTCTAATAAATTCTTTCGAATGATAACCGGAATTAATGATTCTATGATCTTTTCCTAGAAGTTCTTCTTTAGTGTATTTCGAAATTCTACAAAAGTTATCATTAGCATGAATAATAATTCCTTTTTGATCTGTTATAGCGACTATTGAGGATTCGTCAAGAGCATGTTTGTAATCTGAAAGTTCATTTTTCATCCTAAACCCATTTTTAAAAGTGAACTTTTTATAAAGTTCAACTCATCTTACTTATAACATTAAAAACTAGACTTTTAAAGCGTTGATTAAAATCGAAAGTTATTTTGTACAGTTTTTCTCAATACTAAAAATATTGATTTTCAATAATCTGCATAAATTTATAAAAAAAATATCACAAAAAAAATCACCAAAAGCAGGTATATTTATCACTAAGAATAAAGGGGACAAAAACTCAAAAAAATATTTAAAAAAAAGTTCCTCTAAACACTTTTATATATTTTTACTATCTTGAAAAACTAAAGAAGATTTTAAAAAATGAGAACATTAGTTATTGGAGACATTCATGGCGGATTACGTGCTCTGCATCAAATAATGGAAAGAGCCAAAGTAACAAAAAAGGATAAGCTCATTTTTCTAGGAGATTATGTAGATGGATGGAGTCAATCTCCGCAAGTATTGGATTATTTAATAGAATTAAACAGCACGAATGATTGTATTTTCATTAGAGGCAATCATGATGAATTACTACTCCATTGGTTAAAAGACAGCAAAGACAACCTTTTATGGTACAATCACGGAGGAGAAGCCACTGTACTAGCGTACGAAAAAGTAAGTACTGAAAACAAACAATTACATGTTGAGTTCTTACAATCTTTACAGGATTATCATCTGGATGACAAACAACGCTTGTTTATTCATGCTGGATTTACCAATATGAATGGGGTAAATTATGAATATTTTCCAAAACTATTTTACTGGGACAGAACCTTATGGGAAACAGCTTTAGCTTTAGATACTAGCATCAATCCAAATGATGTAAGCTACCCTAAAAGACTCACTTTATACAACGAAATTTATATAGGTCACACCCCTGTGACACGAATCAACAAAACGATCCCAATCAAAAAAGCATGTATTTGGAATGTTGATACTGGAGCTGCTTTTAAAGGTCCTTTGACCATTATGGACATTGATACCAAAGAATTTTGGCAAAGCGAGCCCTTACACCAATTGTATTTTGACGAAAAGGGCAGAAATTAATTGTACTACTTTCAAACTCATACTATGAAAAAAATATTTGTATTATATAGGAATACTATCAATTGACTTGGCAAATGCTCAAGCTTATAAAGGAAAAACGGATGAAAAATTTGATATCGTGGCCAATCTTCAAGAACATGGTTCCGGAATTAGAATATCAAATGATTATGGATTAGGCGAAAACATTTCGGTGGGCGGAACTATTTCCTATTTACTGTCGGTTAGTAATGACGCACTTGGTAACAAACCTGATTTTGGAGACAGATTCGATCTAAAAATTCGCTTTAATGCCAATATTGGTAACATCTTTGATAGTAACGAAAAATTAGATATTTATCCTGGGCTGGATTTAGGGTTGAGAAATTTTGGTGGTCATTTAGGGGTTCGTTATTTCTTTACAGATGGCTTTGGAGTTGTAAGCGAAATTGGTTTTCCAATTTCCAAATACAAACCAGAAGCTACTGGATTTGACCTTTTGAACAATCAATTTACTTTTAATATAGGTGCTTCATTTAATTTGTAAACGAAAAACAAAGTTA
>DKIJ01000031.1:61526-190438 GCA_002454195.1 Flavobacterium sp. UBA6721
TAACTTTGTTTTTCGTTTACAAATCAAACTTTATTCCTTGTGCCAAAGGCAAGCTAGTGCCATAATTAATCGTATTGGTTTGTCTTCGCATATAGACTTTCCAAGCATCAGAACCCGATTCACGACCGCCGCCTGTTTCTTTTTCTCCACCAAAAGCACCACCAATTTCGGCACCGGAAGTTCCAATATTGACATTAGCTATTCCACAATCAGAACCTGCAACGGATAAGAAAAGTTCTGCTTCACGCAAGTTGTTTGTCATTATTGCCGAAGATAATCCCTGTGCAACGTTGTTTTGAAGAGCAATAGCATTTTCGACTGTTCCAGTGTATTTTATCAAATACAAAATCGGAGCAAATGTTTCGCTTTGGACAATTTCAAACGCATTATCCGCTTCAACAATGGCCGGTTGAACATAACATCCACTTTCAAATCCCGGACCAGAAAGCACTCGTCCTTGTACCAGAATAGTAGCTCCTTCAGCAACTGCTTTTTCTAATGCTTTGTTGTATTTTTCCACAGCATCTGCATCAATAAGAGGTCCCACATGATTGTTTTCATCCAATGGATTTCCTATTCGCAATTGTTGGTAAGCAGCCACCAAGGCTAATTTCAACTTTTCATAGATACTTTCGTGTATAATTAAACGACGCGTCGAAGTACAACGCTGACCAGCAGTTCCCACGGCACCAAAAACAGCACCTATAACAGTCATTTTAACATCGGCATCAGGAGTTACAATGATTGCATTATTTCCTCCTAATTCCAATAGCGATTTACCTAATCGAGCGGCGACAGATTGCGCTACTATTTTCCCCATTCGGGTTGAACCTGTAGCAGATATCAAAGGAATTCTAGCATCATTGGTCATTAATTCCCCTAAAACATAATCTCCTGTTATCAAACAAGAAATTCCTTCTGGCAGATTGTTTTCCTGTAAAACTTGTGCTAAAATGCTTTGGCAAGCAATACCACACAGCGGTGTTTTCTCTGAAGGTTTCCAAACACAAACATTGCCACAAACCAAAGCCAAAGCCGCATTCCAAGACCAAACAGCTACTGGAAAATTAAAAGCCGAAATGATTCCAACCACTCCAAGTGGATGGTATTGCTCATACATTCGATGATTAGGTCTTTCCGAATGCATCGTCAATCCGTGTAATTGACGAGACAATCCCACGGCAAAATCACAAATATCAATCATTTCCTGAACCTCGCCGAAGCCTTCCTGCAAAGATTTCCCCATTTCATAGGAAACCAATTTCCCTAAGGCTTCTTTATTTTGACGTAATCTGTCGCCAAATTGCCTCACAATTTCGCCACGCTTGGGTGCTGGAATTAAACGGAAGGTTTTAAAAGCTTCGGAGGCTGCCTGCATTACTTGTTCGTAATCAGCAGCTGAAGTTATTTTTACTTTCGCAATTAATGTTCCATCTACTGGGGAGTAACTTTCCAAAACCTCTCCTTCTGAGAAAAAATGAATTCCCGTAGAAGTTCCTTCATTTACTTCCTGAATTCCTAATTGCTTTAAAGCTTCTTGAATTCCAAATTGTGTAGCGATTGTTGACATGGTTATGAATTTGTTTTTTAATATTAATAAACAATCCTATTTTCTTCTAAAAAAAACAAACGGATCTTAACCCTTATACGGTCCTAAAAATTTATCACCATTAAAATGAACTAAATGGTCAGGATTGTCTGCTATCCAAACTTCTGTTTCCCATGCAATATCTACCATAAATTGTCTGAATTTTGGTCTAGTCAGAAAAGCAGTAACATAAACAATATCTGCTTTACATTCTTTAGTCAATTTTTGAAGTTGCAAAAGGCGAATTTCCGAAATTGGTCCCGATGAATGAACTGCTTCAATTAAATAAAGCCAATTTTTTTTCTTTGAATATGCAATTACATCAGGTAATTCTTCGTGAGAAATTTCAAAGAAGTTGAGTTCTTCCAATTTTTCTTTTTCAAGGTAAAGATACTTATCAGCCGTGTCTCCAACGTATAAAACTTCTGCCTCAAAACCGTATCTTGGAAGAAATTCTTCAATAATTGCTTTTTGTAAATCATTATGTTCTCCTGCCGAAAAGGTCAATTGTCCCCCTGAAGGAAGTGTAACTTCGATTTTAGAAATTTGTCTTTCTCGTTTAAGTTTTTGGTTTAAAGGCTCAATGTTTTTCAGAGTTTGTTTTACATACTTTCCCCAATCTTTATTTCCGAAGTTTCTAATCAATTCTGCATAAATTGGATTAATTGAGTATCCACGAGTTGAATCATTGGTTGCAGAATTTGGACTAGACTGTAATACAACTTCAGCAATTGTCAAAAGTTTTAAATCTTTTCTTCTTATATCATCATAAGAGCCTGAACTGATATCTTCGTTGAAATGTTCATTTACAAAATTGATTATATCCCTTGTTTTAAGTGCAAAACCACTATTCAAGTCTTTTGCTTTAGCAAGGTCTTGAAGTGATTTAATATCTCCACTTGCTAAAAATGCAATAGCCATTCTTTCTAATCTTCTTGGTGTTCCAATAATAGGAATTCCGAAAGTGTCGAGAATATAAAGTGCTGTATTTATAAGTTCTTGAATAGCTTTAGACTTTTCATTAAATGTTTTTGAACTATCTGAACTGATATACTGTTTCATTCTCGAATAATTTAAGTTGCTCAAATTCTATTACTGGATAATCTTCAGAAGAAGCTCCTATAAGATGAGTTTTTATGTTTTTAGCTAAATAATATGCAAAGTTTGGAGCAACCGCATTACCTATTTGATTAAATTGATGTGTTTCTGTTCCCTGAAATTCAAACCAATCAGGAAAACTTTGAAGTCTTGCAGCTTCACGAACTGTTATCCGTCTTCTCCTTCCATCTCTCAATTTTACTCTATGCATATCTCCCGTTGCACCTGCAAGATTTCTGCAAGTTAGTGTTCTTGCAGGTCTATCTAAATATAAATCTCTTGGATTAATACATTTTGATGCCTTCTCATAATTAGCAACATACCTATCCATGGATTCTGTAAAAAATTTAGAATCTTTATCAAATTCAAATGCTAATTCCCCTAAAGCTTCTCCCACAGTAACCGTTTTTCGTATTGGATTAGGTAATTTTATTTTTTTCCTTGAGCCAATTACAATTACTCGCTCTCTATTTTGCGGAACTTCATATTTTACTGCATTTAAAAGTGCATAATCTATATAATAACCCAAATTTTCGAGTTCATCGATAACTTCCTTTAAATACCATTTATTTTTGTATAACATTCCTCGAACATTTTCAAACATAAAAACTTCAGGGTTCAGTTGTCGAACTGCTGATAAAAAAATAGGAAATCCATCTCTTGAATCTTTTAATCCAAGTTGTTTCCCCCCAACACTAAAAGGTTGACAAGGTGGACCGCCAATTACGATATCTGCCTTTGGATAAGTAGATTCAGGGGTAAGTTTTCCTGTAATACATTCTCCTAAAAGATTTTTGTTGTATGTGTTCGAAGCATTTTCGTCCATTTCAAAACCAATTGTTTTAAATCCATTTGCTTCAAAACCAAGAGACAAACCTCCACAGCCTGCAAAAAGATCAACAACCGTTTTATTTAATTCGGTATCAACCCAAGGTTTTAATTTGTCATTTATGTTTTTCCAATATTCCATTTGGTAAATTTACAAATAATTATTTTTTAGCAATAAATCTTGGATCGGTTGCCATAACAGTTCCGCATTTTTCGCAAGAACGAAGACTTTCTGAATTATAAAAATGTTCAAAATGAGGCAGAAAATCTTTCTCTATATTATTCAATTCAAAATAGACCTCGTGCAATTTGTGATTGCAATTGTCACAAAACCAAAGCAAACCATCTACATAACCTTGATTGGCTCTTTTGCGCTCAATCACTAAACCGATAGAACCTTCGGAACGAGCAGGCGAATGAGGAACCATAGCCGGGTGTAAATACATATCTCCAGCATTCAGTTGCATTACTTTGCGCTCTCCATCTTCTTGAATATGCACTTCGATAGAACCTTCTAATTGATAAAACAACTCTTCTGTTTCGTTGTAATGAAAATCTTTTCGAGCATTAGGCCCAGCGACAATCATTACAATATAATCGCCCGAATCAACATATAAATTTTTGTTTCCAACAGGTGGTTTTAATAATTGACGGTTTTCGTCAATCCATTTAGTAAGGTTAAAAGGTTTTGAAATTGCCATTTTGAGTTGTTTTTGAGAAATGCTAATGTACGAAAAAAAGAATTTTGGTTTCTATCTAACCGCAAAGTACGCAATGAGAAATCATTCTTTGTCTTTACAAACGCAAAGAACACAAAGTTTTGCGATCCTTGCGAAATACTTTGTTTTCTTTGCGGTTAGACCTTTTGCTATCTATTTTGCCTGCTTTATCAAATAAATATAAACAGGAAAATGATCACTAAAACCTACTTCGGTAGCCGAATGTCGTTTGGGATATCCTTTGTATCGTCCCGAACTTTGAATCAAATAACTTTTATTAAAAATGCCTGCTTTCCAATATTGATAAGTTGAAAAATCGTTTTTTATCAATGACTGACTCACAATAATTTGATCAAAAATATCCCAAGCATCCCCAAAAGCAATGGTTCCCAAACCTTTTTTAGCCATTTCTTCAAAAGGGTTATACATTCCTAATTCAGGAACCCCCTGTTTTTGAGCTTTAGCTCCCAAAGCTTTTTTGACACTCGTATTAAAAGGACTATCGTTCAAATCGCCTAAAGTAATCACCTTAGCATTTGGATTTATCTTTTGTAACGAATCAATTATCTTTCGATTTAAAAGGCCAGCAGCTTCTCGATACGGACTTGATTTTTTCTCCCCACCGGAACGTGAAGGCCAGTGATTAACAATCACATGAACTTCTTCACCTTCTAACAATCCTGTCACTAAAAGCTGATCACGAGTAAAAATTCGGTTTTGATAGCTTTTTTCGGCAAAATCCTCCGCTGTTTCTTCTAAATCCAGAGCCAATTCTTGATTTGCTTTTTTATAGATATACAAGGGTATAGTAGTAAATGAAATGGGTTGAAAAAATTTCTTTTGGTACAAAAGCGCCACATCAATACCCCGTTTGTCTGGTGAATCGACATGAACAATCCCATAATCATGAATCGCTAGATTGTGTTGTTGAATTAAATCCTCCAGAACAGCTCGGTTCTCAATTTCAGCCCCAGCAATTAATGTAGGTGAGTTGGTATTTTCGGGTTTTCCAATTTCATTCAAAACCCGAGCTAGATTCTGTAATTTTTGCTGGTACTTATCATAAGTCCAATGTTGTTTCCCTTGAGGTGTCCATTCCTCGTCATACGCTTCTGGATCATTTAGGGTGTCAAATAAATTTTCGAAATTATAAAAAGCTACGGTGTGAATACGATAACTTTTAGGTTGTGCGAAACCTATTTGAAAAAAAAATAAAAAAAGAAATACAATACTTCCTGATTTAGACATAAACAACTCGTATTAAAGGTGTTTCGTAAATTTAATCCATTTCGTATAATTTGCAATACACTATTTTTTAATTTTAGCTATCTTTGTTTTGATACTTAACAGAAGTATTTTGATTTTTTAATTTTTCAGGAGAACACTCGTATGCCTACTTCTCGATTTTTATCTTTAAACCGAATATCAAGTGTATTCCTATTATTCTTTTTTCAAACTTTCACCATTCAAGCCCAAAAACCTATGATTACACCGGCTACTTTACAAAAAGGGGACACTGTTGCCATTGTTGCAACTGCCCGAAAATATACTGAAAACTTATTACAACCTGCCATCGACCTTTTACACAATTGGGGACTAGAAGTCGTAATTGGTAAAAGTATTGGTTTAGACAACAATCAACTTGCGGGTACTGATGAAGAAAGAACGGCTGATTTTCAAGCCCAACTAGACAATCCAAATATTAAAGCTATTTGGTGTGTAAAAGGAGGCTATGGAACAGTTAGAATTATTGATTCATTAGATTTTACACAATTCAAAAAAAATCCAAAATGGATAGTAGGTTTTAGCGATATTACTGTTTTGCACAACCATTTAAATACACTTGGTTACAAAACCATTCATGGAATTATGCCTGTAAGTATTCCAAGAGCCACTTTAGAAGCCAAAGAAACATTAAAAAAAGCTTTGTTTAACGAAGCTTTACGTTACGAAATCCCTTCAGATCCTATGAATCGATTAGGTAAAGCAGAAGGAGAATTAGTGGGCGGAAATTTATCTATTTTATATAGTTTATTTGGTTCACCTTCGTCCATAGATTGTACAGACAAAATATTATTCATTGAAGATTTAGACGAATATTTATACCACATCGATCGCATGATGATGAATTTAAAACGAAATGGTTGTTTAGAAAGCATCAAAGGTATCGTTGTAGGTTCGATGACAAAGATGAAAGACAATGAAATCCCTTGGGGAAAGAATGCTGTCCAAATTATTGAAGATGTAACTAAAACTTATAACATCCCGGTGATTTACAATTTCCCGGCGGGACATATTCAGGACAACAGAGCACTGGTTTTAGGCAGCCAGGTAACTATGGAAGTTACAGCCGAAAAAAGTATTTTGAAATTTGAAGACTAGTCAATTTTAATAATTGAGCAACTAATACGCTGAATACTAAAAAACTTACTACTGAAGACTCTTACAAATGGCCGAACACAACGAATTAGGAAAATTAGGAGAAGAATTAGCCGTTGATTTTTTAAAAAACAATGGCTATTCTATAGTAGAAACCAATTGGACTTTTCAGAAAGCCGAAATAGACATTATTGCACAACTTGAAGATACACTTGCCATAATTGAAGTAAAAACGCGTTCGTCACTTGAATTTGGCCTTCCACAAGATGCTGTAAACAGCAAAAAAATAAAACTACTTACGAAAGCGGTTGACAACTACGTAGTCGAAAATAATCTTGATCTCAACGTCCGTTTTGACATTATTTCCATTCACAAATCCGATAAATCATTTGTAATTGAACATATTACTGATGCTTTTTTTCATTTTTAACGACATTTTTTATGTTATTTTTATAACAAATTGTTTTTTTTATTATATTTGCGTGCAATTTTAACGACTTTACTAAGTAAATCGACTTAAAAACTAAGTAAAAACACCTATTTGATTATGAAAACAGTTTCTTCAATTGTCGAAAATTACATCAAAACAAAACCATTTTTATTAAATGCTTTGTCACTTGGAATCATCAATTTAACCTCTTTATCCAGGAATATCATGTCTGAGTTGGAGAGTGAGTTTGGAAAAGAAGTAAAACAGGGTGCTGTGGTAATGTCTTTAAAAAGACTGACGGAAGAACTGGATTTCAGACTAAACCATAAAATCAATAAGGTAATTAAAAACATTGGTGAAATTACGGTACGTTCAGCTTTAACAGATTATACTTTTGCAGTTTCAGAAACCGTCTTAAACAAACAAGCCGAATTAATTTCGGACATCAATGGTTTTCCGGATGTTTTTTACACTTCGTCAAGAGGAGTAAACGAAATTAATATCGTGGTAAGCAATACCGTAAACAAACTAGTAGACAAACATTTTTCTAATGAAAAATTAATTCAGAAATTAGACAATCTAGCTTCTATAACAGTTAAATTACCAAAAGAAAACATTGTGGTTCCAGGAATTTATTATTTTATTTTCCAACGTTTGGCTTGGGAAGGAATTATCATCAACGAAGTAATTTCGACTTCTAATGAATTCACTATTTTGGTTGGTGAAGATCAGGTTGATGTAGCTTTCAAAGTAATCAAAGATTTGAAAAACTAAAAACAAACATAACAACTGAAAAAAGCAGGCTTTTTTTAAAGACCTGCTTTTTTTATGCTTTTTATTCAAAAAAATTATTTGAAATCAAATCAATAACTAAAACTAACCCCCGCAATTAAGAAATTCTTCCCAAAAAAATCAGTGTTTTTTGTTGCTCCATTATGCACATAATTCAGCGAAATTGGCATTATAATATTACTCCCTAAATCAAACTCCTTACTTGCTTTTAATGCTAAATTAACCAACGAAGGTTTATCATAATCAGCAAAATTGTAATATGCAGCCTTGTTATTTAAAACAACACCGGCCGAAGGCGCTAATTCTATATTTTGAATTAATTTATGAGGGGAATTTTCGAACAAATTAAAAACATATCCCAATTCGAAATAAGTAGTGTAATTACGCTTAGGTTCATCTCTGCTGTTGTATTGATAATCATTACCTCCCACAAATGTACTTATGGTAGCATTAAATGGGTATTGATATCCTTCAGAAAAATCAAAATACAAGATTGCGTCTATTGTTTGTGAACTCGTAGGCCCATAATCAAATAATTTATTACTCACTCCTTCCACTCTGCTTACCGAAGGCCAATAATAATCCCAAAGTTGGAATTGCAAAAAATCAGCAATCTGATAACTTGCATAAAGATCTATTTCCTGATATCCTTTATAATAATTTTCATTATCCGGATAATAGTAATCCTTTTTAAAATTAGTAGTTGCCCAGCTTCCTATTGTAAATTTTGGAGTAACTGCGTATTCTAACGAAGGTTGTACAGCCAAATAATCACCTCCCCAACATTGTCCTCTCCAAACATAGCGACTCACTACATCAATAGTGAAACTAATTCTTTTATCTTCTGAAACCTCATCCTCACCTGGTTTTTCTTCTTGCGAAAAACCAAAACCCGACAACAACAGTAGTACTGGACAAAAAAAACTTTTGATTACATTCATTTGAAATACATTAATATTTATCAATTAATTCAAACAAACGTTTTCTATTCAAGGGCTTAGTTATATAATCATCAAAACCTGCTTTTTCAATTTTAGCTTTATCTTCTGAAGAAGAATAAGCTGTCTGGGCTATAATAATTAATTGTGGACGAATAGGCCTTATCAGTTCAATGGCTTCAAACCCATTCATGACAGGCATTTTGATATCCATTAAAACCAAATCAATATCAGAATTATTGATGCAAATATCTACTGCCTCCTGTCCATTTACGGCTCTTATAATCTGATAACCTTTATCTTTCATCATTTTTTGAAACAATAAAAAATTTAAATTATCATCTTCAGCTATCAAAATTACCCTATTCTGGGATTTTGCTAATTCTTTTTCACGGATTGGCTTAACCACTATATGCTCCACTTTTGCATATTTCAAAGGAATTGAAAAATAAAAGATAGAACCTTCTCCTACTTTTGACTCCAGACTAATAGTTCCTCCCAGAATTTCTATATAAGCCTTAGAAATAGAAAGTCCCAGTCCCAATCCTCCTACTGTTATAGACTGATCATTTTCTATACGCTTAAATCGGTCAAAAACATGCTTATGATGATTTTCATCAATTCCCGAACCCGTGTCCTGTATGGTAAAATGAATTAATTTTTCTTCTTCATTAATCTCATACTTAAAAGTTACCAGACCTTCATCGGTATACTTGATTGCATTTGTCAATAAATTAATTACAACTTGTTTTAATTTAATCGCATCTGTAACAATATTATAATCCGCAGGAACAGAACTCTTGTATAACTTAAACTTTAAAGGTTTCTTTTTCGGTATTGTTACCTTAACCGTTTTATAAAGTTCTTCAATACAGGATTCCAAGTTGATTTCAGTAAAATTCGGTGTTATCTGATTGGTATCAATTTTTGACATTTCAATCAAATCATCAATAATTGATGTTAAATTTTTTCCGTTTTGTTGAATGATAGTCAGATATTCTATTCGTTCTTCTTCACTAAGTTCTGTGTTCAAAATAAGATCTGTAAAACCATTAATAGCGTTCATTGGCGTTCTTATCTCATGAGATAGATTTGCCAAAAAAGAAGCCTTTAACAAATCCCCTTCTTCCGCCTTGAGTTTAGCCTTAATTAAAGCCGTTTTTTGATTGTTGTTTTCTTCAAACAGATTACCTATATAACTAAACTCTCCACTAGTCTTTTTCAACTCAGCTATAGCACTCAAACTCCCCCTTTGAAGCGCTCTTCGCACGAAATACAATGGGCGATAAACTAATTTTTGTGTGTAATAAATACTTACTACTAAATACACTATAAAAACAGTAATGATGATATATAAAATTCGAATAGTATTCTCAAAAAACACATCAAAATTTCGCTCAAAAAGTAATTTACCAATAAGTAAACCTCTGGAGTTTTTTAAAGGATAAACAGTACTAACAATATGCCTTTGCTCATCTCTATTTTCATCACTATTTAAAAAAGCAATTTTGGACGTTGTAATTTTTTCTAAGTTCTTTATAAATTTTTGATTAATTAAACGAACAGCAAAAAAGTAACCAAAAGGCTTTGTCTTTATTTTTAAAGGATCGTCTGAAGGATGAATCGTAGCACCCGTTACTTCTACAATACCTTCGGGAATTTTTATATAGAATTTTGCTACTCTTTTTTTATCCAAAACAAGCATAGCTTGCCTCGGAATAAAATCAATAGTCTTAATTACAGCAGTTGGGGTACGGGTTATAAACTTTTTATTTTGATCATAAACCCCTAAGTAATCGGCACCGTAAATATCTAATTCATTACTAATAGTCTCATCATACCAGCTTTGTTTTTTTGTTTTAATAAATTCAACAAACTCATCCCAGTTGGTATCATTCTTTAAAGCCGTGAGTATAGGTTTTGATTCTAATAATAATAATTCATTGATTTTGCTTTCAAATAATTCCACCGAATTACGATAAGCATCCTTTTCTGTCTTATTAATATAATACAATAAAACAGCATAAAGAATCAAAAAAACTACACTTGAAGAAACAATTAAACAAAGTATTTTAGGGGACGTTTTTTTTAATGTCATATAGCCGATAACTAAAAATTTAATATTAAAAAGATTAAATTTATAAAAAAAACAAAGCAATACTCCTTAAATTCAAATTATTCGTCAAACTACATTGAAATTATTTTTCAACCCAAAAAACATTCAAATTTTTAATACAAAAATCAAACAGAAAGTTACAAAAGAAACAGTTTTATTCTTCTTTTCCTCCCAATAGCTCCATCAATTCCAAAGCTCTTCTGGTTGATTTTACGTTATCAAAAGTCAGCAATAAACGTAAACCATTAGCGGTTTGTTTTTCTTTCATTTTGCAAAGTGTTGGATTTTTTTGAACAAAGACTAAAACTTTATGAAAACGATTCGACTGGTAAAAATCCGATTGTTGATCAGAAACAAAATAACCTATCATTTTCCCTTGTTTCATCACCAATTTTTCGATTCCCACACGAGTAGCCACCCATTTGATTCGGATACTATTCATTAACGCATTAGCTCTTTGAGGCAAAGGACCAAAACGGTCAATGAGTTTATTTTGGAAAACCTGCAATTCCTCTTCATTTTTAATGGCGCTCAATTCGTTATACAAATTCATACGCTCCGAAATATTATTGATGTATTCATCCGAAAACAACAACTCAAAATCGGTGTCAATTTGCAGGTCTTTTACGTATTCTTTGGTTTCAATATCATTCTCAACCGGATACAAATCTTTGAATTCGTTTTCTTTCAGCTCTTCAATTGCCTCGTTCATAATTTTCTGATAGGTATCGAAACCAATTTCGTTAATAAAACCGGATTGTTCTCCTCCCAATAAATCTCCAGCACCACGAATTTCCAAATCCTTCATGGCAATATTGAATCCGCTACCCAATTCAGAAAATTGCTCCAAAGCCTGAATACGTTTTCGGGCTTCCTCAGTCATCGACGAATAAGGCGGGCAAATAAAATAACAGAAGGCTTTCTTATTACTTCTTCCCACACGTCCACGCATTTGATGCAAATCCGAGAGACCAAAATTATTGGCATTATTGATAAAAATGGTATTGGCATTAGGTACATCCAATCCACTTTCGATAATAGTCGTCGCTACCAAAACATCAAATTCACCATTCATAAAAGCCAACATCAGTTCTTCGAGTTTTTTACCGTCCATTTGTCCATGACCAATTCCCACTTTAGCATTGGGCACCAAACGCTGAATCATTCCGGCTACTTCTTTGATATTTTCAATGCGGTTATTGATAAAATAGACCTGACCGTTACGCTGAATTTCATACGAAATCGCATCACGAATTACTTCCTCATTAAAACCTACTACATTCGTTTCAATAGGATATCTATTGGGCGGAGGTGTTGTAATAACTGACAAATCACGAGCTGCCATTAATGAAAACTGCAAGGTTCTAGGAATTGGCGTTGCTGTTAAAGTCAGCGTATCCACATTGGCAGCAATAGTTTTTAATTTGTCTTTTACGTTTACACCAAACTTCTGTTCTTCGTCTACAATCAACAAACCTAAATCTTTAAAAACGACATTTTTGTTCACCAATTGATGTGTTCCAATCACAATATCTAATTTCCCTTCAGCTAATTCTTTTAGGGTTTCTGCCTTTTGTTTGGCTGTTCTAAAACGATTCAAATAGCCAATTTTTACTGGCATATCTTTCAATCGCTCCGAAAAAGTTCGGAAATGCTGATAGGCCAAAATAGTTGTTGGCACCAAAACCGCCACCTGTTTACTATTATCCACTGCTTTGAAAGCGGCACGAATAGCGACTTCTGTTTTTCCAAAACCTACGTCTCCACAAACCAAACGATCCATTGGGCGGTCGCTCTCCATATCGGCTTTTACTTCGGCTGTCGATTTGATTTGGTCCGGTGTATCTTCATAAATGAACGAACTTTCTAATTCGTTTTGCAAATAACTATCGGGCGCGTATTGAAAACCTTTTTCCAATCGCCTTTTAGCATACAATTGAATCAGGTTGAATGCAATATGCTTGACTCTGGCTTTGGTCTTTTGCTTTAAAGCTTTCCATGCATTCGAGCCTAATTTGTATATTTTTGGTGGCGTTCCATCTTTGCCGTTGTATTTTGAAATTTTGTGTAGCGAATGAATACTCACATACACAATATCATTATCAGCATATACCAATTTAATGGCTTCCTGCGTTTTGCCTTCGACCTGAATTTTTTGCAATCCACCAAATTTCCCAATTCCGTGGTCAATATGTGTCACATAATCGCCCACTGAAAGTGTAGTCAGCTCTTTTAAGGTGATATTCTGTTTTTTAGAATAACCGTTTTTGATGCTAAATTTATGGTAGCGCTCAAAAATTTGGTGATCGGTATAGCATGAAATTTGGTTCTCTTCGTCAATAAAACCTTGATACATAGGCAACACAACGGTATTGTATTGCTTACGGATATTCTCCGAATTGGCTTCATCTAGGGTTTCAAAAATATCATGAAAACGCTTTGCCTGAGCCTCATTCGAACAAAACAAATAATTTTTATAGCCATTAAAATGATTCTCGCTCAAATTATTCAACAACAAATCAAATTGTTTGTTGAACGAAGGTTGCGGATAAATGTGAAATTCAAACTTTTTAGTGGTTCTGAAAATCGCTTTTGAACTTAATTCGACAACTGAAAAATCCAACGCACGTTTTACAAAAGCTTTTTGGTCTAAAAATAATTGCTCAGGTGTAGCGTGCTTGATATCCTTAGACAATTTCTCAAAAGCTTCTTCGGCACGGGCAAATTGTTTGTCTAATTGCGCTAAAACATCTTCCGTATTCTGTATAAAAAGAACGGTTTTCTCTGAAATATAATCTAAGAAACTCTCTCTATTTTCCTGAAAAACTTTGTTTTCGACATTAGGAATTATGGTGATTTTCTTTTGCTGTTCAATCGACAATTGGGTAGCCACATCAAAAGTTCGGATACTTTCGACCTCATCGCCAAAAAACTCAATTCGGTACGGATTATCATTCGAAAATGAAAATACATCTACAATTCCACCACGCACTGAAAACTCACCGGGTTCCGTAATAAAATCAACCCTTTTGAATTCGTATTCGAATAAAACTTCATTGATAAAATCAATTGAAACCTTATCGCCAACAGTTACCTTGAGAGTATTTTTGTCCAAATCACGCCGAGTTACTACTTTTTCAAATAGCGCTTCAGGATAACTGACTATAACAGCTGGTTTTTTGCGCGAATTAATTCGGTTCAACACCTCTGCACGAAGCAATACATTGGCATTATCCGTCTCTTCAATTTGGTACGGACGACGATAGGAACTAGGATAAAACAACACATCTTCCTCACCTACCATTTGTTCTAAATCGTTCAAATAATAAGCTGCTTCTTCTTTATTATTTAAAATAAGTAAAAAAGGAAGTTCCGCTTTTTTAAACACCGAACGAATAACAAACGACATGGCCGAACCTAACAATCCACTTAGATGTAATTTGGCACCCTGCTTCTCTTCTAACGCTTTGGTAATTTGTATTGTTTTAGGAGAAGTTTCGTAAATAGTATAAAGGGCAGATTTACTCAACTCTCGCATCGTTAGGATTAATAATTGCTCTTGTACTTGAAGGCATCATCGAGCCATTTGGCATCATTGGACCGTTAGGAATCGCTCTTGCCGAGTCCAACAACATTCTTCTCATCTCGTCTTCCCCTTCTTCAACTGGAATTTTACTTTTCTCTGTTATTATATCCATTTGACGTTGCAAAGTGGCCAATTCTCTATTGACTTCGCCTACTAATTGCACTACTTTTTTATCCGGAATATTATCAAGATGGATGTACATATCCAGTAATCGCACCTTAGTAATCAAAACCTGAATACGGCTTTTAATTTGTGGTTTATCAAATAATGGTGGAATATTCACGTTCAACACCATGGCTTTTTTTGAAATCGCATCCGATTTTTGTTGGAATGCGCCAATCGTTTTTTTAGGTTTTTGTGCCAATTCCTGCATGAACATACGAAGTTCATTCCAGGATTTTATACTTTCTTCTGTAGCCTCATTGATGGGTTCATCATAAAAATCCCAGCCTTTCTGGATGTTTTCAAAAATGACTTTTTTCTTTTGGGCGTCTTTGAGCTGTTCAGCTAGTCTTTTTCGATTGTCTTCTTCCTTACAAGAAACCATCAAAAGCAACAAACCAAATATATAGAATAGCTTGTATTTCATCGTAATTTTCATTGAACCGCAAAGTTACAAAGTAAAACTAATTTCGTACACTTCTTTAAGTAAAGAATAACAACCGATAAGTGTAAGAATATTTTTATTAGATTTGTTCTTGATAATCTTTGTGGATTCGAATTAAAATTAAATCCTATCCACTCTAGTTTATTGAAACAAAATCTTACATTATCAAAAAAATGATACTACATAAAAACCTCATTTTTAGTTTTTTTGCTTTTTTCCTATTCATGCTGTCTACAGGATGTAAACATATAGATTATCAAACCTTAATTATCAATACAAAAAGTAATGAAATATCTCTTTTAAAATCGAATGATTTTATTATTAATTCAATTAGTATTGATTATTTAGGTAAAAATTATTTTTCTCTAGCTTTAATAAATAAATTAAAAGGAACCAATAAAATATTACTAATAAAACCGGATAATAATTACAAAATTTATCTAAATAATTTAAAAAAATTAACCTGCAAAGATGATATAAATCTAAATGTAGTAATTAGAAAAAAAGACTCAAAAACTAAATTAACTAGTGATATTGCAAATAATTACAAACATTCCAAAGATATTCAAGTACTAAAATCATATAAATTTGATCTATGCTTTAAAATTGTTGACACAGTGAAAATAATGTATCGATAAAATCGAAACCCAATCGCTCAGATAGAGACAAACTTTAGCGCAGGCATTTGACTGTGACCTTTAAAACAAAACCCGACAGCTTTCTAAAAACTGTCGGGTTTATTGTTTCTAAATGTGACTTTAAAAATTACTTCACTTCGTAACTATTATTTTCTGCTTTGACATCCGCCATTAAACCACTTGGGTCAATGGTGATTTTTTTGATGCTGCTTTTTACCACGGGAATGCTTAATTCGTATTTTGGATTCGCCCAAGTCCAATCGCTTAGGATTGTTCTTTTAACAGCTGGATTAGCATTTGCTTTTTCAAAATACATCATGCGCAACGGAATGTAAAAATTTTCTAAAGTCCCATCTGTATATTCGACTTGTAAGTCAATAGGCATTGGCATTCTACCTATTCGCTCTAAATTAATTACTGTTTTATCTCCTTTTTCCACAACAGAAGAAATTCCGTAATCTATCGTATTGGTTGTTTGTGTCCAATCGGTTAAATACCAATCCAATTCGGCTCCCGATACACGCTCCGCTGTACGTTTAATATCATTAGGTGTAGGATGTTTGAACTTGAAATCATTGTAGTACTTCTTTATGGTTTCTGCTAATTTATCCTGACCTATAAGATAGCCCAACTGCGACAAAAAGATACTCCCTTTGATGTAAGACGAAATGCTATAAGGCCTGTTTTCATCATATCGGTCGGCATGGGTAGTTTGCGGTTGTTCCTTACCGGAATTCACCAGTGAATAATAAGCTTTATAATTTCCTTCAAATGGATTCTTGGCTTTATTGCCTAAAACTTCATTGACCGCTAAATCTTCAACGTATGTCGTAAAACCCTCGTCCATCCATGGATGCTTAGATTCATTTGATGCTAAAATATGCTGAAACCAAGCGTGTCCTAGCTCATGTGTTGCCGTTCCAAAAGTACCTTCAAGTGATCCATTTCCTAAAATCAACGTACACATGGCATACTCCATTCCACCATCGCCTCCTTGGATAAACGAGTACTGCTTGTAGGGATAATTGCCTATATTTTTGTTGTAAAAATCCATCACCTTAACCATTAAAGGCTGCATTTTTTTCCAGTTTTCAATAATTTTAGGATTGTTTTTGTACAGGAAATGTAGGTCTACATTATTAGGGCCTTTTACCACATCATGTAGATATTCCTTATCGGCTGCCCAGGTAAAATCATGAACCATAGGTGCAATAAAATGCCAAGTTAGTTTTTTAGTTCTTCGGGAATGTTTCACAACTACTCCAGCATCTTGATAACCATGCCCTATTTTATTAGGCTTTTGTAAATAGCCTGAACCACCCAAAACGTAATCTTTGTCAATGGTAATTTTTACATCAAAATTTCCCCAAACACCATGAAATTCTCTGGCGATATAGGGATCGGCATGCCAACCTTCAAAATCAAATTCGGCTATTTTAGGATACCATTGTGACATGGATAAGGCTACACCTTCGGCGTTATTTCGACCTGAACGACGAATTTGCAAAGGTACTTGTCCTTCAAAATCCAACGTAAAAGTGGTTTTCGAATGAGGCAAAATGGGCTTTGCTAAGAGCACTTCTAGAATAGTACCTTTTGTCTTTGTTGTAGCTTCAAGTCCATCTTGCTTAAAATTAGTTACTTTCAAATAACCAATTTCGTTTGGCTTTAAATTTTGAATCCGATTTTCTTTAACAATAGAATCTCCTACTTTATTTTTTCGTACCATTCTAGCATCAGGATCTTTGATGTTATCAGCCCTTTCTGCCATTTCGCTTCCTGGTTGGAATGCATTATTATACAAATGATAATACACTTTTTTTAAAGTATCTGAAGAATTATTAGTGTACACCAATAGTTGTTTCCCTTTGTACTGATACTTTTCGGCATCTACAGCTACTTCCATTTTATAATCAACAGCTTGTTGCCAATAAGGCATTTTTTGAGCCTCAACAGAAAATGCATTTATAAAAAGGAATGCAAAAAATAGAATTTGTTTCATACTAGTTGTAAAATAAAAAATGGAAGGATGTTAGGTCCTTCCATTTAATTTCGATAAAGATAAATTATTTTTTAGCCATTTCATTAGCCATTAAAACAGCATTGTAAGCATTGACGATTTTTCCTGTTTTAGACAATTCTTTAAACGGACGAACATCATTAGGATTCCCTCCCACAATAACATCCTTATCAATTGCCACACCAGATTCCATTAAAATATGTTTTACTTGTGCAGCTGTTAATTTTGGATAATATGAGCGAATTAACGCAGCAACTCCAGCCACATTAGGAGAAGCCATTGACGTTCCTTGTAAAAACTGATAGCTATTTTCAGGAGTTGTAGCATAAATTTGTACTCCTGGTGCAAAAACATCTACATTGATTTTTCCAATATTTGAAAAACGAGCTACTATATTTTGATCATATTGAAAGTTTAAAGCACCAACAGTGATTACATTGTCAGCAATTTCGGTGATTTTATCCTCAGAATCATTTGGGAAATTATCAGCATAGTCAATATTTTTAGCATCATTTCCAGCAGCATGAACAAATAAAACGTCTTTTTTAGCAGCGTACTTAATAGCATCAAAAACCCAATCTTTGTGAGGAGAAAATGATTTACCAAAACTTCCATTAATTACCTTCGCCCCATTATCTACTGCATAACGAATAGCCAATGCGATATCTTTATCATACTCATCTCCATCTGGTACGGCACGAACAGTAAGGATTTCGACATTATTACTAGCTACTCCATCTCCGCCTAAACCATTTCCTCTAGTTTGAGCTACAATACCAGCAACATGAGTTCCATGAAGTGCTTCTTTTTTGTCTGGTCCAATTACATTTCCATTACCATATTTAGTATCAGTGATGTCATTAGGATTATCGCCTAACACCTTTCTGTAATCGATATTTAAAGTTTCTTGTCCTTTTAAAATTTCATTCTTAGCTTCTATTTGCTGTTGAATTTCTGATTTCAACTCTGCTATTGGAAGACCATAGGAAAACATTCTTTGCATAAGTGTTTTACTTTTTTGAACCAAAGTATCTTTAGATTCGACAGCCTTTAAATCATCCGCCGTATAAATTGGTTTCCCTAATAGTTTTTGAAGTACTTTATCGGCTTCTTCAACATTAGCACTCATCTTGGTGTAATAACTCATTTCGTTTTGAGCATCAACAAATTTTTTATCATAAAGCTTTTTAGCTTCTTGGAAAGTCGTTTCATCAACTAAGGATTTATCTTTTACAATCCTTTCATATTCCAGATGCTCTTTTACAATATCTCCAAGGAAATTCCATCCATGAACATCATCTACAAAACCATTTTTATCATCATCAATTCCGTTACCAGGAATTTCTTTTTTATTTGTCCAGATAACAGGTTTCAAATCCTCGTGCTCAATATCAACACCTGAATCTACAATACCTACAATTACTTTAACGGCTTTACGGTCCTTTAACAATTCGGCATAAGCCCTATCCACGCTCATACCTGGAATAGTATCTTTTACTAGGTCTAAGTGACTCCATCTTTTTAAATCCTCCTGTTTTAAGGGAGAAACTTTTTTTACATTTAAAGGAGCGCTAATAGCTTTGAAAGCACTATAGTTTGCTACTTGTCTTTGTGAACCACAAGCTGCCAATACTAAAGCTGAAATAAGTGATATACCACTAACTTTGATACTATTCATTGATACAATTTTTATTATATGTTTGGTAAAAATAACAAAAGTATGTTTTTTTGTTAATTAGACAGCTTTTGGTTAACATTAAATTAAGAAATCTTCATTAGACAAAATTTCTTTCAATCGAACACCTTTCTCAGTATGTTGCACTGTGATAATTTCGTTGTGGGCATCATGTTCTAAAAACAAATAGTAATTATTACTAGCAGCTATGTTCATGAACTTGGTTTTCTCATTCATTGTTAGCAATGGTCTAGTATCGTATCCCATGACATAAGGAATAGGAATATGACCAGCAGTAGGCAATAAATCGGCACAAAAAACAATGGTCTTTCCTTGATATTGGATAAGTGGAATCATCTGTTTTTCGGTATGACCGTCTACAAAGAAAATATCAAAACCCAACTCGGATTTATCTACAAAATCACCTTCATATCTTTTAATAAAATGCAACTGCCCGCTTTCCTGCATTGGCAAAATATTCTCTGACAAAAAGGAAGCTTTTTCTCTTGAATTGGGTTCAGTAGCCCATTTCCAATGATTTTCATTCGACCAAAATCGGGCATTTTGAAAAGCTGGCTCATATCCTGTTCTGTCTTTATTCCATTGAATACAACCACCACAATGATCAAAATGCAAATGGGTTAAAAACACATCTGTAATATCATCGCGATGAAAACCATATTTAGCCAAAGAGGCATCCATAGAATGTGTTCCCCAAAGCGAATAATATCCAAAAAACTTTTCGGATTGTTTATTTCCCATTCCGCTATCAATTAAAATTAATCGGTTTCCATCTTCGATCAACAAACATCTTGCAGCAATATCGATTAAATTATTAGCATCAGCTGGATTGGTTTTATTCCAAATGGTTTTTGGCACTACGCCAAACATAGCTCCTCCGTCTAATTTGAAATTTCCGGTTTCTATAGGATATAATTTCATGTATATATAAATTTCTCAAACAATTGAATTTGCAATTTATGAAAAACCATTCACCGATATTTGAAAAAATGCATTTATTACTACAAATTCTCCATGAAACATTCCTATAAAGTTCGCTTTCCCATCAATAAACAGTTTAAAAATAAATAATATCTATTTCCATATTAGTTATAAAAATGTTATCTATTGTAGAATACAGTTTTTATGCCTTATCTTTGCAGTTAATTTAGACAAAATCTATACAACAATGATAAAGGTTTCTGATACAGCCAAAAAGAAAATTATCGACTTGATGCAAGAAGATGGTTTTGATGCCGCGACCGATTATGTTAGAGTAGGTGTTAAAAGTGGCGGATGTTCGGGCTTATCTTACGATTTAAAGTTCGACAAAAACAAAGGTGAAGATGATAAGATTTTCGTAGACAATAACATCACTATTGCTGTGGAGAAAAAATCATTTTTATATCTCGCTGGAACAATTTTAGAATATTCAGGTGGATTGAATGGAAAAGGATTTGTTTTCAATAATCCAAATGCAACAAGAACCTGCGGATGTGGGGAGAGTTTTTCTCTATAATCAAACAGAAAAATGATTTTTAGGATTCTATCCTTAACGAAAGAATAAACGATTAAAAACTATTTAAAGAAACCCAATTCTTTAAATTTTTTCGTCTCAAATTAAAGACGAAACAATCTTTAAACACACAAAATGAGTAATAAATATACAGAAGACGATTTAAAAATCGAACTCGAAACGAAAGAGTACGAGTATGGATTTTACACCAATTTGGAATCGGAGACTTTTCCTATTGGTTTAAATGAAGACATTGTTCGTGCCATTTCACACAAAAAAGGCGAACCACAATGGATGACTGATTGGCGCATTGAAGCCTTTAGAGCTTGGGAACAAATGATTGAGCCAGAATGGGCAAATGTTCATTATGCAAAACCTGATTTTCAAGCGATTTCCTAT
Source organism: Flavobacterium sp. UBA6721 (assembly GCA_002454195.1). GTDB lineage: Bacteria > Bacteroidota > Bacteroidia > Flavobacteriales > Flavobacteriaceae > Flavobacterium > Flavobacterium nitratireducens. The sequence goes on from DKIJ01000031.1 coordinate 82,856, forward strand.
TATTCGGCACCAAAAAAGGTTGACCCAAATAAAACTCTTGACGATGTAGATCCTGAACTTTTAGAGATGTACAAAAAGTTAGGTATCTCTGTCGATGAGCAAAAAATGATGAATAATGTAGCGATGGATATCGTAGTTGACTCGGTTTCGGTAGCTACAACTTTTAAGAAAACATTAGGTGAAAAAGGAATTATCTTCATGAGTATTTCTGAAGCTATCAAAGAACATCCAGAATTAGTGCGTAAATATTTAGGAACAGTAGTGCCCCAAAAGGACAACTTTTATGCTGCTTTGAACTCGGCTGTTTTCTCTGATGGTTCCTTCTGTTATATTCCAAAAGGAGTAAAATGTCCAATGGAACTTTCAACTTATTTCCGTATTAATCAGGCAGGAACAGGTCAGTTTGAAAGAACTTTAGTTATTGCCGATGAAGGAAGTTATGTATCGTACCTAGAAGGCTGTACTGCTCCAAGTCGTGACGAAAACCAATTACACGCTGCAGTGGTTGAATTAATCGCTTTAGATAATGCTGAGATTAAATATTCTACCGTTCAAAACTGGTTCCCTGGAAACAAAGAAGGAAAAGGTGGAGTTTACAACTTTGTAACTAAAAGAGGTTTATGCGAAACGAACGCTAAAATTTCATGGACTCAGGTAGAAACTGGTTCAGCTGTTACTTGGAAATACCCTTCTTGTGTATTAAAAGGGGATAATTCGGTAGGTGAGTTTTACTCGATTGCTGTAACGAATAACTTCCAACAAGCAGATACTGGAACAAAAATGATCCATTTAGGTAAAAACACTAAATCGACTATTATTTCTAAAGGTATTTCGGCAGGAAAATCGCAAAACAGCTATAGAGGATTAGTGCAAATAAGCCCAAGAGCTGAAAACGCACGTAACTTCTCTCAATGTGATTCTTTATTAATGGGTAATAATTGTGGAGCACATACTTTCCCTTATATCGAAAGCAAAAATCCAACTGCTAAAATAGAGCATGAAGCAACGACTTCTAAAATTGGTGAAGACCAGGTTTTCTATTGTAACCAACGTGGAATACCAACTGAAAAAGCCATTGCCTTAATCGTAAATGGTTTCAGTAAAGAGGTTTTGAACAAGTTACCAATGGAGTTTGCCGTAGAAGCTCAAAAATTATTAGAAATCTCATTAGAAGGTTCCGTAGGATAGTCATAAATCAAAGTATAAAAAACACATTCGAAAAATGTTAAGCATAAAAAATCTACACGCCACTGTAGGCGATAAAGAAATTCTTAAAGGAATTAACCTTGAAATAAAAGCAGGAGAGGTTCATGCGATAATGGGACCAAATGGAGCTGGAAAAAGTACACTTTCTGCAATTATTGCAGGAAACGAAAATTACGAAGTAACTGAAGGAGAAATCCTTTTGCAAAACGAAGATATTTCAGAACTAGCTCCTGAAGAAAGAGCACACAAAGGGGTATTCCTTTCTTTCCAATACCCTGTTGAAATCCCAGGTGTATCCGTAACTAACTTCATGAAAACAGCTATCAACGAAACTCGTAAAGCAAATGGCCAAGAAGAAATGCCAGCTAACGAAATGTTGAAACTAATTCGTGAAAAATCAGAATTATTAGAAATCGACCGTAAGTTTTTATCTCGTTCATTAAACGAAGGTTTCTCCGGTGGGGAGAAAAAACGTAACGAAATTTTCCAAATGGCAATGTTAGAACCAAAATTAGCTATTTTGGACGAAACCGATTCTGGATTGGATATCGATGCTTTACGAATTGTTGCCAATGGTGTAAACAAATTAAAAAGCGACAAAAACGCAATTATCGTTATTACACACTATCAAAGATTATTAGACTATATTGTTCCTGATTTTGTTCACGTTTTATACAACGGAAGAATTGTAAAATCTGGTGATGCTAGCCTAGCCTTAGAATTAGAAGAAAAAGGATACGACTGGATTAAACAAGAACAAGAAGTATAATTAGTTTGCAGTTTACAGTTAGCAGTTTACAAAACTCATAACTCATAACTCACAACTCATAACTAAAAAGACAAATGGAATTAAAAGAAAAATTAATCTCATCGTTCATGGCCTTTGAAGAGCGCGTAGATGTTCAAACCGAGCTTCACAACGTTAGAACTTCGGCATTAAAGAACTTTGAAGAAAAAGGTTTCCCAACAAAAAAAGAAGAAGCTTGGAAATACACTTCGCTAAATGCCATTCTTAAGAATGACTTTACTGTTTTTCCTAAAAAAGATAGCGCTATTGAATTTAATCAAGTAAAAAAATACTTCCTTCATGAAATCGACACTTATAAAGTAGTCTTTATCGATGGTATTTTTAGCTCGCACTTATCTTCTACAACTCACGACGGAATCGATGTTTGCCTAATGTCTTCGGCATTGACAAAACCGAAATACAAAATGGTTATAGATAACTATTTTAACAAAATCGCCAATACAGAAGACAGCCTTACTTCATTGAATACTGCTTTTGCAATCGAAGGTGCTTATATCAACATACCTAAAAGCAAGGTGGCCGACAAACCAATTGAGATTATGTATTTCTCTACTGGAAACGAAGCAGCTTTAATGGTACAACCAAGAAACTTAGTAATTGTAGGTGAGAATTCACACGTACAAATTATTGAGCGTCATCAAAGTTTAAGCGATAATCCAGTTTTAACCAATTCAGTTACGGAGATTTTTGCTCAAAAACGTGCCATTGTTGATTATTACAAAATTCAAAATGACAATCACGAAGCCAACTTAATTGACAATACTTATGTATCGCAACAAAAAGAAAGTCACGCTTCTGTTCATACATTTTCTTTCGGTGGAAATTTAACGCGTAACAATTTGAATTTTTACCACTTTGGCGAAAGATTGACCAGTACATTAAACGGAATTACCATCATTGGAGACAAACAACACGTAGATCACTATACATTAGTGAATCATGCACAACCAAACTGCGAAAGTTTCCAAGATTATAAAGGGATTTACAATGACCGTTCAACAGGAGTTTTCAACGGAAAGGTTTTCGTAGAAAAAGAAGCCCAAAAAACAAATGCGTTCCAACAAAGTAATAACATTGTTTTAAGCGACAAAGCAAGCATCAATGCAAAACCACAATTGGAAATCTTTGCCGATGATGTAAAATGTTCACACGGATGTACCGTAGGACAATTAGATGAAACCGCTTTATTCTACATGCAACAACGCGGAATTCCTAAAAAAGAAGCCAAAGCCCTTTTGATGTATGCGTTTTCTAATGCAGTAATCGAAAACATTAAAATACCTGAATTAAAACAACGAATTACAATTATCATTGCTATGAAATTAGGAGTGAAACTAGGATTCGATTTGTAATTTTAGACAAAAAATAGTTCAAAGGGCACAAAGTTTATTCCGATAATCTTGTGCCCTTTTTGATTTTATAATACAAAAATGAAATAGAACTATTTTTATACTATAAATCCTTCTCATAAATTAAACTTATACCACAATCAATCAAAACAAATAATTGAAGCAAAAAACAATTTTAGTTTTAGTACTTTTGTAAAATAGAATTTTTCTAAATAGTTATGCTAGACATTCAAAAAGTAAGAGCCGATTTTCCGATTTTAAATCAAAAAGTAAACGGAAAACCATTAGTATATTTCGACAACGGAGCCACTTCTCAAAAACCACAGGTGGTAATTGATGCTATTGCAAAATATTATCAAGAAATCAATGCCAACATTCACCGTGGTGTTCACACCTTAAGCCAACTAGCTACTGATGCTTATGAAATAGCTCGTGGTAAAGTTCAAAATCATATTAATGCCAAACATGCTCATGAAGTACTTTTTACTTCGGGGACTACTTTTGGGATTAATTTGGTTGCCAATGGTTTTGCTGCCATTTTAAAACCTGGCGATGAAGTAATCGTTTCTCATTTGGAACACCATAGCAATATTGTTCCTTGGCAAATGCTTTGCGAAAAAACAGGCGCTACTCTGAAAGTAATCCCAATGGATGAAAATGGCGAATTGATTATGGCTGAATACGATAAATTACTTTCTGAAAAAACCAAAATTGTCGCTGTTAATCATATTTCGAATGCTCTAGGAATTATCAATCCTATCAAATACATGATTGACAAAGCCCACGAAGTAGGTGCTGCTATTTTAATTGATGGAGCACAATCAGTACCGCATTTAAAACCGGATGTTCAGGCGCTGGATTGTGATTTCTATGCTTTTTCAGGACACAAAATGTGCGGACCTACAGGAACTGGTATTTTATACGGAAAAGAAACTTGGTTAAATAAATTACCACCATATCAAGGAGGAGGCGAAATGATTAAGGAAGTTAGTTTCGAGAAAACGACTTATGCCGAATTGCCTCATAAATTTGAAGCAGGAACGCCTAATATTGCCGGTGGAATTGTTCTAGGAACAGCAATAGATTATATGAATTCTGTTGGTTTTGAAAATATTCAACAACAGGAATTAGAACTATTGGCCTATGCCACCGAAAAACTTTCTGAAATTGAAGGTTTACGTATTTATGGAAATTCTAAAAATAAAACATCGGTTGTATCGTTTAATATTGAAGGCATTCATCCTTACGACATTGGGACTATCATCGATAAATTAGGAATTGCAGTACGTACAGGTCATCACTGTGCCCAACCGATTATGAATTTCTTTGGAATTCCGGGAACTATTAGAGCTTCATTCTCTTTTTACAATACCAAAGAAGAAATTGATGCCTTGGTTGAAGGGGTAAAAAAAGCAAAAATGATGTTATCTTAACTATTTTATGAAAGTACTAGCCTTATTTCTATTAACTATTTTTCTAAACAAAGGCTGCTGTGAAGGCGATGCACAAAAGAAAGTGCAAAAAGCACAGCTAATTTATACAGCCACTTCCAGAGGATTTTTTAGAGAAATAATTATCAAAAATAAAGAAGTTAGTGTACAATCAAATAGAAAAGAAAACATTGTTACCACTAAAATAAATGATACCGACTGGAAAGAACTGATACATCTTTTTAACGAAGTTCATTTAGAAACTATTAAAGATTTAAAATCACCAACAGAAAAACGATTTTATGATGGTGCCGCGATAGCGCAATTAAAAATAGTCTTTGAAGGAAACACCTATGAATCACAAAGTTTCGATCATGGTTATCCTCCTGAAGCATTACAAAAATTAGTGACTAAAATAAATTCATTTGCAAAACAAAACAATGAAAATTAAAGACATACAAGAAGAAATAGTAGACGAATTCTCGATGTTTGATGACTGGATGCAACGTTATGAATACATCATCGAGTTAGGAAAAAATCTTCCATTAATCAAAGAAGAGTACAAAGTAGACGAAAATTTAATCAAAGGCTGCCAGTCTAAAGTTTGGTTACAAGGCGAAAAAAATGACGACAAAGTAGTTTTTACTGCCGATAGTGATGCTATTTTGACCAAAGGAATAATTGCTATTTTAATCCGCGTTTTTTCTAATCAAACGCCAAAAGACATCATCGATGCGAATATGGATTTTATTGACGAAATAGGTTTAAAAGAACATTTATCACCAACAAGAGCTAATGGTTTAGTTTCAATGATTAAGAATATCAAAATGTATGCTTTAGCTTTCGAGTCTAAGAATTAAAAATTTTAATTTTAAAACATATAAGTCATATAAGTTCTTAATAGTAATGATTTAAACAATACAAATTTTTGAAAAAGATGATAATCACAAGAAGTTATCTCAAGGATTTAGTTTACCAGGTTAATGGCGCTGCCATTGAAGTACATAAAAGTTTAGGTCCCGGACTATTAGAAAGTGTGTATCATCAATGTTTTAAAAAAGAATTAGAATTAAGAAAGATTAACTATTCATCAGAAGTATTGATACCATTGAACTACAAAGGTCATGAATTAGATTCAAAACTTAGATGCGATTTATTAATAGAAAACACTTTGGTAGTAGAATTAAAATCAGTTAATGAAATTAATCCAATTTGCGAAGCACAATTACTTACTTATATGAACTTACTAAAAGCACCAATGGGTTTATTGATTAATTTTAATGTGAAAAACATTTTCTATGAAGGTCAAAAAACCTTAGTAAATGATTTTTACACTAAACTTGAAGATTGAATTATTAAAAGTCACATATAGAAAACTAAAATGAACTTATTTTTACTTCTAATAGTAAACCAAAAACTTATATGACTTATATGTTTTAAAATCATTTAAGACAACAAGAAACTCAAACGAACTATAGGTCCACTTATAAATAAATTAATAAAAACTTAAATGAACTTATATGTCTTATATGGTTCAAAAAATAATTAAAAAATGGAACAAGTAATAAATACCGAAGAATTAGGAGAATCAATTGTAATGAAATTAAAAACCATTTACGATCCAGAGATTCCCGTAGACATTTACGAATTAGGTTTGATCTATGACGTAATGGTAAATACAGACAACGAAGTAAAAATTTTAATGACACTTACGTCACCAAACTGCCCAGTAGCAGAAAGTTTACCTAGAGAGGTAGAAGAAAAAATCAAATCGATTCCAGGTGTAAAAGGCGCAGAAGTTGAAATTACTTTTGACCCACCTTGGAGCAAAGATTTAATGAGCGAAGAAGCCAAATTAGAATTGGGAATGCTTTAAAAAAAAGTATTCAGTAGACAGTAGCAGTAGGCAGACAGCATATCTACTGTTTACTATAAACTATAAACTGAACACTAATGATAATGGAAGAAATAGTTAACAAAGTAGCAAATAGTGTATTGGAAGTTTTCGATTTAGAAGATTACTTTCCAAAGGGCATTCGTACGCAAATTGACATTTCGCAATGGTTATTTGAAGGTTTTTTATTAAGGGAAAAGGACTTTAGAGAACAGTTAAAAAACCATGATTGGTCGCAATACCAAGATCATTTTGTTGCGATCAATTGCAGTACTGATGCTATTGTGCCGGCATGGGCATCCATATTAGTTGCGGTACATTTAGCCCCTTATGCCAAAAAAATTATAGATGGAACAATTGATGATTTGAATGCAGCTTTGTATGAAGAATTACTTCCTAAAATCGATTATACCGCTTATGAAAACAAGCCTGTAATCATTAAGGGCTGTTCTAAAAAACCGGTTCCAACTCGTGCTTACATCTTAGCTGCTCATTATTTGCAAGCTTACGCCAGAAGCATCATGTATGGAGAAGCCTGTTCGGCTGTACCTTTGTACAAGGCACCTAAAAAAGCTTAGGAAAATACTAACTCAAATGCTACTTTTTAAGTAGCATTTTTTTTATATTTACTTAACATAAAGTCCAAAAAAATGAAAAACATTCTTCTTACCACCGTATTTGTATTTTCATTCTTAATCACAAAAGCACAAGAAACAATAAAGGATACTACTAAGGTTTGGACAACCAAAGGCAATATGAACCTATTATTAAGCCAATCTGCCTACAACAGACAATGGCTAGGTGGAGGAACGAGTAATGTTGCAGGGAATTTTGGTATAAACTATGATTTCAATTACAAAAAAGGCAATGTAGTATGGGATAGCAAATTCATATTAGCCTATGGATTGAGTAAAATCAAAGGGAATGAAAGAATAGCAAAAACGGATGATCGTCTTGAATTAAATTCGCTATGGGGTAAAAAATCTACGGTGAAAAATTGGTACTACTCCATGTACTTTAATTTTAAATCACAAATGGATACTGGACTTGATAAAAATGATGTCAAAATTTCGCATCTTTTTTCACCAGCGTATTTCCAATTTGGGCCAGGATTTTTATGGAAAAAAGACAACAATGCCAGTGTAAACTTCTCTCCTGCGGCAGGAAAATTAATTGTAGTACACCAACATTTTACAGATTTGGGTACTTCATTTGGTGTTGCACAAGGGAAAACTACCCGATTCGAATTAGGAGCAAGCATATCAGCATATTACAAATTCAGTCCCATAACTAATGTGTCTATTGAAAACATTCTGAATTTGTATTCTAATTATCTTGAAGACCCTCAAAATGTAGATATTAACTATCAGATGAACATCGTCATGAAAATTAACAAATACCTTTCCGCCAATATCAATATGCTGGCTATTTACGATGACAATGCCATCAAAGCAGTTCAGGTTAGGGAAATTTTTGGCTTAGGAATTAATTATGGATTTTAATTATAATATATAGCATAAAAGAATCCCTCTTGAAAAACTCAAAAGGGATTTACAGTAATCTATATTTTAGAAATGCTATTCTTCTTTTTCCAAAGCATCCTTATAATCCGGATACAAAAATTTGTTATAAGGAAAACGGGTAATATGAATTTGACGTACGGCTTCGTAAACTCTTTCTCGGAATTCTTCGAAATTTTGCTTTTGAGCTGCCGAAATAAACAAGGCATTTTGCTCTCCTACACGACTCATCCAAGTAGATTTCCACTCGTCAAGTGTGTAGTGTTTAGTCGTTTTCTCAGTCATCAAATCGTCTTCATCAATGGTCAAATGACGATAAGCGTCAATTTTATTGAATACCATCAATGTTGGTTTATCACTCGCTTTAATGTCTACTAAAATTTGGTTTACCGAAGCAATATGATCCTCAAAATCTGGATGAGAAATATCTACTACATGCAATAACAAATCGGCTTCACGAACCTCATCCAGCGTACTCTTGAACGATTCTACCAATTGTGTAGGCAATTTTCGAATGAATCCTACGGTATCCGAAAGTAGGAACGGTAAGTTTTTAATCACCACTTTTCGAACAGTAGTATCCAAGGTAGCAAACAATTTGTTTTCGACAAAAACATCGCTTTTCCCAATGGCGTTCATCAAAGTCGATTTTCCCACATTGGTATAACCTACTAAAGCCACACGAACCATAGCGCCACGATTACTGCGTTGCACGCCCATTTGCCTGTCGATGGTTTTGATTTTATCTTTCAACAATGAGATTCGGTCACGTACAATACGACGGTCGGTTTCAATCTCCGTTTCCCCAGGACCACGCATCCCGATACCTCCTTTTTGACGCTCTAAGTGTGTCCACAATCCTGAAAGTCTTGGTAACAAATATTGGCATTGTGCCAATTCTACCTGAGTACGCGCATAGGAAGTTTCGGCTCTTTGGGCAAAAATATCCAGAATCAAATTCGTCCTGTCCAAAATTTTACAATCGATAATTTTGGAAATATTTTTTTGTTGCGAAGGCGTTAATTCGTCATCAAATATGATAGTTGAAATACCATTTTCTTTTACAAAATAATGGATTTCTTCAATTTTACCTGTACCTAAAAACGTTTTAGGATTCGGTTTATCCATTTTTTGCGAAAAACGTTTCACCACCTGTCCACCAGCGGTAAAGGTCAAAAACTCTAACTCATCAAGATACTCATTGAGTTTCTCCTCACTCTGGTTTTGGGTAATGATACCTACAATGACCGATTTTTCAAAATTTATTACTTCTTTTTCTAACATGTCTTTAAATAAGGTTACAAATTTAGTGATTTGTAACGTAGAAATGGGATTTATAATTCCTTAAAAACACCCTAAAAACCATTGAAATTTAAAAAAAGAAATTAATTAACTGAAATCAATTTTACATCAAAAACCAATACGGAACCTCCTGGAATAGCACCATTATCACTACCTCCATATCCTAACTTAGCTGGAATAACTAGTATTGCACTTCCGCCTTCTTTTAGATACGAAATTCCCTCTGTCCAACCTTTAACTACTTGGTTTAAATTAAAAGAAATTCCTTTTTCATCACTTTGATCAAATACTTTACCATCCATAAAATATCCTTTGTAAGCAACCGTTACATTAGACGCTGGAGTAGCTTGCTTTCCTGTACCTGGATTATTGATTACATAATATAATCCTGATTCGGTTTTAGTTCCTTTTAATCCTTTTTTAGCTACATAGTCTTCAATTTCTTTTTCATTTTTAGCAATGTACGGAATCTCACTTGGAGCTACACTACTACTTTCGCTAGTTTCTTTTTTACAAGAAATAAAAAGAGTCATAACCAATAAGGCCGATAACAAATGTTTCATAGTTAATTTTATTTTTTTAATAGCCAAATATAGTAAAGGGATTTACAAAAAACTAATCTCCATAAATTTGAACATCATCTATTTGAAAAGTACCATCTAAAGCTAGATTTTTTCCTGAACCAATATATCGAAAAGCAATATTGATTTTCCCTGTGTAACTCGATAAATCAATAGCTCCCGAACCTATAAACTCATTCCAAGGAGTAGATTGAGTGGGGATTTTTGCAGGGAGTTTAGTCCATGTTGCGGAAGTTACATGCAGTCCATCAAAATTAGTTGAAACATATACTTCCAAGGTATTTAATGGCGAATCGACATCCAAGTGGTCTTGGGCTGAACGAAATGATAAACTTTCATGAGTATGTGTATCCATATCAATTTTAGGCGAAATTAACCAAACAATATTTGAGGCAACTTTAGTCCCCGTGATCGCAAATTCGGCATAGCCATTTGTACCGGAAATTCCTCCTTTCCAAACGATTGCTCCTGCTTCTATAAGATTACTCCATCCGGGCAAACTTAAATTTGTCCCATCAGTAACTGTTTGAAAATCTTCAACAAAAAAAGGAATATTTCGACTGGCAGTCATTTGCACATCGGCTTCTTTTCTGACTATTAACTGATAATCGGTATCGTATTTAGTGAGTACGCCTCTTATTTTTCCACTACCCGTTGGCACTAAATTCTTCGAAAAATCAGCGAAGGAACTCGTTCTAAAAATAAGTTGGTTCCCATTTTTGTCTACCAAATTCCAATTGGTTGCACCGCCTACATTATTCGTTTCTTCAAAGTAGTGACGACCAATAGCTGGTTCTGTAAACTGTACATCCGACAATTCAACAAGCGTGTTTAAATGACTATCGTTAATTTCACCTAAATTCAGCGCGCTAACTAATTGTTCCTCTTTTACATTCGTACAGGAAGCATACAAAACTTTTTTATAATCATTTTGCGAAAGCCTACCAACTCCTCCCAAATTAAAAGCATTGACATACAAAGAACCGATACGTAAACCTCCAAAGTACAAATCAGTATATTGATTTTTTAATTTCACATACACTTTATTACCCACTCTATAATCTACGTACAAATTAGACACATCAACAGGAACCGAAAATCCCTGAGCAGGACTACTCGCAGTAGGCAACGTTTGCAACGAAATCGTCTTAAAAAAATTACCGTTTTCATCACTCGAAACCACATAAGCCTCAATTACATCATCATAGGCATATTGAGCCACAATTTCTGCTGAAGCGGATTTAATATCCGCCACAGTTTTATTTGCTGTAAAATCGGGTTGGTTACAGACGAGTTTTGGAATTTGGGTTTCATCATTTGCGCAAGCTCCAAAAAACCATAAACCAACTAAAAGATAAATAAAGGTAGTATAGCTACTTTTCATAAAATTTCCATTTAAAAATTAGAAACTGAAATACATATTTACAAAATAAGTGCGGCCAAAACCATTGAAATACTTGTTACCAAAAGCAGGTGAACCACTGGAAACATCTTGATTGAGTTGCCTAAAATTGGCATTTCGGGCTTGCTCATAACCACCTGTTTTAAATTGTGTGTCCAGCAAATTATTAATACTAACAAAAAGTCCGAGCGTGTTACTTTTAAATCGCCAAGATTTACCACCAATCAAATTGAGCAATAAAACCGAATCCAATTTTTCTTGTCGCAATAATTCGGCTGCTCTTTCCTCAGTTGCTTCTGGAAATGGAAAACCGCTAGCTGGATTGGTATAAAAACGATTGGTTCTGGATAGTGGCGAAATATCAATATAAGTATCGGCTAAGAAATTCACATTGGTTCCAACCCACCAATATTTAGGATTTCGGTATTCCAATCCTAAACTATACGCCTGCTGCGGCATACCTGCCTGTTTGTAATTTTTTAAAAGTGCGGTTCCAAAATCAAATGAAGGTGTTGTGTTATCAACACTTGCCACCGCATCATTATTAAGGCTCACATTCGGGTTGCTATCATAGGTATATTGACCATAAGCAGCAGAAAAAGTAGTTTTAAGCGTGGGGTCTATTTGGTATTCCAAACTGAATTCGGCTCCCCAATTCTTTATATCCAAACGAGTCAATGTCTGACTCACAAAAGCATTTGTATTCGTATAACCTGCTTCATTATCAAAAATTCCTTCGGCATAAAAAAAGCTGACTTTCGTTGTATTATTAATCGTTGCATAATAAGCGGTCAATCGGGTTTTGATTTTTGGAGTCCGAAAAATATAAGTCGCATCAATACTATTGAGTGTTTCACTTTCCAGTCCGTCCACCACACTATTATTCAAACGGGCATTAGAAAAACTGTTTCTCAAATTAGGTGGTCTTGTTAGATGCGCGGCATTACAATTCAACGATTGATTTCCAGCAATTTTAAAAAGAACGCCCCCTTTGAATCCATAATTTTCAAAGTTAAGTTTTTGACTTTTGCCAAAAGAAGTCGTGGGATAAATTCCGTTTTTATACAAACCTTCTCGTTGGTAATTGGTTTTCGAAAACGACTGAGCCAAATAAAAATCAACTTTGTTATAGGAAAATTTAAACTGAGTAAAGGCTTCTACAGCAGTTGCCGAAAGCTTATAATTATAACCATAAAGATCACCCACTTTCACCTGACGATTGGGATTATTCAAGTCGGATTGTGCTTGAGAACCACTATAAAACCCATCAATATCTTCAAAAAAAGTTCCGCCTAATAAATCCAAGAGTTTTTGAAAATTATGCGACTTCAAGTCCCGAAAAGAGATTCCGGTATTGAAAATCATATTTTCATTAAGTTGCGAATTGAAATTAGTAGACATGGACAATGTTTTATCGTCGGAACGATCCTCGTACAACACATAATGACTTTGCGCTGGCACATAACCAATGATATTAGAATTTGAATCCACTACAGGATTTTGATTGGCACGATACATCGCTTCCCAATCGATTTGGGGATGGGCTAAAAAAGCTTCTTTACTTTTCGCTGCATTTTCATAATCGGGTGTAAAATCTCCCGAATATTCTCCGTTGTCAGGAGCATACATGGACAAATAATAGCTTGGCATTTTTCGATAATAAGTAGGATCAGGACTATTAGCATTTTGATAATCAACATTGCTGTTGCCTACTTTTCCCCATTGGTACATTAGACCCGAATTGAGATTGCTATGGTCGTTAACTTTAAAATAATGGTTGAGCATCACTATGGGTTCGGCAACAGTTCGCACTCTGGAATTTCTAATTTTCCCATTTTGGTATCCCCAATACGAATTGTATTTTTCGTTTGTTAATTGGATTACTTCGGCCGTATTTGGCGAATTTTTACCTCTTTCATTTGGGGTATAAAAGCCTAAAATGTTAAGTGAATGCTGGTCGTTTAATTTCTTTTCGATACTAAAAAACAAAGAATTAGCATCATAATTTGTGCCGTGAAAATACCCTTCTTGTGCATAGCGTTTCCCTGCCGAAACCACATAAGCCCAGCCTTTGTTACTCATTCCTGAAGCGTAGGTTGCCATAGCACGCCAAGTATAATTTGTATTTGTTCCTGAAAAAGTCAGTCGGCTTCCTTCTCTATAAATGGAAGCCCTAGTATTGATTTCCTGTGTCCCTAAAATTCCTCCAAAGGTATAATCAGAAGGAGTCGTTCCTACCGAGAATTCCTGATTTCGAGTTGCATCATTGAGACCGCCCCAGTTGTTCCAATTGGGTCTACCGTCATATATTTTATTCATTATGATTCCATTAATCATGGTACTTGCATTTTCAATATCCAAACCCCTGATTCGAAAACGAGCTTGTCCCCAATTGAAAGCGGCCGCTTGTTGAAAGGCATCTTTAGAAGATTGTAATAAACCCGAAGTAGTTTCTGAACTACTGTTATCATCTGTCAAATCGTCTTCCAAAAGTTGAATAAGAGCTGCTTGTTGGTCCGTAATTTGGTCTAGTTCTAATACAATAGTTCCTAAATCGACTTCTAATGAATTTTGAGTTGAAACTGGAAACAAAGCGTCTTTATAGCCTTGACTATGAAATAGAATTAAATAATCGGCAGCGTGAATGGACTCAAAAATGACTATTCCATCCGAATTAGAAAGTTGTGTATAGGAGGTATTTTGAATAGAAACCACAACACCTACAAGTGGTTTCAACGTTTTAGAATCTAAAACCTTAGCTATAATTCGCGCCTGATTTTGTGCAATTACACTTTTGAATGCCCCAAAACTCAAAAGTAGAACAAGAAAATATTTCATAAATCCAAATGATTTTAATGCCATAACTAAAGACTCAGAAATATTCGAAAAATGAATATTTCCAATCCATTAGGATTCTTGTTTTTGGGAAATCAGACTATCGTCATAAATGAACCAAGCCTAATTCAAAGCGGTGGTATCAAACCAATTAAAAAAATGATTCGGCACTTTGAATAATTTAAAAGTAAGAAAAAAATGATTTGATTAAATAATTTTTTGGGTTTTTTATTGGATAATTATTGAGCTGAAAAGGAGACGACTAATTTTCTATGCCTTTTCTAATAGTTTTTAAAAAACTTTTGATAAAATCCTACTGAATCACTTTAATTCTTGGAACAAGGAAAGCAATAATAATCCCGAAAACACCAATAAAAGCAAATGAAAATCGAAGCCCAAACAATTCGGCTATGTAACCAATTACGGGTGGTCCCATCAAAAAACCAAGGAAACTCACACTAGAAACAGCTGTTAAGGCTTCCCCAGGAGGAATAGTTGGATGTTTTCCTGCCAGACTATAAAGTGTTGGTACAATGGTTGAAACACCAAGTCCTACCAACATAAATCCAATCATTGACGAAACCAAATAGGGGAAAAATACGGCTGTAAACAGTCCTGTAGAAATAAGAATTCCTCCAGTTTGCAATACTAATTTCCTTCCATAACGATTAATCATACCGTCGCCTAAAAAACGTCCAGTAGCCATCATAATCATAAATGAGGTATAACCTAAAATGATTAGTGGTCCCGGTGCCTGAACAATATCTTTGAAATAAATTCCGCTCCAATCAAACATAATTCCTTCGCTTGCCATTGAACCAAATCCTATAACCCCCAACCAAATCAAAGCCGAATCAGGTTTTGAAAAAAGTTTTTTCTTCTCAGGAGCCTTTCTTTTTTCTTTGGCTTTCACCAAATATTTATAATTGAATACGATAAGTAAAATAGTAATAATTCCTACTATAATAAAATGATAGTACGGAATTAAATCCAATGCTAACATTCCTAAACCAAGTAAAGCTCCTGTAAAACCTGCAAAACTCCATACTCCATGAAAAGAGGCCATTATGGTTTTTTTGAAAAGTTGTTCGGTATAAACGCCTTGGGTATTGACTGCAATATTGTTCATATTCCCAAACATTCCAAAAACATATAAAGCCAGAGCAAGCTGCCAGGCATTTGTAGCTAATCCTAAATTAGTCAAACAAAAAGCATATACACTCAACGAAATAACCAATAAACGATGACTGCCAAAACGTGTAACTAATTTACCCGAGAAAGCCATCATGGTTAATTGTCCCACAGGCAAAGCAAATAAAATAGAACCTAAATCGGCATCACTAAGATGAAGCGCTACTCTAATATCTGGAATCCTACTTGCCCAAGTAGCAAAACACAAACCCATTGCAAAATAAAAAGAAGCTACCGCAAGTCGAACTCTATTTAAATAAGAAATCTTAGCATTTCTAAAACTCTTTTTTATCTTTCCTTGCGCTCTAAAGCTCCCTATTAAATTTAATCGTAACAAAGGCGTAGTGTTTAGGGATTGAATATGCAAAAATACAAAAAGGAATTTTCACCGCCTGTTAATTTAATTGAAGCAAGCAATAATACATCGTTATCGTTTGTTGTTTTTAACATTTAAATAACAATAGATGCCTCATAATCAAAAACAAAAACCGCAAATTCGCAGATTTTCTTAATCTGTGAATCTGCGGTCAATATCATTAAATTAAGTTTTTTTGTCGTCACTTCGTGTGATTTTAAATGATAATGCGATAGCTTTATTATTTAATCCCGAAGTGTCGGGAGTATTGAGAAGCCTTGTTTAAAACTAGAGTTCTCGATACTGGTTTACAATTTTCTATCGCAAATTGTAAACCAACTCGAACAGACGAATTCTTGACTT
The DNA here is from genome assembly GCA_002454195.1 of Flavobacterium sp. UBA6721. GTDB lineage: Bacteria > Bacteroidota > Bacteroidia > Flavobacteriales > Flavobacteriaceae > Flavobacterium > Flavobacterium nitratireducens. The sequence continues at coordinate 99,092 of DKIJ01000031.1, forward strand.
AAATAACTTTAAATCTACCAATACTAAAACATTTACAAATCAACCACTCTTTTTTCTTTATTACTTAGGATAGCGGCTTCAATTATTTGCATCACACTGGCACCCTCTTCGGCAGTAACAGGTTCTAATGTATCATTAACTATTGCATTGTAAACCCCGTCAAAAAAATCATAGTAATTCCCCTGAAGCGTTGGGATTTTGCCATGCATAATTTTACCATCAATTTCAGTATGCAGAAAACCTTCTTTTTCTAAAGGTTCCGTTCCCCAAGTATCCAAATTAGGTTTTTTCATCACTTTCAAATCGTCTTCCTGAACATCTCCCCGATGTTTTAAGAAAGAACCTCTTTTACCATGGAGAACATAGGCCGGATTAGGCTCGCGTACAAAGAAACTCGCTTTCAAACGTACTCTTAAATCAGTATAGTACAATACCACATCAATCCAATCATCAACTACTGAGTTTTCTCGAGTTATCCGAATATCAGCAAAAACAGCTTTTGGGAAACCAAACAAATACAATGCTTGATCAATAATATGCGGACCCAAATCTTTCAAAATCCCCGAACCTGAATTCACCGTTTCCTTATGTTGTTTTCGACTCAAAAGTGGATTGTAACGATCAAAATGAAACTCGGCTTCTACAATTTCACCCAGAGAACCATCTACTAGAACTTGGCGAACCGTTTTAAAATCACTATCCCATCTCCTGTTTTGAAAAACGGCTAATTTAACCCCATTTGCCTTTGCCAAAGCAGCTAATTCTTCCGCTTCCGCTACTGTTGACGTGAACGCTTTTTCTACAATAGCATGCTTGCCCGCTTCCAAAACTTTTTTGGTATATTCAAAATGCGTTTCAATGGGTGTATTTACCACTACCAAATCAACATCATCAGCCAGAATTTCATCAATAGAAGCATAACTTTTTACGTGTGGATAATCTTCCTGAATTAATTTTTTACTTCTTTCCCAAGAACCAACTAACTCAAATCCTGGATGTAATTCTAAAAAAGGTGCCTGAAACACTTTTCCAGACATTCCATAAGAAAGTAAAGCCGCTTTTATTGTTTTCATATTTTTATCTTGTATTTTTTATGCCACGAATGCACGAATTATTTTTTAAATCTTTGTGGTTACATTTCAACACAGACCTGCCTTGCCGGCAGACAGGTTAGACAAATTATCACAGATTTTTCATTTTCGTAAATGAAAATAATCTTATATGAACTTTTAAAACACTTATAGAAGATAAAAAACTTAAATGACTTATATATTTTAAATGTTTAGCCTAAAATTAATATCTTAATAAGTCCAATTTCTATTTTAATTTTGCTCTTTCGTATTGTTTTGGCCAATCGACTTCTGCTCCTAATGCTTTCGCAAAATCCAATCCCAAATTAGGATTGCGAAGTGATTCCCGGGCAAACAAAATCAAATCGGCTTTTTCGCTCGTTAAAATCTCTTCTGCCTGACTGGCTCCGGTAATTAAACCAACCGCTCCCGTTAAAATCCCTGTTTCTTTTTTAATCTTTTCAGCAAAAGGCACCTGATACCCTGCACCTAATGGAATTTGCTGGTACGAAACCAATCCGCCCGAAGAAACATCTATTAAATCGACTCCTTTTTCTTTTAAAATTTTAGAAAGCTTTACTGATTCTTCGATATTCCAACCGCCTTCTGCCCAATCGGTAGCGGAGATTCTAACGAATAAAGGCAAATTCTCAGGCCATTCTGATTGTACGGCTTCCAAAATCTCTAATACTAATCGGATGCGGTTCTCAAAACTTCCTCCATATTCATCGGTTCTGGAATTCGACAATGGTGATAAAAACTGATGGTTCAAATAACCATGAGCCGCATGAATTTCTAAAACCTCATAACCTGCTTGAACAGCTCTCTTTGTTGCTGCTTTAAAATCAGCAATCACTTTTTGGATTCCGTTTTTGTCCAAAGCTTCTGGAAGAAAAGGTTCTGAATCGTGATAAGGTATTGCAGATGGCGCCACTGTTTGCCAGCCGCCTTGTGAAGCATCCAGTTTTTTATTGCCTTTCCAAGGTGAAGAAACACTTGCTTTTCGACCAGCATGCGCCAACTGAATTCCCGGAACAGCATTTTGAATTTTGATAAAAGCAGTAATAGCTTTCATTTTTTCAATATGCTCGTCTTTCCAGATTCCTAAATCTTCCGGTGAAATCCTGCCTTCGGGAGCCACCGCAGTCGCTTCCTGAATAATCAGTCCCGCTCCGCCACTGGCACGACTTCCCAAATGTACCAAATGCCAATCGTTAGCAAAACCATCTGTTGACGAATATTGGCACATAGGAGAAATGACAATTCTGTTTTTTAGCGTAATACTTTTTATCGAAAGAGGAGAAAATAATTTTGAAGACATAATCCTGTTTTTTAAAAACGATAAAATAATTTTATTTGAGAAAAGTAAAGTTACAAGAGCTTAGCCAATATCTGAATTCAAATTGAAATTAATTAACAAACATTTAAATGCTTATGGAATAATTATTGTGAAATAAACAAACAGAAAACCTTACTTTTGTACGTCATATTAGAACCAAAATTAAAAAATGGAAATTTTTATTAAGCTTTCTCAATTTTTATTGAGCTTATCATTACTGATTATACTTCACGAACTGGGGCATTTTATACCTGCCAAATTATTCAAAACCAGAGTTGAGAAATTCTATTTGTTTTTTGACGTTAAATTTTCCTTGTTAAAAAAGAAAATTGGCGAAACCGAATACGGAATTGGATGGCTGCCGTTGGGTGGTTATGTAAAAATTTCGGGAATGATTGACGAGAGTATGGACAAGGAACAAATGGCTCAACCGCAACAACCATGGGAATTTCGTTCTAAACCGGCTTGGCAACGTTTGATTATTATGTTGGGTGGAGTTACGGTAAACTTTATTTTAGCTTTTATTATTTACATTGGGATGGCATTTGCTTATGGTGACACTTATATCGCAAATGAAGATTTGAAAGATGGTCTTTTAATTGAAAACCCTGCCATGATTAAAGCTGGTTTTAAAACCGGAGATAAAATCCTTGCGGTTGATGGAACTTCAATTGTTAAATTTGACAACGAAATCAACATGAAAATCGTAATGGGTAAAGAAGTACTTATCGAAAGAAACGGTACTGAACAAACTATAAAAATGCCTAAGGATTTTATTGACCAACTTACCAAATACGAAAAATCTCCTGTGGTTTCTATCCGAATGCCATTTGTAATTGGTGCTGTAACTGAAGAATCTACTAATAAAGCTTTACAATCTAAAGACATTATCTTATCCTTAAACGGTCAAAAAACAAAATACTTTGACGAAGCCAAAACTATTTTAGACCAAAACAAAGGAAAAACAATTCCTGCTGTGGTTTTGCGTGACCAAAAAGAAACAGTTGTTCAGCTTGTGGTGAACAACGAAGGAAAATTAGGTGTTCAATTGGGAGGTTTAGGAATGGACTCTTTAGAGAAATTAGGCTACTATAAAGTAAGTACACAAAAATATGGTTTCTTAGAATCTATTCCTGTTGGAATCGAAAAAGGAAAAGACCAATTAATAGGTTACGGAAAACAATTGAAAATGATTTTCAATCCAGATACAGGTGCCTATAAACAAGTAGGCGGATTTGCTGCTATTTATAATATTTTTCCAAATAGCTGGAGCTGGGAAGTATTCTGGGGGATTACCGCTCTATTATCAATCATGCTTGGTGTAATGAACTTATTGCCTATTCCGGCTCTTGATGGTGGACATGTTATGTTTTTGTTATACGAAATAGTTTCAGGCAAAAAACCAAGTGATAAATTCCTAGAGAACGCCCAAATGGTTGGTTTTGTTTTGCTTATCACACTGTTAGTATTTGCTAATGGAAATGATATTTATAAAGCCATTATAGGCAAATAAAAAAAATGTATTTTTTTTCATTTTTTGTTTGCCACATTCAAAAAACGTCTTATATTTGCATCCGCTAAGAACAAGCTAACACAGCTTAACAATAGCAAATAAATACGTTCCTTACGCATATTAAATATACAGTTTCCTCCTTAGCTCAGTTGGTTAGAGCATCTGACTGTTAATCAGAGGGTCCTTGGTTCGAGCCCAAGAGGGGGAGCTTTTATTAGAAAAGACTATCAGAAATGATGGTCTTTTTTTGTTTAAAACCTATTCACGAATTGTATGCACTTTGTTTACATTATTTATTCTTCAGATAAAGATACTTTCTACATCGGTGAAACTTCAGATATTGAACTTAGGCTGGAATGGCACAACTCAACCATATTTAAAAACTCACATACTAAAATAGCAAATGATTGGACAGTATTTCATCTTATCAAATGTGTAGACATTTTTCAAGCAAGAAAAATAGAAAAACACATAAAAAGCATGAAAAGCAAAACATACATTTATAATCTCAAAAAGTATCCTGAAATTTCCGAAAAACTACTACTTAAACATAGTTAATCAGAGGGTTCTTGTTCCGATAGCTATCGGAACGAGCCCAAGAGGGGGAGCTTTTATTGGAAAAGCCATTCTTTCGGAATGGCTTTTTTTATTTCCATACTTTCTAAACTCCCGGAAATACTGGACATGACCTCCACTACCTCATTAAGGGAATTGGTTCGAAAACCCTCATTTACTATGATTAAGTTTTCAAGGTAAATTATACTCAAAAAACTCGCTTTTCCCGCGCCAGAAAAGTGGTTGAACACTTTTTCTAAAATACAGATTTATTGCCTTGACAAAACTAAAGAATTGCTCCGTTTTTTGATTTTTTATATTGGTTTAAATATTCATAAATGATTTTAGTTGCTCAATAGAAATATCAGGGTTTGCTCCTTCACTTGCAGCTACCAGAGTACCAATAGCACAAGCGTAATTTAAAGATTTTTGTGGTGATTTACCTTTTAATAATCTAATGATTAGTGTTGCCAAAAAGGAATCTCCTGCCCCAACGGTATCTACTACATTTACAAAATAGCCACTATTATAATAAAACTTTCCTTTGTTGTATAATACCGCTCCAAAAGCGCCTTTCGTTACACAAATCTGCTGAGTATTAGTCTTCTCAGAAATAAATTTTATATTTTGCTCAAAGGAATTATAAGGAGAATTCATTTTTTTGCTTATTTCAACTAACTCTTCATCATTCAGTTTTATAAAATCAGCTTTATTCATTAATTCGATTAATATGTCTAAAGTATAATATGGAGCTCTTAAATTGGCATCCAAAATTTTATATTTTGCTTTATCTAAAAGAGTCATTAAAGTTGACCTTGATACCTCATCTCTACAAACCAAGCTCCCAAAAACAAAAGCATCAGCATCGCTAATTATTTTAATCATTTTATCAGATATGCAAATTTTATCCCATGCAGAAGGATAATGAATATCATAAGAAGCATTCCCTTTTTCATTAATCATCACATGTACAACTCCAGTCTTATAATCATTATCAATTTGAATTAATTCTGAATTTACTTTGTGATTGTCAATATATTTTATAATTTCCTCTCCATTTGTATCGTTACCAATCTTGCTAATTATGGTAATCGTTGCACCTAAAGAATTCATTCTTAAAGCTACATTTAAAGGAGCCCCACCAATTTTTTTATGTGTTGGGAATTCATCCCATAACACTTCTCCAAAACATATTACACTTAATTTTTTTTTTCTATCCATTCTATTTTATCTTCTAAATTATATAACCCATTTATATCAAACAACATAAAAACCTCTTTAAAATAACATTTAAATTAAAACTTATTTTCATTTAAAAACTGGAATAAATAAATTCCAAATTATATCGCAATAAATGCAAAAGAATAGAATTTATTATCCTTAAAAACACAATTTTATTAAGCCCGATTTTTTATGTTGCACTTAAATAAAACCAATCATCAATAAATAATAAAAAACGACAATTTTATCTGAAATAACTTCAAAAGAACCTCCAATTCACCAGCGGTTAAATCATAAAAAAATTAACAATATCTTATTAGTTTTAAAAATTAAAGGCAAGTTTACACCTGCCTCTAACTCAATTAAAAAAACACCAAAATAACCATTATTAACCTTATTCTTAATAACCAGGATTTTGTTTATATAATCCTCCTGTAAAATCAATTTCTCTTTGAGGTATTGGATAATATTCATCTCTACCCGCTGTAAATTTTGCATTTGACAAGAAATCTTTTTTCGTTTTCTCCTCAGTAAGATAAGCATTCAAAACTTGCTCTGCAATACCCCATCTTACCAAATCAAAGAATCGAGGCCCTTCCATTCCAAACTCCAATCTTCTTTCAAACATCAGTGCTTTCATGGCATATTCTTTTGAAGGAAAAGAAACATAAGGTTGCACATTGTACACATCTGAAGCTCCTGCTGCCAAAGGCATTGCAGTACTGGCGGCTGCTCTGGCTCTTATCAAGTTGATGATAGGCAAGGCTTCCGTATATCTGTTCAATTGTATTAAAGCCTCTGCTTTAAATAGCAATACATCTGCATATCTGATAAAATCAACATTTTTTGAAGTACCAATGAATGGTCCGTTTTTCACATAACAAGAACAGTCCGGAGATTGTTGCTCTTTCATATTTCCAAAGTAACCATAAACTCCCGGATCTCTCGCCCAACTGAATTTATAAACCATATCTCCGGAAGCTTTCAATGTATTTTTATATTTGAATGGTCTTCCAGGGACCCCAACCGTATGGTCAATTCTTGGGTCAATAGTAACTCCGGAAGCTAAAACTGCATCCCCATTACTGATAGTATTAAAAATATCGCTATTATTGAATGTATCCAATAATGGCAAACCATTTGCATCCGTTCTAAAAGCATTAACCATGTTCTGACTTGCCATATGAAAACCACAACATCCATAAAGTGGTGTACCGTGAGGTGAATTCAATCCGGTAACAAAACTCACTCTGCCGGTATTGGTACCATCATTGATAGAAAACTGAACTGCCCAAATAGATTCGGAACCATTATCGTGACCGTCTAAAAAGTTATTCCCAAAATCGGTTTCCAAACTACCCGTTACATCATCCGCATAATCAATTACTTCCTGTAATCTAGCTGCATTAATATTTATAACTTGGTGCGTATCATTTTGCTCATATGCCTGATACAATCTTAATTTTGCCAAATAGGCCGCAGCAGCATTTTTGTCAGCTCTACCCACCTGATCTTGAGATGGCGTCAAATTATCATATGCGAAAATAAAATCATCGGCTATTTTATTCCATAAATCTTCATTTGACAAATCATTTGACGTTTTTAAAATTTCCTCTTGAGTCAAATCCTCTGTAATAAAAGGAATTTTTTTGAACAACAATTTCAGCATAAAATGAGAATGTGCTCTTAGAAAACGTAATTCTGCCTGTCTGGTTTTCTTCAACGGATAATCAGCATCCGGAATGGCATTAATTACAGATAAAGCAAAGTTGGCTCTTGAAATCGCTTTATAATGATTGGTCCAAGTTCGCGGCAACATCCAATCACCGTAATCAGCAATTGTCAAATTGTATTGTTCGTAACGATCCACAACATCTACATCGCCACGACCTCCTCCGCCTTTGTAGGCATCATCAGAACGCACACTTCCATAAACCCACTGGTGTGTGATAGGCCCCACCATTTCATCATTCCCTATTCCGGCATAAGCCGCATTCACAAGCGCTTCTGCATTTTGGGCAGTTGTCACGTTACTGGAAGACAATACTCCAGTAGGTTCATAATCTAAAAAATCTGAGCTACATGATGCCAAAAGTAAAACTGACATGAAGCTGATAACTATTTTATTATATTTTTTCATGAGAATAATTTAAAAATTAAAGTTTACACCTAATGACAAAGTGGTAGGTACAGGAATTCTGTTCACATCTGTTCTTTCTGGGTCTTTACCAATATAACCTTTTGGAGTAATCCAAAATAAATTTTCACCCTGAGCATATACTCTACAACTTGTTAAAAATCCTGTTTTGTTTAATAAACTTTCAGGCAATGAATATCCAATTTGTAAATTTCTCAATTTAAAATATGAATTATTTCTAAACAAATAATCTGAAGTTTGTGTATCATTATGTGCCAAAGAAAGTGAAGGAACATCCGTATCAGTATTCGTTGGTGTCCAAGCATTTAAAGTTCCTGGTCCTGCATTTTCTCTTCCCTGAACAAAGTTATTCCAGTATATGTAGGGATCAACACCAATTCTTCCTGCTACACCAGAACCAAATAATGACAGATCAATTTGTTTGTAAGATAAACTAACATTAACACCATACTGTAATTTTGGAAGCGTTGTACCTATAAAAGTTCTATCATTCGAATTAATTATACCATCATTATTAATGTCAACAAATTTAATACCTCCTAAACGAGCACCAACCTGAGTTGCATGTGAATCAATATCATCCTGACTTTGAAACAACCCATCAGTTTTATATCCAAATATTTCAAATTGTGAATGACCAATTATTGAATTTGCTGCTGTTCCTGGATATGCTGCTCTTACTTCTTCTGGTAAACTTGTAATTTTATTTTTTGTATGACTAAAATTCGTAGAAACACTGTAAGAGAATCCAGATTCAGTTTTGTCTGAATAACCAATTGTGAATTCCCATCCTTTATTGGATGTTGAAGCACCATTTACGAAACGTTGTTGTCCTTCTCCTATAGCAGAAGCAACTGGTGGTTTAATTAAAATACCATCTGTTTTTCTAGAAAAATAATCAAATGTTCCTGATAATTTATCCCCAAAAAATCCAAAATCAAGACCTACGTTCACCTCTTTTGTAGATTCCCACTTTAATCCTGAATTAGCTGCCTGAATAGAAACAAAACCAGAAGGTAAATTACCTGTGTTAGTCCCATTCAAATCATAGGCTGTACCGACATTATAATAAATATTAAAAAAGTCAGGGAAATATACATTTTGGTTAGGTCCATATCTAGCTTCATATAATCCAAAACGAGCATTATCCCCAATAGACTGATTTCCAACTTCTCCATATCCTGCACGTAATTTAAGATTAGATATAGTAGTGATCTTTTTCATGAAATCCTCATTATTTAATTTCCAACCTACAGTAGCTGCAGGGAAAATTCCATATCTATTATCTTGACCAAACCTTGAGGAACCATCTCTTCTTAAAGTAAATGTTGCCAAATATTTATCTGAAAAAGCATAATTTAATTTTCCAAACTGAGAAAGCAATCTACTTCCAGTAGACATTCCATTATTTGTTCTTGCTCCTGTAGCAGCAGAAAGTGTAAAATAAGATTCTGATTCAACTGCAAATCCTTCAGCTTTTGCATATAAAGTATTTAAATCAGTTTTAGTTGATTCAGTACCAACCACTACTCCAAATTTATGGTTTGATAATTTTAAATCATAGTTTAAAGTATTTGAAATAGTTAAGCTAGAGTATTTATTAGTATCTAAAGCTAAGCTATTATTAGCTCTATTAACAAACCCATTACTTACAATTGGCTCAATATCTTTTTTATGGAAATCATTAAAATCCATACCAATGCTATTTCTGAAAGTAAGATTATTCAAAATTTTAATTTCAGTGAAGACATTTCCATATAAAGACATTTTTCTAGTATTATCCCATCTGTTTAAATATTGCATCAACAAAGGATTATTTCTATCTGAATATCCTGAACCTAATGGCCCTGCAAATTCGCCAGAAGCTGTATAAACAGGAATTGTAGGTGCTAATGTGATAGCTAAACCAGGAACCGGTGCATTACCTACGTCGTTAGCAGCATTTCTTTCATTTGATTGAGTGAATTGAGAATTTACACCAAATTTAACTCTGTCATTAAATAATTTGAAATTAGCATTAAGTCTAGCAGAATATCTTTCATAATTAGTATATTTTAATATTCCATTATTATCTAAATATCCTAAACTTAAAACTGCATTAGATTTATCAGATCCTCCTGAGACTGATAAATCATTATTTACCAACAATCCTGTTTTATAAACAGTATCCTGCCAGTCTGTATCTCCTGCAGGTACATTTGTATCCCCACCAACATAAGGTTTAACTGAGACACTATTTAATACAGGATTATTAAAATCATTGTTCCAATCAAAGTTATAGATTTCTCCATAACCTCCTGATGGATCAGCTCCATCATTTACAGAAGCTTGCCAAAGCACTTTTCCTCTATCTAAAGCATTAAGCATTTTGTAGCGTTGTTTTTTCTCTGAAAGCACCGATACATTGGTGCTATATGAAACTCTTGTAACGCCACCTTTTCCAGCATTTTTTGTTGTCACAATAATAACTCCATTTGCTGCTCTAGAACCATAGATTGAAGAAGCTGAAGCGTCTTTTAAAACTTGAACGGATTCAATTATACTTGGGTTTAAACTTGCAAAAACTTCAGGACGAACTGTTGGCACTCCATCAATTACATACAAGGGGTCGGTATTACCTAAAGTACTTACTCCTCTAATCAAGATTCTACTACTTGCACCACTTGGATCACCAGATTTTTCAATTTGTAAACCAGCAACCCTACCTTGTAAGGCTTGCATAGCATTACCTGAACTCATACTTTGCCCTTCAATCGGCTTTAAATCAACAACTGTAACGGCTCCGGTAACATCTACCTTACGTTCTTTAGAATATCCAGTTACTACAACCTCTGTTAATTCTTGAGATTCAGTTGCCATCACAACATTCAATGTTGATTGATTATTGATTTTTACAGTTTGATTTTTATAGCCCACATAGCTAAAAATTAAACTTGCATTTGGAGCAACATTTTTAAGTTGGTATTTTCCATCAAGATCAGTTGTTGTTCCAATATTAGTCCCCGTCACCAAGACTGATACTCCTGGCAAAGACAAACCATCTTCAGATGAGGTTACAGTTCCTTTTATACTGATGTTTTGTGCAGAAAGAGAAAAAAAGGACCCCATCAAAATTAAATAGAGAATGATTTTACATTTCATAATTTAAATAGTTTAGTTAAAATTTAATTGGTTAATACTTAATTTTCGATTACTAAATCGAATTTTGCTAATTAGTAGCAAATACTTTTTTTTAGTTTTGATTATTTATTGACATTTCATAATTCATAGGGTTTAGTTTAAATTTAATTGGTTAATAGTTAAGTTTTCGATTTTAAAATCAGAATTTCCTTTGGTTACATAAAATTGTTCCATCGGTTTATCTGAAAAAAAGATTTCTGTCATTACCGTTTTTCCATTATCATAAAACACTTCTATTGAAGTTTTATCAACGATAATTCTAATATCTATTTTATTGAAATCTCCGGAAAAAGGAGCTTTTGAAATTTGTTTTGCAAAATCATCTGAAAAAGACAAATCACCTGATTTCTTTCTATCGATGAAAAAATAATTTTCCTTTTTATTTAAACCAAAACTGACAACATTATTGGCACTATTGGAGATTGAAAATGTATAAATATCTTTTTTCAAATTATCGAGAGTAAATTGTATATCTAAACTTGAAAAATCAATCAATGATTTATCAAACAATACCGTTTTATTATCCTTAATTCTAATAACATCTTTTTTAATTGTTTTTGATGCATAGTTCAACAACTCTCTAATAGGTAGTGAAGCAACTTTATAGTGACCATTTTCTTCAAAAAGGCTCAATTCTCTGGGTATAGTCATACTACCACGCCATTTTTCTGTAGGTACTTTATTAGCATATTCCCAATTAGACATCCATCCTACAAACAGCTTTCTTCCATCAGTTTCAGAAATATTAGACCAAGTCACCCCCGCATAATTATCTTTCCCATAGTCAATCCAAATACCTTTTTTATTTTCTATATCTTTTGCAAAAGTTTTATCTAAAACGAAAGTTTTCCCATCGAAGTCACCTACAAAATATTGAGTAGCAGATCCTCTATTGGGACCTCCAGGGTTAATACTAAGTAAAAGCACCCACTTATATTCGTCTTTTCCATTTACCATCATTGGAAAAAAATCAGGACACTCCCATACTCCTCCATGAGCTCCAATATTTTCACCGAAATCGGAAAGTTTTTCCCAATCTTTCAAATTCTTAGAACTATAAAAAATTGTTTTATTTCCAGCAGCTAAAACCATTAACCATTGTTTGTGAATGTTATCCCAGGTCATTTTAGGATCTCTAAAATCTCTTATACTTGGAAACTCGATAACTGGGTTGTTTTCATATTTTTTCCAAGTTAAACCTTCGTCTAAAGAATAAGCGATACCTTGGGATTGAACTCCTGGCTCACCAGTTTTTTCTTTTTTAGGATCATGATAGGTAAACATCGCTACAATAGGCGGATTTTTCAGACTTCCAAAACCAGAAGTGTTTTTTAGATCTACTATTGCACTACCTGAAAAAATATATCCTTTCTCATCTGGATAGATTGCAATTGGCTTTTCAGTCCATCTAACCATATCTGTACTAATTGCATGCCCCCAATGCATAGGCCCCCAAACATTGGAGTCAGGATAATGTTGAAAAAAAAGATGGTAATAACCATTATAATAAAACATTCCATTAGGATCATTTGTCCAACCTTTTTTAGGTGTAAAATGAAAATTCGGTCTATATAATTCTTCTTCCGTATATGCTTTTTTATCTGATACTGAAGACTCTTTACAATTAAACAAAGTCAGTAAACCTATGGTACACAACAATAATTTAGCGTGTTTTTTAATAGCAATTTTAGTCATGATCTATTCTTTTATTAATTTTTTACTTAATTCTTCTAAAGAAATTCCTTTGGTTTCCGGCATTAAAAAAGCCACAAACAAAAGTTGAAAAACCATCATTACGGCAAAGAATAAAAACACCACACCCGCTCCGATTGAAGAAAATAAAAATGGAATTAGTGATGGAATTATTGCTGCCAAAACCCAATGCGTAGTACTCCCGAAAGCCTGTCCTGAAGCTCTGAGGTGATTAGGGAAAATCTCTGAAATAAAAACCCAGATTACAGCACCCTGACCAATTGCGTGAGCTGCAATAAAGAGGAACAGAAAAATAGGAACTGCCATTCCCTGCCATTTTAAAAAGAAAGCAATGGCAACAAGACTCAACGAAATAATATAACCTACTGACCCAATATACATGAGTACTTTTCTACCCAACCTGTCAATTAATGAAACTCCCAATAAGGTGAATACTAAATTGACTACACCGATACCAATACTACTCAATAATGCAGTACTCTCGCCTAAACCTGCTTCCTGAAAAATTCGGGGAGAATAATACAGAAAAGCGTTAATTCCTGATAACTGATTAAATAAGGCTATTAAAAAAGCCAGGATTAGTGGAGTACGGTATTTTTTTAAAAAAATGTTGTCATTGGTATGAGCGGCATTGCTATTATCCAGCTCAATCTCTTTTTTCATTTGCTCATAATCGGCTTCCTGCCCCATTAAAGCCAAAATCTTTTTAGCTTCTTCATTTCTGGATTTAGACAACAGCCATCTTGGACTCTTAGGAATACCAAAAACGAACAGCGTATAAATAAAGGAAGGAAAGGCTTGTACTCCCATCATCCATCTCCATGAATTCTCTCCTGTATTTCTCAACAAATAATTAGACAGAAAAGCCATCAAAATCCCTAAAACAATATTAAACTGATAGAAAGCAACTAATTTCCCTCGGTCTTTTGCCGGTGCTATCTCAGAAATATAAGCCGGAGCAGCAATTGTAGATGCTCCTACACCCAAACCTCCAATAAATCTGAAAGCCGCAAAAACATAAGGATCATTTGCTAAAGCGGATCCAATGGCCGAAAAGAAAAATAAAATACCTATCCATAATAAAGTATTCTTTCTTCCTATTTTATTAGTAGGTATTCCCCCAAAAATGGCTCCGAAAACAGTACCCCATAAAGCCATTCCCATAACTACAGTTCCATGAAAAGCATCGGATGAATTCCAAAGCTCTTGCAATTTTTTATCAGCTCCCGAAATGACTACTGTGTCAAAACCAAACAGAAATCCTGCAAGCGAAGCAATAACAGACCAAACGACTATTTTTTTCATTATCAAAAATTATTAAATTGAATTGCTAAGGTATATGTAAAAAAAAGCTAGATATTTTTAATATGTATCAATCACATACAATCTCACCAAAACCCCAATACCACACCCTCAAAACACTTGATTTCAGTAGCTTAAAATAAAACACAGGCCAAAAACTATTTCGTTATAGTTACAATGATGTTACACCAATTACAATGATGTTACGCTTGTTTTCAGAAAATGAAAGATGATTCAGTGTACTTGTGTTTCATTTAACACAGTCTTATGCTTTTTTTAGAGATCACCGGGATTTTTTTATGAAAATTTTAGGCACGTTGATTTTTCAAAACACTATTAGTTCAATCAGATTCATTTTAGAACGGGATTAAAAATGAAATCATAATATCCTTTCGATGAACTATTTTAGTAAATAAGTCTAACAGCATGGTCTTATTAACAGTGTTATTCTTTTACAAAAATCCTTTTTAATCTGATTATAAAAAAACATAAAAAAGCCCGTCAAAAATATCTTTTGATGGGCTTGATTGTAAGGCTAAAAAATAAGCACGCTCTTTTCAAAACGTGCTTATTAGAAGCGAAACTGATTTATCTTTTATCTTGGTTTTAGACTTATTTGAAAATTTTCAAATCTGAAAAAGTAACCTCACCATTATCTGCAAAAACAGCCCACGGATTTCGGTTCATTTTATAAATACGGTTCGTAAATGCTATTTCATTATTAATATATATGACGCACACTGAATTCTCGGATACAATTGTAACATCAAATTCTTTGTTAGCTGGTACTTTAAGCGGTAATTGAGTCAGGTTTAACGGCGCACTGTTTTTGATTACTTTATCCAATCTCAATTGATTTTTGGCTAAATCAAACACAAGGGCAAAAACTTCATTTCGTGTTCCACAGGCCCCAAATTCAAAACCAAATTGCGAAGAAGTTGTCGCTTTGATATGTGTTTTAATTTTAAAAGCGTCCGCTCTCCTGTCGAATACTGAAAATGCTTTTTGCGAACCATTAGCCTTCAAAACATAGGCATCACCTTGTTTTGTCATCCCAAAATTACTTACGGATTGCAGTGCTTCATTAACATTAAACTTATCATTCAACCCATCCGGAATGGCAACCGCAAAAGTTCCATCGGAATGCTGAATCAGGCGATGAGTCACTAATGATCCTGCCCAATCAAAAACATTGGAATCACTATTTTTATTTTTGGTAGGACACCAGCCCATTATATATCGATTAGCACCATCTGAAACGGTTCTCCCTGCATAAAAAGCAATACCGTCTAATTTACTGTTTTCGGGAGTTATCCAGACATTTGAAGTTAAAGAGCGGTATTTGTAATGCACCATACGGTCATCAATATTAGAATAAATCAGATATTGATACTGTCCCATCGTGAATATGTCAGGACATTCGGTTATAAATGTAGAAGTATCTTCATAAAAAGGTTTCTCCAATGTCCAATCGATTAAGTTGGTTGAACTGTATTGCGCAATCACAGCGCGCCATGGCACATTCGCATTCGAAACCAAATCGACTTCAGAACGTGTCGCAATCAACATTTTAAAGGTTCCGTTACTTTTATCTTCTATAATAATTGGATCTCTAAATTCGTTGCGATCGTATCCCCAAGAAGCCTGTAACTGAAATGACGGATTCTTTGTCCAGCTTTTTAAATCGGTTGAAGTGGCTAACATAATTTTTTCTTTGGGATCCAAAATTCCGTTGTGCCCGGTATAGAAAGCATAATACGTTCCGTTCCATTTAAAAACGGAACCTGTTCCTAATGCCCCGTCTTGGTCTGTGGCATTCCCAGTTGGAATCATCTCGCTATTTTCGGTAAATGTGGCAAAATCAGCCGTCATCACTTTATACCAGGGATGAAAAGTAGGCAAGGTGTTTCTGGCATCATACAAATAGAAAATATGAAATTTTCCATTTTCATAAAACGGCATCGGATCTCCTACCCAACCGTTTGTTGGTTTATAAAAAGTGGTATACTGATTTGCTGATTCAGCTATCGTCTGACAAGCTGGAGCATTGGTTGCAGCATCAGGATTTTCGATAGCCGCACCACTATCTTTACTGCAATTATAAAATAGTGCGAAACAAAAAGAAAGGCATACAATTTGAAAATTCATTCTCATGGTTTTTGTTGGTTTAACGAAACTATCATGCATTCAAGAATACCCGACAATTCCGGATTAAATAATTTAGTTAGCAATAGATTCGATTCAAAAAGGAAAAAAGATATTTAAGCAAATCCCTTTTATAATCTTAAGAATAGTACAATTCTATTACTAAGATATTTACTAAATTACCGTTAGCCCTCCTGAAATGTTACCATTTCCTACAATACTATTTAAAAACACCTCAAATTCACAAAGAACTAAAAATCAACAAATTAAACTGAAAAAAAATCACAATACAGAACGCTAATTCTGTTTATGTTACCAGAAAGTACACTGATGATACCTAAATATTTTTATACTCCTTAGGGGAAATTCCAAATTTATTTTTGAATGAGGTTGAAAAGTAATTCGGTGTAGAAAAACCTACCGCATAAGCAATCTCTGAAATTGTTAGATTTGATTTTTTCAAAAATTCTTTAGACTTTTCTAATCTTATATTATTGATATGATCACTGATGCTAATTCCCAATATTGCTTTGACTTTACGATACAATTGCACACGGGAAATAGCCAGGTTTTTAGCTAAATCTTCCACGGTATAAGCCGAATTATCTAAGTTTTTCTCAATCAGTTCGTTAAGCTTTTTAAGAAAATCCTGTTCGCTAACTCCAAAAGTCCCTTCTTCGATATTAATTATATTATTGGTATAATAATACCTTAATTTCTCTCTGTTAAAAAGCAAGGCTTTGATGGACTGCGCCAATACTTTTAAATTAAATGGTTTGGTCAGGAAAACATCTGCACCACTATCTAAAGCCTGTAAATAAGAATCCTGATCGTCCGAAGAGGTTAATATAATCGTCGGGATATGAGAAGTTCTCAAATCTTTTTTGAGTTTTTCACAAATTTGAAATCCATTCAGCTCCGGCAAATTCAAATCGCAAATAATAATATCAGGAATTATCTCTAAAGCATATTCCACAGCATTAGTTCCATCTGAAGTAAAAAAAGTATATTCGGTTGAAAACTTATTCGATACAAAATCCAAAAGATCTTCATTATCTTCTATATAAAGAATCGAATACCTATCCTCATTATGCTGAGGTTCTTTCTTTTGAATAACTTCAGAATCCAAATAATCGGATTGATGTACATAATCTAATGCAGCTTCTTTAACTATCGATTTTTCATCTAAATGCTCTTTTCCAAGTGGTAATGTAATGATAAATTCTGCTCCGTTTTTTGAAACAACATCAATACTTCCTTTGTGCAAATCAATAAAACTCTTTGATAAATGCAGTCCAATTCCCGAACTGTTTCTATAATTATTAGACCCCTGATAAAAAGCGTTAAATACCTGATCAATTTCTTTTTCTGGTATGCCAATTCCCGAATCCTTAAAGTGAATATGAACAACATTATTCTCCCTATCTTCTTTTATCGAAATACTGATTTTACCGTTTTCAGGTGTAAATTTAAAGGCGTTTGACAACAGATTAAAATAGACTTTATCCATTAAATTTCTATCGATATAAACCTCTAAATTTTCATTGTTAGTAGTCAATGAAAAATCAATATTCTTTTTCTTTGCTTCGCGGTCAAAATCACTTACAATACCTTTTGAAAAATCCAATAAATTGGTTTGCGATGCTCTCAAAGTAAATTTTTGATCCTCGGTTTTTCTATAATCCAATAACTGATTGATTAAACGCAGTAATCTTCTGGAATTGTTATACATCAAATTAATTTCTTTATTGAAAGCAATTCCTTTATTCTTAAATTCACTTTCCAGGGATTCAACCGAACTCAAAATCAGCGTTAAAGGTGTTTTGAATTCGTGTGACAAGCCCGTAAAAAAGTTCAATCTCGCCTCATTACTTTGTTTTAATTCATTAGAAAACTTTTTAATTTCATTTCTTTGGTGTTTGATTTTTTTATTGGTTTCCTCTAATTCCTGTTTCTTTCGACTAATCATAATTCTCGAGTAAATACTATAAATAGCCAGACCTAAGACTATTACCAATAAAAAAGTCAACAATTTTAAAAGATTATTCTGGCTTGCATATTTTTTCTCCTGATTTTTGATAACCTTTTGCTGCTGCTCAATATCCGATTGCTGAATTGTAATTTTATCAAACTGATTACTCATTATATCTGCATTTAGGGAATCAATTAAAATTGTATTTAATTTATTGTTTTTGGGAACTATCTCTTTGTTCGCTAAACGTATTGCCAATTTGATAGCTTCACTACCTCCTGTAGGATATAACACAGTCGACTCTAATATACCATCTTTTACTAATTGAATTCCACCATATGGACCATTTAAACCATCAACTCCAATAAAGTTTATTTTCTTTTCTAAACCTTTTTTCTTTGCAATTTTCCACGCATCATATGCAATTAGATCATTAAATGCATAAACAAAATCAACACGTTGTAAACTATCCAATATTTCATTATAATTTTGATTTGGATGACCAAAATCATCAGCTGATATAGAAATCACCTTAATTCCCGGATATTGCTTAACAATTTGTTTAAATCCAAAACTTCTTTCAAAACCTGGAGATGTCTTCAAATCAGCTTTAATTTCAATAACATTTCCACTACCATGAGTACTAGACACGATGTGTTTTCCCGCCAATCTACCCACTTCTATATTATCCGCACCAATAAATGCAGTATAATTAGAAGTATTTGCTTTACGATCAATTATAATTACAGGTATTCCATTTTCTCTCGCTTTTTCAATAACTGGGACTATTGAGTCCGAATCGAATGGAGAAACAATTATTACATCTACTTTACTGTCAATAAATTTCTGTATATCACTAATTTGCCTGCTAGCCGATCTGTTAGCATTGTAAATTGTCAAATTTATTCCCGGATGGAGCGAGGCTTCCACTTCCATTGAGTGATTCATAGAAGTTCGCCAAAGATCATTACCTACACTTTGAGAAAATCCAATTGTAATTTTATCTTCTTTTCCTGAAGATTTTCCACATGAATGCAACAAAACAATAAAAAAGCAGATTATTATAGAGTAATACTTTGATGACATGAGATTAAATTTGGTTAAATCAATACTGTAAATTAAACAGTTATCTGAAAAATTTTTAGAGCAATAATTTCAACTTTTATCCATTTTAAAAATATATGTAAATCTAATAAATATGAGCAATATCTATCATTTTTATATCATTTTTATATTCTTTTAAAGTTATTTTTTTAATAATAACCATTTTACTCAGTGTGGATTAATTGTAATATTTTAAACCCTTATTTTAGTAATCTAAATTTATGTGCTAAAAGTTTAATTTACCTCTTATCTTTCGTTTCCTTATCAAATGCAATCAAATTAAACATTTGCCTTAAACGAGTACGCACATGGTTACCATAGGCTTTTTCAATTTCAGAAGCGGAAAGAATGGTTGTTATATTAGTTTCTATATTTCAAATTACCTTTTACTAGGTAACAAAAAATTATACTCTAAGTTCTAAACTCATTACATATTATTTCTCTGAATCTGTCTTAAACCGGTTCGAAAAAACTATATTTTGAGGAGCTTTTATTAGAAAGACCATCAGCAATGATGGTCTTTTTTTTTTTGCACTAAACTTTCCAAATCTTATAATGAATTAACCACTCTTTTATTTGCTACATTCAAAAAAGCTCTTATATTTGCATCCGCTAAGAACAAGCTAACACAGCTTAACAATAGCAAACAAATACGTTCCTTACGCATATTAAATATACAGTTTCCTCCTTAGCTCAGTTGGTTAGAGCATCTGACTGTTAATCAGAGGGTCCTTGGTTCGAGCCCAAGAGGGGGAGCTTTTTTTAGAAAAGACTATCAGGAATGATGGTCTTTTTTTTTGTGCTAAACTTTCCAAAACAATTTCTAAAATAGAATTAATCTGAGGGTTCTTGTTCCGATAATTATCGGAACGAGCTCAATAGGAACTGCTCTCACCATCTACAAAGCAACTTTTATACAACAAGAATAAAAAATGATCTTTTACAACAATTCATCCATAACCGTTTTGAACCAATACTAAACAAATTAAAGAAATTGCCTCAACTTTTATATGTAAGTATATTTTTTCAATATCTTAGCATTTATAAACTACCGACTTCATTAAGATGATTAAAACGAATTTATCCGAAAGAGATATTTGTTCAAAATTTATTACTCCTGCTATTCAAAAAGCTGGCTGGAATTTACAAACTCAGGTTTTAGAAGAAGTATCATTTACCGATGGAAAAATATATGTTCGTGGCAAATTAACCACCAGAGGCGAACGTAAACGTGCAGATTATATTTTATATTATCAAGATAATCCAATCGCTATAATTGAAGCCAAAGACAGCAAACATACGGTTCGTGCAGGAATTCAACAAGCTTTGAAGTATGCTCAAATATTAGACATTCCTAGTGTGTTTAGCAGTAATGGTGATGGCTTTTTATATCACGACAGAACAGCAACAGATGATACCATTGAAACAGAAATCAGTTTAGATGATTTCCCTTCTCCTGAAGTATTATGGATGAAGTACAAACACTTTAAAGGCATTGTTACTCCTAATGGTGAAAAAATTGCTTTACAAAGATATTTCTCTGATGGTTCCGGTCGCAAACCCAGATACTATCAACAAATAGCCATCAATAGAACTGTTGAAGCCATTGCCAATGGACAGAATCGCATTTTATTAGTAATGGCAACTGGTACTGGAAAAACGTATACGGCTTTTCAAATTATTCATCGATTATGGAAAAGTGGTGCTAAGAAAAGAATTTTATTTCTGGCAGACAGAACTGCTTTGATTGACCAAACCAAACGTGGGGATTTCAAACATTTCAAGGACAAAATGACTGTGGTTAAAAACCGTATGATTGATAAAAGTTATGAAATCTATTTGGCTTTATATCAAGGTTTATCGGGTGCGGATGAAGATGCGAATGCTTACAAACAGTTTTCACCTGATTTTTTTGATTTAATTATTATTGATGAGTGTCATAGAGGAAGTGCCAAAGAAGATAGTGCTTGGCGTGAAATTTTAACGTATTTCAAAAATGCTACTCATGTTGGTTTGACTGCTACACCAAAAGAAACTAAAGAGACCAGTAATATCGAATATTTTGGCGACCCAGTGTACACGTATTCTCTAAAACAAGGAATTGACGATGGCTTCCTAGCACCTTACAAAGTAATTCGTGTGGCTTTGAATGTAGATGCAGAAGGCTACAGACCAGAACAGGGTAAAACCGATAAAGAAGGTAACGAAGTAGAGGATAGAATTTACAATAGAAAAGATTTTGATAGAAGTTTAGTCATTGAAGAGCGAACGGATGCGGTTGCCAAAAAAGTAACAGAGTATCTTAAAGGATTTGACCGTTTTGCTAAAACTATTATTTTTTGTGTAGATATTGACCATGCCGAACGTATGCGAAATGCTATTGCGCGTCATAATGCTGATTTGGTTTCAGAAAATTATAAGTATGTGATGCAAATTACAGGCGATAATGAAGAGGGAAAACGTGAGTTGGACAACTTTATTAACCCAGAAGAAAAATATCCTGTAGTTGCTACGACCTCTGAATTAATGACTACTGGTGTTGATGCGCAAACGTGTAAAGTAATTGTACTTGATGCCAACATTAATTCCATGACGAAATTCAAACAAATTGTAGGTCGTGGTACGCGTATCAATGAAGAGTTTAATAAGTTGTATTTTACCATTCTTGATTTTAGAAATGCTACAGATAATTTTGCTGACCCTGAGTTTGATGGACATCCGTTACGTGTAAAACCCATTACAGAAGACCTTGATTTAGAAACTATCATTGACGAAGAAGAAACAGAAGATACTCCAATTATTGATGAAGTTACAGGAGATGAAATTATAATGGCTCCTGCGGTAGTTAGAGAACCATCAAGCACTGATGAATATCAAAAAAGACCGAAACAATATGTAAATGGTATTGATGTTTCAATCCTAGTGAGTAGAGAATTGTTTTTTGACTCAAATGGCAAACCCATAACCATTAGCTTAAAAGATTATACTAAAAACATCATTAACGGCAGGTACACTTCACTTGACGACTTCTTAACCACATGGAACCAAGCCGATAAAAAAGAAGCCATCATCAAAGAATTACAAGAACAAGGGGTCATGGTAGAAGCTTTGTATGAAGCCGTTGATAAACGAGTCGATTTGTTTGATTTAATTTGCCATGTAGCTTATGACCAGCCGCCTTTGTCAAGAAAACAAAGAGCCGAAAATGTGAAACAACGCAACTATTTTGCAAAATACGGCGAACAAGCACGTAAAGTATTGGAAGCTTTACTCGATAAATATTCCGATGAAGGAGTAGAAAATATTGAAAACATTGATGTACTGCGCGTTAAGCCATTTGATGATTTTGGCTCTGCTTATGAAATTGTAAATGGTATCTTTGGCAGCAAAACAAAATACCTGGAAGCCATCAAAGAGTTAGAAAACGAATTATACAGAAAAGCATAGATTATAATGGAAGAAGGCATTAGCATAGATTATAAAAGCTTAAAAAAAGTAGTGGATTTATCCGGAAAACTCAAGTCAGAGGGATTAAGGGATCTAGCTATTACTAGTGTTGCTTTTGCTAATATGCATGGTGGTAAAATTGTAATTGGCATTGAAGACAAAGACAAACAACCACCATTAAATCAAAAAATATCTATAAAAACCGCTAACGATACCATTACTCGACTAAAATCACTTTGCTTTAATGTAGGTTTTCAGCTTGGTGAAATTGAAACTCATGATAATGGAAGTTCCTTTTTCAGTATTACAGTTTACCCAACGCTAAAATCAGTTGCTACAACTGCTGACGGTAAAATCTATATCCGTATTGGTGACCAGTGCCAACCTGCAAGAAGCGAAGATATTGTGCGCTTAGCCAGTGAAAAAGATGCTTTTCAATGGGAATTGCAAGCAAGAAATGTTTCATTTACTGAAGTTCCGCAAACTAACATAGAATGGTTTGCTGCTGAAATTAGAAAATCAGATCGAGTTAAAAACAATATTAAAGAACTCTCGGATATTGAAATCATCGAGCATTATAACCTTATCGATAAGGGCAAATTAACCAATATTGGGGTTTTATGGTTGGGAACAGCATCACAAAGGAGTCGATTAGTTTATCCATTAACCGTGCAATATATTGTTTATGATGAATTAGAAAAGAAAATCAGAAAAGAAGATTGGCAGGATTATTCTAAAAATCCCAAGGAACTGTTATTAGAAATCGAAAAAGAAGCCATTGAATTGACGTATTATGACGAATTTCCACAAGGTCTTTTCCGAAACAAAATCAGACATTATGACGAACGATTGATTAGAGAATTATTAATCAATGCCATAGCCCATAAGAGTTATACTATTTCAGGGGATATTTTTATAAAAGTTTATCAAGATCGATTAGAAATTACAAATCCTGGTGGTTTACCGATGGGTATTACTAAAGACAATATTTTGCATACCACTTACCGAAGAAATCCGCACCTGATTCGAATTCTTCATGACCTGAAATTAATGGAGGGTGAAGGAACAGGATATAATTTAATATACGAGATCACAAGTCGGGATGCAAAAGAATTTCCGATTCCTAGCTCTGATTATAACGCCACTTCTGTAACCCAATATTCTAAAATTTTAGACGAAGAAGCGGTTCTGTTACTAGATTTTATTGCTAAAAATTATCAACTTTCACAAAAAGATTTTATAGCTCTTGGTGTAATTACACGTCATAAAAAAATATTAGCTACCCAATTAACTAAAGAATTGCAATTAACCGATGATGAAAGACTTCGTACTTACATTCATCGTCTTAATGAACAGGCTATAATCATTTCAAGAGGTATAAAAAAAGGAACTGAATACTTGATCAATCCTAAATTAATTGCTAATTCTAAAATTAATATCAAACCAACTTTAAAAACCATTGAACCTCACCGCTTAAAAGCATTAATTGAGGAAGATTTAAAACTTTATCCTAAAAGCAAAAGTGCTGAGATACAATCCAGAATTTCAGATGTTCCCATCGAAGACATTAGAAAATGTCTATTGAATCTTGAAAAACAAGCTGTGGTTTTTACTGAAGGATTAAAAAAAGGAAAAACATACTCATTGGCAAAAAAAAATTAAATCACAATTAAATTCAAATAAAAAAACACCAAAACACTTATTTTACAGGCGATTACAACGATGTAGATAAAAATTAAAAAGGCTGTTTTTAAAATAAAAAACCATTAATAAACATTGGCATAAAAAAAATTGAAAAATAAAAACTAAAACAATCAAGCTAAAAAGCTGATTTTTACTGACTTTTTCTTTTTCATCCAAAAAAATCGAACAAATTAAAAAAGAATAAAAAACAGATAATGAGTAACATCTCCTCCATCCTCAAATCCATACAAACTATCATGTGGCAAGACACGGGTCTAAACGGTGATGCCCAACGCATTGAACAACTAGGTTGGATGTTGTTCTTAAAAATATTTTCGGATAAAGACAAAGAACTCGAATTATTAGACGACAATTATATTTCGCCTATTCCTGATGAATTGCATTGGGTGAAGGAAAAAGGCAATTGGGCAGGCGATGATGAAGGCATGACAGGCGACGAATTGCTTGAGTTTGTAGATAGAAAATTGTTTCCTGCGTTGCGTAATATTGACGTGAGTACTGGCAATCGCCGTGCGTTGATTGTACGTGAGGTTTTTGAAGGGAATAACAACTACATGAAAAGCGGTATTAACATTCGTAAGGTGTTGAACAAGTTGAATGAAATTGACTTCAACATTGCCAAAGACCGTCATGCGTTTGGAGAACTATATGAAAGCATTTTAAAAGGCTTGCAAAGTGCAGGTAAAAGTGGGGAGTTTTACACGCCTCGTGCCATTACTAGTTTTATTACCGAAATGATTAACCCACAATTGGGCGAAAAAATATTAGACCCTGCTTGTGGAACCGGTGGTTATTTAACTTGTGCTATTGAACATTTAAAAGAACAAGCCAACAGCGTAGAAGACCGCAAAAGCATTGCTGAAAATGTCATAGGTTGGGAATACAAACCGCTTCCGTATTTGTTAGCCACGACCAACTTGATTTTACACGATATGGAAGTGCCTAACATTCGTTTTGGCGATGCCTTAGACCAACCGTTATCTAACTTTACCGAAAAGCACCGTGTAAACGCAATTTTAGCCAACCCACCGTTTGGAGGTATTGTTGCCAATAACAATGAAAACAACTTTCCGCAGAATTTTAGAACCAAAGAAAGTGCCGACTTGTTCCTGATTTTAATGATTCATTTATTAAAACAAGGCGGAAGAGCGGGAATTGTATTGCCCGATGGCTCGTTAACAGGTGATGGCGTAAAACAACGCGTGCGCCAAAAATTATTAGAAGAATGTAATTTACACACCATTGTACGTTTGCCAAACTCGGTGTTTCAACCGTATGCGACGGTAGCGACCAATTTGTTGTTTTTTACCAAAGGCACGCCTACCAAAGAAGTATGGTATTACGAACACCGTTTGCCTGAAGGACAAAAAGCCTACAACAAAACCAAACCTATACAAGCCAAAGAGTTTAACCCAATAAAAACTTGGTGGAACGACCGTAAAGAAAGCGATATTGCTTGGAAAGTAGATATTCAAACCATCATAGACCGCAACTACGATTTAGACATTAAAAACCCTACAAAGCAGGAAGAAGTACACGAATACAATAGTGCGGAATTAATGGAACTATTACACACTTCTTTTGAGAAAAGTAATTCATTGTTAAATCAATTAAAAGAAGCGGTTAAATGAAGTTGACAAAAATTGGTGATTTCTTAAAACGAAGTAAAATTCCAATTGATATATTGGATAATGAAGAATATAAACGTGTTACTATTAGAATAAATCACAATGGTGTATCATTGAGAGATACCGAAATGGGTAAAAAAATTGGTACAAAAAAGCAGTTTATACTTAAATCAGGTCAATTTATTGTTTCTAAAATTGATGCTAGATATGGGGCTTTTGGAATTGCTCCAGATGAAGTTGATGGTGCAATTATTACTGGTAATTTCTGGGCTTATGATGTAGATTTTAGTAAACTAAATATAGAATGGTTCAATCAATTTACCAATTCACCTGATTTTTATGATTTATGTGAGCGAGCTAGCGCTGGAATTACACATAGAAAATATTTGAATGAAAGTTTCTTTTTGAATTATGAAATTATGCTTCCATCAGTTGAAGAGCAATTAATTCAAATTGAAAAAATTAAAAATCAAAAAATATCTTTTGGAGAGTTAACATCCGAACTCACTCACCAACTCGACCTAATGAAACAACTGCGTCAAGCATTTTTGCGTGAAGCGATGCAAGGAAAGTTAATTACGAATGATAAATTACGAATTACGAATGGTGAAACAGGTCATGAATTGTTAGCCAAAATAAAAGCGACCCTTCGACAAGCTCAGGGTGACAAAAAAGGTAAAAAAGAAAAAGAGTTACCACCTATTACAGCCGATGAAATTCCTTTTGAAATTCCTGAGCATTGGGCTTGGTGTAGATTGGGGGAGATTTCAAAATACATTACAAGTGGTTCAAGAGATTGGGCTAAATTTTATTCAAATGAAGGTGCATATTTTATTAGATCTGGAGAAATTAAAACAAATAGTCTAATTATTGAAGATGCAATTAAAGTTAACCTTCCAACAAAAATTGAAGGGAAAAGAAGTTTAGTTGAAAAAGGGGATCTTTTAACAACGATAACAGGGGGGAATGTTGGAAAATGTGCTTTTATTGATAATATAATACCTGAAGCTTATGTAAGTCAATCTGTTGCTTTAACAAAATTAATTGATATAAGAATTGGTAAGTTTGTTCATTTTTGCTTTCAAAGCCCAATCGGAACAGGTGAAGATTTAAAATCATCAGTTTACGGAATTGGTCGTCCTGTACTAAGTCTCCCACAAATACAAAACTTGAAAGTTCCACTTCCACCACTTCACGAGCAAGAGCAAATTGTGGCTAAGTTAGAGGAGTTAATGGCTTTTTGTGAGGATTTAGAGCAAAGTATAAAGGAAAGTCAGGGGTATAATGAAAAGTTGTTGCAACAGGTGTTGAGAGAGGCGTTGCAGCCTAAAGAAGAAGTAGCCAACGAATAAAAGAGCAAAAACAATCCTTTTTACAACTGTTTTTTAAAAGACGATCAGCAATGATGGTCTTTTTTTTTTGTGCTAAACTTCACAAAAAAACCTCCGCATCACTGCAAAGGTTTTTCTATTTTACATTCTTTAAAAAAAAAATTTAATCCGCCAGCAACTTATAAGCAATAACACTGTTATGGTTAAAAGTGGGAATGTACAACACATTTTCCTTAGGATTATAACCTAAATCAGCGGTGTTCATTTGTCCTTGTACATCCTGTAATTTATTGATTTCGCCATTGGCTTTAACATAATAAATCAATCCTGCCCAGCATGTAACTATGAAATCGCCGTTTTGAAGCTGCTCCACACCATCGCCCGGTTTTTCGAAACCTTTGGCAATAATGCTGCTTTGTTTGTTTTCATCAATTTTCCAAAGTTCCGTATTAGCCAGAACATAGAGGTTTTTGTCAATCCATTTCAAACCATTGGCACTGGTTACGTTTTCTAAATAAAGCTCACTTTTACCGTCATTGATACGATGAATTTTGTTGGTACGGGTATCAGAAACATACACAACGCCTTTTTTATCTACCGTTACATCATTCAGGAATACCGCATTTTCAATTTCCAGTTTGTTTATAATTTTTCCTGTTGGAATATCAATACTTACCACAGCATCGATATCTGCTATAAAAAGTGTCTTTTTATACAGAGCCAAACCTTTGGGTGCATTTAAGCCTTTGACCCAGTTGGCTTTTTTCACACTACCATCGGGATTAAGAACAGCTATACCTCCTTTTCCGTCTTTTACGTTGCCCGCACCGTCTATCAGACTTACATATTGTTGTTTTTCAGAGGCATGATACAACACTGATTCCGGCACAGCCAAATGCTGAGTTTCCCAAAGCGGTTTTGAAAGCTGTTGGGCTTTCTTTGTAAAACTGAATGCTATAAAAGAGTATTTCATCGTATTCGTTTTAAATGATTTTCAGGAGTACAAGTTAAAACAAAAGTACGAGCAATGATTCCAACAAAGAAATTTACTTGCTAAAATCTGTGTGTGCTAAAACAGATATCGTGCTTGAGTAAAAAGCTAATCAGTGTTAAAGTAAACTTTTTCAATTTTTTTGTGCATTCGCTAAAACTTTTTTAAAAAAGCAGGGTCTATAGGTTTATAAAAGGAATTCCAAAAATGCATTTATGAAATACCATTACCTACTATTAACAATTAATCCCTTAAAAAAATGAAAAAGATTTCTCTTTTAGCATTCGCATTATCTTGTGCGTTGTACAGTTGTTCAAATGATGGCACAAATTCAACTGACGATTCCACAACGGCAGCATTAACTTATGAAACCACCAGTGCAGCTACCTTACCTACCTCAATTAGCAGCTACGTTGCTAAAAACTATTCGGGAGCCAGCATTTCAGAAGTCAATTTAAATTCTGACGGAACCTATACCGTATATGTAAAAACGGGAACAGCTTCTAAAGGCATTATTAACATCAATGCTATTTTCAAATTAAATTTTACTGCCAAAGGACTTTTGTCTAGCTCCAGCACAATTACTCCTGTAGCCATTAGCGATTTACAGGCAGCTATTGTAACTTACATCAATACTAATTATGCAGGAGCAACTATCAATTCAGCTCATTTAGAATCGGATGGAAGTTTTGATGTATTAATTACAACTGCTGAGAGCGTTAAAATAAAATTGAATTTTAGCAGCACAGGCGAATTTGTTTCGGTGCGTGAATTAAAAACCAATGGCAATCACAGACATCAACATTCAGACAGACACCGTCGAATTGCACTGGCTAATTTAGTATCAAGTATTACTACTTATATTAGTGATAATTATCCTGGATCAAAAACAGTAGCTGCTTTTAAAGAAACTGATGGAAGTATCGATGTATTTGTAGTTACTACAGACGGAGCAAAACTAAATTTAAACTTTACCGCTGATGGTACATTTGTCTCAGTAAGTACAATTGATGTTTATCATTTAGGAGAACATACTGTAGTAGCTGTTGCCGATTTACCAACTGAAATCACTACTTACATCAGCACTAATTATGCTGGTGCGACTATTAATCTGGCACACATTGAGCCTGACGGAACTTACGAAATATATATTACTACAGCAGCAAGTGTACGTTTAAAACTAACCTTCTCTGCAACCTATGAGTTTGTTTCTGAAAAAACAAAATCTGATTTTGGAGACCATTCCTCTATTCCTTTAACTGATTTAATTACTGCTATTAAAACCTATATTGAAACCAACTATCCTGGTGCTGTAATTAATGGTGCTCATAAAGAAAGAGACGGAGACATTGAAGTGTACATCACCACAACTGATGCCACTCATTTAGAATTGGAATTTTCAGCTACAGGAGTATTTGAAAGTGTAGAAACCAAGTAATTTCTCTCTCTATATAACCCATACAAGCGTTTGTTTCTTTCACTTGTATGGGTTCCAATTACGGAAAGGACAATGATTAAACCATTTTGTAGTAACAATTTACATTCAAAATTGTAATTTTGAATAAACAAATAAATGTAACTGTTGGTAAACGAATCCGATTTTATCGAGCAATTGATTAGCGAAACTGATAGAGACAGAGCATTTAACAAACTCATAGATCTGTATCAGGTTAGACTCTATTGGCATATCCGAAAATTAGTCATTACACATGAAAATGCCGATGACGTGTTGCAAAATACATTCATAAGAGTTTACAAAGGAATTAATAAATTTTCTAAACAAAGTTCGCTTTATACCTGGATGTATAAAATAGCCTATAACGAATCTATTCGTTTTTTAGAACAAAATAAAAACAAACATTCCATTTCGATAGAGGACGTCAGTTCGAAATATTTAAATAGTTTATTGGAAGATATTTTTTTTGATGCCGATGTTTTACAGTTAAAATTACAAACAGTAGTATCGGAATTAAACTATAAGCAAAGGCAAATTTTTAATATGAAATATTATGACGAATTAAAATTTCATGAAATTGCCAGTATTTTAGAAATGAAAGAAGGAACAATAAAAACATTGTATTACAATGCCGTAAAAACGATTGAGAGCAATATTGAAACACTGAGTTTAAATAAAAAAGCCTTAGTTGAAAATACACAAAAAAGTTAAGCAGCACTATGGAAGCAAAGGATAAAATGAATCAGATGAAAGACGATGAATTAACCAAAATTCATTCGGATGCTTTAGGACTTACTATTCCTGAAAATTATTTTTCTAAATCAAAAAATGAAATTCTGGATAAAATTGCAACCCAAAACGAAACTAAGGTTATCCCTTTTTACAAAAAAAGAACAAGCTGGTTAGCCGCTGCCTCAGTCACCTTGCTTTTGGGATTAAGTATTTTAAAAACCTATAATTCGCAAAACCCGGATCGCATTACATCACCACTTACGGACAGCATTGTTCAAATGGATATTAAAAATCCAACTACAAACAATCCTATACCTAATTATAATTTGACACATGAAAATGATATTCTCATTTCTTCCTTATTTGTAGACGATAAGGAAATAGACGAATACATTACCAACTCTATTTTGGACGATATATAATCCTTTTTAATAGTATTTCCATTTTGGGTCTAATAAAAAAACGCTAATTTAGTACTACAATAAAAACATCAACAATGAAATCAATAATTACAATAACAGCGTTTCTCTTTTTTATGGTAATGTACTCTGGAAGGGCGCAAAAGAGCACTGTGATTGATAATTTCACTACTGAACAGCAAAAACTAGTTAAAGAACAACGCGATTTGATAAAAGCCAATCGCGAAGCATTCAAAGCCTCTCTTACCCCCGAACAATTGGCTATTTTAAAAGACGCTAGCTTAAGCAAAGAGCAAAAACAAGCGGCACTGATTCAAACCTTTACAGCAGCTCAAAAAAACTTACTCAACCAGACAAAAGAAAACTTCAAAGAGTTAAAAAGAGATTTTAAA
The DNA here is from genome assembly GCA_002454195.1 of Flavobacterium sp. UBA6721. GTDB lineage: Bacteria > Bacteroidota > Bacteroidia > Flavobacteriales > Flavobacteriaceae > Flavobacterium > Flavobacterium nitratireducens. The sequence continues at coordinate 130,464 of DKIJ01000031.1, forward strand.
AATAGTCTCACCACTGAACAACGACAACAAATTCAGGAACGCAATACTAACCGAATTCGAGAAACCCTCAAAGATTCTAGGTTAAGAAATGTGAGACATAGATAAAAAATAGTATTTTTATACTATGAAAGTAAGTGATTAATAAACTTTAATCACTTACTTTTTTTAATTATACAACTCAATGAAAAAACTCTTTTTACTTGCTATACTATTCACCTTTGGCACAATAACATATGCCCAGGAGACAAGCACAAAAGAGCAGGAAACCGATGCAATTTTAGACGACTTATTAGAAAAAAATCAAGATTTTGAAGACTTACTAAAATCAATGTCTAAAATTCAGTTCCTATATCTTTCTTTAAATTATAATGATAAAACTTATTTTTCTGGTCGTGATATAGGCATTAACCAATACAACCTCTCCCCAAAAATTAGCTATATGCATTCCTCCGGAATTTACGCGAGCTTATCTGGAATTTACTATAGTGAATTCGACCCTAACTGGGATTTAATTACAGCCACTTTGGGCTTTGGAAAAGACTTTGGAAAATCAAAAAAACTTAGATTCAGCTCCTCTTATTCCAGATATTTCTACAACAATAATCTGGATAATGCTTATAGTAATGTGATCAACACAGCACTTGCATTTAGAAACAAAAAAAGAACTTTTAATTCCCAACTTTCTTTTTCTTATTTATTTGGAAACGAAAATGGATTCCAGATTTCCTCCACAAATTACGCTGTACTAAATCTTTATAAAAACAAAAACAAGCAACTTTCACTCAAACCGCAATTAAGTATTGTAGCAGGAAATCAAACTATTGAACTAGCCAGAACCTTTTTCCTGAACGGTTTCCCTATAACGATTTATTCTACCGATTCCACATTTGATTTAATTAATACCCAAATCAACTTTCCATTGGATTTCAATTACAAATCTTTCGATTTTGAACTGGGTTACAATCTTAATTTCCCCAATGCTCTAAAAGGAGAAACGAATATAAAAAATACGAGCTATTTTAATTTTTCCATGGCTTATTTAATTAATTTGTAGCGACTTAAACAACAAAAAAGCTTGTAAAAAATGACTTTCTACAAGCTTTAAATTGTTCAATTATTTCTGTTAATTCACAATTAAAGTGGCACCATTTGTTGGAATAACCAATTCCATTTCTTGATTTTTCTTCAATTTAGAACTAATCACTTTTCCGTTTAATTGTGCATCATCCAGATATAGTTTCAACTCCGCACCAGCAGCAATCATTGGCAATTTTACTTTAATCTTCAAGGTTTCTTTTTGTGCATTAATTCCTGCCACGTACCATTTAGTACCATGACGACGCGCAATTACTGCATATTTTCCTGGATAACCATCGATAAAACGCACCTCATCCCAAGTAGTAGGGACTTCCTTCATAAAATCGATTGCCCATTTTGGAGCATCGGTTAAATTGTTTGGTGCCAATGCAAAATGCTGCACCCCACTTTGAAACAATACTGCCGTTGCCAATGCATACACATCCGATGTCATTCGTTTAGAACCTTTATTTGGCGTGTTTTTATCGTTGTAAAATTTGTTCAAAGCACTTCCTCCAAAATCCATACTTCCCACTGTATTTCGGATAAAAGTATGTAAAGTAGCACTGAAAGCTTCCAAATCACAACTTCTTTGACCGAAATACAAATTTTCACTAGCTAGAACCGCTTCACTTGATGCATAATTAGGATACATGCGCTCCCATCCACGAGGTAAAGTAGTTCCGTGAAAAATTACCATAATTCCGTAATCATTCGCATCGTACAAAATATCTTCATACAATTTCATGGTTTCTTGTTTGTCTCCTCCAAAGAAATCTACTTTGATACCTTTGATACCAATACTTTTCATCCAAGCCATCTCTTTACGACGCGCAATGGTTTTATCCATAATTCCTCTTGGACTTTGTGGGGCATCATTCCAATATCCATTCGAATTATACCACAAATACAAACCAACTCCTTTTGTTGCTCCATATTTCGCTAATTCGGCAATTTTATCCCTTCCAATTTGAGTATCCCAAAGTGCATCAACTAAAACCGTTTCATACCCCATAGCAGCACTAAAATCGATATAACGAAGTTGCTCCTCATATACCGTACTTTTATCCATACCAATAATCCAACTCCAAGAACCCTTAGTATACTTATAATTTTGAGAAGCTTCGTAACGAGGTTTTACTAAATCAAACGGAACTGTCGTAGTTACAATAGGTTCTAAAGTTTCTCCAACAGTAATGGTTCGCCAAGGCGTTTCGCCAGGAAGTCTAATTCCAGGAGTTGATAAACCATTTCCATTATTTTCACCTTGCATAGGAAAACCAATAGTGTACAAACCTTTCTCGTGACCTATCAATCGACTGGCACAATACTGACTGTCCACTCCCGTTTCGGATACTAAAATCCAACCTCCATTGTTTAATTTAAAAAGACAAGGAAAAGTATAACCATCTCCATTTCCATTTTTTCCCGTTGGAGCATCAACTACATAAGGTATCTCATAACTTGGCATCGTACGGGCATAACCCACCATTGCCTTACTTTGAGCCGAAAGAAATGAAGTAGTACCCTCTGGAAATATAATCCCAGAAGCTTCTTCCTTAACCACTGCCGAAAGCGTCTCTTTTTGAGGATATACCTTGTATTTAAAAGCCACATCATTATTGCTCACTCTGAAAATAACATCAATAGCTGAACGGTTGTCTTTTACAAAAGAAAAAACGGATTCATTAGCTACATAATGCACTTTAGATTGCTTGATATTAGGCAATTCATACGTTTCATCAATTGTTTTTTGATTGACTTTATCTTTCAACTCTAAACCCGAGCTAAAATCACCCACATTGGTTTTTAATCCCAATGGCGATGGCTCTAAATATACTTTCCCTTTATAAGAAACACTATAAGATGCTGTGCCGTTTTTTACCAATACATTTACACTAAGTTTACCATCAGGACTTGAAAGGGTCTTAATTAGTTCTTGAGAATGAACTTCTGAAAAATTGAACAATAAAAAAATAAAAGCTACTTTAGAAAAAAGTATTTGTAAAGTTTTTGAAATTGAATCAGTCATTTTTGGTTTATAATTGAGTTAAAAATCAAAAATATCAAATAATTATACTCTAATAACGTATAAAGTGTTAATTACACACTAATTTGTAGTTTTAACAAAAAAAACTCCAAAATCTAACATTTTGGAGCTTAATATCCTTGGGGAATTGCATTAAAATTTAACGGCTTTTTTGGAAACCTTATCACCCATTGTTGTTTTATTAGACAAATTGGAAGTCGTCAAATCAATATTCTCACAAGCTCCTCCATTAATTGTAACTGCCTTAGAAGAAGTGGAATTGATTTCAACATATTTGAACACACTATTTTAATATTGAAGATATCTATTACATTACTTTCTTTAATGTCCAATTTGGCGTTACTAATTTTAATTCCTTTGGCATCAATAATGGTAACCCCTTTATCGGTTTTTGCGAGAAATTAGAAATCTCAATATTTTTTTGTTCCTTTTTTGATCGAGCAAAAAAGAAAAATCAACAATATAAGCCTTTCCTGAAGTATAGAAAGTTGTTTATAAGAAGCTTTATCCTGCCCTCCGCTCCACTCTGATTTTGCTGGCTTGCATTTTTCTAAGTGCCAAAAAGGAGCTTCCTTCAGTCGCTCTTTTGGCACAAGAAAAAATTCCAAGCCGGCCGCATCAGGAGTTCCACTGCGGTCAGGGCTAGGGAACATTGCTAAACATTAACTTCAATTATCCATTTAACTTTCATTATTGGAACAAACAAATAAATTGTTCATAAATACAGTCTTAGTGCATACAATTGTAAGCGGGTCAATTGTAGGCACAAATCTAATTTTATAAACTATGAATATTAAAGAAAAATTTGGTCAAAAAGTAAAATCATTACGGGAGCAAAAAGGCATCTCGATTGAACATTTAGCCAATATCTCAAATGTTGACAGAAATTATATCTCAGATATTGAGAGAGGTAAAAGAAATGTTTCCATAGAAATAATAGAAAAAATAATTACAGCTCTTGATACTGATTTTGGAGCTTTTTTTAATGATAAGGATTTTAAAAAATGAAGAAAGTAAAAAAATATTCAGAAATCAGACAAATACTTCAAATCGATATTGATAAGAAAACAGATAATGGTTTAGCTAAATTCACTCATTATTTACAAAATCATAAAAATGGAGTTTCAGAATATTTCAAAAATGATGCTGAAGAATATCTTACTTCCATACATCAAAAATTAAATATTTTAGAAGAAGCAAACTTCCAATACTACTTACCTATTAAATGGGATGTGCCTTTTCCTTCACCAGAAAACCCAAAATTTAAATTTATAGATTTATTTGCAGGAATAGGCGGAATAAGATTAGCCTATCAGAACTTAGGAGGAAAGTGTGTATTTACGAGTGAATGGGATACTTATTCAAAAAAAACTTACGAAGCAAATTTTGGAAAAGTTCCTTTTGGAGATATAACTCAAATTAAAGAAACTGAAATTCCAGATCATGATGTTTTACTGGCAGGTTTCCCATGTCAACCATTTTCTATTGCTGGAGTTTCAAAGAAAAATTCGCTTGGACGCAATCATGGCTTCTTAGATGAAACCCAAGGTACACTTTTCTTTGATATTGCAAGAATTCTTAAACATAAAAGACCGAAAACTTTTATGTTAGAAAATGTAAAAAACTTAGTTTCACATGATAAAGGCAACACATTTAAAGTTATCCAAAAAACATTAAAAGAACTCAATTACAACATTTATTATAAAGTTCTTGACGGAAAATATTTTGTTCCTCAACACCGAGAAAGAATTATTATAGTTGGTTTTGACAACGAATATTTTGAAGGAAAAGAAAATTTCAAATTCCCGGAAATGACCGAAGCAAAATTTGCGTTAAAAGATATTCTTTTACCAGAAGTAGATCCAAAATACACTTTATCAGATAAACTATGGAATTATCTACAAGAATATGCAAAAAAACATAAAGCAAAAGGAAACGGATTTGGATTTGGTTTGGCTGACTTAAACGGAATTTCAAGAACAATGAGTGCCCGTTATTATAAAGACGGTGCTGAAATATTAATTCCTCAAAAAGGAAAAAACCCAAGAAGATTAGTTCCAAGAGAATGCGCAAGACTTCAAGGGTTTCCAGACAACTTCATTATTCCTGTATCAGATAATCAAGCATATAAACAATTTGGAAATTCTGTTGTATCGCCTTTAATGCAAGCTGTTGGCAAAAATCTAGTCGAAGAAATAGAAAAACTAAAGCATAATCAAGAATTAAATCATTCAGAACAATAGATAAAATAAATTTCTGAAATTAATTTAAATATTATTAAAATGGAAAATGGTCTTCTCTCAAAATACTTTAAAGGCATAGTTGCAAAAAAACTTACTGAAGTTGAAGTTGACCCCGAAATTTCTAACCAACACGAATTCAACGGCATCAATGAATTTAAATCTATATTAGGAGATAAAAAATCTGTTTTTGAAGGTGTTTTTATTTACTTAACTGATAATGAAGAGACAATTTTAAAAGAGTCAGGTACTTTAACATGGTATAACGCAAGAGAAAATCATCCAACAAGAAACGAATTTCGCCTTTATTATTCCACGACTGAAGTTTTGAAAAAAGCTAATGCTGGTGACTTTTTATTAATTGGAATGACACATGATAATAAATTAGCTGTTGTAATTGCACCTAAGGAAACAACTTCAGAACAGCAATTGCTTTGGCTTTTTGGAATGCAAGAAATTGGAAACAGATTTGTTTTCCGTGATATTTCTACAAATGATATCAAACTTAATTTCGCAGGAAAATACATTCTTAATTCACTTGGTTTTGAAATAGAAGAGGTTGAGCCTGATTTTTTAGAATTAATACTTACAACATTTGGAAGTCAATTTCCTTCAACAGAAATCTTTTCAGCATTTGCACGTTCTACAGTTAATAATGTCTCCCCAATTGAAGAACCCGATAAAACCTTAATTGCTTGGCTTGAAAGGGAAGAAATACTATTTAAAACACTTGAAAAACATATCGTATCACAAAAACTAGAAAAAGGATTTGGAGAAAACAAAATAGACGTAGACGATTTTATCTCATTTTCATTAAGCGTCCAAAATAGAAGAAAATCTCGTGCAGGATTTGCTTTTGAAAATCATCTCGCATCTATTTTTAAATTTCAAGAAATAAGATTTTCTAAGGGAGCAAAAACTGAAAGAAACAACAAACCAGATTTTCTTTTCCCTTCTATTACAAATTATCACAAACAAGATTTTCCTGTTGAATTACTTACCATGCTTGGAGTTAAAACAACAGCAAAAGATAGATGGAGACAAGTTTTGTCAGAAGCAGACAGAATTCCTCAAAAACATTTAATCACTTTAGAACCGGCAATAAGTGTAAATCAGACTGATGAAATGTTTGCACAAAATTTGCAACTGGTAATCCCACAATCCTTGAAAGAAACTTTTACAGTTTCACAACAAAAAAATCTATTAAACCTTCAAGATTTTTTAACCTTAGTTCGTCAAAGACAAAATAAAATCATTAAAAATAGTTAAAATAAATTGTTATAGACTTCCACAATCCACAAAAATGTTGAAAAACATATTTGTCACTAAAATTACTGTAACAAAAGTGTTTCAACAAATAAGTATAAGAAACACATTTATTATTTTTTCCCTACCTTTAAAGCCTAAGTTTAATCCCTCAAATTATGAAAACTTTAGCTTTATTATTCTTTTCCTTTTTCATTTTTAATTGTGAGGCACAGTTAAAAACTAACGATGCTATTCCGCTACAGGAAGAGGCGGTAAACTACCGTTTTGAAACCGTTGCCGATGGCATTAACAATCCTTGGGGCATGGTCTTTTTACCGGATGGCTCATTATTAGTCACCGAAAAATCAGGTATTTTGTACCATGTCAAAAATGGCGTTAAAACCGAAGTTAAAAATGTTCCTGCGGTGTACAATCGCGGCCAAGGTGGTTTAATGGATATTGAATTGCATCCAGATTATGCCAAAAATGGTTGGATTTACATGAGCTATTCTTCCATGGAAGGCGAAGGCGAAGCAGGTGGCGCCAATACCGCCATCATTAGAGCCAAACTGGAAGATGAAAGTTTAGTAAATATCGAAAAGATTTATAAAGCAACGCCTAATTCTAAAAGATCGCATCATTTTGGTTCCCGAATTACCTTTGACAACCAAGGTTTTCTTTTCTTCTCTATCGGGAGCCGTGGTTTTGAAAATGAAAATCCGCAGGACATCAGCCGTGACGCAGGTAAAATTTACCGCCTTAACGACGACGGCAGTATTCCAAAAGACAATCCTTTTGTAGGTCAGGCCAACACTAAAGAGGCAGTGTACAGCTATGGTCATCGTAATCCGCAGGGATTAGTCAAAAATCCGTTTACAGGTGCTATTTGGGAACACGAACACGGTCCGCAAGGTGGTGACGAAATCAACATCATCAAAAAAGGCGCAAATTACGGCTGGCAAGTGATTACCTATGGCATCAATTATGACAACTCTATAATCACAAACGAAACGGAGAAAGCCGGAATGGAACAGCCTCTTTATTATTGGGCACCTTCTATTGCTCCATCTGGAATGACTTTTGTGACCAGTGATAAATACCCAGATTGGAAAGGACATTTACTAGTGGGTTCGCTCAAATTTCAATATTTGGAATTGGTTAAACTCAACGGTGATACAGTCATTGGCAGACAAAAAATTGCCACTAATATGGGCCGAATGCGCAATGTAAAACAAGGACCGGATGGTTATATTTACATGGGTGTAGAAGGAAAAGGCATTGTGAAAATTATACCGAATTAATCCAGTATGACTGTCCGCAAAGCGGACTAATAGCTCAATATAGCACGCAGATAACACGGATTAGGCGGATTTTCACAGATTAGTGAACTAAAAATATCCGTTTTTATCGATTTAAATCCGCCTCACCTGCCTGTCAGCAGACAGCTTAGTGTGCCATTTTTAAAATATGTACCAGTAACAGATAGTAATTTAATTCAAACAAATTTCCTAATGATTAACAAACTTTCTTTCGGATTCTCATTATTGGCTGCTGTCTATTTTTATCATTCGCAGGGCGAAAAAAACTTCAGTTCAACATCATCCTATCTAAGCCTTACTGAAATCCAACAACAAACGGCTTTGCAAAAAAGTATTGCCCGAGGCAAAGAAATCTACAGCGAATTTTGTATTCAATGCCACATGGCCAATGGCAAAGGAAATGCTAGTACGTTCCCACCTTTGGACGGTTCCGATTGGTTAAAAAAGAAAAGAACCGAAAGCATTCATGCGATAAAATACGGTCAAAAAGGAGAAATTCTAGTCAATGGCAAAAAATACAATGCCATGATGCCTCCAATGGGTTTGAGCGATGAAGAAGTTGCCGATGTAATGAATTATGTGTCAAATTCTTGGACAAATTCAAACAAAAAAATGGTAACTGTTAAAGAGGTTTCCTTGGTTAAACCCTAAAAAGCAGACAGGAAAAATTAACATATTTCGGCTTGAGAATCCTTGCTAAAATCCAAAATCGATAGCCGAAATACTTTACATTTGTGTACCGTCTCAAATTGATTTTTCTATGAAAAAATATGCTTTAGCCCTACTCATTAGCCCGTTTTTATTTTTTGTTTTTACCAATTGTAACCAAAGTAAATCGGATACAAAAGAAGCAAAGAACATCGATAGTACCGAAGTAAAAAAGGATTCGGTCGTTACGAAACCCAAAGTCATTGACACTGTCGATTACAATCGGAGAATGAAAGCTTTAGCCAATAAAGATACCACGGGTTTGTGGCCCGTAAAAGCGCCTTATCCATTGCCGGGAGCGTTATTACCCTATCACCGAATTATTGCTTTTTATGGTAATTTGTATTCCAAAAGAATGGGCGTACTAGGCGAATATCCAAGAGCAGAAATGATTGAAAAATTAAAAGCCGAAGTAGCCAAATGGCAAGCCGCCGATTCGACTGTGATTACAATTCCTGCCTTACATTACATTGCTGTTTCGGCTCAGGGTGCACCTGGAGCGGGCAATCGCTACAATATGCGCATGCCTTTTAAACAAATAGACACTCTTTTAAACTGGGCAAAACCCATTAATGCTTTAGTTTTTTTAGATATTCAAGTAGGGCACAGTACGGTGAAAGAAGAAGCGACTTTATTAGAAAAATATTTGGCCTTACCTAATGTTCACCTAGGAATTGATCCTGAATTTTCGATGAAAACAGGACATGTTCCTGGTAAAAAAATCGGAACCATGTCTGCCGATGATATTAATGACGCTGTCACTCTTTTGGCGAGAATTGTACGCGAAAATAAATTACCACCCAAAGTCTTAGTGGTACATCGATTTACTCAAGGAATGGTAACGAATTACAAAGACATTAAAAAAGTACCCGAAGTCCAAATTGTGATGGACATGGACGGTTTTGGTAGTCAAGTATTAAAACGTTCTACTTATTTAAGATACATTTACAGAGAACCGGTACAGTTTACAGGATTCAAATTGTTTTATAAAAATGACAATTGGAATGATTGGAAAATCTATACTCCAGAGCAATTGTTAGAATTCTCTCCAAAACCAAGTTATATTCAATTTCAATAATTTTACCCCATTTCTATAATGAAAAAATGGATATTACCTGGCATTTTCAGTCTTTTTTTAATGTTCTCCTGCCAGGAAAAAAAGAACAAACCAATTGAAAAAGAAGTCAGTGCTACTCCTGATACTATTGCTGTTCCAAAAGTACAACCAAAATCAGTTGCCAATGATGCAGCCGCAATTTTAGCACGCAAAGAAGTTCCTATTTTATGCTATCATAATATCAAAGATTTTTCGGCTTCTGCTGGGGAAATGACCAAAACCTACACCGTAAAACCAGCTGCTTTTGCCGAACAAATGAAAGCCCTTTCTGATGCGGGTTACCACAGTATTTTACCCCACGAATTATATGATTATTTGGTGTACAACAAAGCATTACCGTCAAAACCAGTGATGATTACTTTTGATGATACTCGTGGAGAACAATTCAGCATTGGTGCAGCCGAAATGAAAAAATACAATTTCAAAGGTGTTTTCTTTATCATGACTGTTGCTATTAATCGTCCTAATTATCTAAGCGAAAGCGAAATCAAAACACTTTCTGACGATGGAAATTGCATTGCCGCTCATACTTGGGACCACCACATGGTAACCAAATATGCTGGCGAAGATTGGAATACACAATTGGACAAACCTAAAAAAAGACTGGAAACCATCATTGGAAAACCAATCGATTATTTTGCCTACCCTTTTGGATTATGGAACACCGCTGCAATTCCTGAACTTAAAAAAAGCAATTATAAAATGGCTTTTATCTTAGCGACCAAAAGAGATTCTATCAATCCCTTGTATACCGTTAGACGTATGATTGTGTCTGGGAATTGGTCTACTGATAAAATGATGAAAGCGATGGAAGCTACTTTTACCAACTCCAAATAAAAAACAATAATCCCTACTTCTAATTTTTACTAGTATATTTTTCATCCAAATAGACTAGTAAAGGTATTCTGTGTCAATTGTTGATTGAGAAATTTTAAAAAAAATGTGTTAAAAACAGTATTTGTCATAAAACATATTGACAAAAAAAGAATGTTGTATAAATTACATTATTCATAACATATTTTAAATTACTTATCTTAAAAATTATTAAATTAGCCTAAAGACTAAAATATTTTTAATAAAATTTAGCCTTTATTAATTTTTCAATAATTGCAGATGTTAAATTTAACACCTAAATTAAGCCCAAAAGGATGGGATGAAATGTTTTCTAAAGAGGGCGTAAGAGATGCTTACAAACAAGTATTGCAAACATTAGAAAGTCTAACTATTGACAAACTTAATGTAAAACAGAAACAGGCTTCGGATATTTTTATGAACCAAGGTATCACCTTCACAGTCTATAGTGATGATAACCAAGGAATCGAAAGAATTTTTCCTTTTGACATTATTCCTAGGATTATTACCAAAAATGAATGGATCGAAGTTGAAACTGGAATTGCACAACGCTTAAAAGCCTTAAATTTATTCTTAGAGGACATTTACAACGAACAACTAATTATAAAGGAAGGAATCATGCCTGCTTCATTAATTGCTTCTTGTCCGCATTATATTCCAGAGGTACACGGTATCAAAGTGCCTCATGATATTCATGTTCATATTGCTGGAATCGATTTAATAAGAGGTGAAAAAGGCGAATTTTATGTTCTAGAAGACAATTTAAGATGTCCTAGTGGGGTAAGTTATATGTTGGAAAACCGAGAGATTACCAAACGTATTTTCCCAGAAATGTTTCGGGCAAATAATGTGAGCATGGTAGCCAATTATCCGATGATTTTCCATAATATTTTAGTTTCGCTTTCGCCAAGAAGCATTTCAAACCCCAATGTTGTTTTGCTTACTCCAGGGGTATACAATTCGGCTTATTACGAACATACCTTTCTGGCTAGACAAATGGGAATTCCGCTTGTGGAAGGTCGCGACCTAGTGGTAAACAATCATAAAGTGTATATGAATGGCTGTTTTCAACATAATACATATTACCAAATACAAATACAATTTTCCTATCAAAGAAAGTATTAATGAGTTACGCTTATTTCCACACAATTTTGAAAATCAAGACGTTCTACAATACTCCCTTTTAATTTCTAATGACCCAAATGTATCTTTTACTAATGATTATCATGGTAACAAAGTGGGGAATTTTAATATCCTGGAGGCACATACCGAAATGACTATAGAATCCCGAATGCTAGTGCGAGTGAATCATTCGCTCAAAATTCCTGAACTTGACGACACTAAGGTTTGTGATTTGAATTTGCATAACGATATTTATTTGTTACGTCTTTGTACACCGGAAACTATCAAAAAACAAGAGGAGATAAATGCCATATTAAAGGAAATAAATTACGAAAACAAATCCATTATTGCTATTGCTTTTGACTGTAGCCAATATATTTTCAATCATTTTACGTATACCAAAGGCATCACAAATATTGAAACAACAGTAGATGAAATTTTAGGTCATCGAAAAGGCGTATGCCAAGATTTTGCTCATGTTCTTTTACAACTATTAAGAACCGCTGGTATCCCCTCAAGATATGTAAGCGGATATATTTGTCCAAACGAAAGCGGACTTCGAGGCGAAGGAGCAACCCATGCCTGGGTAGAAATTTACACCCCAAAACAGGGTTGGCTTGGTATTGATCCTACTAACAATATTTGGACGATGGATAACCATGTCAAATTATCTGTTGGGATGAATTTTAAAGATTGTACTCCTGTAAAAGGAACATTCAAAGGATTTTCTAAACAAACACTCTCTGTGTGTGTTTCCATTGGCTACGAAGATGGCCGTCACTTTGAAGGTATTAATGATGTAGAATTAGAAAAAAATTCTGTTGAATTTGAATTACAGTTAAATCACGCCGAACAACAACAGCAGTAATTTTTCAATAAACTCCATTTCTAAACATAAAAAAAGCGAATCATTTGATTCGCTTTTTACTTTTATATTTTGCTTAATTCGCTAACCAACCTTGAGGATTCATATAAGTTGTATTTTGCAACAATAAAAACTTAATTACAGTTTTACCGGTATCTCCACTGGTACGGATTCTACCCAAACTTTGTTTCGTACTTACCTTATCTCCTTTACTTACATTAACAGAACTTAGGTTTTGATAAATCGTAAAATAATCTCCATGTTGAATCATTACCGCTTTGTTTACTGGAGATAATACCATTACACTGGCTACTTCTCCACCAAAAACGGCACGAGCATTAGCTCCATCATTAGTAGTAATTTCCACTCCACTGTTATGTACAACCAAAGTATTGTAAATTGGATGCGGTTGATCACCATAACCTAAGGAAATAAATCCTTTTTCTACTGGCCAAGGCAATTTTCCTCGGTTAGCTCTAAAATTATCCGCAATTAATTTATCATCTGGCGTCATCTCAATTCTTGAAGAAGATACAGGTCCTCTGGAAACTGTTTCTCTTACTTCTTTCTCTTCTTTTGCAGAACTCTTTTCTTTAGACGAACCCTTAGTAGTCGATGCTTTTGATTTTTCGGCAGCAGCTAAAGCTGCTGCTTTAGCGCGTTCAGCAGCCGCTTTTCTGTTGGCTTCGGCAATAGCTTCACGAATTAAACGATTAATTTGAGCATCGATAATTTTAGACTCTCTTTGTTTTTTTCGAATTTCAGAAACAATTCGGTTTTTATCTTTTTTAATCTGATTTACCAATTTTTCCTGCTCTTGTTTTTCTTTCAACAACGATTGTCTTTCTTTTTCGTTTTCGGCAATTAATTTTTGCTTCTCAATTTTTTGAAGTTTTAATTTTTCATTATACTTCACTAATTCTGTTGATTTAGCATAAATTTCCTCTCCTTGTGATTTTCTAAAACTGGTATATTGTTTTAAATATTGTGCTCTTTTATAGGCTTGCAAAAAATTCTCGGAAGAAAGAATAAACATTGCTCTACTTTGTTCTGAGCGACTTTTATACGAATTGACAATTTTTTTTGCATAATCTTCTTTAAGCGCATTCAACTCTCTATTCAACTTATTTATTTGAAGCTGATTGCGATACATATCATCCGCCAAAAGTCGTTTTTGCTTTTCGGTTGTATTAATCAAATTCTCTTTCAGCTTGATTTTGTTTTTTTGAATCAAATAAACATTCATCGCCGATTTTTCCTTCGATTTAACGTTTTTCAACATCTTTTCGTTCTCTCGAATTTCTTTTTGAATTTGCGCTTTACGTTGTTCTAACTTTTCTTGCTGCGTTTGGCTCCACATCACAGAAGTCAAGCATACAAATAACAGGCTAAGGAAATATTTTGGCATCTTAAAAATTTTCTTTTTGCAAATTTACTTAATTATTATTCTTTTGTAACCATCTGGCACACTATATGGAAAAGAAAGTTCTTCATTAAATGAAACCGAATTATAATTCAAATTAATTTCTGAATTGCTTTTAGGTTGTAGTGTTTTAATGGCTATACTGGCTGGTAAATTAGCTTCTTTATATGCCACTCTTTCGGGATATGAAATTTGGATATTTCTATTTTCAGTTGGCTGAGAAACTTCTTGTTTATTGATGGTAAAATCAGTGACATTAAAATAATAGGTTTTCTTAGTGTTCTCGCTTTTAGCATCATCTAAACGGTACAAATTATCCACTAATATTTCGGTGTATTTTCCTTTATTCAAATCGTCTAAAGCTTCACCCACTAACATATTTTGAATTTTAGAATAATCTAAATCTGTTCCTAACCACTGACTCAATGTAGTAAAATCGCCTTCAAAATAAGTGCCTTTTATTTTTTCGTAATAACTAACCGAAGTAGGTGTTATGGAAGCTTTAGCCATTGTAATTCCCAGAAAACGAATACTAACTAAAATTTGTTGGTCTTTTTTAATTCGGATTTCAGCATTTATATTTTGAGCTTGTTTATCATCAGTATAACGTGCGTTAGCTTTAATATATAAGGTCGAAAAATCAATTTTATTGTTGTAATGATTATTGATTATTTTGCTTGACTTCATATAATCAACTGGTTCTGCAACGTTTGTAGCTGCCACGATAGCTTTGGGCTTACATGAAACCATGATACTAATTATTGCAAATGCTAAGACTTTTTTCATTTTACTTTTGTTTTTTTAATAATGCTTCGGCTTTTGAAAAATATACTGCTTTTTTATAGTTATCCCCCAAACCGTTGTAGGCTTCTCCTAACTGAATATTATAATTAATTTCCAATGTAATATCCTCTACTACATAATCCATGCCTGTTTCAAGCATTTCTTTTGCTTTTTTATATTGCTTTAGTTGATTATTAGCTAATCCGGCATAATAATAAAATTGTGGTTGCACTGGATACAACTCTACCATATCGCCAGCAACCTTAGCCATTTTATCATATTTTTCTAATTGCGTATAGACTTCTAAGAGTAACAAACTGGATTCTATATCGGGTGTTGCTGTTTTAGAAAGTCCTATTTGATAATATTTTTCGGCCTTATCCCATTGCTTTTTAGTGTGGTAATATTTGCCTATTTCTTTACCTACATTCACACTACTGTCTTCCTCAAAATAGGCAATTGCTTTGTCTAAATCGGGAGTCAATTCAGGATGGGTATTCACATAAATTAAAAACTCATTAAAAATACGATGCTTTATTTTACTGTCAATTTTAGTGCTGCCTAAAACAATATTCATGGCTTTTACAGCCTTATCACTTTCGTTAGCCACTAAATAATTTTTGAATAAACTCACTTGTGCCCACTCCGAATTTGGGATTTCTTTTTCCAATTTTCGGGCAGTTTCCAGCACTTTTTCTAAATTGTCTTTTTTAGAATACAGATAAATCAGCGCAATATAATTTTCTTCAAGCTTTGGATATTTATTAATTTGCTCAACTAGGTTTGTAATTTCTGTATCTTGGTGTTTGCCTTGGGAAAGAATTTGAAGTTTGTAATTTTCCCTTCTTTCTGATTTACCAACGGTTTCGTTTAATTCATTGATAAGCAACAAGGCTTTATCAAATTCGCCCGTATTCATGTATAAAGAAGTTAGATCTTCTTTGAACTTTGCATCAAAGGGAATTAGCTTTTCGATTACTTTTACAGCATCTGCATAATTTTTGGTAGCATAATCTATATCATACATTCCTATTAAAAACCATTTGTTTTTAGGATCAATGGTATTTGCTTTTTCAAAAGAAGCATAGGCGTTTTTATAGTCTTTTTGAGCGAAATAATTTTTACCTAATTCATGATAAATGGTAGCATTATTAGCATCTAATTTCAAACAGCGTTCAAGTGCTACGATGGCTTTATCGTAATTCTCGATGGCTTTTTGCTTTAAGGCTTCATAAAAATATTCTTGAAATTTATTTTCTTCCAGTTTAATGGCATCCGGCTCGGTTTGAGACCAAGACAAATCTGGATTGCAAAGCAAAACAACCATTATCCCAAAAAAAATTCCTTTTTTCATTTTTAGCTATTAGACTTCAAAGTACTTAAATAATTTTACCATTAAGAAATTAAAACATAAAATTTAACTCCTTAATGGTAAAACGTTTATCTGCTATTAAAAATTATTCTAAAACCGAATAATCTCCAATACTAATACTTGTAAAATTGCCATCAAAACTAGCGTGATTTCCAATCATTGCGTTGTCTAAATTGGCATTTTTAATATGCGCATGTGTTTGAACCAAACTATTTTTGATACTACTGTCTATAACATGGCAACCGTTACCTAAAGAAACGTTAGGCCCTACGGTAGCGTTGATTAAAACTACATCATCCCCAATAAAACACGGTTCTATGATAGTAGAGTTTTCCATTTTCACTTTAGAAGAAACCAAACCTTCTTTGTCTTCTGCAAGGAAAGATAACATTCTCGAATTGGTTTCAACAGTTACATTTTTATTACCGCAATCCATCCAGGCACTTACTTCACCTGTTTTGAAAACTTTCCCATTCGCCATCATATTTTTGATACCATCATTAATTTGGTATTCACCTCCATTCTGAATGTTGTTATCTAAAACATTTTGCAATTCTTGTTTTAGGATAGCGATATCTTTGAAATAATAAATACCAATAACTGCCAAATCACTAACGAATTCTTTTGGTTTTTCAACCAATTCAATGATTTCATTATTAGCATTCAATTTGACAACACCAAAAGCTTCTGGATTTTCAATTTGTTTCACCCAAATTACAGCATCAGCTGTTGGATCTAATTCAAAATCGGCTCTAATCAAGGTGTCTGCATAAGCAATTACGGCTGGACCCGACAGCGAATCTTTAGCACACATAATAGCATGTCCTGTACCCAAAGCTTCATTTTGATAATAGATAGTGCCTCTTGCGCCTAATTTATGAGCAATAGCAATTAAGTCTTGCTCTACTTTTTCGCCAAAGCTTTCATGGATAATAAAAGCGACTTCTTCAATTTCCTGATTTAAAACAGCCGCGATATCTTCTACCAATCGATGAACGATTGGTTTCCCAGCCACTGGAATGAGTGGTTTAGGAATAGTTAATGTATGTGGGCGAAGTCGGGAACCTCTACCCGCCATAGGGACGATTATTTTCATTGTTCTTAAGTTGGTTATTTAACCGCAAAGTTCGCGAATTCCTTCGACAAGCTCAGGATGATTCGCAAAGATCACGAAGGATTTTTTTATTAATTTAACCCACGGATTAAACGGATTAACGTGGGTTTTTATATAAACGTTATTAAAATATTTCAGATTGTATTATAACTGCGACTGAAAACTAAAATTCTGAATACTGATTACTTACTTCACCCCAGTACTCCCAAAACCTCCTGCTCCTCTAGACGTTTCAGTCAATTCAGTTACTTCTTCCCATTCGGCACGTTCATGTTTTGCAATGATCAATTGAGCAATGCGTTCGCCGTTTTGAATTTCAAAAGCTTGATTCGATAAATTCACTAAAATCACACCAATTTCGCCTCGGTAATCCGCATCAACTGTACCAGGACTATTTAAAACCGTAATTCCGTTTTTAAAAGCCAGTCCGCTTCTTGGACGCACTTGTGCTTCATAACCTATTGGCAATTCGATAAAAAGACCGGTTTTTACTATGGCTCTTTCTAGGGGTTGCAAAACAATTGATTCGGTTAAATTAGCTCTTAAGTCCATGCCTGCCGAAGCTATAGTTTCATAATTAGGCAAGGCGTGTTGTGATTTATTGATGATTTTTATTTTCATTGTAAATTTGGTTATAAAGGCAAAAACCGCTTATACTCGCGGATTGCTTTTTGTTTTAATAATACCCATCAAAGTAGCTTTCTCATTGTGGTAAATAAAATAGAGAAACAAAAGTAATAAAGTGATTCCAACAAAATAATTTTCTCTGAAACCATAAAATGAAATCACCGAAAATAAAACAGAGGTACCTAAATAAGCGCCTATTTTTTTGAAATCATACGGAATAGGATAATATTTATTCCCTAAATAATACGAAATAAGCATCATGCTTCCATAAGCTGCTAACGTAGCCACTGCCGAACCCATATAACTCATCTTTGGAATTAATAGAAAATTTAAAACTAAAGTGATGATCGCTCCAACAATTGAAATATAAGCCCCAACATAGGTTTTGTCAATTAACTTATACCAAACCGAAAGATTGGTGTAAATTCCCAAACAGAAATTAGCCAAAATAATCAATGGTACTACTTTCATGGCTACCCAATAGGATTCGTCACGAATCATGATCATTTTAAATAAATCGGCAAAAACAATTACGCTTAACATGATAAAAGAACCGAATATCACAAAATATTTGGTTACCATGGCATAGGTTTGTGGCGCATTTTTTTCGGAAGCGTGACTAAAAAAGAAAGGTTCAATTCCGAGCGTATATGCCGTACGGTACAACACCATAAACAAGCCCAACTTATAACAAGCCGAATACACGCCTACTTCGTCATCAGCTATAGCTTTCGGTAGTAATTTAGACAATAGAATTTTATCAAATTGTTCGTTAACGGCAAAGGCTATTCCTGCAAACAGAATTGGCAAACCATAGACCATCATTTTTCGCCATAAGCTAAAATCAATTTTCCATCTTAAGAAAACATAATCGGGTGAAAGTACCACAAAAGTTAACAAACTAGCAATTATATTTGCCAAAAAGATATAGCCTACCTGAAAGTTTTCGATATAAAAGGAACTCACTAATCCTGTTGGATTATGCTCTGATAATTTGGGCAAATAAATCAAAAATAGAATACTAAGTAATAAATTCACTAAGACATTCCCAATTTTAATGACTGCATACATAATAGGTCTTTGCAGTGCTCTTAACTTGGAAAATGGAATAATTACTAAGGCATCCAATACTAAAATCCAAATAGAATAAGTAATGTATTGTGAATCAATCCCAGACCATTCGGCTAAGGTAGTTCTAAATAAAAGTGCTGTAACTAAAAAAACAATAGTAGTCCAGAAAATAGAAACCATTGAAGTTTCCACCACCGATTGTTTGTCTTCTTCCTTATTAAAAAAACGAAAGAAAGCCGTTTCCATACCATAAGCCAAAATCACATTGAAGAAAATCATCCATGCGAATATGATGGTTACTTTTCCGTATTCGTCTTTGGGAAGCAAGTCAGTATATAATGGCACTAACAGGAAGCTAAACATCCTTGGGACAACCGTTGCGAGTCCGTAAATAGCCGTTTGTTGAAAAAGTTTTTTATATAACCCCAAAGTATACTGTCTTAATACATTTCGTAAAACAAAAATAACTAAATCTTTGGTTTAATCAGCGTAGGAATAAATGGATTCTGTTCTTTTTATAAACAGTTGGTACAAAAAAAAATAGCCGTGCTATTCACACGGCTATTTCTATATATGAAAATGAACTTTTCTATTAAGCATTCAAGGCTTCCGCTCCACCAACAATCTCTAAGATTTCGTTAGTAATAGCAGCCTGACGTGCTTTGTTGTATGTTAATTTCAATTGATTTCTCAACGCAGTTGCATTATCAGTTGCTTTGTGCATTGCTGTCATACGCGCACCATGTTCTGAAGCAAATGAATCACGGATTCCTTTGTACAATTGTGTTTTTAATGATTTAGGAATCAAAGTCAACACAATCTCTTCTTTAGATGGTTCAAAAATGTAATCAGAAGCAGCAACATTTACATCCGATTTAACAGGAGCTAACGGTAAAAATTGTTCTGTTTGAACGATTTGAGTAGCCGCATTTTTAAATTGGTTATACACCAATTCAATTCTGTCGTACTCTCCTGCAACAAATTTTTCAGTTAATGTATCAGCAATTGCAGCTACGTTATCAAAAGTCAAAGTATCAAAGATTGCACTTTGATTTGAGATTACATTGTTAGTTTTGCTTAAAACATCATTTCCTTTTTTACCAATAGCAAAAACGTCAACTTGTTTTCCTGCATAAAATGCAGCACGATTTTTAACTTCTTTAATTACGTTTGAATTAAAAGCACCACATAAACCTCTGTTAGAAGTAATCGCTACTAATAACACTTTTTTAATTTCACGTTGTGTAGTAAATTCTTCTCCTACTCCTCCTTCAAGAGTCGCAGAAAGGCCTTGTAATAATTCCGTTAATTTTTCGGCATAAGGGCGCATGGCTGTAATTGCATCCTGAGCTTTTTTAAGCTTAGCTGCAGAAACCATTTTCATCGCCGATGTGATTTGCATCGTAGATGAAACGGAAGTAATTCTATTACGGATTTCCTTTAAATTTGCCATTTTTCTTTTGTATTAAGACTTTAGTATTAAGTACAAAGACCATCTTGATACTTTGTACTCAATACTTAATACTTATATTAGTTATATTTTGCAGAAACTTCTTTCGCTACTGATTCGATAACATCAGTAATTGTATCATCAAGTTTACCTGCTTTTAAAGCATCAAGAGTTGGTCTGTGCTTAGCGTTCAAGAATTCTAAGAAATCTTTCTCGAATTCTTTTACTTTAGCAACAGGAACATTTCTTAATAAGTTTTTAGATCCAGCATAGATAATTGCTACTTGGTCTTCTACAGTATAAGGATCGTTCAAACCTTGTTTTAAGATTTCAACGTTTCTTTTTCCTTTTTCAATTACGTTTAATGTAACAGCATCTAAATCAGAACCAAATTTAGCGAAAGCTTCTAATTCACGGAATTGAGCTTGGTCTAATTTTAAAGTACCTGATACTTTTTTCATTGATTTAATTTGAGCGTTACCTCCTACACGAGATACAGAGATACCTACGTTGATAGCAGGACGAACCCCAGAGTTGAACAAGTCACCATCAAGGAAGATTTGTCCGTCAGTAATAGAGATTACGTTTGTTGGGATATATGCAGAAACGTCACCAGCCTGAGTTTCGATAATTGGTAAAGCAGTTAATGAACCTCCACCTTTAACGATTCCTTTGATAGACTCTGGTAAGTCGTTCATGTTTTTAGCAATTCCGTCATCAGCGATTACTTTACAAGCACGCTCTAATAAACGAGAGTGTAAGTAGAAAACGTCTCCAGGATATGCCTCACGTCCCGGTGGTCTTCTTAATAAAAGAGATACCTCACGGTAAGCAACAGCTTGTTTAGATAAATCATCATAAACAATTAAAGCTGGACGACCTGAATCTCTGAAATATTCTCCAATGGCAGCACCAGCGAATGGAGCGTAAACTTGCATTGGAGCTGGGTCAGAAGCATTAGCAGCAACGATAACTGTATAAGCCATTGCTCCTTTTTCTTCTAACATTTTTGCAATTCCTGCTACCGTTGAAGCTTTTTGTCCAATAGCAACATAGATACAAAATACTGGTTTACCAGCATCATAAAATTCTTTTTGATTTAAGATAGTGTCGATACAAACAGTTGATTTACCTGTTTGACGGTCACCAATAACCAACTCACGTTGTCCACGACCTACTGGGATCATTGCATCTACTGCTTTTACTCCAGTTTGTAATGGCTCAGTAACTGGTTGACGGAAAACTACTCCAGGAGCTTTTCTTTCCAATGGCATTTCGTATAATTCTCCACCGATTGGTCCTTTACCATCAATTGGTTGACCTAAAGTGTTTACTACACGTCCTACCATTTGCTCTCCTACTTTAAGAGAAGCGATACGTTGTGTTCTTTTTGCAGTAGAACCTTCTTTGATTCCAGTAGATGGTCCTAAAAGTACCACACCTACATTATCTTCTTCTAAGTTCAATACAATAGCCTCAAGACCATTTTCAAATTCTACTAACTCTCCGTATTGTACATTTGAAAGCCCGTAAATACGAGCAATACCATCTCCAACTTGAAGTACCGTTCCTACTTCCTCTAGCGTAGCGCCAGATTCAAAACCTTCTACTTGCTTTCTTAATATTGCTGAAATTTCAGCTGGTTTGATTTCCGCCATCTTAATTTATAATTTAGACACTTAGTGTGCAATAAAACTAGTTACTTAATTCTTTTCTTAATACTTGTAATCGGTTAGCGATAGATGCATTGTATTGCTTATCACCTATAGTTAAAATAAATCCTCCAATGATAGCAGGATCTACTATATTTTTGATTGTCACTTTTTTATCTGACAAAGATGCAATTTTAGCCAATACTTTAGCTTCTAAAGCTGTATCCATTGGAATAGCTGTTGTTACTTTGGCTACTTCAACACCATTAGCTGCATCAAATTGACTTGAATAAGCTACTGCAATAGCTTCAAGGATTTCGAATCTTTTATTTTCAAATAATAAATGAAACAATCCTTTAGTTACTCCATTAATAGAAGCAAAAACCTCTAACAATGCTTTTTCTTTAACATCAACACTAATAGTTGGACTCTGAATAAAAGTATTTAACTCAGAATTACTTTTAATTGTTGAAGCGATTAAAATCATATCGTTATTCACCTCGCTAGCTACTCCAATAGAGTTTGCCATATCAAGGATTGCTTTTGCATAACGAATTGCTGCTCTTGTACCTGCCATAATATTAGTTTAGCTTTACGTCACCTAACATTTTCTCAACTAATTTAGTTTGAGCTTCAGTATTAGATAATTCGTCTTTCAATAATTTTTCTGCGATACTCAATGATAATGTAGAAACTTGAGATTTTAATTCAGCCATAGCTGCATTTTTCTCGCTTTCGATAGCAGCTTTAGCTTGATCAATCATTTTTTGACCTTGAGCTTGAGCTTCTGTTTTAGCGTCAGCAACCATTTTCTCTTTCATCTCACGAGCTTCTTTCAACATAGCATCACGCTCTGCTCTAGCTTCGTTTAAAATTCTTTGATTATCAGCTTGAAGATCTTGCATTTCTTTTCTTGCGTTTTCAGCAGAAACTAATGCATTTTTGATTCCTTCTTCTCTTTCATTAACTGCATCAAGAATAGGTTTCCAAGCGAATTTTTTCAATAAAAATATTAATCCAACAAATATTAATACTTGCCAAAAAAACAAACCAAACTCAAACTGATTAATTAACTTTTCCATTATATATAATTCTAAGTTTTATTTTTTATTTAATCTTATTGCAAGACTGCAATGTAATGTTTTAATTTTAAAAACAATAGTTACAACCAACCGTTGCAACTATCGTTTTTTTGAATTTTAATTAAGCTGCGAATAAAGCCGCGAAACCAATACCTTCAATAAGTGCAGCAGCGATAAGCATAGCTGTTTGGATTTTTCCTGAAGCTTCTGGTTGACGAGCAATAGCGTCCATTGCTGAACTACCAATTTTACCAATACCTAAACCTGCTCCGATAACGATTAATCCAGCTCCAATAATTTGTGGAATTTCCATGATATATATATTAAAAATTAAACATTCTTTTTTGAGGTTAGAGTTTAGAACTTAGAAATTAGAACAACTTCTAATTTCTACTTTCACATTTCTAACTTTTAGTGGTGCCCTTCTTCGTGGTGGTGTTCTTCAACAGCGGCACCAAAATAAAGTGCTGATAACATTGTGAAAATATAGGCTTGTAAAAATGCTACCAAGATTTCAAGAATTGAAAGAACAAAAGCTAATCCAAATGATAAACTACTTCCGATCCAACTTTTGAAAATAAACATTAAACCTAAGATACTCATCAATACAATGTGACCTGCAAAAATATTAGCATACAAACGAATCATTAATGAGAATGGTTTGATAAACACTCCTAACAATTCAATTGGTGCTAAAATGATACGCATTGGTTTTGGTACACCTGGCATCCAGAAAATGTGACCCCAATAATTTTTATTTGCAGTTAAATTTGTAATCAAGAAAGTTAAAAGCGCCAAAGAAAAAGTTACTGTAAAGTTTCCAGTAGCATTGATTCCTAGAGGTGTTAATCCAAAAATATTTAAGAATAATACAAAGAAGAAAATAGTCAATAAATAACTCATGTATTTTTTGTATTTCTTTTCTCCAATATTTGGGATCGCAATTTCGTCACGAACATACACTACAAGTGGCTCAAAGAAACGTCCAACTCCAGTAGCAATTCCACCATTTTTAGCATACGATTTAGCTAAGTTTGTGAAAACAAAAAACATTAAAATTGCAGCTGCTATAATAGAAACTACAGTTTTAGTGATTGAAAAGTCTATAGGACGAACATTGTCAGGGTGACCTGTTTCTTCATTCTCATGAATTGTCCCTGATGCATCTGTTCTATAGATTTTACCATCGTGGTGATTAATTACATAATAATTTCCGTTAGACTCAGCT
Source organism: Flavobacterium sp. UBA6721 (assembly GCA_002454195.1). Lineage (GTDB taxonomy): Bacteria > Bacteroidota > Bacteroidia > Flavobacteriales > Flavobacteriaceae > Flavobacterium > Flavobacterium nitratireducens. The sequence goes on from DKIJ01000031.1 coordinate 154,864, forward strand.
ACTTCTTTTCCGTGGTGAAATTTAGCAGAAGAAAAAATATGCAAACCATTATCCCACAAGATAACTGGTAATGGAAATCCCCAGCTTTCTCCTGTTTCATCATCTTGAGTTAATGAGAAATCATGAGAATCTAAAACGTGGTGACCAATGAACGCTTTAATTTTAGATTTTAAATCAGCTGGCTCAGCATGACCTCCTTCATGGTGTCCTTCGGCTGCTACTTCGTGAGTTGCTTCTTCATGTACTTGTAACGAATCAACTTCCTGATTTGCAAAACTTACCAATGGAAGACACGCTAAAAATGCTACTAAAATCAATCTAAGTGGTCTCTTTAAAATCACCATAATTACTAAATATGTTATATTTACGTTTCTAAAATTTGGCGCAAAGGTACATTTTTTATTAATATCCGAAAGGATATGAAAACATATTTTTTATAATCCCTTGCTAAACCCTGTTTTTTAAGCCTTTTTGCTTAGTATTCTTATAGTTACAATTGTTTCAATTGTTAAAAATAGGATAAACATAACAAAAAAATTTCGCTTCTCAATTGTTATGTCATGATGCCTAATCTCCAGAATAGGTTTCAATAGTAAATAATAAATACCCATTTTGAAAGTTGTTACCAACAAAAAAGACATTCCTACCTGATCAAAATTACGCTTCTCAATGATTAATAATATCGTAATAACGACAAATGTGAGCCCAAAAAAGATAGCATAAAGTTTTTCCAAACTATAATAAAACAGCTCTTGATTAATATTGAATAGATAAAAACTCAACTGGTGTAGCCCATAACCTATAAGCACTAAAAACACTAATAATAAATAGGTTTTATAATTTTTCACAAACATCTTTGCTGTTTTAAAAAAGCAATTTTTAACTATTCTTTATCCTTATTAATTTCATTAACTTGAAGTATCACATTGTACAGCGCCACAAAAACACCTACTAAAACCAACACTTTATTGTAATAGAATTTAGGATGCGGATGATTCTCATCTAGCCAATCACCTAAATAAGAAAACAAAAAAATGATCACTCCCATTTGAATTGGAATGTTTATCAAGGCTAACCATTTACTTGTTCTTTTATTGTTAGGCTTTTTATCCATCTATTCTATTATTTGATTGTTTTTCATGATACAAGTTGCGCTAAAATCGGCACCCGGTTCAACTGCTAATTTGCCTACAATGGCTTCACCATAAATACTCGCCTTAGATTTTACATTTAACAATTCCGTCACTTGAATTTTTCCTTTAAATTTCCCTTCAATATCAATATTGTTGCAACTTATATCACCTGTAACACTGCCCGAAGGCCCAATAACCAATTTACCTGTAGATTGAAAATTACCTATTAATTCTCCATCCAATCTAAAATCAGCCATAGAAACGATATCACCTTTTATTACCGTACCTTCCACTATTCGATTGGTTTTTCCTAAAAGGTCAGTATACGGTTTTTCTTTTTTATTAAACATCATTATTGCTTTTTAAATTCTAAATATAAATTTAGATTTTTCTTCATTTGCACAAGATTGTAATTTTCGTTTGATATTACAATTGCTGCAGTTTCCATTTTATAAGTTGGATTTTCCTTAAGCATTGAGGCAACATAATTAGCATAGTCCTGTGAACTAATACCTTGAACAATTACAAATCCACTGGTAGCATCATAATTTTGATAGCTTACGTTCATTTTTGAGGTGTTTTCAAGCTGAATAAATTTAGCTATTTTCTCCTCAATCGTTTTTTTATCATTTAGTGCTGTTATTGCTACAGGATATAAAATTTTCCAATTTTTGGATGCTGTATTTTCAAAATTTTTATTTTCTAACAACGGAATTTGTTCTGCTAAGATACTCGTAGCATTTTTACCTTCTTCGGTATTAGGATAATTGCTGGCTACATTTTCCAAGGCTGCTTTGTATGCTGCTAATCCATTTTGTTTTCCAATCGTATTGGCTTTAAGCAATTCTAATTTAGAGACAATTTCTTCACCTGAAAATTGATTAATTAATCCGTCAATTTTTGCCATCACCACATCAAATTCTTCGTTAAGGTATTGCTGGTAGATTTTTTTATAAACCACTTCTGGACTCCCTTCATCGATTACAACATTAGCATTATTGAGTATTTGAGCATATCTTGAGTCAGGATACTGTGCAAGAATCTTACTTCTGTAGGTTTCTGCTTTTTCGCTATCTAAAGTTTGATAAATTTTATACAAATGGTACATAATAGGAAGGACCAATTTTTCTTCTGGTTGATAGCTCAATAATTGCTCGAGTTTTTTGGCTGCTAGTTCATTTTCTTTGAACTTCTCTTTGTAAATAACTCCTAATTGATAATAAGCATCATTACGTTCCTTAGCAATACTATCAATAGCTGTTGTGGCTGTAGGTAATTGCCCTATATAAAAATCTGGAGTATATCTTGGATTTACTTCCTCTACTGGTTTTGGATTTCCGGCTGTTGCTTCTTCTGAAACTACCGCTGTAGAATCATTTTGTTGCTGATTAGCAAGACTCGATGTCGATGAGAGTCTCCAATAGCCTCCTAAAGTACGTTTGCCCCAATTTTTCTTAAATGCTACTTTTCCAAAAGAAACTGTATTGGGATTGTAAAAATAAAAACTGTTTTCCGATGGAAGATTTGCCATTGAGGGCGGTGCAAATGGAAGTGCCGCTACTGGGTTATTAGCGGATACAGGACCGTCGTTTACTGCCGCTTTGTTATTTCTTTCGATGTTTTTTTGCTTTTCAGCTTCTTTTTCTTCTAACTTTTTTTTAGCCTCATCCTCTTTTTTAAACTTTTGGATTTGCTCTTCGTAGTACGCTATTTTTTCTGCTTCTGGTAATGCTACTACTCTAAGGATACTATCATTCCTAAGTGCAATTGCTTCGTAGAAAATAACTTCATCCAAATTTTTACGTCTCTTTTCAATATGAATAAATTCTCTGGTCTTAGGATTTAATTTTACCAAAGTACTATCGTAATATGTAGCCGCTTGTAAATAACGAGCATTTCTGAAATGAATATTTCCAATATTTCTATAATTGGAAGCTGTTAAATAATTATCCGATTGGGATTTCCTCAAAGAGGTAGTATAGTATTCAATAGCCTTATCTTCCTTTCCTGTTTTATCATAAAAAATCGCCATTTGATGATTTAAAATATCCAAATACGGACGATTTTCTCTGTTTTCCAACAATTTATGGTATTTTTCATCAAAGGCCAATTTGTCCCCATTTTGATAATCGAATAGCTGGGCTAACCGGGCTTGAGAATGCATCATGTACTTTCTATCCGATTTTCGGTTCATCTTAATTACGGCTTCAAAATAAGCTCTTGCTTGATCATTATCCCCTTTCTCTTGATACAATTGTCCTATAATAAAACGGTATCTGGCTTTTTCATTGTTTCGGGTGCTAAAATTGACTGCTTTTTTTAAACGAACAATAGCACTGTCTTTTTCCTCTAAATTCAAAAAAGAGGCAGCCATTAGAGCATTGGCATCAGCCATAATTTGTTTTTTGGGATGGATTTCCTTGAGCATTTTAGAAATGTTTTTAATAGCTAAAACATCATTTCCTAAACGCATATTGGTTTTTTCACGCCAAATTTTAGCCTCATCTATACGACTACTATTAGGATATTTATACAAAACATAATTAAAAGCATCCAATGCGGGAATAAAACGTTTGTCGTAATAACGTGCTTTACCTAATAATATATAAGCTTCATCGATTTGCGAGTTGCGCTCCCTTCCTTTAATATACATGGAATGCTTTTGAATAGCCTTAGTTGCTTTTTCCTCTGCTTTTGCAAAATCGGCATTTTTAGAGGTATCTGCCACCACTAGATCTTCATCAATATTCATAGGCTCAACTGGCAAAAGTTCCCAAAAATTATCTTGGTTACTCGCATCGATTGCCTTGATTCCCTTATCCAATGCAATTTGTCCATTATATAAAATGTTATACTGTGTACTTAGGGCATGTGAATTTCTAGCCAAAAAAGTATCCTTCCTTGTAGAGCAGGCTACTAATATGCACAAACATCCTAAAGGAATGTAATATTTAAATCTATTGGTTTTCAATGATTGACGTTTTTTATCATTAAACTTTCAAAAAGTTTTTTTAGTGTAATGACTGGTAAAAATACGTTTCTTTTTGAAATATAGAAATTTAAAGAAAGAAAAAGCTTGCTATGATTTTGTGTTAAATCAATACGTAGTAACGACTATCATCTAAGCTTAAGGATTATCACCATAAATTATCTGAGAAAACACTGTTTTCACATCATTAGTAAACTTTGAAATTAGTAAAACAGCTACTTTTTTAGAGTAAAATTTCAAATAAATAGTTTTATAAAACAAAATTTGAATATTCTTCAAAATATTCCTTATTCAGAGTGACTTAATTTATTTATGGTTTTTTATTTTTGTCAAAAATTATATCACATGCCAAATTTTTTGAAACTCCTTATAAAAGAGGTAAAAAGGGAAACGGCTGCTGCTGTTTCTATCCTTTTTAATGTGCCTGAAGAATTAAAAGAGAATTATAAATTCATTGCAGGACAATATGTAAACCTAAGATTAACCCTTGACGGAAAAGAAATTCGTCGTGCGTATTCTATTTGCTCTTCGCCTGAAAGTGGCGAATTGCGCATTGCTGTGAAAGCGGTAAAAGATGGTTTGTTTTCTCAGTTTGCTAATAACAAATTAAAAGCTGGAGATGTTCTTGAAGTAGGAAAACCAGAAGGAAAATTTACATTTGAACCAGAAGTTAATCGTCAAAAAAATTACGTAGCTTTTGTTTCTGGTAGTGGAATTACTCCCGTAATGTCGATTATCAAATCGGTTTTAAAAAGTGAGCCAAAAAGTTCATTTGTATTGGTTTACGGGAACAAATCTCCTGAAGAAACCATTTTTCACCAAGAATTACACGACTTGCATTTGCAATATGTAAACCGCTTATTTGTACACTATGTTTATAGTCAGGCAAGAGCAGAAGATGCTTTGTTTGGTCGCATAGACAAATCGGTAGTGAATTATGTTTTAAATAATAAAAATGCAGCTTTAGAATTCGAAAAATTCTATTTGTGCGGACCGGAAGCGATGATTGATACGGTTTCTAATGTTTTAAAAGAGAAAAACGTAAAGGACTCGGCTATCAAGTTTGAATTGTTCACGGCTTCGGCTTTTGAAAACGAAATCAAAGATTTATCAGGGCATTCGAAAATTACCATTATGGTGGATGACGAAGAAACTTCGTTTGAAATGTCTCAAAAAGAAACGATTCTGGAGGCAGCCTTAAAACAAGGTATTGATGCTCCGTATTCTTGCCAAGGCGGAATTTGCAGCAGCTGTCTTTGCCGAGTAACAGAAGGAAGTGCCGAAATGAAGAAAAACTCAATCTTAACAGACAAAGAAATTGCCGAAGGTTTAATTTTAAGCTGTCAGGCACACCCAACATCAGATACAATTTATGTAGATTTTGATGATGTGTAAATATTAAATTCCAATATTTATATTTCCAAATTCCAAATTTATACCGTTGGAATTTGGAAATTTTTATTAGTACATACTACAGGAAAGCATTCCAAATAAACATATTTTTTTGACGTTCGTTTTCTTCTTTGTCATCACCATAACTAAACCAATCTTTTGTTTTTTCTTCAATCAATGACTTTAGACCTGTAAAATCATAGGTTTTTTTGGCTGTAACAGGAGTTATTTCTGCTGCATTAGTATAACTAACATCTACCTTTGTAGCAATATACGAAGTATACAATCTAGGAATAGTAAGTCCTAAAATCATACCCGGCAAACCACTTATAGAACAAGGACCGCCTGAAATGGTGATATCATCGGTGTAAAAGGCAAAAACATAAACATCATTCATAATTTTACCTACCGCTTTTCGGCAATTATAACCTGCTATTTCTCGGTTTTCATTAGTAATTTTCCATTCAATTTTAGGAATTCTATCGGCAATGACAAAATTTGTCCCTACAATTTGTTTTTGCATGTTCATTGTTCCTGTATTGAAGTCAAAATACCAACTGTTTTCTTCATCTACTTCTTTGTAATATTTTGGAATTCTGGTTTTTGGGCTCCATCTGTTGAATTTGAAAACACTTTTATTATTCGCAAAAGTATAGTTGAAATAGGATATTTTTAAATCCGAAAGATTCTCTTTCATCATCTCGTCCCAACTATCATTAGTCATCGTTTTTTTTAGATTGGTACTCACTTCAAATTCAATAACCGCCTTTTCTACAAATTGCTGAGCAAAAGTAGTTGTTGTAAATAATAGCGCTGTAATTATATAATATAGTGTCTTCATCAATTTAAAATTATTTTTTAGTTCCACTCCCATTTTTAAAATTCCAGGTAAAGCCTACCATCACATATCGTTTTAATCGGTCGTTTTGTTCTTGTGAGATGGTATTGTTATATGCATATCTTTGAATACCTATGTTTTGATTTAAAATATCTCGAACAAATAGATAGGCTGTAAATTCGTCATTTTTAAAAGTGCGCTGCAATCTTGCATTCCACAATTGATTGACTAAATTATCTTGAAAATCAACTGTTTTTTGTCTAGTATTTAAGCTGTAATCAGTAGATAACTTCCATTTTTCCGCAAAATATACACCTACATCTAAATCCAGGGTGTTTGTATTGAACGATTTGATTTCCGTATTTTGAGTGGTGCTATTTCGATTGTAGGTAAATCGATTACTTAAACTAATATCATATTGTTTTTGTTTTGACTTATTTAAATAAACTGAAAATCCCGCATTTAAATTCTCTGCTTTACCCATTTTGTTATTAATACTTAAAATTGACTTATTAAATCCAAAAGAAGGACTAAAATCAGCTCTCAAATCTATTTTCTTAATTTTAAATCCATAACCCATATAATAATTTCCAGAAAAATTTCCATTAGTATTAATTGGTTTTGAAGTGGTTTTTGCCGTTTGAGTATCTATTACACTGCTGTAAATAATAGCGTTTGTTGTTGTATTAAATGAAAGCCCTTGATAGATTTGAGTTTCAGATAGCATATCATAACTACTCTGACCTATGTTTATATTATTTGTAAAAGATTGTTTTAAATCAGGATTACCCAAAGTTTGATTAAAAAAGTCTTGATTGTTTCTTAAAGGCTGCAATTGATCCAGTGTAGGTTGTCTAGTGTAACCTTGATAATCAAATCGTAAATTACTATTGCTTTTATATCGGTAAGTGAACGTTGCAGCTGGAAAAAAATTAGTATAGCTTCGCTTGTACTCCTTTTCCATTGTTTTATCGAATAAATCAAAAGTGGTGAAACCAAAACCACTTCCAATACTGTAATTGATTTTTTTTGTGTTATAATTCAGTTTTAAATTGGGTCTGTGTGTAATTATGTCCTGTTCAAATTCATTAGACAATGCACTTACTAATTGATCATATTTACCTGATACACCTGAATAATCGTAGGTATAATAATTGTTTTTACCCCTATCATAATTTAACTGATAAGCAAATTGTAAAGAAAGTTCTTTTGATAAAGGTTCAGAATAACTTAAGCCAACAGATAAATTTTGATTGGATCTATCACCAATTTTATTCTGATCAACATCAATTTTAGAATCAAAATTTCCATCTATATAACTTTCGTTGGATGACTTTAAAAAATTATTAGAGTTTGTATTCAACATACTCCAACTACTATTTAAAGTAAAAGTACGTCGCGGTTTGGCAAATTTGTGTTTGAATAACATACTTGCTGAAATTGATGTCTTATCCGAATTTGTTGAAGACATCCTTTGTTGTTTATTTTTCAATATACCGCCATCACCTGTGGTACTACCCTGCGTAAAATCATCACTTGCGGTGTCATAAAAATTAGTTTTAGCAGAGAATTTTATAGAATTTACCGAATCTAATTTTACATCATAAACTGCACTCAATTTAAAGTTGCTTCTGTTCACGTTTGTTACAGTGGCTCTTTCTTGATTTAATTGCGTATCTCCAATTTGAGTTTGCGAAATACTACTATTATTGTTTGTGTAAATTTGTTTATTGAATTTTGGCGAAACATTTAGGTTTTGTTTATCGTTCCATTTGTTCGTGTATTGTAAACCTGCATTTGTGTTTTTAGTAAATCCGTTTTGTGTATTTATATAGGTTTCATCATCATTATTGCCCCCTGCCCATTCGTAACTTACATTTCCATCATCATCCATGTTCATACTCCAGCTGTTATCGCGAGCTCCAAATTTCTCACTATCTTCCCATCCCAAACCATCTTGGCCAGTATTTCCATTTAACAAAAAGGCAGAAAGTTTTCTTTTCCCTTTAAAAGTACTAAACATTAAATTTGTATTGTATCGGGAGTCGGCATCGGTAAAAGGCTGATTAGCGCCGTCAATTTTTCCAAAATATCCATTCTTTTTATCTTCTTTTAATTTCAGATTAATTGTTTTTTGAGTTTTACCATCATCAATCCCTGTAAATTCGGCTTGCTCGCTTTTTTTATCAAAAACTTGTACCTCTTTTACCGCATCAGCCCTCAAATTTTTGACAGCCATACCAGGATCATCACCAAAAAATTCTTCTCCGTCCACCAACACTTTTTGAACGGTTTGACCCATTGCTTTTATAGCCCCATTTTTATCAACTTGAATTCCGGGTAATTTTTTTAATAGTTCTTCAACATTAGCATTCTCACTCACTGCAAAATCACTGGCTCTATAACTTGTCGTATCACCTTTTATTCTAATGGAACCCGATTTAACTACAACCTCTCTTAATACTTCTATTTTACTTTTTAAAACAATATTATCTAACTTTAAATCCTTTCCATTGACAATAATGGCATCTACATAATCTGCATATTGATTATGAGAAGTCATCAAAATATAATTTCCAGATTTTACCTCTTTGAAATTAAATTTACCCTGTTTGTCTGAACGTGTAAATTGATACAAAATGGAATCGGTAGGTGTTAATAATGCTACAACCGAATTATAAACAGCTGATTTATCTTTACTATCCGATATCAAACCAGAAACACTTACTTTTTGAGAAAAAGCCGAACATGATATTAAAAGTAAAATTGTTGTAACTAAACCCAAGGTTTTTTTCATAAATACTTTTGCTTTAAAGTAGTAACACTGCTTAATTCTCAAAACAGACTAATACCAGTTAAAAAATAGTGTAAAAAAACACACGTATTAAAAAGTAAAATTAGCATTATATACTTACAAAAAATAAAGAGGATTGTTAAAAATAATATAAAACTATTCTTTCAGAAAAAACGTCGTAAAAAAACAAAAATATTCTAAACAATTTAGATACAATTGGATAGAGCCGATAGGATAGAATCGACAGTTATGGTTCGCATGGCATCTTCATAACCTTCTACTCTCTTGTTTCCATATATTGAAGTAGGTAATTTTGGAAACAAATTTCTATCGGAAACCAAGGCATTTTCCAATGGCTGATTAAATGGGGAAAAACCGGCAAAAGGATGAGTGGCTCCCCAAAGTGTAACTACTTTTACACCCAACATTGCAGCAATATGAGCATTTCCGGAATCCATGGAAAGCATCACATCAAGATTACTTATCAATTCTAATTCTTGCTGAAATTTAATTTTTCCAGCTATAGTAATGACATTATCATAGGATGCTGAAATCGATTCTAAAATTTCAATTTCTCTTTTTCCTCCACCAAAAAGAAGTATTTTATTAGAAGATTTTTTTGCTAATTGAGCAATAACTTCTTCCATTAAATCCAAAGGATACACTTTAGAATCGTATTGTGCAAAAGGTGCTATTCCAATTAATTTTTGATGATTATCCCCTATAATTGCTTTAATATCATCCGTTAAAACAGCTTTGTCAGGAAAGCTAGGATTAGATAAATCAATGTCAAAACCCAATTGTTCAAACACTTTTGTATGTCTTTCAAACATAGTGGGTAATTGTTTAAACACTTTATTTTCGGCAGCTGTTAGAGATTTTTTCGCTGCACGACCTTTATCAACAGCGGCAACTTTTTTTCCGCTCAAGGCAAAAAGTGTTCGCACTACTTTAGAACGCAAAACATTGTGTAAATCGGCGAAAGCATCTATTTTTAATTGTTTCAGATCAACAAATAATCGAAGTAAGCCCACAAAACCTTTATGACGTTCTTTCTCATCAAAAGCAAAAAAACTTACATTAGGTATCGTATCAAAAAAAGGCTTAAAAAACGGACGTGAAATAACCGTTATTTTAATATCTGGATGCTGTTTTACAAAAGCTCGTAAAACAGGAACCGTCATGGCGACATCTCCCATAGCGGATAGTCTCATGACGGCTATATGTATAATTTTTTTTGACAATTTTATTATTCTTAAAATTTAAATTGTGGTGAAATGTTGTAAAATGTGGTTTTTTTGGCCTTTTTTTGGCCATTAAAATATATTTAAAAAAGCTGAAAATCAGTCGTATACAAACGACTTTTATTCACAATAAAGGGTAGTTATTAACAATTATTGGTCTTTTTTTGGTCTTTTTTTGGCCCTTTCATCTCTCTTACCGCTTTGTTTTTCCAAAGCTTTAATCCCTAAACTTAACACTTCCGAGAATACTTCAATATCATTTATAAATTTCTCCCCTATTTCATAAACAGAAGAAGATCCTTCACCTACTTGTTTTAACTGTTTATTATTTACCAACTTATCAACTCTTAAACGAACTTGTTTTCTAGACAATTTATCTTCAAAAAGAGCCACAAAATCTTTCATTTTTGCAATTTTCTCTTTGGATAAATATTGCAAAATAACAGTAAAAACCTGATTATCATCTATTTCTTGTAAATTAAAGTATTTTGCTTTTTCATCTGTAAATTCGTAGTAATCTTTTGAAAGAATATAGTAAATAGCATTCGTTTTCCCTCTTTTTTCAATGAGCTTTTTCTCTAAAAGTTTAGCAACTGTTTCAAAATCCAAATCATTTTTTGCTGCACCTTTTTTAATCATATTTAAAGTAAGTACCTCTAAAACCGATAACTTTTCGAAATCTGATAATTCATCTTGCACTGAAACGATAAACAAAGCAAAAGCTCTGTCTTCTATAACAGCAGATAATTTTAAATTGACTTGAAAATAATCTGATTTTGAATAATCAGGTTTTGCTTTTCCTTCTATTAGGGTATTGTAGAATATCTTATCAACACCTTGTCCTGAACGCTCTACAATACCCGTTTTTTGCAAAATATCAGCTAATAGTCTATTTCTTGGAGTGCTGGGAGTTTTAAGAAGATTTTCTAAATTAACACCACTTGGAAACCCTCCTGCATTGATTATATCTAATCGCTGTGGGAACTGTTTAACAACAATTTCGGAAGTTCTTCTATAATCTCTATGTGTAATTGCATTATTTATTGATTCTCTAATAACCTCTTCATTAAAAAATGGAATATTAAATATATAAGCTCCATCTTGAATTGGAAAACTACCATTTCTTAAGTTTATGGTATTCCAAAGCTCGTCAATTAATATAAAAAAAGGTTCATCAAATTTAATTCTATTATCAAATGGTATTTGATTTTCAGAATTTCTGTATTCCAACATAACAGCAGCTTGTGGAAGTCTTTCATTTAAAACTTCTTTTTTAGCAAGTAAAATGAGTGCTGCATTGGTAAGTTTACCATTTTTTAAGAGTTCTAAATCAGATAATAATTGTTCATTAGAAAGAGTCTTAAAGTGGGGATTGTTCTGTTTTAAAGCATATTTATCCTTTAAAATTGATATTGCTCTACTGTCTAAATCAGAGATTTGTAATCCATTACAAATTTGCTGAGAAAAATCAGGTTCTTGTTCATTAATGATTTTCAAATAAACTTCATCCGACATGGGTTTTAATTCTTCTCCAACACGCATTAAAGCAACATCTTCAAATTTAAAAACTTTACCTGCAGGTCTACCTGGAACTTCAATAACCAAAACCCTTTTATCATCCTCATATAATTCGTAGACTAAAGGTCTAATTCCAGTGTCGGTATAAATTTTAGACTCCAACTCTCCTATAGAATCTAAATTTTGTTTAGTACCAACAACTTGATGTGGATAATTATCAGTCATTCCAATAACTAAAAAACCACCTCCTTCATTGCACAAAGCGGTAACATATCCTAAGATACATCTACGCCTATCACTTGGTTTAGGTTTAGATCCTCCATCATAAGATATATTACCGCCTTCTCCTTTTTTAAATTCAACTTTATCCTCAGATTCCTTAAGTCTCTTTAACTTTTCAATAGTCATCATAAATAAAGCCTAATTTAAAAAAATTATTTTTTCCCTTGGTACAAAATAGGATTTAACTCATCATCATTGTACATTTTCATTTGTTTGTACACTTTCATGAATTTATCACCATTTTCAATATCAGTCAACAAATCATCAATAGCAGTTGACAAATCGGTTCTTTGTTCCAAAAGAACATTTAATTTTTCCTGACATTTATCTCTGTGCTCCTGAGTAGCTTCTGCACGAGTAGCTTCTTCTTGCATGTGATAAATTTTTAAGGCTAAAATAGATAAACGGTCAAAAGCCCAAGCTGGACTTTCAGAGTTGATTTTGGCATCATCTTTTACAACTACCTTGCTGTATTTTTGCAAAAAATAACTATCAATATATTCCACCATATCGGTACGTTCTTGATTAGAAGCGTCAATTCTTCTTTTCAAAGTCAAAGCGGCAACTGGGTCAATTTGTGGATCACGAATAATATCTTCAAAATGCCATTGAACCGTATCAATCCAGTTTTTTAGATATAATAAATGTTCAAACTGATCCTTAGGATAAGGATTGTTTATCGGTTGGTCAACATTATCAAATTGATGATAATCTTTTATACTTTGTTCAAAAACGGAATAAGCTAATTTTGAAAACATCTCTATATTTTTATTTGGACAAAGATACTTTTTATACTTTTATAAAAAAATAAGAATGCTATTTTATACTCTTGCTTTTAAACCTAAATAAAACAACCATGTATATTCATTATTTATCGGAAAAGAACAGCATTCTAAATCATTTTTTAGGAGAAATAAGAGATGTTAATGTTCATAATGATGCCATGCGTTTTAGGAGAAATATAGAACGGATTGGCGAAATCATGGCTTATGAAATTAGCAAAAATTTAGAATATAAAGAAATAGCTATTCAAACACCATTAGGTATTAAAAAAACAACTCAAATTGCCGATTCAGTGTTGCTTTGTTCGATTTTAAGAGCGGGTTTAAGTATGCATTTTGGCTTTTTAAATTATTTTGATAAAGCCGAAAATGGATTTATTTCGGCCTACCGCTACCATCCTAACAATGATGATTATTTTGAAATAAAAGTTGAATATCAAGCCATAGCCGATATTAATGACAAATATCTTTTACTTGTTGATCCAATGCTGGCAACTGGACAATCTATTATAGCGGTTTATAAACGTTTGATAGAAAGAGGAACTCCCAAAGAAATTCACATTGCAGTAACTATTGCAGCTCCAGAAGGAATAGCCTATTTACAACAACATCTACCCGAAAATTGTCATCTTTGGATTGCTGCATTAGATGAAAAACTCAATGAACACAGCTACATTATTCCCGGTCTGGGTGATGCTGGTGATTTGGCCTACGGAATCAAATTATAATTGGGAGAAAAAACAAAATAAACTACACAAAATTAAAACGCCTAAAGCCAACTCTTGATTCAATTTTTGTTGGGGCATTTCGATATGTGCCGTTGTTATCATTGCCAAAGGAGCTATGGTAAACAATAATAAATCATTGCTCTTATTAGCCGAAATTACATAAATACCAACCGCAATAAAAAAAGCAAACAACAATTTTTTAAACGATGCATGCAATTGCAAAGGTCGGGAAGATAGCGTTGTTACCATTGAAAAAACAAATACCAAAGCAACCGTAGCATAAATAGAAAGTGCGGCATTTTGATAATTATTAGTAAAATAATCAATACTAAAATTCATTTGAACACCATTAGTTATATAAGCTATAACATCTGCATTAAAAAGCAATGAATACATGGCAAATAAAATAACTATTGCAAAAAAAGCAATAAATGGTAATAGCCAGTTTCTATAATCGCCTATAACGTGAGCAATGATTGAAATGAATACCAAAATCAAATACAAAATAGACCAAAAATTGAACAATGAAGCCACTAATATCCAAAAAGAAGCATCAAATATTTTTTCTTTAGACGCTTTTTGAGACTGTAAAGAAATCAATCTTCGAAGCGCCAAAAGAATAAAAAAGTTAGCAAATACTACATTAATATTGTCAAAAAGACTGGGAAAAAAAAGAAAAAACAACAAGAAAAATAAAACCGTATAAGCACTGTCTTTACTAAGTCCGTTGCGTTTTGAGATAAAATTAGTAAGCAATGCCGAAAACAAAATCAACAACCCAATGCCTACTTTTTTAGCTATTGAAATCGCCGAATGAGACCAAGCTAAATCTTGCATTTGATAGATAAAATCAAAAAACAATATCAAAAATACTACTAAGGAAAAATTTAATAGTGTAGATTTTTTAAAAACACTTGTAATCATAAGGATATTTTATACTTTTGTGACTGTAAATATACTACTTGTTCAATTAAGGAAACGAGTTAAGACAAAATTATTATTCGCATAACGATTTTAGATATTTACTTTTCAACGATTAATAAAATTTAAATTCTATATCATGAAGGCATTTTTCGAAGGAATACAATCACTTTTTGTTGATTTTCTTTTCAAACCATTAGATTGGTTACGCTCTTTAGAACTTGTAAGCTGGTTTGGAGCTAATACTTTAAACTGGATTTTTATGATTATCTGTTCAGCAGCAATCGTTTATTGGATTAAACAATTACGTATTTTTGATGATGCTGGAACTGAAAATCAAGATACAACAGCTCACTCTTTCTTGAAATAAGAAAAAGTCAAAATATAAAAAAGCCGTCTCGTTCAAAAAATGAGACGGTTTTTTTATACCATTAAATTTTATTTAAACCATTAAGAAATTAAGAAATTTAAGAATACACTTAATGAAACTTAACTTCTTAATGGTTGAATTTTAAAACTAATGTTTTTTTTAATCTTTAACTTTTAAAAAAAAAAAGCAGCAAACCGAAGAGCTTACTGCTGTTTAAAAATTGTATTTTTTTATTAGTTCTGTATACTAAATATTTAGTTTCAACTAAACTAAATCGAAACCAATATCTTTTCTGTAATACACATTTTCCCAGTTGATTTTTTCCACATTTTTATACGATTGTGCTAAAGCTTCCTGGAAAGAATCACCATAAGACGTAATAGCCATTACACGACCTCCATTAGTCACTACATTTCCATTATCAAATTTAGTTCCTGCGTGAAAAACTATTGAATTTTCAACTTTATCTAAACCTGAAATTACTTTTCCTTTTTCGAAATCTTCCGGATAACCACCAGAAACCATCATTACGGTAGTAGCACTTCTTGGATCAATTTTTAATTCAAATTCGTCTAATTTTTCATTGGCTACAGCTAAAAACAACTCTACTAAATCAGATTGTAATCTTGGTACCACAACCTCAGTCTCTGGATCTCCCATTCTCACATTATATTCAATAACCAATGGTTCGTTTTTCACATTGATTAATCCAATGAAAACAAATCCTTTGTATGGAATTCCATCTTTTTGTAATCCCGCAATTGTTGGTTTTACAATGCGTGTTTCAATTTTTTCCATCAAAACAGCATCTACATAAGGAACCGGAGAAACCGCTCCCATTCCGCCTGTATTTAATCCTGTATCTCCTTCTCCAATACGTTTGTAATCTTTGGCTGTTGGTAAAATTTTATAGCTTTTTCCGTCAGTTATTACAAAACAGCTTAATTCAATTCCGTCCAAAAACTCTTCGATAACTACTTTTGAACTGGCAGCACCAAATTTTTGTCCCACCAACATATTTTTTAATTCCGATTGCGCTTCGGCTAAATCTTGAATAATCAACACTCCT
This sequence comes from Flavobacterium sp. UBA6721, assembly GCA_002454195.1. Classification (GTDB taxonomy): domain Bacteria; phylum Bacteroidota; class Bacteroidia; order Flavobacteriales; family Flavobacteriaceae; genus Flavobacterium; species Flavobacterium nitratireducens. The sequence goes on from DKIJ01000031.1 coordinate 170,924, forward strand.
TTTCCGGCAGCTAAACCGTCTGCTTTTAATACATAAGGTGGTGCCAAAGTTGCTAAAAAGGCACATCCTTGCTCAACTGTTTCAGCCGTAAAACTATCGTAAGCAGCCGTTGGAATATTGTGTTTTACCAAAAATTCTTTGGCAAACTCTTTACTTCCTTCCAATGTTGCTCCAATTTTTGATGGACCAATCACTGGAATATGACTTAAAGCAGCATCATTTAAGAAAAAATCATAAATACCTTTTACTAATGGATCTTCAGGACCTACAACAACCATTTCGATATTTTCTTTGATAACCAAAGCTTTAATCGCTTCAAAATCGGTTACAGCAATTGCTACATTAGTGGCAATATCAGCTGTTCCAGCATTTCCAGGTGCCATAAAAAGAGTATCGCAAAGCGGACTTTGAACCATTTTCCATGCAAATGCATGCTCTCTTCCTCCTGAACCCAATAATAATATATTCATGTCTTTAAATTTTAGTTGTAAAAAACCTTCTTTCGAAGAACGCTGCAAAAATAATTGCTTTTTAACGGAAATTATAATTATTTTCTAAAAACTTCTGGAAACTTACTCCATAGTTCTAATCAGAATAGTAATTTTGAAGAAATAACGCCTCCGATGTTTTCTATTTTCGACATTACGCTGCAATTGAATGCTTTCCCTATCCGGAAAGCAAAATCCGATTTGAATCAAATTATTGCACTTTCTCTTTCCGAAAAAAAGGAATTTATTGAAAATCAGAAACAAGCAATTGTAAAATATCATTTAGAAAACAATACCTTTTATCAAAAGTTAGTTGGCTCTAAAGACTATAAAAACTGGGAAGATTTACCCATTTTGAATAAAACCAATCTTCAGGTTCCTCTTAAATCAAGACTTTCAGAAGGTTTTACTTTAAAAAATTCCTATACCAATAAAACTTCAGGATCGAGCGGTGAACCCTTTATTTTTGCCAAAGACAAATATACCCATGCCCTTACCTGGGCGTCTAATATGTATCGTTTTGGATGGTTTGGCATTGATTTTAACCATTCGCTTCAAGCCCGATTTTATGGAATCCCATTGGATTTTATTGGAAACAAAAAAGAGCGAATCAAAGATTTTCTGGCCCATCGTTATCGCTTTCCCATTTTTGATTTATCGGATGTGGTTTTAGAAAAAATGGTCGAAAAGTTTCAGCATAAAAAATTCGAATACCTCAACGGTTACACAAGTTCAATAGTTTTGTTTGCTAAATTTTTGCGTAAGCGAAACCTCATCTTAAAACAAATTTGTCCTAGTTTGAAAGTATGTATGGTCACTTCAGAAATGCTTTTTGAAGAGGATCGAATCTTACTTGAAACGCAATTTGGGATTCCTGTTGTCAATGAATATGGGGCTTCAGAGCTGGATTTAATTGCTTTTGAAAATCCGCAAGGCGAATGGCAAATTAATTCCGAAACCCTTTTTGTAGAAATAGTAGATGAAAACAATCAGGTTTTACCCTATGGTCAAGAAGGACGCATTGTGATTACTTCCCTGTTCAATAAAGCACATCCATTTATTCGATATGATATTGGAGACATTGGAATTTTGGACGAAAAAAGTACTTTGGACAAACCTATTCTAAAGCAACTTATTGGTAGAACAAATGATATTGCGGTTTTGCCAAGCGGTAAAAAATCGCCGGGATTGACGTTTTATTATGTGACCAAATCCATTATTGAAGACGATGGAAACGTCAAAGAATTTGTTATCAAACAAAGAAAAATAGACCATTTTGAGATTGAATATGTCAGCGAAACCACATTAGATTTAGCACAAATTCTAAAAATAGAACAAGCGATTACTTTGTATTTAGAACCCGATTTGCATTTTACATTTATTCGAAAAAACAGTCTGGAAAGAACCGCTAGAGGAAAATTGAAGCAATTTACTTCTTTTTTATAATGTAAATAAATTCATATATTAGTTGTTTCTAAATAGGAAACAATGGATTCTAAACATATTCTTTCAGAAGAAACAATTACTAACACTATTTATTACATCAGAAATCAAAAAGTGATGTTAGATAGGGATTTAGCAACTCTTTATGGTATTGAAACCAAAAGACTTAATGAACAAGTTAAAAGAAATTTAAGTCGATTTCCTGAAGATTTCATGTTTCAACTTACGGAAAACGAATTTCAAAACTTGAAGTCGCATTTTGCGACTTCAAGTTGGGGAGGAACTAGAAAGTTACCTTACGCATTTACGGAACATGGTGTTTTAATGCTGTCCAGTGTTTTGAATAGCGAAAAAGCCATTCAAACGAATATACAAATCATGCGTATTTTTACCAAAGTGAGACAAATGTTACTAGACACCACCGAAATGAAATTGGACATTGTACAAATCCAGAAAAAATTGGAAAATCAGGGTAAAAATATTGAATTGGTTTTCTCTTATTTAGATGAGTTAACCGAGAAAAAAGAAGAAAAGCCAAGAACCAAAATTGGTTACAAAAAATAATTAAATCCTTTTTATGACTATCCGTTTCTTATACCAATCATTGAGAATGGCACACTGATGAAACGGATTTAACAGATTATCGCAGATTGTGATTTACAAAGAACTACAAAAATCCGTTTTTATCTGTTCAATCAGTGTCACCTGCCTGACGGCAGTCAGGTCTGTGGTCTATTTTTTATTTAATCCGCTATGAGGAGAGTCATAAATCCTTTTTATGTAACTTGGTTTTACAAACAATTGCGTAAACAAAAATCCAAGCATACAAAAAACCGAAACCAAGACATTAAATCCGTGAAACTGTTTATAAACCGCAAAATTATATCGGATTAATTCGGTTTTTGAAGTGGAAAGTGAATTGCTTCGTAAACGGTAAAAAGCCAAACTTTCAGGTACCGGTTTTGCACTTTTTATTTTTTTCAAAATGCTGAGCCAAAGCATCCAATCCTGACGTTTTCGGATACTGGAAATGCTTATTTTCCCAAAATAACCCACATCATAAATTCCGGTTAAATTCCCCACATAATTGCAAAAAAACAATTGCCAGTACGATAAATTTCGGGGAGCTTCTACCCTTCTTCCTAATGCATCTCCATCTTCATCGATACATTCATAAAACGAAAAAGTAAAAGGCAAATCATTTGCTTGCATGAAAGCAATTTGCTTTTGGAGTTTTTCAGGCTTCCACAAATCATCAGCATCCAAAAAAGCAATGTATTTTCCTTTGGCTTTCGCCAAAGCAGTATTTCGGGCTATTCCTGTTCCGGAATTGATTTCCAACGGATAAAATTGAATCCTTTTATCCGTTAGAAAAGTAGTAATTATTTTTGGTGTTGTATCCGTTGAACAATCATCTACTAAGATAATTTCCCAGTTTTGATAAGTCTGATTTTGAACCGATTGAATAGTATCCGAAATGTATTTTTCAGCATTGAATGTTGGAATAATAACAGATACTAATGGGCTTTCCATTTTATTTGATGTAATCGGTAAAGTCCTTATGTTCTTCTTTTGAAAGTTCTTCTGGAGACAAGGATTTGAAATATTCATACGTAATTTTCATCCCTTCGGCACGGTTAACTTTTGGTTCCCAACCTAATATTTCTTTGGCTTTAGTAATATCTGGTTGGCGTTGTAATGGATCATTAACTGGCAATGGATGATACACTACTTTTTGATCTGTTCCTGTTAATTTGATGATTTCTTCGGCAAAATCTTTAATAGTAATTTCGTCGGGATTTCCAATGTTTACCGGATACACATAATCGGAATGCAACAAACGGAAAATACCTTCGACCTGATCATCTACATAACAAAACGAACGCGTTTGCATTCCATCTCCAAAAATGGTTAAATCCTCACCACGAATTGCCTGCCCGATAAAAGCCGGAATTACACGACCGTCATTGAGACGCATTCTTGGTCCGTAGGTATTAAAAATTCGCACAATGCGGGTTTCTACACCGTGAAACGTATGATACGCCATCGTAATGGATTCCTGAAAGCGTTTCGCCTCGTCATACACTCCGCGAGGACCAATAGTATTCACATTACCATAGTATTCTTCCGTTTGTGGATGCACCAATGGATCGCCATAAACTTCAGAAGTGGAAGCAATCAAAATTCGAGCTTTTTTAACTCTTGCCAAGCCTAACAAATTATGTGTTCCTAACGAACCTACTTTTAAAGTTTGAATTGGAATTTTTAAATAATCAATTGGACTGGCTGGTGAAGCAAAATGTAAAATATAATCCAACTCACCTGGAACATGCACAAACTTGCTAATATCGTGATGATAAAATTCAAAATTTTCCAGTTTGAACAAATGCTCGATGTTTTTTAAATCACCAGTGATGAGATTATCCATCCCAATAACATGATAGCCTTCTTTAATAAAACGATCGCACAAATGAGACCCTAAAAATCCCGCAGCTCCAGTAATCAGTATTCTTTTCATAGTTGTATTTTAACCGTTGCAAGGTATAAAAAGCATTCCAAATACTCACTCCTCCTCTATTGTATATTAAAAATTTGTTCTAAAATTTTTATGGTAATCAAGTACGTTGGTTTTACTCCTGTAGTTCCCAATCCTCCAGAAGCTAATGTACTTCCGGTTTCCAAAGGATTATCCGAAGCATAATAGGCATAACGAACTTTGACGTCTTTCGGGATACTTTTTCGGATTTTGGATGCCGATTGAATTGCTTTTTGATAATGCGAACCTTCCATTTCTAGTCCAATCACGCCCCAAGTAGAATCATGGAAAAACTTCAATAAATCCCTATTTTGCAATGAAGTTCCTAAAACCGTAACCATGGCACCTTCGTAAACTGCAATACCGTTCCCCTGAAACATGGCAGCCGTTAATTCATTTTCAAAATAATAATTATCCGCAGTCCCTTCGTTGATGTGTGCATTCGGAATCATAATATCTCCTTTGCCACCTTCTAAAATTCCTGCTTTTCCCATGATTGAAACCGATTCGACATTTAGAAAAACATTCTTTTTATATGGTTTTAATAACTCATCTACCGTTTCATAAGCCTGTTCACCAAAGGCATAATCCATCACAACTAAAACCGGTTTTGGACCTTCAAAATTAGTTTTAGGAAATGAAGTCTTTGTCCAATCGATTTTGGCGGTATCAAAAATTTGTACGTCAATGTTTGTTCCTTCAGTTTCCGGTAAAAAAATCATTCCTTGTTCTAAGGCCAATTCTTTAACGGCATTTCGAACACCATTGGCAGTTGGTTTACTCAATTCTTCAAAAATCTCAAAATCCGATTTGCCTTTAAAAATGGATTGTAAGGCACTTTTCGCGAATATAGAATTCATCACCGAATGCATATTAGCACTTATCACATGAATAGGACGATCTAAAAGATGATTTGTCTTTAAAACCTCCTTGATATTTGTAGCCCAAATTTCGCCATGAATATGATGCCCTAAACGCTCTCTGAGAATCGGACTAAAAGTGATCGTTCTTTTATTGTTATGCACTACCTCATCAATGGCTAATTTACCCAACCAAAAAATGATGTGTAAAAAACGATCTGGCATTTCTTCGGTTCCAAAATCATCATATATTTCTAACACATCTTCAAAAGTTCTTGCCAGAATATTTGCCGCGTGCGAAATAGCGATTTCTTTTTCAATTAAAGACAAAGCTTCGTCTTTCAAAACTGCTTGTTCTAGTTTTATCCAATCTCTGGAAACTTCGCCAGAATCGTCAATTAAAGCTCTGTCTTTGATTTTGTGTGATTCAATAAAAATAAAAGTCAGATGCGTCAAAATATCGTAAATATCCGAACGTCCACGGGTGATTTCCACGTTCATTTGTTCCTCGTCAATTCTATAGCAATTGCGTCTTCTTTTAGGAGGAACTATGGCTTGAAAGTGTGATTTGGAATAGCCTTCATCAGAGGTCAAATTGATATAACGACATTCTTCGATACCTATTGGCAATCGCTCAATCACGTATAAAAGTCCTTTTAATTCTACTTTTTCATCGGCTATATTTCCATAAATTTCCGGACGCAACGTCATCAAAGCGTCACGCAAAGAATCGCCAGAAACGCCCATCGGTTTATAAAAACCTCTGCTGAACAAATGACGCATGGTTATGTACATTTTTTCAATAGCAGCCGAAGATTCCTGAGCACGGGTTCTCGATATGTTTTTGGATTCTTTCATGGTATTTTAATTAAAAAAATCAGCGATTTTTCTATCATTAGACAATCGCGGAATTTTATTTTGTCCGCCTAATTTTCCGATGGATTTCATGTAGTCTTGAAAACCATTTTTAGGCACTTTGGTAATGACTACTTTTTGCAGAATGTTCCCCACAATCAAGTCATCATAATAAATATTTTGTTTGCGCATAGCGTTGTCTATCGCTTCCGCAAATGTGTTCATATCTACCGGTTCATGTTCGAACTCAATTAACCATTCGTGAAACGGTAATCCTTCAAGCGGATTAATTTGAGGAGCAACCGTAAACTCATTCACACGAACGTCTGTCCCTTCCATCGCTTCCTGCAAAGCACATTCTACTTCTTTACCAATAACATGTTCTCCAAAAGCCGAAATATAATGTTTGATTCTTCCCGAAACAATTACGCGATAAGGCGCTAATGAAGTAAACTGTACCGTATCGCCAATATTATAACGCCACAATCCGGCATTAGTAGAAATAATCATCACGTAATTCACGCCTAATGCTACTTCACCAATGGTATAGGATTTAGGATTTTCTGAAAAGAATTCTTCGGATTTTATAAATTCATAGAAAATACCTGAATTCAGCAATAACAACATTCCTTTTGCTGCCTGGGAATCTTGATAAGCAAAAAAACCTTCTGAAGCAGGAAACAATTCGATACTATCCACTTTTCTTCCAATCAGGTTTTCAAACTTGGCTCTATACGGTTCATAATTCACGCCACCGTAAATAAACAAATTGAAATTTTTGAAAATTTCGCCTACCGGCTTCTGCCCTTTTTGTTGCAAACGTTCAAAATACATTTGTACCCAAGAAGGAATTCCCGAAATCACGCTCATATTCTCATTGAAAGTTTCTTCAACAATGGCATCAATCTTCGTTTCCCAATCGTCAATGCAATTGGTTTCCCAAGATGGCATACGGTTTTTTTGCAAATATTTCGGAACAAAATGTGCTACAATTCCGGAAAGTCGTCCAAACTGAATGCCGTTTTTTTGTTCCAAAATGGGACTTCCCTGCAGGAAAATCATTTTTCCATTTACAAAATCGGCTTTGCCTGTTTCATGAATGTAGGATAAAATGGCATTTCGAGCCGCTTCAATATGATAGGGCATGGATTCCCTAGTTAGCGGAATGTATTTAGCTCCGGAAGTAGTTCCGGATGTTTTAGCAAAATACAAAGGTTTGCCTTTCCACAGCACATTTTCTTCGCCTTTTACTACCTTTTCTACATAGGGTTTTAAATCCTCATAATCCCGGATAGGAACTTGATTTGTAAAATCTTCAAAAGTTTTGATTTGTTCAAAATGATGGTCTTTTCCAAATTGGGTTACTTTCGCGTCTTTTATTAATTGTTCAAAAACGGCTTGTTGCGTGGCCACCGGATTTCTAGCCCAAGCTTGTGTTTTTTTGTGAATATGTTGCGCAAATAATTTTGCTGCTATTGATTTAATTGACATTTTGATTGACTGATTAAAATGGTTGAAGAAAAAAATGGATTGAATTTAAAACTATTTCTTCTTCTTCTTTGGTTCAGCAGACTCCTGTGCTTTTTTATTTTCTTTTTCTACTTCGGCCCTCAATACTAACTCGGCTTCTGAAGGCGATAAATCTGTTTTTGGTATCGAATCTACTGCAACTGCTAAGATGGAATCTTTATTGAATTTAGCATAATCTAATTTACCCGTTAATACTTTTTGTATGGATGAAATATAAGCTTGGTTTTTCTTTAAAATATTGGTTAGCGAATCTGATTTTAAGGCTAATTCCATGGCGTCTTTTTTCAATTTGGTAGAAGAATAACCCGGAATAAATTCGCGCAATGGTGTAAAAGCAATAATAAAAGTGGTTACTGCAATCAGGAAAATCGCTCCTAATGATGCCACCACAAAAACATTCATCAGGGTTAATTTTAAAGAAAAGGTTTCCTCAAAAGTATCTTCATTCAAAATAACCAAACGGTTTTTGGTGAACAGTTTTTTGTGTAATTTTTTTCTCTTTAGCCTTTTTTCGGACATACTTTTTGCTTTTTCACAAATATACTAATTAAAGTCAATCCCTGTGCTTTGTAGGCATTAGCTTCTAGTTATAAATGTTTGAAAAAAATTAAATATTTTTTAACGTCATATAAATTAAATAATTACTCTAAAATGAATTCATATTAATTTATTCTATTTACATTTGTAGCTAGTTTTTAATACAAATTTGCTTCGGCATAAATTATTCAATCATGGGAAGATTTGGAGTTACAGAAATCCTTGTTATACTGGCAGTAGTTTTATTACTTTTTGGAGGTAAAAAAATTCCAGAATTAATGAAAGGTCTTGGTAGTGGAATTAAAGAATTCAAAAACGCTGCAAAAGACGATCAAAAACCAGCCGATAAAGCTGATACTAAAGAAGAAGAAACTAAGTAAAAAATTCTTTTTTTATCAAAAATCCAGATTCGAGAAGTTTAACTTTCGAATCTGGATTTTTTGTTTTTTTACAAAATCATTGTCAGTTGGATACGTTTTCGGTCTTCGTCAACTTCAGTGACTTTTACCTGAACCTGTTGGTGTAATTTCACTACTTCGTTTACATCGCTAACAAAACCGGACTTCAATTGTGAAATGTGAACCAATCCGCTTTCTTTTATTCCTAAATCCACAAAGCATCCAAAATTGGTAATGTTATTCACAATACCGGGTAAAACCATACCTATTTTCAAGTCTTTTATGGTTTTTACATTTGGGTCAAATTCAAAGATTTTAGCTGCTTTTCTAGGGTCTAATCCCGGTTTTTCCAACTCTTTGATGATATCCTTGATTCCTAATATTCCAATGGTTTCATTGGTGTAATTTTCGGCTTTTATTAAGGCTGTTTTTTCTTTATTGGCAATCAAATCATTTACAGAAATTTTCAAATCTTTCGCCATTTTTTCCACAATTACATAGGCTTCCGGATGTACCGCCGAATTGTCTAATGGATTTTTTCCTTCCTTAATTCGAATAAAAGCCGCTCCTTGTTGATAGGCTTTTTCACCTAAACGTGATACTTTTTTCAGTTGTTTTCTATCTTGGAAAGGTCCGTTTTCCGAACGGTATTGCACAATATTTTCGGCCAACTTCTCTCCTATTCCACTCACATAACTCAATAAATGTTTACTCGCCGTATTAATGTTAATACCAACGGAATTCACGCAACGAATCACCGTATTATCCAGTTCTTCTTTTAATTTACTTTGGTCCACATCATGCTGATACTGTCCTACGCCAATCGCTTTTGGGTCAATTTTTACCAATTCGGCCAAAGGATCACTCAAACGACGACCAATAGAAACCGAACCTCTTACTGTAACATCATAATTAGGAAATTCTTCTCGGGCAATTTTAGAAGCCGAATATACCGAAGCTCCTGCCTCCGAAACGACAAATACCTGAATTGGCTTATCAAAAGCTATTTTTTTTATGAAAAATTCGGTTTCTCGAGAAGCTGTACCGTTTCCAATTGAAATAGCATCAATGTTATATGCATTGACCATCGAACGGATTTTTTTCATCGCCATTGCCATTTCATTTTGTGGCGCATGAGGATAAATGGTTTCATTGTATAATAAATCGCCTTTTTCGTCAAGACAAACCACTTTACAACCACTTCTAAATCCCGGATCAATAGCTAAAATGCGTTTTTCTCCCAAAGGTGGCGCTAACAACAACTGACTTAAATTGGACGCAAAAACCTGAATCGAATTGGCATCAGCCTTAGCCTTAGCTTCTTGTAAAGTTTCATTAGAAATAGCAGGCTGTAACAAACGTTTATAACTATCTTCAATTGCCAATTGTACATGAGGAGTCGTACTATTTTGGCCTTTTAAAACCAATTCGTCAATAATATCATAGACTTCATCAATATCGGCCTCCACTTTGAACTTAATAAATCCTTCGTTTTCAGCACGTAACATCGCTAATAATCGATGAGAAGGTGCTTTTGAAATTGGTTCTGACCAATCAAAATATTGCGAAAATTTTTGGGCTCCCTCCTCTTCTTTTTTGGATTTTACCACTTTGGTTGTTATCGTTGCTTTACGTTGATACAATCGGCGTAATTGTTTACGAACAAAAATGTTTTCGTTAATCCATTCGGCAATAATATCTCGTGCTCCCTGCAAAGCTTCTTCTTCATTTTGCACATTTTCGTTTAAATATTTGGTTGCCAAAAAATCAACATCATCATTGTTTTGCGCCATGATGATTTTAGCCAAAGGTTCCAATCCGTTTTCACGAGCCACATCAGCTTTTGTTTTTTTCTTCTTTTTATAAGGCAGATAAAAATCTTCTAATTCTTGTAAATCAAAACTTTGCTCAATTTTTTTCTCTAATTCAGGCGTTAAGGCTTTTTGTTCCTCTATTGATTTTAATATGGCTTCTTTGCGTTTTACAATTACTTCGTACTCTTTTTGAAGTTTAGCAATTTGTTCAATCACCGTTTCATCCAGATTTCCGGTTTTATCTTTTCGGTAACGGGAAATAAAAGGAATGGTACAGTCTTCTTCTAATAATTGAACCGTATTTTGAATGTTTATTGCTGCCGTAGCAACGCTTTTGGAAATGAATTGTATATTGGTCATTGTAAAATTTTTCGAATAGCTAAAATAACATCTTTGGAACTTATAAAAACTAAAAATGCCTCTTTTATTCTATTATTTTTTGATTGTCAATGTATTCGTTTTTTTCCAAACTGCTTATGATAAACGTCAGGCTATAAAAGGCGGAAGAAGAATTTCCGAGCGAAGTTTATTAACTTTTGTATTCTTGGGAGCAACTATTGGCGCCAGTTTAGCTATGCTTATTTTTAGACATAAAACGGCTAAATTTAGCTATTTATGGAAGTTTTTTGGAATTTTGATTTTCCAATTGTTAATAATCTATTGGATATATCAAGCATAAAAAAAGCCCGGTGAAATACCGAGCCTTAACTATTTACCTTGGTGCGAAGCACAGCGAATTTTTTTTAAGAACAAGCAATTTTGTTTACTCTGTTTTGGTGTCTTCCACCTTCAAAAGCAGTTTCTAGGAAAGTTTCCACAATTTCAACCGCTTGTTGAATTGATGTATAACGTGCCGGAATACTAACAATATTTGCATCGTTATGCAAACGTGTTAAATACGCAATTTCTTTTGTCCAGCATAAACCAGCTCTTACTCCGGCATGTTTATTAACAGTCATTGCAATTCCGTTTCCGCTTCCACAAATTACAATTCCAAAATCAGCTTTTCCTTCTTCAACATCAGTAGCTACCGGATGTCCAAAATCTGGATAATCAACAGAATCTTCTGTATCCGTTCCATAATTAGTTACTTCGTAACCCTTAGCTTCTAGCCATTTAACAATTGCTTTTTTATATTCTGGTCCTGCGTGATCGTTTCCTATTGAAATTTTCATTTTAGTATGTTTTAATTTTGTTGCAAATTTACCAAATCTATTTCTATTTTATTCTTTTTTAAAAAGCTAAAAAATACCACAAAAATTTTAGAAATATAAATAATACATTTTCAGATAGATATGAGGTTATCAATATTTTTAACAATTTATAAATTATTGAAAATCAATAGATAATCCATAATTAATTTGTTAAAATTTTATATTGTTAATATTAAAACCTAAATCGTTGATTTTCAGTTAACTTTAATTTAACACGAATTGTTGATAACTATGAATAGAAAATTAGAACTTTTTTTTGCTTGTATGAGAAAAATTTACAATCAAAAACAGCAATCAAAAATCCAAACAAAGTTTGTTGAATTTTTAGAATAGTTATCAATATTTAAAATAGAGGTTATCAACATTTTTTGATAACGAACTTATTTACATTTTTAAATAATTTTAGGTTATCAACGGTTGTTAATTATAATTTAAAAAGTCTTAAAAATTAAAACATTAGACTAAAATAACCATGTTAATAACTCTTGATAACAAGCTAAAACTTGATTTAAAAACAATTTCTAAAATAATTATTGCAACTATTAACACACTATAATAACAATAAATATTTTTTAAAATTTTAAAATTTCTTTTTTATAATATTAATATATGTTGACAACTTTGAAAACTAAACAATTTTTAGATTGTTATCGTATTTCATTTCTTGTAGAATTGTTTTTACTGTTTCAGAATCGTTAGGGTGAATTTTAAGTTTGATTCCGCCCAGAGCAGTCGAGTAGAAGGGAGCAATGGCTGTCATGAATTCGTTTTCAAAATAATATTGTAAGCCTTCTTGATCTAAACGATGTTTCAAAATTTCGATTTCATGGATGTAATTAAAAGTAGCGATGGTAATAAAAGTTTCCATATCGAATTGATTTTATTGAAGAAACAACTCAAGTATACGTTATAATTTCTTTAAAACTGATTCTTTTCTTTAGAACTGGCTAACTATTTCGTAATTTTCGACTTTTAAGAAAAGAAGTATGGGAAAAAGAATAAGAAAGCCTGCTAAAAAAGAGAAAAGTTTCTCTGATAAAATTATAAAAATTTTGTCTAAAAGTGCTAATAAAGCCTTTAATTATAAACAAATAGCAGCCATTTTAGAGAAAGATGATACACAAAGTAGAAATCAAATTATAAAAGATTTAAAAATTCTTGCTGCCGAAAAGAAAATCATCGAGTCAGAACCTGGAAAATATTTAATTAAAGCTGTAAGTCAAGATTATTACGAAGGAACTATAGATATGACGAGCCGTAAAACGGCTTATTTTATTTGTGAGGAATTTGAAGATGATATTTTTATCCCTACCAATAATTTGAATCATGCTTTAGATAAAGATAAAGTCAAAGTGTATGTCTATAACCGAAGAAAAGGAAGACGTCCTGAAGGTGAAGTAGTTGAGATTATAGAAAGAGCTAAAACTGATTTTGTAGGTGTTATTGATATTCAGAAAAACTTTGCTTTTGTTTCTACAGCTAATCCAAAAATGTATACCGATATTTTTATTCCAAAAGATAAAATAGAAGATGCACAAAACGGAGATGTGGTATTGGTTCATATCGAAGATTGGCCTAAAAGAGCTGATAGTCCGTTTGGAAAAGTGGTGAAAGTTTTAGGAAGACCAGGAGAACATGATACTGAAATCCATGCAATTCTGGCTGAATACGGTTTGCCTGCTGAATTTCCAATTGAGGTAGAAACTTATGCTCAAAAGATTGATACTTCAATCACAGAAGCTGAGATTGCTAAGCGTCGTGATATGCGTGATACGCTAACATTTACTATTGATCCAAAAGATGCCAAGGATTTTGATGATGCACTTTCGTTCAAAAAATTAGAAAATGGAAACTACGAAATTGGTATTCACATTGCTGATGTTTCGCATTATTTAGAAGAAGGAACTATTCTTGATGATGAAGCTTATCAAAGAGCTACTTCGGTGTATTTAGTGGATAGAGTAGTGCCAATGTTACCTGAAGTTTTATCCAATTTTGCCTGTTCTTTGCGTCCGCAGGAAGAGAAATATACTTTTTCGGCAGTATTTGAAATTACCGAAAAATGCCAGGTTGTGAATCAATGGTTTGGTCGAACAGTAATTTATTCAGACCAACGTTTTTCATACGAAGAAGCACAATACATCATTGAAACCAAAAACGATGTAATTCCGGAAGAAATTTCATTAACGGGTACTCCGTATCAAGTTCCTGCCGAAATTGTCACAGCAACGCTTAAATTAGATGAATTAGCTAAAATTCTTCGTAAAAAGAGAATGAATGATGGAGCGATTTCATTTGATAAGGTAGAAGTGAAATTTAATTTGGATGCCGAAGGAGAACCAGAAGGAGTTTATTTTAAAATTTCTAAAGATGCTAATCACTTAATTGAAGAATTCATGTTGTTAGCCAATAGGAGAGTAGCGGAATTCATTGGTAAACAAAAGAAAACTTTCGTTTACAGGATTCACGACGAACCTAACGAAGATAAATTAATAGCTATGCAAAATGTAATTGCAAAATTTGGTTATAAAATTGATTTTAGAAATCCGGGTGATATTTCGAAATCATTGAATAAACTGATGGAAGATGTAAGTGGTAAAAAAGAACAAAATTTAATTGATACACTGGCTATTAGAAGTATGAGTAAAGCCAAATATTCTACGGATAATATTGGTCATTACGGTTTAGCTTTTGATTATTATTCGCATTTTACTTCGCCAATTCGTCGTTATCCTGACGTTATGGTGCATCGTTTGTTGCAGTATTATTTAGACGGTGGAAAATCGGCTGATGAAGAATTGTTTGAAACAAAATGTTTGCATTGTTCTACGATGGAAGGTTTAGCTACAAATGCTGAAAGGGATTCTATCAAATACATGCAGGTAAAATACATGCAGGATCATCAGGATCAGGAGTTTTTAGGTGTTATTTCTGGAGTTACCGAATGGGGAATTTACGTTGAAATTATCGAAAATAAATGTGAAGGAATGATTCGTATTAGAGATATAAAAGAAGATTATTACACCTTTGATGAAAAACAATATGCTCTAGTGGGTGCAACTTCTCATCAATTATTACAATTAGGAGACGAAATTTACGTTAAGGTTAAAAACGCCGATTTAGTTAAAAAACAATTGGATTTTAATTTTTTAAGAAGATCAGAAGAAACAGAAAATTAATGAAAATGAAAATGAACAAATTATTTTTAGTTGCATTTGTTATTGCAACACAATTCACATTTGGACAAGTAACCAAAAAATTAGGTGATTTTAACTCTGTTAAAGTCTTTGATAAACTTACAGTTAAGCTAATTCCATCGAATGAAAACAAAGTAGTAATTAAAGGAAATAGAGAAAAAGAAGTAGAAGTTGTGAATAACAATGGTGAACTAAAATTGAGAATGCCTTTCCCAAAATTGTTATCAGGAGATGACATTTCGATACAATTGTATTATAAAAATATTGATGATATTTCGGGAAGTGAAGGTTCAGTAATAAGTAGTGATGCTGTTTTTAAAGAAACAATTTTAGGAATAAGTGTAAAAGAAGGAGCTAAATTAACTGTAAAAGTAGATGCTCAAAAAGTGAATGTAAAAGCGGTTACTGGTGGGGTTATTGAATTGAGCGGAGCTGCTGCTAATCAAGATGTAGTAATCATGTCTGGTGGTATTTTAAAAGCTAAAAATTTACATACTTCACAAACTACAATTAACCTCTCCGCTGGAGGTAATGCCGAGATTAATGCTAGCACCTTAGTTGATGCTAAGGTAAAAGCAGGAGGTACAGTTTCGATTTATGGAAAACCAAAACAAATTAATCAACAAACCATTTTAGGAGGAAAAATTGAAGAAAAAGAATAAAAAAAATGTATTTTTATTCTCTTTAAAATTCTAAAATTAATGATTAACGATATTTTATCAGGTATTCCTTGGGGAATATTTTTGAGTTTTATGATTGGTCCTGTTTTTTTTATTTTACTGGAAACCAGTATTATAAAAGGATTCAGGGCCGCTCTTTTTTTTGATTTAGGAGTAGTTACTGGAGATATTATTTTTATTGCAATTGCCTATTTAGGTAGTTTTAGATTAATTCAAAGTTTAAAAGATAAGCCTGCTCTTTTCATATTTGGAGGAATATTAATGTTGGCTTATGGTATAATTTCTTTTATAAGTTTAAGAAAAGAAAAGAAAATTAATACTAAAGAGATTGATAAAGAAATCCTTAAAAAAGATTATTTCAGTTTGTTTATTAAAGGACTTTTTTTGAATATCATTAATATTGGAGTATTAGGTTTTTGGTTGGCTGTAATTATTTCTGTTGGTCCAAAATTAGAGATGCAAACCTCCAGAATGATGACTTTTTTTAGTACCGTAATCATCACTTATTTGTTAGTCGATTGTATTAAAATCCTTTTAGCAAAACAATTAAAATCTAAAATGACACCTTCTAATATACTTAAAATTAAAAAAGGAATTAGTATCGTTTTGATGGTTTTTGGATTAGTTTTAATTGTTCAAGGCTGGTTTCCAAAAGAAAAAGAAATGGTCAAACAAGCTTTTGAAAGGATTGAAAAACAATAACAAAAATGATATTTAAACCGCTTATTTTGAGCGGTTTTTTTGTGTTTTGTATTGCGATCGTAGAGTGGAAATCTCACTAAATTTAATTAAACTAAATGAGATTGCTTCGTTCCTCGCAATGACTAAATAATTGACATAAAAAAAACTTTTAATTTCTTTACAGATTCTAGAGTATTCGTCCGAATTCGAACCTATGCTTTACTTAATTTTTCTTAAAAATTAGATATAAAAAAAAGAGACACATTTCTGTATCTCTTTCTGAGGCATCGTCCGGATTCGAACCGGAGTAGGAGCTTTTGCAGAGCCCAGCCTAGCCGCTCGGCCACGACGCCATTGTTTTTATGGATTGCAAAGGTAAAATAAAAAATCATAAATCCAAATGTCGAATTCTAAATAAAACGGTTTGAAGTCAAGTTTTAAAATCTGAAATCAAAAATCATTTATATAAAATCACAAATCCTAATTTCTGCTTTCTTCTAAAATTAAGGTAACTGATTCAACATCACCACCTATTGGAGGGTTTATTTTAGAAACGGCAACTTTAGTTTTTTGAACCATTGGTAATTCGTCAAGTATTCTTTTATTGATTCTTTTAGCTACATGTTCTAATAATTCCGATCGTATAGCCATTTCTTCTACTACTATTCGATTCAAATGTACATAATCTACAGTATCAGCCAGCTTATCAGATTGAGTTGATTGTTGTAAATTAGCTTTAATCGTTAAATCAACAGTGTAATCAGAACCTATTTTTGCTTCTTCTATTAAGCATCCGTGATTAGAAAAAGTTCGGATATTTTTTAATTTGATAGTTTCCATATTCTTGTTGCTGATTTATTAGTTTGAATTGGTGGTAAAAGTACAAAATATTTGAAATTTTAGCCTTCAAAGTCAATATGCAATTGTTCTATCCTTTATTTAATGAACAATTTTGATAACTTTGTCTTTTTAAAATTTAGACATGTCAACTGAAGAAAAATCACTGCATTTCATAGAACAAATTATTGAAGATAACTTATCAAAAGGTTTTCCTCAAGATAAATTAAGATTCCGTTTTCCGCCTGAACCTAATGGTTATTTACACATTGGACATGCTAAATCTATTTGTTTAAATTTTGGTTTGGGATTAAAGTATAATGCTCCTGTAAACTTACGTTTTGATGATACAAATCCGGCTAAAGAAGAGCAGGAATATGTAGATGCAATTAAGGAAGATTTACAATGGTTAGGTTTTCAATGGGATAAAGAATTGTATGCTTCTGATTATTTCCAACAGTTGTATGATTGGGCTATTATTTTAATTAATAGTGGTAAAGCTTATGTAGATAGTCAATCTTCAGAAGCTATGGCTGAACAAAAAGGAACACCTTCTCAACCAGGTGTTGATAGTCCATTTCGTAATCGTACAATAGAGGAGAATTTAACTCTTTTTAATGCTATGAAAAATGGTAAATTTCCTGAAGGAAGTCATGTTTTAAGAGCTAAAATTGATATGAGTTCTTCTAATATGTTGATGCGTGATCCTATTATGTACCGAGTTTTACATAAGGAACATCATAGAACAGGAAATGATTGGTGTATTTATCCAATGTATGATTATACACATGGAGAAAGTGATTATTTAGAACAAATTTCGCATTCTATTTGTACACTTGAATTTGTAATGCACCGTGAATTATACGATTGGTTTTTAGACCAAATTTATGATGCTACCTTAGTTAGACCACATCAATATGAATTTGCACGTTTAAACCTGAATTATACTGTAATGAGTAAAAGAAAACTGTTACAATTAGTTCAGGAAAATCATGTAAATGGTTGGGATGATCCAAGAATGCCTACCATTTCTGGTTTAAGAAGAAGAGGTTATACAGCTGCTTCTATTCGTAAATTTTGTGAAAATATTGGCGTTGCCAAACGTGAAAATATCATTGATTTCTCTTTATTAGAATTCTGTTTACGTGATGATTTAAATAAAACTGCACCTCGTGTAATGGCTGTTTTAGATCCTGTAAAAGTTGTAATTACTAATTATCCTGAAGGAAAAGAAGAATGGTTAGATGCCGAAAATAATCAGGAAGATGAAAGTGCTGGATTTAGAAAAGTACCTTTTTCTCGTGAAATGTACATAGAAAGAGAAGACTTTTTAGAAGAAGCTCCTGCTAAATTTTTCCGCTTAAGTTTAGGTAATGAAGTACGTCTTAAAAATGCCTATATTATTAAAGGTGAAAGTGTTGTAAAAGATACTGAAGGAAATATTACTGAAATTCATGTTACTTATGATGAAGACAGTCGTAGTGGAAGTGGAAGTGAAGCTTCTAAGCGTAAAGTAGCAGGAACATTACACTGGGTTTCTATAAAACATGCTGTTGAAGCCGAAGTTCGTTTGTATGATCGTTTGTTTATAGACGAAGCTCCAGACTCTCATAAAGAGAAAAGTTTTCTTGATTTTATTAATCCTAATTCGTTGTTAACAGTAAAAGGATTTGTGGAACCAAGTTTACAAACTGCTGTTTCTGGTGACAAATTCCAATTTCAACGCCTAGGATATTTTAATGTTGATAAAGACTCAACTGCTTCAAAATTAGTATTTAACAAAACAGTTGGATTGAAAGATGCCTGGGAAGAGAAAGGTAAAAAAGACAGCAATAGTATTAATAATGCTTTGAAAGATATCAACAAATATTTCAAAGTTAATACTAGAGAAGAGCGAATTGCTATCAGAGCTGCAATAGGAGAGACCCTTTCCGGAATTTCAAATTATAGTTTGTTGCAAAATTCATTCAAGAAAAATATTAACAATAATAAAAGTTCATTGTTGTTTGCTAACTTGATTTTGAAATATGCTCCTTTGAAAATTTCTGATTTTGACAATGAAGAAATTTCAAAATTATTCACCATGTCATTACGAAGTGAATCTACTTTTGTTCGATCGAGAGCAATTTTAAATTTAAACAAATTAGCTTTTGATTCAGAGTTCAAAAATTTCTTTAAAGATGAAATTTTGAAATTAAAAGAAAATCCTCCTAAGAGTTCTACCGAAAGAGAATTAGAATTTATAGAAGAATTTTTAAAATAAATTATTACTATCAAAAAGCGCTTATTAAGCGCTTTTTTTTATTATTTATAAAAACTATTTTAATTTTAAAAACTATAATTTTTTTAGATTAAAAATCGCTTTCATATTTTAATTTTAAGCGCTTTTTTTAAATCTGTCGATAAATAACTCATTTTTTGTATTTTTATTAATTAGAAAGCTTT
>DKIJ01000005.1 GCA_002454195.1 Flavobacterium sp. UBA6721
AGTATTGAGACGGCTTCTTTTTTTGTTTTTATTAATACATTGAAATTGTTTTTTTGGAAAAAATTGTGATGAAAATAAATTTTGGCACAATTCATGAATTATAGTTTTTAACCTTAACATTTAAAAAATTGAGTCATGAAAAAAATAGTTACACTTTTTGCCTTTGTAAGCTTAGTTGCTTTCTCAAGTTGTACTACAACAGAAGAATATTATGATGGAGAAGATTATGATACCATAGGAACCACTTATGAGAATCAGATTGGACACAATTTTTCCAGTAGTAATGATTATAGTTTTAGATTTAATTTTCCTCAGCGATTAGTTGAGTCTGATGTAGTTTTGGTTTATCGTTACGATGGAGATGATAATTCAGGGCAACCTGTATGGCAAGCTTTGCCTGAAACCTATTACTTAAGTGATGGAACAAGAGATTTCTCTTTTAAATATGTTTTTACCGGAGATTATGTAAATGTTTATTTAGACGGAAATAATCGTTCAACAATTCCTGCTGATTACAGATTAAATCAATTTTTTAGAATTGTTATTGTTCCAGCTGATTTTGCGGCTTCAGTTGATACCAGTAATTATAATTTAGTAATTAGTACTTTAAAATTAACAGAAACTCAAATCAATAAAGTAAAATTGTAGTACTTTCAATTCAATGAATAAAAAAAGGAAATCTCACGATTTCCTTTTTTTGTTTTATGCTTTTTTACTTTGTTTGTCTTTTTGTATTGAGGCTATGATTCCTGATAATAGCGCAACTGCTATGAATGCTAATGAAGCCCATTCGGGTAAATGAATAAATTTATGGAATATCATTTTAAATCCTACGAAGCATAAAATAGCAATTAAGCTATATTCAAGATAGCTGAATTTTTCGAGCATATTGGCTAAGAAAAAATACATAGAACGCAGTCCCAGGATAGCAAATATATTGGAGCTAAAAACTAAAAATGGATCGGATGTAATGGCAAGAATAGCGGGAACACTATCCAGTGCAAATACAATATCCATTACTTCAATCAAAATTAAAGCTACAAATAAAGGAGTAGCGGTGTTAGTATTGTTGATTTTTACAAAAAAATGTTCACTTTCAATTTTTGTTGTGATTGGGGTGAGTTTTCGTAAATACTTATAGATAACCGAATTGTGAGGATCATATTCGTGGTCTTCTTTGGTCAAGAACATTTTAACAGCGGTATAAATTAAAAAAGCGCCAAAAACATAAGTTGTCCAAGCAAATTTATTAATAATCATTACCCCAAAGTAAATCATAATACCTCTGAAAGTTATGGCTCCAAGTATTCCCCAGAACAAAATTCTATGTTGGTATTTTTTTGGTATTTTAAATGAAGAAAAGATGATTGCGATGATGAAAATATTATCAATGCTAAGCGAAAGTTCAATGAGATAACCTGTAATGTATTTCATTGAAGCAGCTATTGGTTTTAATTGGTCGGGGTTTTGAACATAGTTGTTTTGGTACAACCAATATACGACTGCTGAAAAAAGGAAAGATAATGAAACCCAAATTCCAGTCCATTTTCCAGCTTCCTTAGAACTGATTTCGTGAGGTGTTTTGTTGAATATTCCTAAGTCCAGTGCAAGGAATATAAAAATGGCAGTAATAAAACTAATCCAAACTATCATGACTATTGATTTTATGTTTTAACAAAGATAGTTCTTTGTTGGTTGTTTTTGAATTACTCATCGGAATTTGATCAATAAAAAAATGCCCCCATTTCTGGAGGCATTTTTGGTGTTATAAATCGAGAATTATTACAAAGCAGATTTAACAGTTTTGATAATTCTAGCAGCAATTTTGTATGGGTCACCGTTTGAAGCAGGTCTTCTGTCTTCTAACCATCCTTTCCATCCTTTTTGAACAGTAATTAATGGAATACGGATAGAACATCCTCTGTCAGAGATTCCATAAGAGAAATCATTGATAGAAGCAGTTTCGTGCTTACCAGTTAAACGTTGGTCATTGTAAGCTCCGTAAACAGCGATGTGTTCTTCAACAACTGGACGGAAAGCCTCACAGATTTTTTCATAAGTAGCTCTGTCTCCACATGTTCTCAATACAGAGTTAGAGAAGTTAGCGTGCATACCTGAACCATTCCAGTCCATGTCTTTTCCTAGAGGTTTTGGGTGGTACTCAATATAGTAACCATATTTCTCAGTCAAACGGTCTAATAAATATCTAGCAACCCAGATTTCATCTCCTGCTTTTTTAGCTCCTTTAGCAAATAATTGGAATTCCCATTGTCCGCAAGCAACCTCTTGGTTGATTCCTTCAAAGTTGATTCCAGCAGCGATACATAAGTCAGCGTGCTCTTCAACTAATTTTCTTCCGTGAGTATTTTTTCCACCAACTGAACAGTAGTACATACCTTGTGGAGCTGGGTAACCTCCTACAGGGAATCCTAATGGCAATTGTGTTTTAGTATCCATGATGAAATATTCTTGTTCGAAACCAAACCAGAAATCGTCATCCTCATCATCAATAGTAGCTCTACCGTTAGAAGGGTGTGGTGTTCCATCAGCATTCATAACTTCACACATTACTAAATATCCATTTAAACGGTCTGGATCTGGATAAATAGCTACAGGTACTAATGAACAGTCAGAAGATCCTCCTTCAGCTTGTCTTGTAGATGAACCATCAAAAGACCATTTTCCTAATTCTTCTAAAGTCCCTTGGAAATTTTCGTGCTCTTCAACTTTAGTTTTACTTCTAAGATTTTGAGTTGGCTCATATCCGTCTAGCCAAATGTACTCTAACTTTATTTTTGCCATAGTAATATAAATTAATTTTCTTGTTTTATTTTGAAGTGCAAATATAGAATATTTTTTTTAGTGCTATAAACTTCGGGGGGCTTTTGTTTAGAATGCTTTGTATTTTTCACATTACCGTATTTTGGCAGGGGGTATATTTAAAAAAAAGCAATTTTAATACCTAATTAAAAACAATTTAGCAATGTGTGTCTTTGTGTTTTTATTTCGGGATTAGTTACCTTTGTGATTTAATTTACAAATTTTTATTAATCAACTAAATAACAGCTTATAATGTCAACAATACGTTTTCAAGCATTAAGGGAAGCCTCAAATAGAAAAGTAATTCATTTTGAGGAAACGAATAAAAAATCAAATATTTTTGGTTCAAATGTTTTTAATGAGAAAGCGATGAAGCAATATTTGACTTCGGATGCTTTTAAAGCGGTTCAAGGAGCAATAGAAAGTGGAACTAAAATTGATCGAAAATTAGCCGATTATATTGCCATGGGCATGAAAGAATGGGCTTTGTCTAAAGGAGTTACACATTACACACACTGGTTTCAACCTTTGACAGGAACAACGGCCGAAAAACACGATGCATTTTTTGAAACGTCCTTTGATGGAAGTGATCCTGTAGAAAAATTTGGTGGAGCACAATTAGTGCAACAAGAACCGGATGCTTCTAGTTTTCCAAATGGTGGTATTAGAAATACTTTTGAAGCAAGAGGTTATACTGCTTGGGATCCTACTTCGCCTGCTTTTATATATGGTACAACTTTATGTATTCCTACTGTTTTTATTTCGTATACAGGTGAAGCTTTAGATAATAAAATTCCATTGCTAAGAGCATTAGCAGCTATGGATGAGGCGGCTACAGAGGTTTGTCGTTATTTTGATAAAAATGTAAAAAAAGTAACAGCAACCTTGGGATGGGAACAGGAGTACTTTTTAGTAGATAAAGCTTTAGCACATTCTCGTCCTGATTTGATGATGACAGGAAGAACCTTGTTAGGGCATACTTCGGCTAAAGGACAACAATTAGACGACCACTATTTTGGTTCTATTCCTACTCGCGCTTTGACATATATGCGTGATTTGGAACAGGAATGTATGCTACTTGGGATTCCGGTTAAAACCCGTCATAATGAAGTGGCTCCTAATCAATTTGAGTTAGCGCCTATTTTTGAAGAGACCAATTTGGCGGTAGATCATAACTGTCTGTTGATGGATATTATGCAAAAAGTAGCAGAGCGTCATGATTTCAAAGTCTTATTGCATGAAAAGCCTTTTCAAGGGGTAAATGGTTCCGGAAAGCATAATAACTGGTCATTAGCAACAGATACTGGAGTGAATCTTTTAAGTCCGAGTAAAACGCCAATGAGTAATTTGCAATTCCTTACTTTCTTTATTAATACGATTAAGGCGGTAAATGATTACGAAGAGTTATTGCGCGCATCGATTGCAACAGCAAGTAATGATCATCGTTTAGGAGCTAATGAAGCGCCACCGGCGATTATTTCAGTGTTTATTGGAGAACAATTGACTAAGGTTTTGGCTGAATTAGAAAGTGTAACAACAGGAAAATTATCTCCAGAAGAAAAAACGGATTTGAAACTAAATGTAGTAGGTAAAATTCCAGAGGTAATTTTGGATAATACCGATAGAAACAGAACTTCTCCATTTGCTTTTACAGGAAATAAATTTGAGTTTAGAGCAGTGGGTTCTTCGGCTAACTGTTCGAATGCGATGACTACTTTAAATACGATTGTGGCAAAACAATTAAGGGATTTTAAAGTAGAAGTTGACTCTTTGATTGAATCTAAAGCAATGAAAAAAGACGATGCTATCTTTAATGTTTTAAGAGAATATATCAAGGTTTCTAAAGATATTCTTTTTGAAGGAGATGGTTATAGTGAGGCTTGGGAAAAAGAAGCTAAAAAGAGAGGTTTAAGTAATTTTAAAACTACTCCGGAAGCTTTGAAAGCTAAAGTTTCTAAGCGTGCATTGGAATTATTTGCCGAATTAGGAATTATGAATCATATTGAGTTAGAAGCGCGTTACGAAATTGAATTGGAAGAGTATACGAAGAAAATTCAAATCGAAAGTCGTGTGTTAGGAGATATTTCTAAGAATCATGTGATCCCAACAGCGATTCGTTACCAAAATACTTTGATTGAAAATGTAAAAGGATTGAAAGATATTTTTGGAAAAGAATTTGAATCCATCGCCAAAGAACAAATTGGATTGATTAAAGAAATTTCGCTTCATATCGAAGGTATTAATGCCAAAGAGGAAGAGATGCGAAACGAAAGAAAGAAAGCTAATTTGTTGAATGACGCTCAAAAAACAGCCGAAGCTTATTGTAATAAAGTGAAGCCATATTTTGAAATTATCCGAAATCATTGTGATAAACTGGAGTTGTTAGTAGATAATGAATTGTGGACATTAACTAAGTACAGAGAGTTGTTGTTTACTAAGTAATTATAAGTTAATAGTTAGGAGTTATGGGTTAAGCGGTATGGTCTTTTAACTCCTAACTTTTAATCTCTAACTTCTAAAAAATAATTATCTTTGCCGCAAAATCAAGTTGCTTTTGCAATTACACAAATAGAATATGAGTTCAGATACTTCAAAAAGATACGCACAACGTGGTGTTTCGGCATCCAAAGAAGATGTTCACAATGCAATAAAAAATATTGACAAAGGATTGTTTCCACAGGCATTTTGTAAAATTGTTCCTGATTATCTAACACAAGACGATGAATATTGTCTTATTATGCATGCTGATGGTGCAGGTACAAAATCCTCATTGGCATATATGTACTGGAAAGAAACTGGAGATCTTTCGGTTTGGAAAGGAATAGCACAGGATGCTTTAATCATGAATATTGATGATTTATTATGTGTAGGAGCAACGGATAATATTTTACTTTCTTCAACTATTGGAAGAAACAAAAATTTAATTCCTGCCGAAGTAATTTCAGCAATAATCAATGGAACAGAAGAATTAATCCATGAGTTGGCTTCTTTTGGAGTGAGTATTCATTCAACAGGAGGAGAAACTGCCGATGTGGGTGATATTGTTCGTACCATAATTGTTGACTCGACAGTTACAGCGAGAATGAAACGTTCTAAAGTAATTGATAATGCAAATATCAAGGCGGGAGATGTAATCGTTGGATTAGAGTCTTTCGGTCAGGCTACTTATGAAAAAAGCTATAACGGAGGAATGGGAAGTAACGGATTGACTTCGGCTCGTCATGATGTTTTTGCTAAATATTTGGCAACAAAATACCCTGAAAGTTACGATGCTGCCGTTCCAGAGGAATTAATTTATTCAGGTCAGGTAAAATTGACAGATGCTGTAGCAAATTCTCCAATCGATGCCGGAAAATTAGTGCTTTCGCCAACACGTACCTATGCACCAATTATCAAGCAAATTTTAGATAAATATTCTTCGAATGAAATTCACGGTATGGTTCACTGTAGTGGTGGAGCACAAACTAAGATTTTACATTTTGTAGATAATTTACATATTATAAAAGACAATTTATTCCCAGTTCCACCATTGTTCCAATTAATTCAGGAGCAATCAAAAACAGATTGGAAAGAAATGTATCAGGTATTCAACTGCGGTCACCGTATGGAGCTTTATGTTCCAGCTGAAGTTGCTGAAGATATCATCGCTATTTCAAAATCATTCAATGTTAATGCTCAAATTGTAGGTCGTGTAGAAGCTTCCGACGCTAAAAAACTGACTATTACAAGTGAATACGGAACTTTTGAATATTAATTGAATTTGAAGCTAATCCCGCTATCCGCTATATCTTTATCTTTTTAAAGAAAAAAGATAAAGGATGTCGCTGCTATCGGGGCTAAAAAATAAAAAGATGTACGAACTACTTTTCTGGAAATATTTAGAAGACGTTTATTTGAACCACCAGGAGGTTTATGAAGCCATGGACGAACTGGAAACCATCGAAGGTTTAGAGGAACTTCCGGTTACAGTAATTTTAAATAGAATCGCATCGGTTTTTTCTAAATGGGAAAGAGTAGATGAGAACAGCTGGAAAAACAAAGAGGGAGTTGGAGCTTTTCAGGTGAAAACAACTTCTCAAATTGTTCAAATAGATTGTTACGGTACAGAGGGTAAAACCATGGACAAGTTGGTGGATATTATGGAAGAATTCAAATGTCCGTTGTTTGATCCGCAAATTCCTGCCCGTTACGACGAAATGTATGAAGAAGAAGAGTAACTAAAATATTAAAGCGTTAAGAATTTATCTTAACGCTTTTTTTTATGGGTTTTTCTTGTCTTTTTTATCTTCGTTTTTGAAACCAATGAGTTTTCGGTATTTGTTTTCGGTTTCTTCTAATTCTTCTTCCATTTTTTTATATTGGCTAATATCTTTGATAGTGATTACAGCCGCAACGATTTTGTTATCCTGATCTACTAAAGGACGGCCGCTAATTAAAACCCTTCTTTTTTCGCGAGACATGGGATTGTATAGGACCAAATCGATATCATCAGTAACTTCACCATTAAAGGCGCGTTCCATGGGTAAATTTTGAGCAGGGAAAACCGTTTTTTCGTCAGGAAAATACAATTCGAAATGCGCCGTCAAATCTGTTGAAATTTTATCATCTTCTTCAATACCAAAAATATCATTCGCCATATCGTTGGCTAGAATCACTTTTTTATCGGCATTGGCAACAATAACTCCTTCGCCAATATTTTCAACAATTACTCTAAGTTTTTCTTCGTTTTCATAGAGTTCGTCAACAGCTTTTTGTTGTTCTAATTCCAATTCAATGGTTTCGGTGATATCACGTGCCGCCGAATAAATGATGCCTTCTTTTAAGTCAATATTACTGTTCCAGTCTAACCAACGATAAGTGCCATTTTTATGACGCACTCGGTTTTTAAAACTAATCACCGTTTTCCCTTTGAGAATTTCGCTTAAAACCTTATCAGAAGTAGAGCGGTCTTCAGGATGAGTCAAGTCCATAAATTTTATTTTATCCATATCTTCTTGAGTATAGCCTAAAGTATTAGTAAAAGCAGCATTTATTTTGATAAAATGATCATTTTTAGCCACAGTAAAAATATCAAAAGACATATTGAAAAAAGCGTCGGTGGCTTTGAGTGATTCTTCTAATTTTTTTCTTTCAGTTATATCTGTCGAAATACCACCAATGGCATAAATTCGGCCAGAAGCATCATACAATGGGTATTTAACCGCGATGTAGGTATGTACACCGTCTTTTTGAGTAATGGTTTCCTCTGATTTAATTTCGATTAGTTTTTTAGCCACTTCTAAATCCGAATTTCTATAGGCTTCCGCAATTTCTTTGGGTAAAAAGTCATAATCCGTTTTACCAATAATTTGCTCATTAGTAGTTCCGAATAATTCTCCGAAATTCTTATTAATTAAAAGGTATTCGCCATTTAGTTTTTTTATAGAAATTGGACTTGACGTATTGTCAATAATGGATTGGAGTAATTGTTTGTTTTCCTCTAATAGTTTTTGCGCTTTTTCCTTTGCTTTAAATTGGGTTCGGATAATAAAATAGACAACAATAAGCAGAAGTATCGAAAGCATAAATAAAAATAGTTCTATTGTGTATAGATTCGAGTCTAACTGATATGTGGGGTTTTGATTTGACTGTATCAAAAAAATCCATGTAGCTGCAATTATTACAGCAATATTAATAATGAATCCTAGTAATATTTTTTTTTCAAAGGAGAGGTTCATGGTTTTCTGTTTTAGTTCAAGAGAATGGCGTTTTTAATGCTTCCTACTATTAAAGTTAGTGAATACGGATTTGAAATTAGCTGCTATTGATCTTTATTTTTCAAAACGCATTAGATTCAAACTAAATAAAATCACAATAAGAGTTACACCCACATCGGCGGCAATCGCTAGCGCTAAGTTGCTGAAACCAAAAATGGCTAGTAGAATGAAAATGAATTTTGTGATAATGGCACCATAAGTATTGATTTTTATTTGTTTCATAGTCTTTTTACTCAAACGAATCAAAAACGGAATTAATGATAATTTGTCATTCATCAAAGCGATGTTAGCTGTTTCTATTGCCGTATCACTACCAGCAGCTCCCATAGCAATCCCCACAGTACATAGGGCTAATGCAGGAGCATCATTGATGCCATCACCTACCATGGCTACTTTATCGTATTGTTGTAACAACGCTTTCATTTCTGCTGCTTTTTGTTCTGGGAGTAAACCACCAAAAACTTTTGTGATTCCTACTTGTCGAGCAACATAATGAGCGGTTTTTTCAGTATCACCTGTTAGCATTATTACATCAATATTTTGTTCTTGAAGCTCTGCAATAGCTTTACTACTGTCAGGCTTGATTTTATCGGTTAAACCAATAATCCCGACAACACCTTTTCCAAAACTGACTACCACACTTGTTTTTCCTTCGCTGGCTAGTTGCGCCACAATTTTTTCCACTTCTTCGGAAATTTCATGGTATTCTCGAATGAATTCTAATTTTCCTACCAGAACCGTATCAATTTGGCAAACAATACAATTGGCGGTAGCTCCTTTACCTAAAATGCTTTTAAAATTTTTAGCTTTATGAGGTTCGTAACCTTCTGCTTTACTCGCAGCAATGATTGCTTGAGCTAAAGGATGCTCTGAAAACATCTCGGCACCTGCTGTACAGGAAAGTAATTCTTCTCGGCTGGTGCCAATTAAGGGGAAAACATCAGATACTACAGGCGTTCCGTAAGTAATGGTTCGGGTTTTATCAACGGCTACTGCCTGAATTTCGGCTAAAATTTCAATGTATTTCCCTCCTTTTACCAGAGCCCCTTTTGCGGAAGCATTACCAATTGCCGCATATATGGCTACAGGTGTCGAAATGACTAATGCACATGGGCAAGCGATTACAAGGAGCGTAATCGCTTGTTTGAGCCAATGATTAAAATCTTGATGAAGTATAAAAACAGGAACAACAAAAATGATTATCGCGAGCCCAATAATTGTGGGAGTGTACAATTTTGAAAAACGTTGAATAAATTTTTGTGTTTTGCTTTTTGCAGCATTCGCTTCAAAAGTGAGTTGGATGATTTTAGCAAATGTGGTGTCGGTTGATAGTTTACTAGTTTTTATTTCTATAAAACCATTTCCGTTCAAGGTTCCTGCGAAAACTGAATCACCTATTTGTTTTTCTTTAGCGATAGGTTCCCCAGTTATGGCCGATTCGTCAATCAAAGTTTCCCCAAAAATGATTTTTCCATCCAAAGGAATTACTTCTCCGGGTTTAATTTGAATAATTGTTCCAACTTCTATTTGCTCAATAGGTATTTCCTGATTTGTTTTTTTTACAAATGCCGTTTTTGGCGTACTTTTAATCAATTGATCCAAAGCTGATTTTGAATTTTCAATTCCTATATCTTCTAATCTTTCGCCTAAAACATATAAAACAATAACCACAGCAGCTTCGGGATATTCGCCTAAATATAAGGCGGCAATAACCGCAATTGTCATTAATAGATTAATACTACTGAAGTTTAATTTTAAAAGCGCTTTAATTCCTTTTAAGATCACATCGTGTCCAATAATCACGATAAAGGATACAAAAATAAAAGGAGCATAAGGCATTGGTAAATGAATACCTATAAGGGAAAGTATTTCTAAAATAACTACAATACTGACTGAAAGGAGTAAAAAAACAAATTTTCTATCTTTAAATGGTAGGTTCATAAGAATGGGATTTTGTTTGTACTATATATAGTAAAATGTTTCTGCTTTTTGTGAGCTAGTATTAGCATTGCATCTTAAATTTACTCAAAATTTATTGTAACTACTTTTGCTTTAATAAAATCTTAAGATTATAAATGCTTAAAATGTTCGAGATGTGAAAAAGTTTTCGAACTTTGTACCAAAATATTTTACATATGAAAATAAACCTTAAGAACGGAATTGATAAGCTTATTTTTGGGATGAAACAAAAAGATGTTTCAGCTGTTTACGGTGCGCCTGATAGAAATTACAAAGACGAAGATGATAATGTGATTTTTACCTACAATAAGTTTAAAATGCGTTTGACTTTTTATAAAGACGAAGATTTTAAAATGGGTTATATTGTAGCTTCTAGTCCAGATTTAGAGTTATTTGGCAATACGTTAATTGGAAAGAATATCAAGGATGTTAAGAATGAATTAGCTAAAAAGAATATTACTAAATTCACTCAGGAAGAATTTGATACTTTTGAAAATTATTTCAATGAAGATAATTGGTTGTTGTTTCAAACCGAATTTGACGAAGTAGTGAAATTAGAAGTTGGCGCCATCATTAATGATAAAGACGAGTTTGAGTGGAAATTTGGTAAGAAATAAAACTTGTTTCAATATTAAAAAGAATGCCCTTTCATTATCGATGAAAGGGCATTCTTTTTATAGAATTATTTTGATTTATTTAGAGTATAAAGTCAGCCTAGTAAAATAAAAACAGCCAGTCCAAGATAAATGTAACCTTGTTGTTTTTCGGATTCATTTGAGGCTTCAATCTTTAACCCAAGAAGATTAATTTCGCTGGTATTTTCTTTGATTTTTTTTAGTCCCGTATACCCCAATCCTAGGCTGATAAGGATTAATTCTAAGGCTATAATTTTTGATATATTCATTGTTTTTCTTTTTGAATTTCAATAAATATACATAAAAAAAAATCCGATTTATATGAGTAAATCGGATTTAGGTGTTATCATTTAGTTTGTTTTTCAAAAATTTCTATTTCGAAAATTAAAGTAGCATTGGGTGGTATAACGCCCCCAGCACCAGCTTCTCCATAAGCTAGTTTAGATGGGATATAAGCAATTATTTTGTCGCCAAAAGAAAGCATGTTGATTGCTTCAATAAACCCTGGAATCATTCCGTCTTTTTTTCCAATTTCAAAAGGGAAAGGATTGTATCCTCCTTGAGTAGCTCTCATTTCGTTGAATTGGTTGTATGTTTTAGCTACTTCTTCACGACTACTATCAAATAATTTTCCGTCTTCAAAAAAGCCTGAATAATGGAAGTAAACTGTTGTTCCAGCAGCTGGTTTAGCACCTGTTCCTTTTTGAACTATTTTATAAACTAATCCAGAAGGTGTAGTTGTAGCGCTTGTTTTTTGGGTGTTTAAATAGGCTAGTTTTTCAGCGTTTAAAGCAGCCATTTTTTCTTGCTGAATTTTTTCAGCAGCTGCTTTGGCTTCTGCTTCTTTTTTTTCTTCAACAGCCTTGTTATTGTAATAGTTTGCAAAAACTTTAGTAGCATTGAATTTTTTTGCTAACGAACCTTTTTGCGTAATAATTATGTTTTTGATTACATCATCTTTTGCAATATTGTTCACTACATCCATTCCTTGAACTACATGACCAAAGATGGTGTGCTTATTGTTTAACCATGGTGTTTCTTTATGGGTTATGAAAAATTGACTTCCATTTGTTTTTGGACCAGCATTGGCCATTGCCAAAATACCTCCTTTGTCAAATTTTAAATCTGAAACGAATTCGTCTTTAAAAGCATAACCAGGACCACCATTTCCTGTTCCTTGTGGATCTCCACCTTGAATCATAAAATCACTAATTACACGGTGGAATTTTAAACCATCAAAAAACGGTTTGTTTTTTAGTTTTGCGTCGCTTACAAATTCATTTTTTCCTTGAGCTAGACTAATAAAATTGGCAACTGTAATTGGTGCCTTTTGATATTCTAGGTCTAAAATAATTGTTCCTTTGTTTGTATTGATAGTGGCAAAAATACCTTCTTCCATCTTTTTTGTAGGAGCGGGTTTTTTTACAATTTTTTTAGATGTTTCCTGTGCTTGAAAAGTAGTAAGCGTAAAGAAAGTTAATAAGGCTAATAATTTCGTTTTCATCTGGTTTTGTTTTTTATCTAAGGTTGTATTTCTGTACTGTTATCAATTAATTCAATTTCAAAAATAAGATTGGTATGGGGAGGAATGATGTCTCCGGCTCCTCCAGAGGCATAGCCAAGATGAGAAGGAATAAATAGCACCGCCTTGTCTCCATAAGACATCTTATCAAGTCCTTCTATTACTCCAGGGATAATACCGTCTCTTTTTCCCACTTCAAAAGTAATAGGTTGGTAACCATTTTGAGAAGCGCGGAGCGAATTGTATTTTCCAAAAGAGATTGCTACAGTTCCTAGTGAAGTATCGTACAGATAACCACTCTCAGAAAAAACCGTGTAATTGACATTTACTTTGGTTCCTACAGCGGGTTTTCTACCACTTCCTTTTTGAGTAATTACGTATTTTAATCCTGACACAGTTTTTCTTGCTTTTCTTTTTAAAGTGTCAAAATAGTTGATTTTAGCAACAATAATTTTGCCGTATTTTTCAAAATACTTTTGCTCGTTGAGTAATTCAATCTTCTCTTGTTTTTTTTGATTTTTAGATTCGATAACAAAATAATCATCGAATGTTTTTATGGCATTGAATTTTTTTGCCGCTTCTCCTTTGCGCAAAATAGTAACGGAATTCAAAACATCGCCCTGTTCAATCATATTGACAACTTTCATGCCTTCATTAATCACATGTCCAAAAACAGTGTGTTTTCCATTGAGCCATGGTGTAGGGTTTCGAGTTATGAAAAACTGACTGCTATTGGTTCCAGGACCATTATTAGCCATAGCCAAAACGCCTTCTTTGTCAAAAATTTGATCGTTAATTTCGTCTTTAAACAGATAACCTGCATTTCCAAATCCAGTACCTTCGGGATCTCCAGTTTGAATAACAAAGCCTTTAATCACACGATAGAATTTTGCGCCATCATAAAAAGGACGTTTTTTTTTGTATTCTGTAGAAATAAAGCTGTTATTGCCTTCGGCCAGCGTAATAAAATTAGCAACTGTTATAGGTGCTCTTTTATAATCTAATTCAAGTAAAATATTTCCTTTGTTAGTTTCAATTTTGGCATACAAACCATCTGGAAGGTAATCTTCTTCGTTTTTACAAGAATAAAATAAGCTAACAAAAAGTACTATAAATAGAATGTTTCTTTTCATAGGTTGTATTTTATTGTTCTAAGGTGTCCTGAGTCCTAGGTTTAGCTTTTACAGTCGCTTTTTTTGGTTTTTTTATACTGTCTTGCGACGAAGATAAACTCATAGTGATACCTTGTTCCAATTCTTTTTTGTAAACCGCTTCAGGCTTAAAATCATGTAAGGTAACCGTACAAATTAGAGGAGTGTTAGGTCCAATTTTTTTATTGTCACCATGATAGCCATAAGCAATATGAGAAGGGAAGAAGAAATTTACTTTTTCATTTTTGCGCATCAATTTAATTCCTTCTCTAATTCCGGTCATAATTTCTTGCTTATCTATTCGATAAACCTGTGGTCTTAATTCTACTTCCGAATAAATAATTTTTCCTTTTAAATCTTTTAGTTCATAATTAAAGAAGGCAACGTCTCCTTTTTTAGGCGTTAAACTATCGGTTTCATTTCGAGTTATGTAATAATACCAATAGCCTTTAGGTGATGAAAAATAGCTAAGCTTTGGATTTTTTTTCATCAAAGCTTTTATTAAATCTTCTTCGGATGCATTTAATTTTTTGTTTCTTTCGACTGATCTTTTCATAAAAACTCCAGAGGCTCTAGAAATAGGGCGTCTAGCATCTTGATGTTGTTTGCAGCCTGCGAAAGCAAGACATAAGATAAAACTTAAGGCAATGAATGGATTTGCTTTCATAGGGTTATAGATTTAGATTTTCCACAAGACTTATAAATTTGGCTACAGTTTGCTCCATCGATACCGTTGATTTTCCTCCTGCAGCATTGCGGTGACCACCACCATTAAAATGAGCTCTTGCAAATTCATTTACATCAAAATCACCTTGAGAACGGAAAGAAATCTTGATGATATTCTCGTCTCTATTTTCAATAAAGATGGCTGTAAACAGAATCCCTTTAATGCTTAAACCATAATTTACAATTCCTTCTGTATCGCCTTTTGTATGGTTGAAATTGTCTAATTCTTCTTGTGTTAGGGTTATGTACGAAGTTTTATGATCTGGAATTACTTTTAGGTTTTGTAATGCCTGACCTAATAATTGTAAACGATTGTAGGAGCTATTGTCAAAAAGTAAATTAGGGATTATGGTGTTTTCGACACCTAAATCAATTAGTTCGGCTACAATTCGATGCGTGTTTCCAGTTGTATTTGGGAATCGAAATGAGCCAGAATCGGTTAGGATTCCGGTATAAATACAGGTTCCTATAGTTTTATCAATTTGGTCTTTTTGTTCTAAATAATTAATAAAATGATAAATCATCTCGCAAGTGGAACCAAATGATGTATTTGAGAACATATACTTGGCGTAGTCATCTGGTTTTTGATGGTGATCAATCATGATGTAAGTGGTGTCCAGTACCTCAAGTACTTTTTCCATCTCACCTGTACGATGAAAAGCATTAAAATCGAGAGTGAAAATAATTTCGGCTTCTTGTAAAAGAGTAGTACAATTTTCTTTGTCTTTTTCAAAGACTTTAACAGTTTCTGAACCAGGGAGCCATGCTAAAAAATCAGGAAATTCATTAGGTGAAATTACGATGGCTTCGTGGTTGTTTTTTCTTAAAAAATGGTAAAGTCCTAGAGTTGAACCCATAGCGTCTCCGTCAGGATTGCGATGGGGAATTATTGCTATTTTTTTTGGCGTAGCCAATAAAGTCTGGATTGCTTGTATATCTTGTATTTTCATAGTTTGCGAATTTACATTTTTTAATGTAAACTATGAATTCGTTAACAGGATTTTATTCTTTTTTGTCTTTGTCGATATTGTTCAATATTTCGATGATTTGATTATTCAAATTAGCTAGTTCTTTATCATAAGCATTTGAATTGTATTTTATTTTAAGATAGGCTGTTCGGTATAGTTTAATCCTTAATTGGCAGTACTTAATAAGTAATTTAATTTGTTGGTGGGTTTCTTGTGGTAAATACAATAAATCGGCTTTTTTCATCAGTTTGATGTTTTCTTCCCAATAATAGATACCTCTCGACTCAATCATGTAGAGAAGTTCTTTTTTAGATTCTTCATCCGTGACATATACATTATAGGCCTCAAGAACCATTTTTTCCATATCTATGAATTCTCTCATTTTTTCTTCAAATTCGAAATGCTGATAAACAGAGATTTTTTGTGAAATGACGTTGTAAGAAAGTAATGGGATAATAAGTATTGACAAACCACTAATTGTAATTAGGGCCACATTTCTTTTTGAATTCAACATGGCTAAGATTATTCCAAAGCAAATTCCAGAAAGTAATCCGCCAATGTGCGCCGCGCCATCTACAGCTTCTTTGAAACTCTCCATGATGTTGAGTAAAATAAATACAATTATAAAACCAACTGTTTTTGATGTTAGTTTGCGATTTATGGCTTTGGTTAAAGTGATGATAAGCAAAATGCCATACATCCCAAAAATCGCTCCTGAAGAACCTGCACTTATGATTTTGTCATACCAATAAATAGTTGATAAACTGGCTAGTAAACCACTTGATAGATAGCAAACAAGAAAACCTATCCGTGTTAGATACGATTCAATTAAAAGCCCTACATAGCCAAGCGCAATACAATTTAGCATAAGATGCATAATGCCATAATGGATAAAAAGACAAGTAAATAGTCGCCACCATTGATTCTCTACAGTTAGTAAATTATAATTGGCTCCCCAATTGATAACATCTGAAATTTGAGGTTTAAAAAAGTTAACTCCAGAAAATACCATTAATAAGAAGATAAAGAAATTCAAATAAATTAATATTGGTGTTATCATGTATCCTTTGGCGGGTACAAAAAAGGGTAAAAAGGAGTAAAAACTGTTTATCGAAAGTTCTTTTTCGGTTGAATTTAGTGCTGATTCTTTGGCAGAACTAATTTCTTAGATTAGCTTTTCTGCTTCAAGAGAGGAACTTGGCTGTTCTTTTTTTATGTTATTAAAGACTTCAAAAAAGAGGTCGGTGTTTTTTAAATTTCTGCCTCGGTCATATATTTGATAGCCCTTACTAGCGCTATAGATGTAACCATCTTCATTTTCAAAGTTGATTACTATTTTTTCGTTCCAAGTTTCTTGTTCAGGGATTGTTTCTGCAATTATTTCCGAATCATTTATTTCTGTGACATTCCAATTTAATTCTTGACATGCCTTGATGGAATAATAAAGAAATTCTTGTCTTGTAAGATGATTGAAGGGGATATACTGAATGTGGGAAGCAGGAAAACCAAAAGCTATCGGAATAAATTTTACATACGATTAGTATTACAATGATATAAAATTTATTTCAGAATTTATTTAAAAATCGTCCAGTTTGTTGATTTTAAATTTTTCGTACAATTGATGTTTTATTCCTCTAACGGTTTGAGAATGATAGATTCCGATAGAACCTGATGAAATATAGGCAATGAAACAAGAAAGGCCAATGAATAATGTACTTTCAATTCCAAAAAGTTCTATGCCCATAATTGTACAAGCAATAGGTGTATGTGTTGCTCCCGAAAAAACGGCAACAAATCCCATGCCTGCTAAAAGTGAAATAGGAAGCGGAACATAGAGGGATAGGGCACTTCCTAATGTTGCGCCTACGAAAAATAAGGGTGTAACCTCGCCTCCTTTGAATCCTGCCCCTAAGGTGAATCCTGTAAAAAGGATTTTGAGTAAAAAGTCGAAATTTTCACTTGGTTTTGTAAATGCATCTACAATACTAGTAATGCCTAATCCTATAAATTTTGTTGCACCAAAATAATAGATTACCACTGAGAATAGTATTCCGCCTACGTAAGGACGTAACGGAGGGTATGAGATGGTTTTTGAAAATATAGATCCCCAAAAATGAGTGCTTCTTGAAAATAGCATGGCCGCTAGTCCAAATAACACACTGACAGGAATGATCCAAAGTAGATTTTCAAGATTGTAATCGGGGATTGTATTGATGCTGTAATGCGTATGGTGAACAGGCCAAAGTTCAACGGTGTAATAAGAAAAATAAGCAACTACGTATGAAAGAATACAGCTTTTTAAATTTACTTTGCAAAAATAGACAACTTCAAGGGCAAAAACAGCACCCGCTAAAGGTGTACCGAAAACAGAGGCAAATCCTGAGCTAATTCCTAGAATGATTAGTGTTTTTCGTTCGTTTGCG
Organism: Flavobacterium sp. UBA6721; assembly: GCA_002454195.1. Classification (GTDB taxonomy): domain Bacteria; phylum Bacteroidota; class Bacteroidia; order Flavobacteriales; family Flavobacteriaceae; genus Flavobacterium; species Flavobacterium nitratireducens. The sequence goes on from DKIJ01000005.1 coordinate 17,961, forward strand.
TCAAGGTTGAAAATACGGCTGAATTGGTCAGCAATCGCTCCGCCCATTTGTACCGCAGTACCTTCTCGACCTGCCGAACCTCCAAAAAGATGAGTAATCAGGGTTCCTAAAAGTACAAAAGGAGCCATTTTAAGCGGAATTACTTTTTGAGGAGTTTTGTATTCTTCTAACAAAAGATTATTGCCTTTAACGACCTCTTTTCCGTAATAATGATACAATAAACCAATGATCAATCCGCCTACGGGTAAGAACCAAAGTAACCAAAGGTTGTGGTCTCTAAGCTTTCCTACCCATTCTAATGAAATTAAAAAAAATGCCGAGGCTGAACCTGATAAGAAACCAATCAAGGCACAGATCACTATCCATTTTACTGCATTTGGCAAATTCTTTACTATATTCATTTGAATCTTTAGACTTGTTTTTTTAAAATTTTTCGAGCGCAGCAAAAGCATATTGGTTTAGCCTTTGTGCGCTCGAAGAATATAATTTTGAAGAAGAATTACTCAGGCAAAACAGCTGTAAGTTCGATTTCAACTAAGTATTCAGGAGCTACTAATTGGTTGATTCCATAAAAACCAGTAGTAGGCTTGATATCTTTGAAAAAAGTAGCATGAGCAGTAGCAACGGCTTCAAAAGTACTAACATCTGTTGTGAAAATACGAGTACGAATAACATCTTTCATGCTAGCATTTAGATCTTCAAGAACTTTTTCAACGCGTTCTAAAATGTTTAAAGTTTGCGCATGTGCGTCATCAGCTTTTACTTTATCGCCGTCAACAATTGCTACTGTTCCTGAAACTTCAATAATGTTTCCAATACGTACTGCACGACAATATCCCATTTTGTCTTCCCATGGAGATCCTGTTAAGATGTTTTCTCTTTTCATTTTGATGTATTTGTTTGATTTTTAGAGGGATGTTCCTCGATTTGAAAATTTAAATTTTTGTGCAATTTATAAAAAATACCATAATAAAAAACAGTCATTTTGTGAAACTAATAAAGAAGTTCAAGTTTGGAATTTTGTATATTTATATAATAAAATCAAAAGTTTAGTGTTAAGTATTTGGAATAACTTTATAAAAGTCGTTTTTTTGAATAGATTTTTAATTAAATAGATAAATGATGAATCAATGTTTAAATTTCAAAGGTTTGTTTTTGGTTGTCGCTCTTGTTTTGGGTGGTTTTACGACTGCGTTTTCTCAAGAGGGAATTGGAACTGAGTTTAAAATTAAGCCCGCCCCAAAACCAAAGAAAGAGAAAAAGGAAACTGCTGTAAAAGATGTTAAGTTTAATACTGCTGATTATGAGAAAATCAAAGCTTATGAAGTAGGTGGTTTGAATAATAATACTTATAAAGTACCTCAAGGGGAGGAAAAAGATCCTGAAAAATTAGCCAAAAGAAATCAGGATTTAGGTGTGGTTAAAACAACTTCGGGTGTTGCAAAAGTAAGATATCGTGATGCCGCTTATGTTGATGGAGATAAAGTACGTGTGTATTTGAATTATGAAATAGTAGAGCAAGAAGTTTTGCTAAATGGAGAGGCACAGGGTTTTGATATCACCTTAAAAAAAGGGGTAAATCGTATTGATATCGAGGCGTTAAACGATGGATATGCTGCGCCTAATACTGCCGAATTTAAAATATTTAATGATAAGGGAGAGGTGATTTCTTCTAACCAATGGAATATTGCACAAGGTTACAAAGCAACAATTGTGATTGAAAAGGAGTAAGTTTTTAAGAAAAAAAAACTCTTTTGGTTAAAATTTCTTTAATGTTCAGTATGGGTTTTGTTTTATAAAATTAAAGCTTGGTATATTTGTTGATACTTAGGATAGTTAACTAAAACAAAATTTAAATTAATATGAGGCAGTTTTTGTTAGTTGTAATGATGTGTTTTGCAATAAACAGCTTTGCTCAAACTGAGTTTGGTAAGAAGTTTAAGTCAATTGCACCATTGAACAAGCCTGTTATTCCTAAGAAAGTAACGCCATCGGTTAGTACTCAGGCTCCGGTAATTAAAGCTCCTGATATTTTAAAAAAATCGGAGGCTCCTTTACCTTCGTTTTCAAAGTATCAAATTGGTCAGCCTAAATCTTTTTCGATGATACAAACCAACGAATTTGATAATCCAGGTGATCGAATAAAGGAAAAAATGACTAAGGATTTAGATAAAACTTTGGTTAGGGAAGGTTTAAAAGAAGACGACCGAATGTTGGTTAAAATCGATAAAAATTTCGGGGAGATTCGTACAAAGTCAAAATATTTTGTTGTTCAATATCGTGATTACATTTATATAGACGGTGATTTAATTAAAGCAACTCTTAATAATCAGATGGTTGGAGGAATAATGGAGTTGTTTTCAAATTACGGACAGTTTGTTTTTGATTTGAGTGACGGTATTAATACTTTCGAAATGGAAGCTTTTAGCAAAGGAAGTTCTGGAGGAAATACCTGCGAATTTAAAATCTATGATGATAAAGGTGCTTTAGTACGCTCGGAGTTTTGGGATAACTGGGATAAGGGTGTAAAAGGTAAATTTGTTATTATTAAAGATTAGTAAATTGCCGAGTTGGTGGAGTGTAATAGGACAAAATTCTCGTTGTAAATTATGGATGTAAAAAAAATAAAAAATTTCAAAAATCCACTTTTGCAATCCAAATTTAAAAAGTAATTTTGCGCCCATGCAACACAACGTACTTATTTTAGATTTCGGTTCGCAATACACTCAGTTGATTGCGCGTAGAGTTCGCGAATTAAATATATTCTGCGAAATTTTTCCATATAATAATATTCCATCGGATTTATCAAGCTACAAGGCTGTAATTTTAGGAGGTAGTCCTTTTTCTGTTCGTGCAGAAGATGCTCCACATCCTGATTTGTCTCAAATTAGAGGAAAATTGCCAATGCTTGCTGTGTGTTATGGAGCGCAATATTTATCTCACTTTAGTGGAGGTGAAGTTGCAGCATCTAACACAAGAGAATATGGTAGAGCTAATTTATCTTATATCAAAGAAGATGAAATTTTCTTTGAAGGAGTTTCTCCAAATAGTCAAGTTTGGATGAGTCATAGTGATAGTATTAAAGCATTGCCTACAAATGGAGTGAAGCTTGCAAGTACACATGATGTAGAATTTGCAGCTTACAAAATTGAAGGAGAAACTACTTATGCAATTCAATACCACCCAGAAGTATATCATTCAACAGATGGGAAACAAATGTTGGAAAACTTCTTAGTGAAGATTGCTCATGTTCCTCAAAACTTTACGCCTAATGCTTTTGTGGAAGAAATTGTAGCAGAAATGAAAGAGAAAATTCAAGATGATAAAGTTGTTCTTGGACTTTCAGGAGGTGTAGATTCTACTGTAGCGGCAGTTTTATTGAATAAAGCTATTGGTAAAAACTTATATTGTATTTTTGTTAATAACGGTTTACTTCGTAAAAATGAGTTCGAAAATGTATTGAATCAATACAAAGGAATGGGACTCAATGTAAAAGGAGTAGATGCTGGTGAGCGTTTCTTGTCGGAATTAGCAGGAGTGAGTGATCCAGAAACAAAACGTAAAATTATTGGTAGAGTATTTATCGAAGTTTTTGACGATGAATCTCATTTGTTAGACGATGTAAAATGGTTGGCTCAGGGAACTATTTATCCTGATGTAATTGAGTCGGTTTCTGTAAAAGGACCTTCTGCAACAATCAAATCTCATCACAATGTGGGTGGGTTACCTGATTTTATGAAATTGAAAGTAGTAGAGCCTTTGCGTATGCTTTTCAAGGATGAGGTGCGTAGAGTAGGTGCTAGTTTAGGAATTGATCCGGAATTATTAGGAAGACATCCTTTCCCGGGACCAGGATTGTCAATTCGTATTTTAGGAGATATTACACCTGAGAAAGTTAGAATCTTACAAGAAGTTGATTCGGTATTTATCGAAGGGTTAAAATCTTGGGGATTATATGATAAAGTTTGGCAGGCTGGAGCTATTTTGCTTCCAGTAAATAGTGTTGGGGTTATGGGAGACGAGCGTACTTATGAAAAAGTAGTTGCGCTACGTGCTGTAGAATCTACCGATGGTATGACTGCTGACTGGGTTCACTTGCCGTATGATTTCTTGATGAAAGTATCTAATGATATTATCAACAAGGTAAGAGGGGTGAACAGAGTTGTGTATGATATTAGTTCAAAACCACCAGCAACAATTGAGTGGGAATAATAGAAACAACTTAATCGTAGTTTCTTATATTATAAAAACGGTATCAGATTTTGGAATAAAATTTGGTACCGTTTTTCATTAGGAGTATTAATTTTTTAATTAAATAATAGAATGAAATATTTTTTTGCGATTTGGATACCGGTTTTGCTTTTTGTTCAAACTCTTTTTGCTCAAGAAACAATTGCACATAAGGTAGAAAAGGGTGAGACGATTACTGATATTGCTCAAAAGTACCAAGTGACACCATATGATATCTATAAGCTTAATCCTGATGCTCAATCAAAATTAAAACCTAGAATGGTTCTTTTGATACCTTCTAAAAAAGGGATTTCTGCAAAAGTAGCTACCAATAATTCAGATGAAGTTACCCATAAAGTAATTTCAAAGGAGACTTTGTTTGGTATTCAAAAAAAATACAATGTTTCGGAAGCAGATTTAAAAAAAGCAAATCCATTTTTAGAAACAGATGGACTGCAAATAGGTCAGCTCTTAGTAATTCCGTCTAAAAATGCCTTGAAAACTCCAGAGAAAGTCGTTTATCATGATGTGTTACCAAAGGAAACGAAGTATTCTATTGCTAAATTGTATGGTATTACTGTTGAGGAATTAGAAAAGAAGAATCCGGCAATTGTTTCAAATTTGCCAGAGGGATATCGTTTATTAATTAAAGGGAATCCAGAACAGCAAGCAGGTGTTGTTTCATCTAAAACGACTGTTGCTACAAAATATATTACGTATGAGGTGAAGCCAAAAGAAACGCTTTACAGTTTGTCTAAAATGGCTGGAATGTCTCAAGAAGAATTTTTAGTGTTGAATCCTGAACTTAAAGAAGGTGTTGAAATTGGGATGTTAGTAAAATTGCCAGCTAATGTGACTTTAACAGCTGTTTTAGAAAATAAGGTTACCACCGTTTTAGCCCAAAAAAACACTTCTGAAAGAAAAAAAATCGCCTTGTTGTTGCCTTTTAATGTAGATAAAATGCTAGGAGAACAAATGGGAAATAGTACAGAACGCTTAAAAAAAGACAAGTTTTTAAATATGACTTTGGATTTTTATGCGGGTGCCTTAATGGCAATCGATTCGGCTAAGACATTGAGTTTGCCAATTGATGTTAGTATTTTTGATTCGGAAGAAACGAAAAGTAGTTCGAATGTAGCGGCTTTAATAACTGCCAATAATTTGCAAAATATGGACGCAGTTATTGGTCCATTTTATCAAAGTAATGCAGAAGAAACTGCGCGTTTATTGAGTGCTAATCATGTGCCTGTAATTTCGCCATTGTCAAAAGACGTGGGCGGAGCTATTGCTAATTTGTATCAAACGGTTCCAAGTAATGATTTGTTAAGAACGAAAATGTTTGATTTTATGAGGGCTAAAAATGGAAATATAATTGCGGTAGTTGATAAAAAGAAATTGTCAGTAATCCAATATTTGCAGCAAAATCAAAAAGACGTTCGTTTGGTTCCTTTAAATCCTAACGGCACTGTTTCTGCGGAAGGTTTAAAGGGGATGTTGGTTCCTAATAAAATCAATTATGTGGTGATAGAATCGGCTAATACCTGGATGGTAAAAACAACAATTACGGCTTTGGTAGCTTCTTTGTCAAGTTTTCAAATTCAATTAGTTGTATTAGAACCAAATGAAACTTTGGATTCGGATGAGATAAATTTTTCAAATTTAGTGAAGCTAAAATTGATGTTTCCTTCGGTTACAAGAAGTAATTTAACTCCAGAAGGAGTTGCTTTTGAAAATAAATTCAAAAAAATGAATTCAATCTTACCAAGTGATTATGCCTCAAGAGGTTTTGATGTGACTTTTGATACGATGATGCGTTTGATGCAAAATAAATCATTTGAAGAAACGGTTAATACAATAGGCACTCAGCAGTATGCAAATAAATTTGAATATGCTAAAAAAGAGGGTGATGGCTATTTAAATAAAGGAGTTTATATTTTGTATTACGATAGTGATTTAACACTAAAAGTAGCGAATTGATTTAGTTAGATTGTTAATGGATATTTATCAAAAAAAATTAGTCAAATTAGCGTATACTCAAATGCCTTTTGGGAAATATGAAGGTCGTTTTTTGATCGATTTACCGGAACATTATGTGGTTTGGTATCATAATAAAGGCTTTCCAAAAGGCGAATTAGGGGAGCAATTACAATTGGTTTACGAACTAAAATTAAATGGTTTAGAAGAATTGATACGAAATATTAAAAAAAGATACCCAAAACCTCATTGATTTCTCAAATTAATGGGGTTTTTATTTTTGCATTAACAAATGTTGATTTTAGAAATTATCTCATTTCCAAATTAGCATAATCTAAATTTATAATCGTATTTTTGCCACGTTTTTTATACAACTACAATACAAACTAGAACAGCATGAATCAAACAAAATATATTTTTGTTACTGGAGGGGTTACTTCTTCTTTGGGAAAGGGAATTATAGCAGCATCTTTAGCAAAATTATTACAGGCAAGAGGGTATAGAACAACTATTCAAAAATTTGATCCGTACATTAATGTTGATCCAGGAACATTAAATCCTTATGAGCACGGTGAATGTTACGTGACAGATGATGGAGCAGAAACAGACTTGGATTTAGGTCACTATGAGCGTTTTTTAAATGTTCCAACTTCTCAGGCTAATAACGTTACTACAGGTAGAATTTATCTTTCGGTTATTGAAAAAGAAAGAAGAGGGGAGTTTCTAGGGAAAACAGTTCAAGTAGTACCTCATATTACAAATGAAATTAAAGATAGAATCCAAATTTTAGGAAAATCAGGTGATTATGATATCGTAATTACTGAGATTGGAGGAACTGTGGGGGATATCGAATCGTTACCTTATATCGAATCTGTTCGTCAATTAGTTTGGGAATTAGGAGAAAATAACGGAATTGTGATTCACTTAACTTTGGTGCCTTATTTGGCTGCTGCGGGAGAGTTGAAAACAAAACCTACACAACACTCTGTAAAAACATTGATGGAAAGCGGAATCAAAGCGGATATCTTAGTTTGTAGAACAGAGCACGAACTTTCAAATGACTTAAGAGGTAAATTAGCATTATTCTGTAATGTTAAGAGAGAAGCCGTTATTCAATCTATCGATGCGTCTACGATTTATGAAGTACCTAATTTAATGCTGGAAGAAGGTCTTGATGTGGTTGCTTTGAAAAAATTAGATTTACCAAAGAAAGCCGCTCCAGATTTGAAAAACTGGAATACTTTCTTGAAAAGATTAAAAAGCCCAAAACATACTGTAAACATTGGTTTGATTGGTAAATATGTTGAAATGCAAGATTGTTATAAGTCTATTTTAGAGGCTTTTATTCATGCAGGAGCGGCCAATGAAACTAAAGTAAATGTGGTTTCTATTCACTCTGAATACATCGATAGTGAAAATATTGAAGAAAAATTCAAAGATATTGATGCGATCTTAGTAGCGCCAGGTTTTGGTGAAAGAGGTATCGAAGGAAAAATTACAGCTGTTCGTTATGCTCGTGAAAATAAAATGCCATTCTTCGGTATTTGTTTGGGTATGCAAATGTCGGTTATTGAATATTCTAGAAATGTTTTAGGATATGCTGAGGCAAATTCAACAGAAATGAACGATAAAACGCCTCATCCTGTTGTGAACTTAATGGAAGAACAAAAGAATGTTACCGACAAAGGAGGAACAATGCGTCTTGGTGCTTGGAAATGCGAAATTAAACCTGACACATTAGCGCACCAAATTTATGGCGAAACTACAATTTTTGAGCGTCACCGTCACCGTTATGAGTTTAATAGTGCTTATGCTGATGAATTAGACAAAGCCGGTTTAAAAGCCTCTGGTGTTAACCCTGATACAGGATTAGTAGAAATTGTGGAAATCGAAGATCATCCATTCTTTATTGGAGTTCAATACCATCCAGAATATAAGAGTACAGTAGCTAATCCACATCCTATTTTTGTGAAATTTGTAGCTGCTGCTGTAAAGGCAAGAAAGAAATAATTAATTTCTAGAAATAGAATCAACTCATTTGACAAAAAAAGTCGAGATAAATAATTTGTATTAAAAATGGAAGAAAAAAAGTTTGACCCCAATTCGCTGATTGGTTTTGTATTGATTTTCGGTATATTACTTTGGATAATGTATCAAAACAAACCTTCTGAAGCAGAAATTGCAGCAGGAAAAGCCAAAAAAGAATTGGTTGTTAAAGGCTCAAAAGCACAAGAAAATGTTGCTAAATTAAGTACATCAGCAAATGATACTTTGCAATTAGCACAATTACAAAAAACTTTAGGAAGCTTTGCTTATTCAGCTACTTTACCTTCTGCAAAAGAGGAATTTACTACAATTGAAAACAAATTAGTAAAACTTACTATTGCTAATAAAGGAGGATATGTGGTAGATGTTACATTAAAGAATTTTGAACGCACAAAAAAAGGTTCTGGCCAGTTAGTACAATTGGTTAAGGATAACAATGCGCAGTTTAATTTACAATTACCTACTGTTGATAATCATACTTTAAATACAAAAGATCTTTATTTTGAACCTACTTTGACAAAAAATGGGGAAGACCAAATTTTGATAATGAAATTAAAAGCTTCTGAAAATGCCTATTTAGCCTATAAATACGTATTGAAAGCTGATGATTATATGTTGGATTTTGATATTCAGTCGCAAGGATTGAATACTATTTTGAAAACCAATAAACCTTTACAATTAGAGTGGGATTTCAAAACTTTTGCAAATGAAAAAAGTATATCATATGAAAATCGTTATACAGAATTGTATTTTGAATATGAAGATGGAAAAAAAGATTATTTAGGTCAGGGTGAAGATAAATCAGAAACGGCTGAGGATGTTTCTTATGTTGCTTTCAAACAACATTTCTTCTCTTCTATTTTATTAACATCAACACCGTTCAAGACAACAGAATTGCATTCTAATAATTTAGTTAAAGATGATAATGTTGATACTACTTTTACGAAACAGTTCAAAGCGATAATGCCAATTGCTTTCAGCAATGGGGAGATTGATCAAAAAATGAATTGGTTCTATGGACCTACAGATTATAAACTTTTAAAGTCCTATGATAGAGATTTAGAAGATATTGTAGCTTTAGGATGGGGTATTTTTGGATGGATTAATAAATATCTTTTCATTCCAGCTTATGGATTCTTAAGTATGTTTATATCTCAAGGATGGGCTATTGTTTTGTTTACTATTTTAGTAAAATTAGTAATGTCGCCTGTTACCTATAAATCGTTCTTATCGCAGGCAAAGATGAAAGTTTTACGTCCTGAAATCACAGAAATTAGTGAGAAGTATAAGGATGAACCAATGAAAAAGCAACAAGAAACGATGAAGCTTTATAGTAAAGCTGGAGTAAATCCTATGGCGGGTTGTGTTCCTGGGTTATTGCAAATGCCAGTTTTCTATGCTTTATTTCAATTATTTCCAGCTTTAATCCAATTGAGGCATGAAGGATTCTTATGGGCAGATGATTTATCATCATTTGACTCCGTTTACAAATTGCCATTCCATATTCCAGCTTATGGTGACCACGTGAGTTTGTTCCCAATTTTAGCTTCTATTGCAATTTTCTTCTATATGAAAATGACAACTGGTGACCAGCAAATGGCGACGCCACAGCAAGAAGGAATGCCTGATATGGCTAAAATGATGAAAGCGATGGTGTATATTTCTCCATTAATGATGTTGTTTTTCTTTAATAGTTATGCTTCTGGATTGAGTTTGTATTATTTTATTTCTAACACCATTACTATTGGAATCATGTTAGTGATTAAAAATTACATCATCGATAGTGATAAAATTCACGCCGAAATTCAAGAAAATAAAAAGAAAGAACCTAAGAAACAAAGTAAGTTTCAACAAAAGCTTCAAGAAGCGATGGCGCAACAAGAAGCAATGAAAGCACAACAAAACAAAAAGAAATAATTCAGTATCAAAAAATCTCGTTTAGCGAGATTTTTTGGTTTTAGAGATAATTTAGTGTTTCATATTTTCGTTTTAAAAGAAAAAAAACAGTTCAATGAAAGTAATATATAAAATAAGTTTAGTTCTTTTTTTTAGTTGTAATTTTTGTGTCCTTCAGGCGCAAACAGATTTCAATAAACTAGATTCCAACGGAAAAAAAGATGGACTTTGGAAAGGTTACTATCCTGAATCCAAAAGACTTCGTTATGAAGGAACTTTTTCTCACGGTAAAGAAGTGGGAGAGTTTAAGTTTTTTGATGATACTAAGGCTGGAGCGGTTATTGCCACTCGAACGTTTAATCCAAATGATAATGTAGCTTACACTGTTTTTTATGATCAAAATAAAAATAAAGTAAGCGAAGGTAAGGTTGTCAATAAAATGTTTGAAGGAGAATGGAAGTATTATCACCATGCATCGACTACGATAATGACAATCGAAAATTATAAAAATGGAAAATTAGAAGGTTTGCGTTCTGTTTTCTTTCCAAGTGGAAAAATTGCCGAAGAGACCTTTTATAAAAATAATTTAAAGAATGGTCTTTCTAAAAAATATTCCGAAAAAGGATATGTTTTAGAAGAAGCTACTTTTAAAAACAATCAATACGATGGAGAGGCAATTTTTAGAGATGTAGATAATAATATTGTTTCTAAGGGGAAATTTCTAAACGGAAAGAAAGTGGGTGTTTGGCAATTTTATGAAAATGGAAAATTAAAGGATGAAATAAATCAGAATAATCCAAAACCTAAAACAGCAGTTAAAACGAAGTGATAATTTGTAGGGTCAACTTGTGAACGAAATGTTATAATAAACAGAATCGGTTCAAAACTTTGTACCTTTGCACTCATAAAAAATAAATTTTTAGAATGAAACGTGTTGTAGTTGGGCTTTCTGGTGGAGTTGATTCAAGTGTTGCAGCTTATTTGTTGCAGCAACAAGGCTATGAAGTGATAGGTCTTTTTATGAAAAACTGGCATGATGATTCGGTAACGATATCTAATGAATGTCCTTGGTTAGAAGACAGTAATGATGCTTTGTTAGTTGCTGAAAAGTTAGGGATTCCTTTTCAAACGGTTGATTTGAGTGAACAATATAAAGAGAAAATCGTTGATTATATGTTCAACGAATACGAAAAAGGAAGAACTCCTAATCCAGATGTATTGTGTAATCGCGAAATAAAATTTGACGTTTTCATGAAAATCGCCTTAAGTCTGGGAGCCGATTATGTGGCTACAGGACATTATTGTCGTAAAAGTGAAACGGAGGTTAATGGTAAAACCGTTTATCGATTATTGGCTGGGGTAGATAACAATAAAGACCAGTCTTATTTTCTTTGTCAATTATCACAAGAACAATTGGCTAAAGCTCTTTTTCCTATAGGTGAATTAACCAAACCTCAGGTTCGTGAAATTGCTGCCGAAATGGAATTGGTAACTGCTGAAAAGAAAGATTCTCAGGGCTTGTGTTTCATCGGGAAAGTTCGTCTTCCTGAATTTTTGCAACAAAAATTACAACCAAAAGCGGGTGTAATAGTTCAAATTGACAAAGACAACTCCATCTATTCTGTTGAAACACCACAAGGATTAACGCAAGAAGAAATTCTGACAATGCAAGCAAGTCCTATTAAATATACTCCAGAAATGGGAAAACAAGTGGGTACACATCAAGGAGCTCATTATTTTACTGTTGGACAGCGAAAAGGACTAAATGTAGGTGGAACTCCTGAAGCTTTATTTGTTATTGCAACTGATGTCGTTTCTAATGTTATTTATACAGGCATGGGGAATCATCATCCAGGTTTGTTTCGAAAAGCTTTGTTTGTAGACCAATCCGAAGTACATTGGATTCGAACTGATATGGCTTTATCCAATGGGGAAACGATGAAAGTAAAGGCCAGAATTCGATACCGACAAGAATTGCAAGAGGCTACGTTGCATCAATATGAAAAAGGACTTTTTGTTTCATTTGAAGCGCCACAATCTGCCATTACTGAAGGACAATTTGTGGCTTGGTACAATGATGAAGAATTGATAGGCTCTGGAGTTATTTCCTAGAAGTTGTACTTTTAAAAAATAAACAATATATTTAAGTGATTAATTTCTGATGGAGTTAATCACTTTTTTTATAAAATAGATTTAAAAAGGCAATTGATATGAATAAAGTAACAGCACTTTTCAATATTAAATACCCCATAATTCAGGCAGGAATGGTTTGGGTAAGTGGTTATAAATTAGCCAGTGCTGTTAGTAATGCTGGTGGTTTGGGGGTAATCGGTGCGGGTTCAATGTACCCGGAAGTTTTAAGAGCACATATCCAAAAATGTAAAAAAGCAACTGCTAAGCCGTTTGGTGTCAATGTTCCCTTATTATATCCAGATATTGAAAAGATTATGCAAATAATCATTGAGGAAGGGGTGAAAATTGTTTTCACTTCGGCAGGAAATCCTTTGACTTGGACTTCCTATTTAAAGGAAAAAGGAATAACAGTAGTACATGTGGTGAGTAGTACCAAATTTGCACTGAAAGCTCAGGAGGCAGGTGTAGATGCAATAGTTGCTGAAGGCTTTGAAGCGGGTGGTCATAACGGACGCGAAGAAACTACTACTTTTACTTTAATTCCAATGATGAAAGAACAAATAAAAATTCCTATTATTGCAGCCGGTGGTATAGCCAATGGAAACGGAATGCTGGCAGCGATGGTTTTAGGAGCTGATGGGGTTCAGCTAGGTAGCAGATTTGCTGCTTCTATCGAATCGTCGGCACATGAAAATTTTAAACAAGCAATTTTAAATACCAAGGAAGGCGAAACCCAATTAACATTAAAAGAACTCACTCCGGTGCGCTTGATCAAGAATAAATTTTTTGAAGACATTCAGGAATTGTATAACCAATGTGCGACCAAAGAGGATTTGGCAAAATTGTTAGGGAAAGCTCGTGCTAAAAAAGGTATTTTTGAAGGTGATTTGGAAGAAGGAGAGTTAGAAATAGGTCAGGTATCAGGATTGATTCACGAAATAAAATCAGCCGAATCAATTGTAAAAGATATGATGGAGGAATATCAATTAGCCAAAGCTAGGATTGCCCATTTTTTATGAAAAATAGATTTCAAATGACAAAATTAAAGTTTTTATATATAGTCCTGCTTTTTTTAGGAATTGGTATTCAACAATCGTACAGTCAAACCTATAGATTTCGTACTTCTGGATATAGTGTGTTGGAAAAAAATGAAAGAGGAAAATGGGGAAAATGGTCGGATCTGAGTTTGGTAAATATTACCGTTACTCTGGATACTAATAAAAACAGAATCTTAATCTATTCCAGAAATATTCAGTTGTATGATATTCAAACCTATCAGCCCGAATCAGAGTCGGAAAGTGATTTGGTTTATTCTTTCCTTTGTAAGGATAATGATGGAGTAGACTGTACGCTATCTATCATTACGAGAAAAAAACAGGACAATCGTAAGCAACTTTACATTACCTATCCCGATCATGTGATTGTGTATAATATTTTTTCGATGTAAAAGAAGGCTTTATTCAATTTCAATATCCTTTATAAATTCGTCATACTCCAAATAAAAGCGCTCCAGAGCATCCATTTTTTCGTTGTAAAAATCAAAAATAGCATTCCAATTGTTTCGATTACTGAAACCTACTCCTTGTTTTTCTACCCAAATTCGGCTGATGGTTTTTCCGTTTTCTAAGACATAGTCTTTTTCAAAAACCAAATCAGTGATAAATTCTTCTTCTAAAATACTTTTTAAGGCCTCTAGTTTTTCAAAGTAAGCGATTCGTTTTTCATTGCTGCGATGTTCAATATCAATTAGAACCTGCGCTTTTTTGTTATCCACAAAAAATTTAAAAGAGAAATCTTTGATTTTTGTATCATACAGCATCCATTTTCTTGGGTATTTCTCCGCAAATGTTACCCAAAATTCTCTTTTTAATCGCTGTGTTTCTTCTTTACTATACATTTTATAGGCTTTGGCTTTAGAAAACTTGTGCAAACCTCTTTTCTAAAGTATATTTATATAATTATTTGCAAAAATAGCTTTTGAATATGGATTTTCAATATTTTTTACAATTTATACCTGCTTTAGTTCAAACGCAACTTTCAGCCTCTTTTTCACATGAAAAGATGATGCCACTTGAGCGTAAAGCTCTTTTGGCTAAAATGGATGTAAAAGATATAAAACCTAAAGAAGCTGCGGTAACGATGTTGTTTTATCCTAAAAATAAGGAAACACACTTGGTTTTAATTGTACGCAATTCTTACAAGGGGGTACATTCGGCCCAAATTGCTTTTCCAGGAGGAAAATTTGAGTCAGCTGATGTTGATTTTAAAACAACTGCATTACGAGAAACAGAAGAGGAAATAGGAGTAGATCGAAGTAAAATAGAAATTATAAAAGCGTTTACATCCTTGTATATTCCACCAAGTAATTTTATGGTGCATCCTTTTTTAGGAATTTGTAAAGAAGAAATACATTTTAAACCGGATCCAGTTGAAGTAGCTGCTGTAATCGAATTACCGTTGGCTGTTTTCAGAGATGATACAATCATTGTGACCGAGACATTAACCACCTCTTACGCAACAAGTATTGAAGTACCTGCTTTTAAAATTGAAGGGCATATTGTTTGGGGAGCCACCGCAATGATGTTGAGTGAAGTAAGAGATGTTTTAGATGGTATTTTTATTGAAAAAAATATATAATTGATTGCTATTCTGTTTGAAAGCTCAGTTATAATTTTTGTAGTTTTGCAAACCAATTTCAAAAAATAAGAAAACAATTTATGAGACTCTTTCAAAGAAATCCTTTTGGACATATTTTATTTCTAAAAAAATGGTTGATCCGTATTTTTGGAAGTTGTACTCATAGACGTTATCGAGGCTTTAATGAGTTACAAATTGAAGGTTCAGAAATTATTAGAAATTTACCCGATACGAACGTGCTTTTTATTTCTAATCATCAAACGTATTTTGCGGATGTAGTAGCTATGTTTCATGTATTTAATGCTAGTTTAAGTGGTAGAATAGATTCTATAAAAAATATTGGTTATTTATGGCATCCCAAATTAAATATTTATTATGTGGCGGCTAAGGAAACTATGCGTTCTGGATTATTACCAAAGATATTGTCCTATGCTGGTGCTATTCCAGTAGAGCGTACTTGGCGCTCTGAAGGAGTAGATGTTGCAGAGAAAAGACCTGTGAATCCTAATGACACTGAGAATATTAAAAAAGCACTCGATGATGGCTGGGTTATTACTTTTCCACAAGGAACCACACGTTCTTTTAAACCTGTTAGAAAAGGGACGGCACATATTATTAAACAGCATCGTCCTATTGTGGTTCCAATAGTGATTGATGGATTTAGACGTTCCTTTGATAGAAAAGGTATCCGAATGAAGAAAAAAGGAATTCTGCAATCGTTTATTATCAAAGAGCCTTTAGATGTGGATTATGATAATGATACCATCGATGAAATTGTAGAGAAAATTGAATATGCCATTGAGCAACATCCTTCTTTTTTGAAGGTAATTCCTGCCGAAGAATTAGAAGAACAAGAAGAATTGAATAAATTGCGTCAATGGGAAGTTGACTAGTTTACAAATTTTTATTTTTATAAAAATTGACTAATAAATCTACAAATTTGCTATAGCTATCCATTCCTTCTTTTTGTTGGTTAATTTTTAAATAGCGGTCATAAAAAGCATGAAATCCTTTTTCGATAGGGGTTTCATATTTCCTCCAGAAAATTTCACTCTCTTTATAATTTGCTATAATACCATGATGTACAGTTTGTAATAGTCGTTGGTATATTTTTTCATTCTTCAAATACCAATTGTTTAAACAATAACGAAGCGCAAAACTGTAACCCGAGTATTGAAAATACAAATCCTCGTTATTGACCGAAGCCAAAAAACCGATGAAATTACATTCGCTCTCGCTGGCATAGCCCATTTGATGCGCCATTTCGTGACAACTTGTAGTAGGTAAATTGTATTTGGGTATTAAATCATTTACCTGAGCTTCATTGGTAAAAGGATTTAAATAACCGCCAAACCCCATATAGGTTAATGGTAAACTGATCAGTGACTTTTTGATACTCTTATTTTGGTAATCAAAGAAAGCATAGCTTTTCGATAAATTTTCATAACCATTCAAGTCTTTCTTGAACGTTTCTTCATGACTGTATGGATAAACTACTTTTAAATTTTTGTTTTTAGTAATTTGTATCTGAATTGCATTTGCCTTAGCGATGATTTTTTTGGTGAAGTCATACAAATCAGCATCCGAATATTCGCGTTTAATATTCATTTTTTCAAATAGAGGCATACGGTAATAATTCAGTCCCCAAAGTAGATGAAAACTAAAATAAAAGACGGATAGAAAACTAAAAATGTGGAGTACGTTGGTTTTCCAATGAAGTTTCCAAGATTTTCTTTTGTTCCAAAACCATTTTGCGATAAGCAGAATTAAAAGAATGTAAAGACAGTCACCTATTGAAAAAGAGATTTTTCCAAAAATAATTCTTGAAAATGCAGCAATTTGGGAGTAAACTAAATTACTGTAATAGCGTTCTATCCATTCCGGATAAAAAGCTATTATTTTAAGAATGATAATCTGAATAATTAGTAAAAAAGGCAGCAGGTATTTTCTTTTCAAAACAGCATTTTTTATTGTGATGTAAATATATCATAATATTTGGTTCAATAACAGCAAAAAGATTTTAAACTTTGTAACTTTGAGACCTAAAAATTGCAAATAATAGATATGAGTCAAGAGATACGAAATATAGAGCCAAAGGCATTATGGAATAAGTTTGCCAATTTGAATGCGGTTCCGCGTCCCTCAAAAAAAGAAGAACGTGTTGTAGCCTTTATAAAGGATTTTGGTAATAATTTAGGTTTAGAAGTTATTGAGGATGAAGTTCAAAACGTAATCATCCGTAAACCGGCTACTGCAGGGATGGAAAATCGTAAACCAATTGTTTTGCAAGGGCATTTGGATATGGTTCATCAAAAAAATGCCGATACTGTGTTTGATTTTGATACTCAGGGAATCGAAATGTATGTAGATGGTGACTGGGTACGTGCAAAAGGAACCACTCTTGGTGCTGACAATGGTTTAGGAGTAGCAGCTATTATGGCAGTACTAGAAAGCACGGATATAGCACATCCAGCTATCGAGGCTCTGTTTACCATTGATGAGGAAACAGGTATGACAGGGGCAATGAATTTGCAAGGAGGTGTATTGAAAGGTGAAATTTTATTGAATTTAGATACCGAAGAAGACGATGAAATCGATATTGGTTGTGCGGGTGGAATTGATGTTACTGCCGAAGCAGAATATGATGAAGAGGAAACACCTGAACATTCAGTAGGTTATTCCATTACGGTTAAAGGACTAAAAGGAGGTCATTCCGGAATGGATATCCACAAAGGATTAGGAAATGCCAATAAAATCATGAACCGTTTGCTGTTTGATGGTTTTGATAATTTTGGTTTACAAATTTCGGAAATTCAAGGTGGAAGTTTGCGTAATGCAATCCCACGAGAAAGTGTAGCTAAGGTAATTATCGCTTCGGTATATGATGAGGCTTTTGTTTTTGATATGCAGCAAATTGTAAACGAAATCAAAGCTGAGTTGAAAACTACAGAACCCAATTTAGAGATTGTTTTTGAAAAATTAGAAAAACTACCAGCTAAAGTAATGCCTCCAATGGCGCAATACTATTTTGTACGTTCCATGGCAACTGCAACTAATGGAGTGCATAGAATGAGTGCCGATTTTGATAATTTGGTTGAAACATCAAATAATATTGCCAAAGTAATGGTTGGGAATGGAAAGTTGGTAGTGCAGTGTTTAACGCGTTCTTCAGTTGAATCAGCTAAGTTTGATTTGGCTAATGATTTACGTTCGGCTTTCGAATTAATGGGTTGCGAAGTGGAATTGTCAGGTTCTTATCCAGGTTGGGCTCCTAATCCAGATTCGGCTATTTTGAAGGTTTTAGTACCTGTTTATGAAAATTTATTCTCGGAAAAGCCAAAAGTAGTTGCTTGTCACGCTGGTTTAGAATGTGGTATTTTAGGTGCTAATTATCCTGATATGGATATGATTTCTTTTGGACCAACCATTCAGGGAGCGCATTCTCCGGATGAAAGAGCTAGTATTGTTTCTTCTCAAAAATTCTGGAAATTTTTAGTCGAAATTTTAGCAAATATTCCAGTTAAGTAATTTTGTTGAGATCAATTAACAAAACAAAACCGCCTCATCTAAGTTTTAGTTGAGGCGGTTTTGTTTTTGGGTAGCTAACGTTTAGTCTTTTAGACTGTAAATTATTTTTTGAAAATCGGCTTTGTATTTGTCTTTGTTTTCAAGCGTGGTCCAAGAAAGTACTTTGTAAAAATGGGTTTTAGTCTCTACGATTCCTATTAGGTAATAGATTTCAAGTTGGGAATCTTTGTCAAAGTAGCTCGCTTCAAATTCGGCAAAATTAATATTGTCTTTGGTTTTAAAGAGAGCTTTGGAGATAGTTCTCTTATCTTCGTCTTTTAAAAAATCTTTGGCAAATTCTTCTTGAAAATCTTTTATGGTTGAATAATGTATTTCTAAAATAGCAAGATCTTCTTTGCTGTCTTCTATGGCTATAGTATAAACGTCCTTTACGGTGCTTTTGTATTGGATAGAAGCTACATCATTAAGGCCCACTGTTTTTGTCATGTAATCGGGTATGTCTAGGTAAAAAACATGCCCAGCTATTTGTTTGTTGAATTTAGTTTGTCCAAAACTAATAGAAGTTAATAATAAGAATAAAGGAAGAAAAATGTTGCCTGCTTTCATTTTGTAGTTTTTAATTGAATTTTTTCAAATATAAGAAATTATTGAAATTTCAGTTGTGCTGTATAAAAAAATCCTCAATGAGATTGAGGATTTGGTTTCGAATATATCTTATTTCTTTTTAAGGACTTTATATTGTTCGTAACAGCTACTTATTGCATCCATAACTTGGAGGTCGTTTGCGGTTTGTATGAAAGATTCCGAATAATTACATCTTTGTAGGATTTCTGGAATTTCTTTTTTGTCAATCCCAAGTAAAACAGCTAAAGTTTCACGGTCAAATTTAGATTCTAATAATGTTCTAACTGTATCGTCCTTTTTCATTTCTCGGAGTTTTTTGAGTTCTCCGGATTTTTTTCCAAAGAAATTATACAGCATATCGGCAGGATTAAAAATGGATCCTAATACTTTGCCAAAAGCGCCTGGGGAATATTCTCCTGCTTCATAGCCTAAATTAAGTCCTTTAATATTGTAACGATGGTTTTGATTAATCGGAATTGTTTTGGAATCAACCTCTAAATAGCCTGTAAGATTAAAAGGTCTAATGACAACTTCTTCTAGGGCTATTGCTTTTTCGGTCAGGAAAATTTTGGCTACTTTATTTTTGATCCAGTCATTGGTTACTTTTACTCGTAAGGATTGAAAGCCTAAAAGCGTAAAGTGTAGGGTGTCGGTAGGTTGAACATCGATTTCAAAATAGCCATTGGAATCTGTAACGGCTCCTCTTACTTTGTTGATATTGATAATGTTGGCTCCCATCAAAGGGCTTTTGGTATTGTCGTTGTATACGTAACCCGTTACTTTTTGAGAAATAGTTCCTGTTTGTGCAAAAGTATTTGCGGTTAGGAATAGAAAAAAGAAAACTACAAAATATTTCATAGACTGAATTAAAACTCTAAAAGTACTAAAACAGCTTTGAATATTTTGTAGTTTTTATTTATTATTATAAGAAAATTAACAGTAGGCTGTTAGTCTCTTCTTGGTCTTCTTGGTCTAGATGAGTCACCAAAGCTCTCAGAACGTCTTGGTGCTCTTTCAGGAGAACCTTCTCTTCTTGGAGAACTGCTTCTTTCGCTACGGAAACCACCTTCTCTTTGCGCTCTTTCGCTTCTAAAACCACCTTCTCTTCTTGGAGCAAAACTTCCTTCGCGTCTTCCGCCTTCACGTCTTCCACCAGAATTTCTTCCGTTGTGGTCACGTCTTCCACCACCGTCATTTTTAGAAATTTCCACATTAATACGACGTCCTTCTAATTGAACGTTGTTTAATACTTCCATTACTCTTTCAGTGTGTTCTGCATCAGTATTAAAGAAAGAGAATCCTTCTTTTACATCAACTTTGAAAACATCATCACGACCTAATTCTAAGGTTTCTTTTAGATAGTCTTTTAATGTCATCCAATCAAAGTTGTCTCTAGATCCAATATTTACAAAATATCTAGTAGCGCCACCGTTGTTGTTTTCTCTTGGTGCACGATCATCTCCACGTTCGCGTCTGTCAGAACCTGAAGCTGAAATGTCTCTTGTTTTCTTGTAATAATTGATAAAACGGTTAAATTCTACCGAAACCATTTTCTTAATCAATTCTTCTTTTGATAAACCTTCAAGAACATCATTGATAGCTGGTAAGTAGTTGTCAATTTCGTGATCTACCTCAGTATCTTTGATTTTGTTAGCTAGGTGTAATAATTGAATTTCGCAAATTTCGATTCCAGAAGGAATTGTTTTTTCTTCAAATTTTTGTTTGATGATTCTTTCGATAGAAGAAATTTTACGCAATTCACTTTTAGTAACAATTACAATCGAAGTTCCTAATTTTCCAGCACGTCCTGTACGACCTGAACGGTGGTTGTAAGTTTCGATTTCATCAGGTAATTGGTAGTTTACTACGTGAGTTACATTGTCTACGTCAATACCACGAGCGGCAACATCAGTTGCTACCAACATTTGGATTTGTCTACCTCTAAAAGATTTCATTACCCCATCACGTTGTGCTTGAGATAAATCACCGTGTAAAGCAGCAGCGCTATATCCGTCCTCGATTAATTTTTCGGCAATAGCTTGTGTATCACGTTTTGTTCTACAAAAAACTACCGAGAAAATGTCTGGATTAGCATCTGCTAAACGTTTTAAAGCTTCGTAACGGTCACGAGCATTTACTAAGTAAAATTCGTGAGAAACCGTTGCTGAACCTGAGTTTTTAGTACCAACTGTAATTTCTTGAGGATTGCTCATGAATTGTTTTCCAATTCTTGCAACCTCTGCTGGCATAGTTGCAGAAAACAACCATGTGCTTTTTTCGTCTGGGGTAGTTGAAAGGATGTTTACGATATCATCATAGAATCCCATGTTCAACATTTCGTCTGCCTCGTCAAGAATACAATAGTTAATTTGAGTAATGTTTACCAATCCTCGGTTAATCATGTCTTGCATTCTACCTGGAGTAGCCACAATAATTTGTGCTCCTCTTTTAATTTCTCTAGCTTGTTCTGTAATACTAGCCCCTCCGTAAACTGCTACCACATTAATACCTTTTTCGTATTTTGAGTAGTTTTTAAGTTCGTTGGCAATCTGTAAGCAAAGCTCGCGCGTTGGAGATAAAATTAACGCCTGTGTATTTCTGTTGTCAGCATCAATTTTTTGGATAACTGGAAAACCAAAAGCTGCCGTTTTCCCTGTCCCAGTCTGAGCCAACGCAACTAAATCTGTATCTTTTTCCAATAATAGGGGAATCGCTTTCTCCTGTACTTCCGACGGATTCTCAAATCCTAGATCTTTGATCGCCTTCAGTAACGATTCACTCAATCCTAATTGTTCAAATTTATTCATATGTATTTTTAAAATAGGGTGCAAAATTACTGCTAATAATCGATATAAACTAATGCATTACTAAGATTTAATGAATTTAATTTATTTGATTATCAGGAAGTTATGGTTTTCTAACAAAATTACACTTAGGTTTTTTTGATTTTCAAGCCATTTTGCTGAGGAATTTTATAATAAAAACAAATAAAAAAGTTAGATTTAAAACATTATTTCATTTGATTTAAATAGTTTAGAAGCAATTGGGTTGCTTTTCCGCGATGACTAATTTGGTTTTTAATTTCTAAAGGTAAATCAGCAAATGTTTCTTGATATCCTTCAGGTTGAAAAATAGGGTCGTAGCCAAATCCTTGATTTCCTGATTTTTCGGTGGTGATTTCGCCTTTGGCAATTCCAGTAAACAAAAGTTGTTCGCCATTCATATTAAGGGCAATTACCGTTTTGAATTGTCCTTTTCTATTTGTTGAATTGGCTAAGGCGTTCAGTACTTTGTTCATGTTATCTTCGGCATTTTTTTGTTCGCCAGCGTATCTTGCTGAGTACACTCCAGGTTCGCCGTTGAGAGCCTCAATTTCTAAACCTGTGTCATCGGCAAAACAATTATAACCATATTTTTCTGTTACATAATTTGCTTTAAGAATAGCATTTCCTTCAATAGTGGCTGCTGTTTCAGGAATTTCTTCTAGACATCCAATGGATTCCAAACTTAAAATTTCAATAGTATTAGGTAGTAACTGTTGGATTTCTTTGATTTTGTTTTTGTTATTAGAGGCAAATACAAGTTGCATAGTAATGGTTTTAACGATTGCTGCAAATGTACAATTTTTATGCTCTTTCTTTGATGTATACTGATTGTGGTTTCTTGCAGTATATACCATAAAATTCGATTAGGATAGCGTAATTTGATAATAATAATAATTTTGTAATATGTTAAAAATCAGTTTTTTGAAATAAATTTAGAATTATTTTGTACCTTTAATATGTGGTTTTGATTCATTACTTGTGTATGTTAATTTGGGTAGAAAAAGAAAACACAACAATCATCAGCAGCATTTAGTTAATTATAAGTTGAGATAGAAAATCAAAACCAAGTAGAGGAGGGCTTTATTGCCCTCCTTGTTTTTTTAATGCTTGATAACATTCGATAAGTTATCTGGAAAATACAAATCTGAAAGATGGGTAAATTCATCTCCTCTCATAAAAATGGAAACATCAACCTCTTTATAAGATGTTTTTCCTGCCGCAGCCAATAATTCATTTGCAGCATATAAGGTATTTTTGTGAAAATGATATACACGTTCAAATTTATCGGTAACGGATAATCCTTTCATTAGCATTTTGTCTTGAGTGGCAACACCTACAGGGCAGTTATTTGTATTGCAACGCAAGGCTTGGATACAACCGAGCGAAAACATAAAACCACGAGCGCTGTTGCACAAGTCGGCACCCAGGGCAATCGCTTTTAGAATTGCATGACCAGAAATAATTTTTCCACTGCAAATGATGCGAATTTTATCTCGGATATTTAAACGAATTAAAGTTTTGTTTACAAAAATTAGGGAAGGTTCTAGTGGCATTCCTACACCGTCAGCAAATTCTAATGGAGCGGCTCCTGTTCCACCTTCGGCGCCATCAACAGTAATGAAATCAGGGTAGCAATTTTGTTGGATCATTTCGTGGCAAATGGCTTCAAATTCTTCGGTTTTCCCAATACATAATTTAAATCCTATTGGTTTTCCGTTGGCTAATTCTCTCAGATGTGCTACAAACTTTACGAGGCCTTTGGGATCGTTAAAAGCAGTATGGCAAGGTGGAGAAAGAATAGTAGTGTGCGGTTTTACACCACGAATTTTTGCAATTTCTTCGGTGTTTTTTGCTGCTGGCAAAACCCCTCCATGTCCTGGTTTAGCACCCTGAGATAGTTTGATTTCAATCATTTTTACAGATGGAAGATAAGCTTTTTCTTTGAATTTTTCGGCATCAAAATTACCTTCCTCGTTGCGACATCCAAAATAACCTGTTCCAATTTGTCAAGTGATATCACCGCCTTGCAAATGGTATTCTGTTAAACCTCCTTCGCCCGTATTGTGGTAGAAGTTGCCTTTTTGTGCGCCTTTGTTGAGTGCTATAATTGCATTTTCGCTTAGCGACCCAAAACTCATGGCAGAGATATTCAATAAGGACGCGGAATAGGGTTGGCTACAATCGGGACCACCTATTGTAACTCTCGGTAATTCTTCGTTAACGTGTGCCGGAAAAATGGAGTGTTTTACGCCTTCGTATGAAGAAGTGTTAAAATCTAATTGTGTTCCAAATGGTGTGTTGGCACTGATATTTTTAGCACGTTGATAGGCTAGTGCTCTTTCGTTTCTGGAAAATGGTTTACCATCTGTAGTTCTTTCAATAAAGTATTGTTGAATTTCAGGGGCAATTTCTTCAAAAGCATATCTAAAATAACCCAAAACCGGAAAATTTCTTAGTATGGAGTGTTTGTGTTGGAAACTATTGAAGATGCCAATGATTAACAGGATGAAAATAAAAATAGCGATTAAAAGACTGGTTTTAAATAGAAAATGCGCTGCAAGACTCAAAAGAAATAGTCCTGTGCCATTGATGAAGAATTCTTTTCTCATGGTAAAAAAAACATTATGAGTGTTTATTGTGTTAAGAACGGAATTGCTTTTTGTTTAGCTAAAAAGCATTCGTACATAAACGTGTTTGATTCCTTTTTTGTCTGAATCTCTTTCATCTATTTCCAGGATATCTGTCAGAGATTTAAGCATAGGGGTCAATTTTGAAAAACCATAATTACGTGGGTCGAATTCGGGTTTTTTCTTAACGATTAAATTTCCAACGTCACCAAGAAACGCCCAACCTGCATCATCGGCCAAGTCTTCAATGGTTGATTCTATCAGTTCAATAGTTGGGCCATCAATTTTATTTAATGGTTTTTGAGCTGTTTTTTCGGCTGCTTTAGTAGTTGTTTTTTCAACCGGTTTTTTGGTTTCGGTTACCGTTTTTGTTGTTTTTTTCTTAGTACTTCCGTCCAAAACTTCGATAAAAATAAATCGGTCGCAGGCACTAATAAAGGGTTTTGGTGTTTTTTGTTCGCCAATTCCAATGACTTTCATTCCTGATTCTCTCAAACGAATAGCTAAACGGGTGAAATCACTGTCGCTGGAAACAATACAAAAACCGTCTAGTTTTCCAGAATACAACAAATCCATCGCATCAATAATCAATGCCGAATCTGAAGAATTTTTTCCAGTGGTATAACCGTATTGCTGAATAGGAGTAATGGCGTGTTCCAGTAAAACACCTTTCCATCCGTTAGCGTTTGGTTTGGTCCAATCGGCATAAATACGTTTGGTGGTAGGAGTGCCGTATTTGGCAATTTCTTCCATCATTCCTTTTACATTGCTGTACGGAACATTATCGGCATCTATAAGAACCGCTAATTTGAGTTCTTTATTGTTTTGTGACATAGCATTTTCATTTGAAAGCTAAAGGTAGTAATTCTTTGGCGTGAAATGCTTTTAAAATGGCTTTAATGTTTTGTTAATAGTGAGAATATTAGAATCACGATTATTAATTTTTGAGCGAGTTGGAATAGTGGCGTAGCCGTTATTATTGATTTCATGTCAAGCTAGAGTCTCGCTTGTAACTATTTAAGAGTTGGCTACAAGCGAGACATACAAGTTGTATATAATCAATTATGCTTTTTTTCTTCGAGCCATATTCTGAGCAATGATACTGGCGGCAATCAATTGCAAAGCATGATAAAGCATGAGTGGCAACAACACGATACCAGTGATAGTACTTTGTTGAAACAGTACTTTAGACATGACAGTTCCGTGAACCAATGACTTTTTAGAACCACAAAACAAGACTGTAATTCGGTCTTCGTCTGAAAAGCCAAATAGACGGCTGAGAAGTCCCACACAAAGGAATACGGCAAAAAATAAAACCATCATTCCTGTAGTGAGTCCGGCAAGTTCAAGGGCGGAGAAGCCTTCAAAAAGATGTTCGGAGAATGACTTACAAAACGAGGTATAAATGATCGTAAGGATGATTGTCTGATCGAAATATTTGAGCTGCTTCTTATATTTTTCAGCGATAGCACCAAAACGAGAATTGAGGCTTATACCAATAATAACAGGTAACAGGACTTGAACAATCAACTTTATAACAATGGTGCTGATATCAAAATTGCCAGTCGCAGAGGCGATAAACAGCCCCACCCAAAGTGGCGTGACCACTACTCCGATTAAACTGGAAATGCTCGCATTAAAAATCGCGGCTGGAATGTTGCCTTTGGCAATGGAAACCATAACCACAGAAGAAGATACTGTAGACGGTAAGGCTGCTAGAAAAAAAATTCCTAGCCAAAGCAATTCAAAGCCGGCGTTGATAAACAAGGGGCGAAATGCCAAAACAAGCAACGGAAAAAACAAAAAGGTTGTTAACTGGACGATAATGTGCATTTTCCAATTGGCAAGCCCGGCTTTTAGTTTTTCAACACTTAGGCGTAAGCCATAAAACAAAAAAATAAATGACACACCTACATTGGCAATTTCTTCTAATGAAACAGGTTCTTTAATCATTCCTGGCTGCGGCAAAAAATAAGCCAGTAGTATCATGCTGGCGATCATTAATAGGAAACCGTCTAAACCTACTTTACTTAATGTTTCTAATAATTTTTTCAATGTGTTTTGCTATTATTCCTCCGATGAGGCAAGATTACAAAAAAAATAACGAGCAGATAAATTTGCTATTATAAAATATCCTTAAATGGGATAGCTGTGTTATTAACGGAAATTTCAACGCTATCCGATTTTTAAATTAGTTTTAAATTCCAAGTTCTTTGCGAATAATTTCAGCTCCTGCACTTAAAGCGTTTAACTTGCCTCTGGCTACGTTTCGAGACAATGGCGCCATTCCGCAATTGGTAGAAGGATAAAGATTTTCAATGTTTACAAACTCCAAAGCTTTACGTAAAGTATCAGCGACTTCTTCGGGTGTCTCGATAGTGTTAGTTGCAACATCAATAGCACCCACCATTACTTTTTTGCCACGAACCAATTCCATTAAATGCAAAGGAACATTCGAGTTGTGACATTCTAATGAGACCACATCGATTTTAGATTTTTGAATTTTTGGGAAAATTTCTTCGTATTGACGCCACTCTGAACCCAATGTTTTTTTCCAATCATTATTCGCTTGAATACCATAACCGTAGCAAATATGTACAGCTGTTTCGCAATGCAAACCTTCTATCGCTCGCTCTAATGCTGCCATTCCCCAATCGTTTACCTCATCAAAAAATACATTGAAAGCAGGTTCGTCAAACTGGATAATATCAACCCCAGCATCTTGCAGTTCTCTAGCTTCTTCATTGAGTGCTTTTGCAAATTCCCAAGCCAATTTTTCCCTACTTTTATAATGGTCATCGTACAAGGTATCTACCATTGTTAGTGGGCCTGGTAATGCCCATTTAATGGGTTTATTAGTTTGTTTGCGTAAAAATTTAGCATCTTCAACAAAAACGGATTTTTGGCGCGTAATCTCGTCCACTACAATAGGAACACTCGCATCATAACGGTTGCGAATTTTTACGGTTTTACGATTTTCAAAATCGACACCGCCTAAATGTTCGATAAAAGTGGTTACAAAATGTTGGCGTGTTTGTTCGCCATCACTAATGATATCAACTCCAGCCAAAAGTTGTTCTTGCAAAGAAATACGCAAAGCATCTTGTTTTCCTTCCAGTAACTGATCGCCTTCTAATTTCCAAGGCGACCAAAGTTTTTCGGGTGGTGCCAACCAAGCAGGTTTTGGTAAACTTCCAACAATTGAGGTGGGTAATACTATTTTTTTCATGTTCGAATAATTTTAGTGTATAAGGTTAATTAAAGATTGAAATTTGCAGACCAGTTTTCCAGGATGTTTTTGTAGGGCTTAATGAAATGTTCTTCAGCATATTTACCCTGTTCAACAGCTAGTCGACTGCGCTCTTCACGGTCATACTCTACGCGAGTAAGTGAATAATCTTCGTGTTTAAGACTAGGTTGATAGATTTTTCCAGCCACTGAATTGGCATTGTAAATTTCAGGACGATAAATCTTCTGAAAAGTCTCCATCGTACTGATGGAACTGATTAGTCCAAGATCAGTATAATCATTAAGTAGGTCTCCAGAATGGTAAAAAGCCATCGGTGCTACACTGTTCGGAGGCATGAAAAAACGAACTTTTAAGCCCATTTTAAAGAAATATTCATCAGTGAGCGAATAATGATCCTGCTGATATTCATAACCCAGAACAGGGTGTTGATATTCCGTGCGAGTATAGGTTTTGTTACTCGATACACTTAAACAAATGATTGGAGATTTCTTAAAGTGCTCTTTATAAGTGGTTGAACTCACAAAGCATTTGTACAATTTTCCGTGCAAATCACCATAATTTTCAGGAACACTAAAACTAGATTTATCCTTATTGTAATCGGTTAATAAAATACTGAAATCATAATCACGAACATAAGAGGAATAATTATTTCCGGCAACACCTTCAATTTGCTGACCCGTCTTACGGTCAAAAATATTCGTTTTTAAAACCTCAATCATCGGCAGGTCATTAGTGCCGTCTTTATCATCGATACTCATCGTGACAGTGAGAATTTCAAGTGTTACATGGTAACGATCCCCTTTTGGGTTATCCAAATGGGCTAATGAATTGAATCGATTGTTAATCATATTCAATGCATTACGTAAGTTTTGCTGGCGATTGGCTCCTCTAGCCAGATTTGCAAAATTGGTTGTTAAACGCGTTTTACTTGAGGGATGGTAGTTTTCATCTAAACAAGTGCTCTTTAGGGTAAATGCAAAATCATTCTTGATAGCATGCTGTGTGTTTTTATTTTTTATTCCGGAATCTTCTTGTACGACTGTTTTCATTATGGTAGTAGGTTTTAGATTTTTTGTCTTGCAAAGTTTAATATAAAAGATGGGTTTTTTAAATTACTGTTTAAAATTAGATAATATATCTATTTTTGATATTTTTGTAGATAATTAATCTTTTAGTGCTTGTAATGATGAAAAAAACAGATAATTTCTCTTTAGAAAACATAGATATGATCGATCTGGAGTTGTTAAAAGTGCTTCAAAAAGATGCAAAATTGACGACCAAAGAAATCGCTACACGAGTAAATTTATCTCCTACACCCGTTTATGAAAGAATTAAACGATTGGAAAAAGAGGGTTTTATAGAAAAGTACGCTGCTATTGTAAATGCTGAAAAATTGGGGCTGCAATTAACGGTATTTTGTAATATCACTTTAAAGGAACATACCAAAGAAATAGGGAATAAGTTTGTAAGAGATATTGTTTCGCTTAAAGAAGTGGTGGAATGTTACAATATTTCGGGCGATTATGATTTTTTACTGAAAATTATGGTTAGAGATATGAAGCATTATCAGTCTTTTGTAATTAACGATTTAGGCTCAGTAAAAAATATTGGAAGTGCGCACAGTACTTTTGTGATTGGGGTTATAAAACATAACTATGCTGTGCCGATATAAATGATAAGCCGTTGGGTGAAATTATCAAAAACGTCAGTTCGAGTGTTTTTTTGCGTAATGAAATGAAGCTAAAAATGTATCGAGAACCGTTTTTGATTATAAATTTTCTTGTTCTCGATACGATTTTCTAACGAAAATCACTCGAACTGACGAAATTTAAAAATCAAAAACAATTGCATCTAAGCTGTCAATTTTTAATTTTTGAAGAAGGGAACCCTATTATTTCCTCAAAATTTTCTCCATTGTTTTTCCTTTGGCTAATTCGTCAATGAGTTTGTCTAGATAGCGAATTTGCTGCATCAGTGGGTTTTCGATTTCTTCTACACGATAACCGCAAATAACGCCTGTAATTTTAGTAACATTCGGGTTGAGTTGTGGTGCTTCCGCAAAAAAGCTTTCGAAGTCGGTTTTGTTTTCCAGTATTTGGGCTAGGCTTGTTTCGTTGTAGCCTGTTAACCAAAAAATGATGGTATCTACTTCTTCTTTGGTGCGGCCTTTTCTCTCAGCCTTGGCAATATAATGTGGATAGACCGAAGCAAAAGCCATTTTAAAAACTTTGTTGTTGTTCATTTTCTTTCTTTAAAGCTAAATTTTCTTTTTCTAATGCCGATTGTAATTTAGGAATGGAGCTTTTGCCCAAACCATGAAGCGCTAAAAGTTCTTTTTCGCTATACGCTGCTAATTTTTCTATAGTGGTAATTTCTTTGTTTTCTAAAGCCCTTCTGGCAGGAGCCGATAACAAAGATTAAAAGCCTTGTTGAGGTTTTCTATCTGTTTCACAAACAGGGCATACCGGACAGTCGCTACTCTTGTAGTATTGATGACCTTTTTTACAAGTTCGTAAAGTATGTTTTGTTGTTGGATTCATTGTTGTGTTTTTTGCGAGTGCGTGACGCTTGCGCAAGCCTGATGTTTTTATTTTTTATAAATCCCAAGATAAAATTATACTGTTCCTCAATTGGGATTTCTTTTTTTGAATTTTTTTCGATGTTCTTGCCTTCTTTAGTCCATAAATAGGGGAAAAAATTAAAAACAGTATCTCCGTTTAATTTTGAAACTTCGCTTTTCCAGTTCTTCCATCTAAGGCCTTTGTAAAAATCATCCAAATCATTATTGAAGCAGAAGAGTAAGAATTCGGAGTAACTCAAATCAAGTGGTTCAAATTCTAAACTATCTGGTGCTAAATAATATATTTTTCCTAAATCGTTTCCAAGTCCGCCACCGTTTAAGAGGAAAAAACCACTGTTTACTAATGCGTAAACAAATCTTGTTCTAATGTATTCTTCGCTGAAATTTCAGTTAGTGTCTTTGCAATTTGCTTTAGAAGCAAAAGAAACTACTCCAAGTTCTTTTTCGTGAAAGGATTTATCAATAAAATCTAAGTCTTTAAATTTTACATCAAAGTCAGTTAGGTAGTCTTTAAATATTTTGATCATTATTGTTTTTATAAATTTTCAGCTAAGTTAATTTATTCCGTTCGTTTTTATACAGAAGCTTTAGAAAAAACAAATCTTTTGCTTTTTCTAGCGTTTGTGTTGTGTGGGTAAAAAACCAGATGTGTTGTTTGCGAGTTGATTTTTTTACATTGACGCACAACGGTTTCGTGTATGAGCAGTAGCGGATTTGAAAGTACAAACCTTTCAGTTTAGCACAAAGCTTATTAAAAGCACAGACCTTGATTTTACCACTTCACCCGCTATTGCTTATACACAATGTTGTGCGTTCGCCCTTTATTTTCAGTCGGTTTAGTCAATTTTCAAAGGTAGGATTTTTTGGGGTAGGGAAGGCACTCTCTCTTGCAAGTTTTGGTCAAGCGTTGGCTGGTGCGACTTGCAAGAGTGTGTGC
Organism: Flavobacterium sp. UBA6721; assembly: GCA_002454195.1. Lineage (GTDB taxonomy): Bacteria > Bacteroidota > Bacteroidia > Flavobacteriales > Flavobacteriaceae > Flavobacterium > Flavobacterium nitratireducens. The sequence goes on from DKIJ01000005.1 coordinate 49,249, forward strand.
CTTTGGGGCGGATTAACTGGCACAGCAACTTAATTTTGATACGTCTTTTCCGAAAATTATTGCTGCTAATTTTATACCTTCTCCCAAAGTCAAATAAGGGTAGAAACTGTCTGCTAAGTCTTTCACCATTATTCCGTATTTGATTGCCATACTTAATTGTTGTATGAGTTCTCCACCTTCGGGTGCGACTACTCTTGCACCTATAAGTTTGTCAGTTTCCGAGTTACGAATGAGTTTGATGAAACCCCTTGTGTCGTTGGCTGCTATGGCTCTCGGTACGTCTTTCAATTCCAATTTTGACACTTCAAACGGAATGCCTTTTGATTCTGCCTGTGCTTCATCTAAACCTGCCCCTGCAATTTGTGGGTCAGTAAACACCACCCAAGGTAAAGAAGAATAATCGGCTTTATTATCTGTTCCTGAGAACGCATTTTCAACGGCAATTTTACCTTCAAAAGCGGCTGTATAAACAAATGCAGGGGTGTTGGTTACGTCACCTGCTGCGTAAATGTTAGGTAGATTGGTTTCCATTTTTTCATTTACAGCGATATGTCCGCTTTTGGTGAGTTCCAAACCAATGTTATCTAACCCTAATTGGCTTGTATTGGCTTTTGTGCCTGTGGCAATTACTACCTTACCTTTTTCTATAATTTGCGTAAATGAACCGTCAGGACATTTACAGTGAATGATGGTTTCATTCGCTTGTTTCTCGAATTTCACGGCTCTGAAATTAGGTAAGATTTCAATGCCTTCTTTTCGCATTTGGGTTTCCAATGCTTCACTGATGTCTGGGGTTTGTGTCCGTAGAACACGGTCGGTAAATTCAATGATTCGGACTTTAACGCCTAAACGATTGTACGCCATTGCAATTTCCAAACCTATGTAACCTGCTCCCATAATGGTCAAGCTTTCGGGTTTTTCTTCCAAGTCGAAAAGGGAAACGTTGGTCAAGTAGTCAATTTTGTCCAATCCTTCAATAGTCGGAATGTTGGTCGTAGCTCCCGCAGCAATTAAAAATTTGAGGGCTTTGTATTCCTTGCCGTCAACCAAAATGGTTTTGTTGTCTTTGAATTTTGCCCAACCTTTTAGCATAGTCAGGTTTTCAAAATCGCTTACCACATCCATATATTTTTTCTCTTGAAGTGTGGCTACTAATTTTTTCTTGTCTTTGATGATTTGAGCAAAATCAATATCAACGCCTTTTGGTCGGATGCCTTCAAAGTTGGAATGTGTAGCGTGATAAGCCGACTCGCCTGCACGAATAAGATTTTTAGAAGGCACACAACCCACGTTGACACAAGTACCGCCAAAGTCCAAACCACCGTTTACCATTAAGGTCGATAATCCTAAACTTTCGGCTTTGATTGCTGCCGAAAATGCAGCCGAACCGCCACCGATAATGATTAAATCAAATTGATTAATTCCGCTGTTTCCATTATCAGGGATTTCACTTTTTACACGATAGTTTTTTGTGCCGTTGATGGTATTAATGATTTCTTCTTTACTTGTTTTGGTAGGGTCAAAAGAACATTCGCAAGTAGCTTTTGGATAGCTCACATTAGCTTCTTTTACACCTTCATTTTTGGAAAGTAATTTTTCAATGCCTGTTGCACAATGGTCGCAGGTCATACCTGCAATTTCCAATTTTATTTTTTCTTCTTTCATCTTATTTTTTTAATTTATTTAGGACTATACTTAACAACATTTCATTCCTATGTTTTTAGGCTCAAAGAAATCCTCAAGCGTCAATATTTTTCCATCAGGATTATTTTTTAACCATTGTTTTGCTGTTCTTTCGCTTGCAAAAAATGAAACGTGATTACATAGCGACCCTTTAATATTGCAGGTGTCAACAGATTCTACCCAAGAAATAAATAAAGGATATGGCTTTGTCCAAAGCAATTGACCACCATTTATTTGTAACTCAATAGGTGAACCATCAATAGGATCAGTAGAACGAACATTAGCTTCCACATCTAACCATTCAGCAAACAGAATGGCATCTACTACACACCATGTGTATAACATCTTACCATTTACAATAAAGCGATGTTTGGTAGGAACTGTAGATAGACCAGAAAATGCAATAATATTTCCTTGTACATCGGTTTCGCCCAGTTTATTCAAAATAGCGTCCGCTTTATCTTTGGACACTTTTATTAGTTTATAAAATCTGTTTTTAGATATAGAACTGCCTAGCATCAATTCTTGAAATATTCGTAAAATAAAATCGCTATTCTTTATCTTAAATTCAGAAAAAAGAATGTCGTTTAATTGACCGTCAATATATTTTCGTTGATTTTTCATAAGTTTTCTATTTGGGGTTTTACTGCAAACATGCTTTACTTCCTATAATATCGCCATCTGATGCACTCCAGATATAAGAAAGACCATCTCCTGTTGCTGTAGCTGTTACTTTTGTGGTTGCCCCAATCGCAATGGTGCTTTGTCCCGCACTCAAATCTGTGTAAGAAATGGTCGAAGTACCTGTTGGGGTGGAAGAATTAGTACCGGGAGTTGAAGAATTTGTTGGTTTTACTTCCGGTTCCTGTACTTCTTTATTACAACTAGCTACTATCATCCCGATAGTAACAATGCCTAAAATTAATTTTACAGTTTTCATATTATTTAGAATTTTCTTTAATGATTTCGGCTTTATAACCTGTTTTTTCAATTACTTTTATGATAGCTTCAGGATTTGTTTTGCTTGGGTCGTACTGGATAGTTGCCAAATCGCCTGGATATTCCACTTTGTGTTCAATAATGCCGTCCACTTCTTTGAGGGCATTTGAAATGTGGTTGGAGCAACCTGCACAAGTCATTCCCGTTATTTTCAATTTCAGGGTTTTACCTTCTTGCTGGTTTGTATTTGCTGTTTGTGCTTTACTGTCATTCGGTTTGCAACATTGAGCATTAAGCTGAGCAATTCCAATTAGGAACAAAGCACTCAATAGAATTAAATTCTTTTTCATAGTATAATTATTTAATTAAGTTCTTAAATACGAGGGGCAAAAAAATACTATTTCTTGCCAACCACTTTGTAACCTGTACCGTTGATGGCTTCTTCAATTTGAGCAAGACTCACTTTGGTTTGGTCAAATTCTACTTTGGCAGTCGCTTCTTCATAAATCGCATCTACCTTAACAATGCCTGGCAATTTGTTCACATCATTTTCTACGTGTGAAGCACAACCATTGCAAGTCATTCCTTTTACATCAAAAGTTACCGTTTGGATGTCAGAAGCATTGACGATTACAACTTCCTTGTTGTCGTTTGAAGGATAGAAAATGTGTGCATAGTTTGGAAAAGCGAGCATCAAGGCTGCAAACACGGTTACAATTCCCAAGAATGTTTTGGTCTGCATAAAGAGTTTTTTTTCGTCTTCTTCGCAATCACATTGGATTTCTTCGGCTGTTCGTGGTTTGAGTTTCTGATACCAAGCAAAGCCCAATACCAAAACGGTGATACCGATTAGATAAGGTCTTGCTGGTTCCATCCATGAAAAGGTAGATGCCACTCCTGAAGCTCCTGAAATAAGAGCCAATACTGGTGTAATGCAGCAAAGTGATGCTGCTACTGCCGAAAGCACTCCCGCTCCGACAAGTCTGTTGTTTTTCTTGTTCATACTGTTTCCTTTTTTGAATTGTTTATGATGTGTTTAAAAAATGGACGAAGTAAAGTAAGTTGCTCCTGTTTCAAAGAGTAGAAAATAGTTTGTCCTTCTCTTCTTCCTTCAATGACGTTTCCGTCTTTGAGTTTTCTGAGGTGTTGCGAAACGGCAGGGATGCTCATTCCGAGAATGTCTGAAAGGTCGCAGGGACATAGTTCGTTTTCTTCTTCTAAGAGAAATAAGATTTTCAACCTTACTTCGTTTCCCGCCAATGCTAAAAGTCCACTCAGTTGGCTGAATGCCTTGTCGTTGGTTTGAAGTATTACTCTACAATTGTCTATTTGAACCTTGTCGGCAAACACACGGATACACGATTGATTGTTTTCCATAATTTCCTTGTTTAGGATTTAATAACGCAGCAAAAATACAAATAGTTTTCTTATTTAAGCAAATACTTAATTATAGTTTTTAACAATTCTTCTTTGTCAGCGGTGGGTGATTTAGCTCTTTTGGTTTTTTAGCGTTGGCTTTGAGTGTCGGAAAAACCAAATGTGCTAAATGTGCGGTGGGTTTTTAGGGTGACGCACAACTTGTTTACATACGAAACAAACTTTCGCCAATCTACCCGAACTAGGATGTATATGCGAAGTTTTGTTTCTTTTTCAAATATACTTATTTTTCTTATAAATAATTTATGATCCTTAAAAATGACTATTCTTTGGAGCATGAATTTTTTAACCCTGAGTTGTCTGCTGATAGACAGTGGGTAAGAGAGGCATCCTTGTGGTTTTTCTTAGAATTTGAAATTTTTTCAGATTAAAACCCTATGATAGGGCTAACAGCTAGCTTGACCTCTGAAAATAATTGTGCTTTCCAGCCCTTTATAAAATTTAAATAATTATTTTTGCAACCTCTTAAAATTAAAATTATTACTGGATATATTATGGTAAAAGATTTATTCGAAAGGATTCAAAGCAATAAAGGACCTTTAGGAAAATGGGCTTCACAAGCAGAAGGATATTATGTGTTTCCTAAGTTAGAAGGAGAACTAGGACCTAGAATGAAGTTTGGTGGGAAAGATATTTTGAACTGGAGTTTGAATGACTATTTAGGTTTAGCGAATCACCCTGAAGTTCGTCAAGCGGATACTGATGCTGCGATTCAATTTGGAGCTGCATACCCAATGGGAGCTCGTATGATGAGTGGTCACACAAATTACCACGAGCAGTTGGAGAGAGAATTGGCTGCTTTTGTAATGAAAGAATCAGCTTATTTATTGAATTTTGGATACCAAGGAATGGTGTCTATCATTGATGCTTTGGTGACTAAGAATGATATTATTGTGTATGATGTGGATTCGCATGCTTGTATTATTGACGGTGTTCGTTTGCACATGGGTAAGCGTTTTACTTACAAGCACAATGATTTAGAAAGCATGGAGAAAAACTTGCAACGTGCTACAAAAATGGCTACTGAAACAGGTGGTGGAATTTTATTCATCACTGAAGGTGTTTTTGGAATGCGTGGGCAACAAGGTAAATTGAAAGAAATTGTAGCTTTGAAAGAAAAATACAATTTCCGTCTTTTGGTTGATGATGCGCATGGTTTTGGTACGCTTGGAAAAACAGGAGCGGGAGCAGGTGAGGAGCAAGGTTGTCAGGACGGAATTGATGTTTATTTCTCGACTTTTGCAAAATCGATGGCTAACATTGGAGCTTTTGTAGCTGCTGATAAAGATGTTATTGATTATTTAAAATACAACTTACGTTCACAAATGTTTGCTAAGGCGTTGCCAATGATCCAAACTATTGGTTCTTTGAAACGTTTAGAGTTATTGCGTCAATCATCGGCAATAAAAGATAAATTGTGGGAAAACGTAAATGCATTACAAAACGGATTGAAAGAGAAAGGTTTTGATATTGGAGATACGAATACTTGTATTACTCCGGTATATCTTCAAGGAAGTATTCCAGAAGCAATGGTGATGGTAAACGACTTGAGAGAGAACTACGGTATTTTCTTGTCTATCGTGGTTTATCCTGTAATTCCTAAAGGGATTATCTTGCTAAGAATGATTCCTACGGCTTCTCATACCTTAGCTGATATCGAGGAAACATTAACTGCTTTTGAAGCAATCCGTGAGAAATTAGTAAATGGAACTTACAAAGCTATCGCTGAAAAAACTACTGTAGATATGGAAGCGCAAGCGTAATTGTTTACAGTTACTTATAAAAACAAAAATAGGCTATCTTTTTACGGATAGCCTATTTTTTTTGTTTACAATAAACGGGAGGCGAAATTTTAAAAAGGATTGATTTTTAGAATTTCCCTGTTATATATAGATAGTTAGATATGGGTTTATTGTTTCGCTTCTGCATTTTCTCGGTATTTTGCAGTCGCTCTATTGATTTGGTATATTGTGGTGAATTTAATTTTTAAACCTGCAATTTTAATTTTGTCTTTAGTAGTTATGCCTTCTTTTTCAACTGCATTTTTTCGGCTATCTAAGGCTTCGTAGATGAGTTTGATTTCATCCCAATCTTCTCTACTGTATACGGATTTATTTTGGTCAACAGTAGCTACAAAATGTTCGTAAACTGCGGCAATATTGCTTTTGTTAACCCATTCAAATTTCATGTCTTCGCCTACTTTTTCGGTAAAAAGACTATTTCTGAAATTTTCACGCAACATGATATCTCTTTTCGCAATTACTTTGGCTTTGAATATTTCGTATTTGCTATCTGCTTTTTTAAGTATGGAATCTAGGTTTACTTTGTTGTCTAGTTTTGCTAGGGTTTGTTTCGCTTCGTTTTTACTATGTTCGTATTCGTTTTGAATATTTACCCAATTTACGGTTGCATTGTCCATTGCGATATCACTAATGGAGTCTACAAACACTTTGAATTGTTCCACTTTTTCATCGGCCATTTTTTGTTCTTCATTTTTGCAAGAGATGAGTGTTACCGCTATAGCGCCTAAAACAATAGGTAAGTTCCAGTTTTTCATACGTAATTGATTTTAAATTGATGGAGTTTAATTTGGAGGCTGTCTTTTATAAGAAACAGCCTCCTTTTTAATCTAAAGGTCGAAACCATATGCTAAACGCAATGAAACTTGTCCTAGCCCTTTATCTGCTGCATTGTTTCGTATGGAAGGGAAATCGGGTAAGTATTCGTATCGTAAGCTTAGATCAATATATTTAGTGGCATAACCTATACTTGGACTTAACAAAAGTGATTTGTCATTGTAATTGTTCGTTACCGCAAACGCTGCTCCTGCTTCCCCCATAAGGTAAAATTTGTCTTTTAAAACAAAGGCTTTGAAACCTAATTTAGCAGGAATATATCCTAGGTCATTATTGTCTCCGCTAACAAATAAATTGTTGAATCCAGTAGTTGCTGTAAGAGAGTATTTTTTTGATAAGTCATATTGCAAACGAACATCTCCACCTACATTTAGATTGTAGGGATCTTCAAAAGGGTAACCTACACTGGCACCTACTCCCATTTTGAATTTTTGTTCGTAATCATCGCCTTTAATATCTTGAGCCATTGCTGAGGTAGCACCTAGGGTTAAAAAAGCTAGGATAGCTCCCGTTATAATTGTTTTTTTCATGATTTCTTTTTTTGAGTTTTACGTTAACCAATAGTGGTTTTTCGAATTAGCCTTAGTTTTTCTTTGCTACTTCGTTTTCTAATTTTGTTTTTCCATCTTGAAGAAATTTGTGCGTATCATCAGAAATCGATTTGTATTTGCTATCGATTTTTTGAATCAAGTTGTCAAAGTCTTCTTTTGCGATTTCTTTCAAAGCTTTTGATTTTTCGGCAATTCTTCTTCTTGTTTTCTTTCCGCTACTTGGAGCAAATAAAATTCCTAAAATGGCTCCTGCGGCTAAACCTCCAATTGTTCCTAATATTACTTTGTTCGGTTTCATAATTTTATAGATTTAAGGGTTATTATTATTTTAAAGTTCTTTTCCTTTTATAATGCACATCAGGACTGCGATTGCAGCAATTAATAATAAGATGTGTATTAAACTTCCGATGCTGTATATAAAAAATCCTAGTGCCCAAAATATTACTAATAATACTGCGGCGAGATAGAGTATGTTTCCCATGATTGTCGTTTTTTAAATTGTTATTTAGAGTCTGAAACCTACATACAAACTCAATGCGCTATTTTTGGAGTCAGGGAAAGTATAGGTGCTTCCTCCAAAATTTCGTTCTTTACCAATGGTTTGTAAACCATAATTATATCGAATTCCTAAAGTAGTTGAGTCAAAGTCAAATCCAATCCCTCCAGAAAGTCCATAATCCCATTTGTTTAAGTCATCATTGTTGATGTTTTCTTCAAAATTGAAGGAACCATCAGAGCTTTCGTTTGTAGCTTGTCCGTCAATTAAATAAGCAGCGTAAGGACCAAAATGAATGTTGAAATTAGGGGTGACATTTAGTTTTAACAATACGGGCATTTCCAGGTAATTCAGTTTTAATTTTGTTGTTCCTGTTGCAAATGCATTGTCATACACTAATTCAGAACCTTTTCGGGAGAAATTAATTTCAGGTTGAATTGAAACGGAGGATGAAACGGGAAGATTAGCATAAAGACTGGCATTAAAACTGCTTAATACATTGTTGTCGTTTACATCTTCAGTGTATAGATTCGTAAAATTGAGTCCTCCTTTAATACCTGCTGAAGGAGTTAGGGTTTGCGCTTTTGCAAAATGTATCAAAGATAGGCTTAGTATTCCTGCAAATAATAATCTTTTCATGGCTGTCTATTTTAAGTTATTTAATGTGCTTTATTAGTAGTTCTAATTCTACATTACAAAGATGCAACTGCTTTATATTAAAAATGTTACAGGATATTTTGAGACTTTTATAGAATTGCCATTTCGTTTTTTTGAGCAAAAAAAAACACCCATTACGGGTGTTTTAAGTGGATATATATGTAGGGTTTATTGGGGTCTATTTTTGTTCTTTTTGAATAGTATCAATATTTTTTTCGATGCTAATAATGCCTTTGTTGGTTAAATCTAGTAAGTCTTTATTATAGGTTGAAGAGGCAATTTTTTTAAAAAGTTCTAATTCGGCAGTTAGGGAATTGTTTATTTTTTGTAAGTACTTATCGATGCTACTTTCGCTAATGAAATCCTTCAATGTATTTGTGTCATATAAGATGTTAGGAATGATGATAAAGTTTTCTTTTGCTATTTTTCTAATTTGATTTTTAAGTTGATTATGTTCTTTTTCAATCTCTTGAAGAATCATTCTTGTATTTTTAGGTACTTTTAATTCCAGTGCTTTTTGTGTTATTGCTACCACTTTCAAATTAGATTCAGCCATTTGTGTGAGTACCAGTTCGCTTACTTGAGTATTCTCTTTGGTTTTTGGTTCGCTTCTTAATTCTTCGGTTGTATCAGTTGCTGGGGCTTCTTTTGCTTTTTGTTCGCAAGAGACTATTAAAAGGCAACAAGTGTAAAACAGCAGTAAAAAAAGAAGTTGTTTTATGTTGTGTAATGCGCTCATTTCTTGAGTTTTGTGTAAAAGTAAAAATTAGTATGCTATTTATTTTATATGATTATTTGAGATTGTTATATAATTTCATTTAAGCAGGCAAATAGACTTCAAAAACTGCTCCTTCGTTTGGCTTTCCTTTCGCGAAAATTTGTCCTTTATGATTCTCTACAATTTTTTTACATATTGCAAGTCCTACACCAGTACCTGGATAGTCTTTTTTGCCATGTAGTCTATTGAAAAGTAAAAATATTTTATCGGCATATATTTGTTCAAAGCCCAAACCATTGTCTTTAAAAACAATTTTGATGTATTCTTTTTTAGAACTATCATTTAGTTTAGGTGTTTTAGAAGCTTTAACTTTTTTGGTAGTAATTGTAATTATTGGGGCTACTTCCTCTTTAGCATATTTTAAGGAATTCCCAATGAGGTTGATAAACAATTGTTCCAACTGAAATGGAATCCCTTGAACTTCATGTAATTTTTCAAAGTTTATTTGTGCCTTTTTCTCCATGATGTTTTCCGATAGTTCACTTGTTGCATTTGAGGCAATAGTGTTCAAATCAGTGTTTTCAAATATTTTTTCGGAACGACTCGTTCTAGAGTATTGCAATAAATCGTCAATTAGAATACGCATTCTGTTAGATGCTTCTTGTATTCTTTCAAAGTAATTTTGGGCACTGGTAGAAAGTGACGCTTTTTCTTTGTCTTCAATTCTAGAAATGAAAGTTTGAATTTTTCTAAGTGGTTCCTGCAAGTCATGACTAGCCACATGGTTAAACTCCATTAGCTCTTTGTTGTTTTGCTCTAATTCTTTATTTCTAAGTTCGATTAATTCTGTTTTGTGGTAATCATCGGTAATGTCTTGTGTGGTTCCAATCATTTTTTTATTGCCTAAATGATCGGTAAAAATTTTTGCAGTCGTTCTAAAATGACGTATTTCTTGTGTGTCTTTTTTGATGATACGATAATGAATTAAAGGTAGTAACTCCGTTTTTTCTACTTGGTTAAAAGCCTGATTAAGTAATTCTTTATCTTCCGGGTGAATGTACTCTAACAGGTTTTCAAAAGTAGGATTGTAAGACGTAGGTAAACAGCCTAATAATCGAAATTGATTATCCGAATAATTAAAGGTTTTGTCTTCAATATTTAGTAGCCAACTGCCGTATTTACCAAGGATTTCGGCTTGTTTACTAGATTCATCAAATATCTTTAGTTGGATATTTTGGTTAATTAAGTCTTTGTAGTTTTTTATAATTCGTAAATAACCTAAACCTAAAATTAGAATCGAAATCAAGAAGGTCGAAAACACAATCAAAGGCGTATTGGAGTTATTGTATTTATAAAGTTTGCCTTTAGAATCAAGTAATTTGTTTTCTTCGCTGAGCATGTTATTGAGTTCAATTCTCAACGAATCCATAACTAACTTGCCTTCTCTAAAATCGTTATTGAATTCGGTTTTATCAATAAAACGATTTTTAAAATACGAAAAACGTTTGTCTACTAAATCGTAAATTCGATTGAGTTCTTCCTGCTTTTTAGGATTTTTTTCTATTATGATGTTTAGGTTTTGGAAGGACTGATTTACGTTTTTTCTGGCATTGATAAACGGTTCTAAGTAAAGCGAATCTTTAGTGATGATATAACCACGATGGCCTGTTTCGGCATCTTTAATATAAGAGATAAGATTGCCTAATTCTAAAGAAATTTCATAAGTGTTAGAGATGGAGTCACTTATTTTATCTAATTCTTTAATGTGTCTATAAGTGACAGATGCTAAAAAAATTAAAATAAAAAAGGCGACTAAAAATAATGCTCTAATAAAGCTTATCGAATCTAAAAACTTAGGTTTGAACATAGTTTACATGCGTAATAAAAAATTGTCTTTATCTAATCCCGAAGTAATATATTGCCAGTTTATGGTAACTACTTCGGATAAAACTTCTTTTAGTTTGCCAAAATTATTGGGTTTCTTAATGTAAATATTGGCTCCCAAAACAAAAGTGTTTTCGATGTCCTCTTCGGAAGATGATGTCGAATAGATGGCAATAACAATATCTTTAAATTTGGGATTGGCTTTGATTTCTTTTAAACATTCGATACCTGATTTTAAAGGCATATTTAAGTCTAAGAAAATAATGTTTGGTAAAACCGTCTCAGGATGGTTTAGAAAGTCCATTAGTGCAACTCCGTCATTTACTGTATTAACAACCGTGTTGATTTTTAATTCTTCGAAGGCGTCTGTAAAGAACATTCTGTCGTCTTCGTCGTCATCAGCAAGTGTAATTATGATGAAATCTTTTTGCATATCCTTATGAGGTTTAGTTTATGTTTTGAGTGCTTATTTCGCTTCTTTTTTTAATAATGCGTTGGAATGCCGATGGCGTAATTCCTGTGGTGTTTTTAAATTGCGAACTCAAATGAGCTACACTTGAGTAATTGAGTTTAAAAGCTATTTCGGTGAGTGTTAAATCTTGTTGTGTGATGAGTTTCTTGACATATTCAATTTTTTGAATAATGATAAAATTCTCAATTGATGTATAGGTAACCTCCGAGAAAAGATTGGAAAGATAGCCGTAACTATGGTCTAGTTTTTCGGCTAAGTACACAGAACTTTTAACAGCAGGAGCATTTTCGTTAAAAATCATTTCAATAATCGTTTCTTTGATTTTTTGAACGATAATGTTTTTTTGATTTTCTATGATTTCAAATCCATAGTCGTTAAGCACCGCAGTTATTTTTTCATAGGTGGCTGTTTCTATGTTTTCTAAAAATAAAATTTCATTGCTGTTTACAATAGAATATTTGATGTTAAAAACATCTAATTTCTCTTCTAAAATCTTCTTAATTAGAAAATTGGTGTCTGTTTTTAAAAATAGTTTCAAGTCTATTGATTTAGGTTTTTAGTAAAAGTAATGAAACAGTTGCTAAAATTAGATGTTTTTTCAAATTTACAGGAGTCTTTTTCTGGAGCTGTTATAGAATTTTTTGAGAAACTTATATAATTCTTCTATAATTTAGGTTTGGCTTTGTAACTTTGCAAACTGTAAAACAAAATGCATGACTACAAAGGAATTAATTGAGCAAATTAACTTGAAAAAATCGTTTCTATGCGTAGGTTTAGATGTCGATTTAAATAAAATCCCTGAAAGTTTTTTAGAATTAGAAGATCCTATTTTTGAATTTAATAAAGCAATTATTGATGCGACTCATGATGTAGCAGTTGCTTACAAACCTAATATTGCTTTTTTTGAGGCTTATGGTTTAAAAGGATGGATGTCTTTACAAAAAACAATTGATTATATTAATTCAAACTATCCTGAAATTTTTACCATTGCCGATGCCAAACGCGGTGATATAGGTAATACTTCTTCAATGTATGCCAAAGCTTTTTTTGAGGATTTGAATTTTGATAGTATTACAGTAGCTCCTTATATGGGGAAGGATTCAGTAGAGCCATTTCTAGCTTTTGAAGATAAACATACCATCATGTTAGCATTAACCTCTAATGAGGGAGCCTTTGATTTTCAAACATTAGAAGTAGAGGGAAAAGAATTATACAAAAAGGTTTTAGAAACATCTAAGACTTGGAAAAATTCAGAGAATTTGATGTATGTGGTTGGTGCTACAAAGGCAGAATATTTTACTGAAATTAGAAAAATTATTCCAGATAGCTTTTTGCTTGTTCCAGGAGTAGGAGCGCAAGGAGGTAGTTTGTCTGAAGTTTGTAAATACGGAATGAATACGAATGTTGGACTATTAGTGAATTCGTCAAGAGCTATTATTTATGCATCAAAAGGAGCTGATTTTGCCGAAAAGGCAAGACAGGAAGCTGTAAAAATGCAACAAGAAATGCAAAATATTATGGCGGCTATTAATTAAATTAGTTGAGTACGATAGGAAAGAAACCATTAAAAACGCTGTTTTTAGTGGTTTTTTTATGGTTATTTATTTTTGTTTAAAGATTTAATTTGGAAAAATATACATTAATTGACGATTTAGGAACGGAGCATGTTTTTGATAAAGTGCCTCAAAGAATTGTTTCTTTAGTTCCTTCTCAAACAGAGTTGTTAGTCGATTTAGGTTTGGAGTCTAAGCTGCTAGGAATTACTAAGTTTTGTATCCATCCTACGCATTTACGTAAAGAGAAAGTTGTGGTAGGAGGAACTAAACAAGTTGATTTTGAAAAAATAAAAAGTTTGGCGCCTGATATTGTTATAGCAAACAAAGAAGAGAACACTCGGGAAATTGTCGAAACGCTTAGAACCTTATGTCCTGTTTGGGTTACTGATATTAAGTGTGTTGAAGATAATTTTAAGATGATAAGTGATTTTGGGCAATTGTTTCATTGTATTCCAGAGGCTGAAACATTGAATGCTAAAATTCGGTTTTCTTTAAATACATTTACGTCGTTTATCGCAGAAAAGCCTTTTAGAAAAGTTGCTTATTTTATCTGGAAAAATCCCTATATGGTTGCTGGTTCGGCTAATTATATTAATGCTTTATTGCAATTGAACCGTTTTGAAAATGTTTTTGACAATCAATCCAGATATCCTGTAGTGACTCCTGAGGAAATAAGAGCTGTAAAAAAAATAGATTATCTATTGCTGTCCTCCGAGCCTTATCCTTTCAAAGAAAAAGATGCCGTAGAAATGGCGGCTATAAGCCCATCGGCAAAAGTAATATTGGTAGATGGTGAAATGTTTTCATGGCACGGTAGCCGATTATTGAAAGCATTTGAATATTTTATGAGTTTGCACTAAATTAGATTTCGCAATCTTCAAGTATCATTTCTTCTTCGTTATTTGAAGATGAATTAGTGTCTTTTTGTATTTGTCCTGTTAGAATTTTGAACTCTTGTTGTAATTTTTCTATTTCACTTTTCTCTTTTAGTAGACCATTCATAGCAGAAAATTTTCGCCGAATTTACACAAACTTAATATTAAAAACCTACTTTATAATGTTAAGTCTTACTTTTTAATGTGTTTTATCGGTGTTTTTTAAGAATAATACTAAAATTAAAGTTGGTGTTTTGAGTGTCTGTTTTAATCTAAAAAGGTCTTTTGGAATTTAATTTGCAGGATATAAAATGTGGAAAATAAAAAAGTGCTAGTATTTTTTTAATACTAGCACTTGTTTTAACTAACCAAAACCAAATATAATAAATAACTAGTTCATTACATTGCAAAGATGCTACTTTATGAACGAAAAGGCTGTTAAGGTTTTGTTATTACTTTGTTGGTTATAAGTTAAGTTTTAAACACTTGTTTAACTAATTTTAACGCTTAAGAGAAAATGACCGTTTTGTTATTGTAGACCATTGTTTTGCGTTCGGCGTGTAATTTTATGGCTCTTGCTAAGACACTTCTTTCTAAATCACGACCTTTAACAATGAAATCTTCTATAGAATGGCTGTGAGTCACTCTAGTAATATCTTGTTCAATAATTGGTCCTTCATCTAATTCTTCTGTTACATAATGGCTTGTCGCACCAATAATTTTAACTCCTCTTGCAAATGCGGAATGGTAAGGTTTTGCTCCTGGGAAAGCAGGTAAAAATGAATGATGGATATTAATGATTTTGTTTTTGTATAATTCAATCAATTTAGGTGTAATGATTTGCATGTAACGCGCTAATACAATAAAGTTAATATCGTATTGTTTTAGTAAAGCAATTTGTTGTTTCTCACCTTCTTCTTTAATGGTTTTAGTAAAAGGTACATGGTGGAAAGGAATTTCAAAACGTTCAGCGACACCTCTTAAATCTTCATGGTTGCTGATAATAAGTGGTATTTCTAATGGTAATTCACCAGCGCTGTAACGTCCTAGGATATCATATAAACAGTGATCGTATTTAGATATAAAAAGCGCCATTCTTGGTTTGTATTCTTGGGTATAAATTTCCCAAGACATATTGAATTTATCGGCTAAATTTGTTTGAAAATCTTTTTTTATAGCTTCTAAATCCCAATTAGGAGTATTGAACTCGCATTCTAAACGCATGAAGAAAACATTTTCGTGCGCATCTACATGTTGGTCAAGATAAATAATATTTCCTTCAATTCCTGCGATATAATTGGTTACAGAGGAAATAATTGCTTTTTGGTCTTCGCAGTGGATTAGTATCGTTATTTTGTGCATTATTGTTTAGTTCAGATTTTTCAATATTTTTTGAGAATTACCAGAGTATAATTCAAAAAAGAATATTGAAATAGTTTTTAGATAATGGTGTACTTTTAATCAAAACTAGTTTTATTTTTTTGATTCAGCAAATACTATTATTGGTTGTCTTGCATCGCAAAAACTTTAAGTAGCAGTGGTGAAGTTCGGGCGCTGATGTTAGTACGAATGTTTTTTTCTTCAACAGCAATCATTTTAAAAACGCCACTCATGGCTTGTTTTGTTACATAATCGGTTAAGTCGGGGTTTACTTTTGTAACCAATGGAAGGCTATTGTATTTTGTGATGATGTTTGACCAAACTTTATCGGCACCTACTTTGGTAAAAGAGTTTTTTATTACCGGATTGAATTTTCCATACAAGGCTATTGAAGTTGAATTTTCCAAGTAAGTTGTTGCTGAAGTGTCATTTCCTAATAAAATGCCTTTAGCATCGGTAAAGCTCATGTTTTTTACTGCGCTAACGAATATAGGAGTAGCTTCTCTTACGGCATCTTCTGCTGCTCGATTCATTACTTTTAGCCCCTCATCGGCAAGCGAACTCAGTCCAACTCGTCTTAATCCAGCATCTACTTTTCGTAATTCTTCAGGTAAAAGTATTTTGACAGCTTCATTTCTAAAAAATCCATCAGTAGCCGTTAGTTTACTAACTTGTTTGCTTATTCCATTGTTTAAGGCTTCTTTCAATCCTCCTGCAATATCGATAGTTCCTATTGGTCCCGATGTTTGTGGGAGTTGATTGAGTACTTGCTGCATTTCGGCGCAACCCCATAGACTACAAACGAATAATAAAGCGATTGCTTTTTTCATGATGATTCTATTTTGATTGTATTTTTTTCAAGTCAGGTCAAAAATACTATTTAATTCAATTAAATGAATTTGTTTTTTTTTATTTAAAGCTGCTAGCTGCTATTACTACTTTTTTATCAATACTTTAATTACTTTTACTTTCAAAACAATACAATGTACTTCGATGGCCTTTTTAGATAAGATAAATTTGAAAGCGGTTTTAGACCGTAATACAGGTTTTGGAACCAATGCTAACAGTTATGGTGGGCGTTTTATTAATAAAAACGGGGTGGCCAATGTAGAAAAAAGAGGTATGCATTTTTTGCATCGTATTAGTTGGTACCACACTATGATTGATATGCCATCATGGAAGTTTTTTGGAATTATTTTCTCTTTTTATTTACTGATAAATTTTGTCTTTGCTTCTATTTATTTTGTTATAGGAATGGAATATTTGGATGGTATTCCTTTGACTGATAGTCAATTAGTGCAATTTGGGCAAGCTTATTTTTTTAGTGCGCAGACCTTTACTACTGTTGGTTATGGGCATATTAGTCCGCAAGGCTTTGTAACTAGTTTTATAGCAGCAACGGAGGCTTTGATAGGTTTGTTGACATTTGCAATCGCAACAGGATTGTTTTTTGGAAGATTTAGCAAGCCCACTGCATTTTTAAAATTTTCGCACAATGCTCTCATTGCTCCGTATAAAGAAGGGCGTGCTTTAATGGTAAGGATGACTCCTTTTAAGAATACAAATTTTACTGATGCGGAGGCAAAAATAACGTTAGGGATGAGCGTTGAAGAAAATGGAGTAAAGGTTAATAAATTTTATTCATTAGACTTAGAACTTTCTAAGATTAATTTGTTGACTTTGAGTTGGACTTTAGTGCATCCTATTGATGATCAGAGTCCTTTGTATGACTTTACTAAAGAAGATTTTGAAAATACTGTTGGTGAGATTTTAGTATTTGTAAAAACTTTTGATGAGCTATTTTCGAATACAGTAGCTGCACGAACTTCTTATACTTTTGATGAAATTGTTTATGGAGCAAAGTTTGTTTCGATGTATGAAAGGAGTGGAGATAAATCCAAAACAATTTTAGATTTGGATAAATTAAATCATTATGAAATAGTTGAGGTTTAAAAACTATCAAAAATATTCTTTTAATCTTAAAATAATAACGTATATTTGTTTAACGTTATTTAGAATAAGATGAACAATGTTAAGACTGTTTTTAGTATAAAAGATTTAGAAAATCTATCTGGGGTTAAGGCGCATACTATACGTATTTGGGAAAAAAGATATCAAATTCTTGAACCTATGCGAACGGATACTAACATTCGCTTGTATGACTTGCACAGTTTGCAAAAATTACTAAATATTTGTTTTTTACATGATTATGGTTATAAAATTTCCAAGATAGCCAAATATTCTGAAGAAGAAGTACCTACTTTAGTTAGGCAAATTATATCCACAAAAAATGCTAAAAATCATGCTATTAATGCTATGAAAATGGCGATGATGCATTTTGATCAGCAATTGTTTTTCAATACCTACGATTGGTTAGCTGAGGAGAA
Source organism: Flavobacterium sp. UBA6721 (assembly GCA_002454195.1). Lineage (GTDB taxonomy): Bacteria > Bacteroidota > Bacteroidia > Flavobacteriales > Flavobacteriaceae > Flavobacterium > Flavobacterium nitratireducens. The sequence goes on from DKIJ01000005.1 coordinate 66,920, forward strand.
ATCGTTTAGGGAAATTTTTCAAGAAGTCTTTATTCCTTTGTTTGAAGAAATTGGTTTGTTGTGGCAAACAGATACGATATCCCCTGCTCATGAGCATTTTATGAGCTATTTGATTCGTCAGAAAATAATTTTAAATTCAGAAAAACTTCAAGTTTTAAGTCCTACCAAAACGGATAAAGTGTTTGTTTTGTCATTGCCTGTTGATGAAATTCACGAACTAGGATTGATGTATTTGCATTATGAAATTTTGTTAGCTGGCTATAAAAGTATTTATCTAGGCGAAAGTATGCCGGTTAATTTTTTGAGCGAAATGAAAAAACATTTTAATTCTATAGTTTTTGTAAGCTGTTTAACAGTAAAGCCTGATAGGGATCATGTAAATCAATATGTGAAGGAGATGGTGGCGGAGTTATCAGGTGTTTCTAATGAGTTGTGGTTTACTGGAAGATTAGTTTCGCTAATAGATCAATCTTTTTTTGCAGATCAAATACTGGTTTTTAATACACCGCAAGAATTAATTGAAAAGTTATAGTTATTTGTTTAATATTTTTATATATTTGTTAAACAAATGAAAAAGAAAATTACAATAATAGGATCAGGTTTTTCGGCATTGTCAGCGGCTTGTTATTTAGCAAAAAGCGGGCATGAGGTTTCGGTATATGAAAAAAATGCCTCAATAGGAGGTAGAGCTAGGCAATTAAAAAAAGAAGGTTTTACCTTTGATATGGGTCCTAGTTGGTATTGGATGCCGGATGTTTTTGAACGTTTTTTTGCCGACTTTGATAAAAAACCTAGCGATTATTATGAGTTAATCAAATTAAGTCCGGCTTATCAAGTTTATTTTGGAGTGAACGATTTTATTGCCATTGCAGATAATTTAGATGAAATCGTTGCTACTTTTGAGTCTGTAGAAAAAGGAAGTGGGACAGCACTTCGCCAATTTATGGCAAAAGCCAAGAGTAATTATGATATTGCTATAAAAGATTTGGTTTACCGTCCTGGAGTATCACCTTTGGAATTAATTACTGTGGAAACGGCAAAGAAAATCGGTCAGTTTTTTAGTAATATAAGCCGTGATGTTAGGAAGCAATTCAAAAATGAAAAGTTGATTCAGATTTTAGAATTTCCTGTTTTGTTTTTGGGTGCTAAACCTTCTGATACACCTTCATTTTACAGTTTTATGAATTTTGCCGATTTTGGTTTGGGAACATGGCATCCTAAAACAGGGATGTTTGATGTGGTGCAAGCTATGGAAGATTTGGCCAAAGAATTAGATGTTCAGTTTTATTTCAACTCGAATGTTGAAAAAATAATCGTAGAAAATAAAATTGCTAAAGCCATCGTTGTAAATGGTAACCGAATCGATTCGGATATAATATTGAGTGGTGCCGATTATCATCACACTGAAACGCTGTTGCAAGCAGAACACCGAATGTATTCTGAAAAATATTGGGAATCAAGAGTTTTTGCTCCTTCTTCCTTGTTGTTTTATATTGGTTTTAATAAAAAACTAGAAAACATTTCGCATCACATGTTGTTCTTTGATACCGATTTTAACGCTCACGCAAAAGCAATCTATGATGAACCGCATTGGCCTGCAGCACCTTTGTTTTATGCTAATTTTCCATCAATAACTGACCCAACGGCAGCACCAGAAGGCATGGAATCGGCTTTTTTCTTGGTTCCTTTAGCACCTGGAATCGAAGATATGCCTGAATTAAGAGAAACATATTTTGAAACAATCATGCTTCGTTTTGAGCAACTTACAGGACAAAGTATCAAGAAAAATATTATTTTTAAGGAGTCTTTTTGTAAGAATGATTTTGTGGAGCAATACAACTCCTACAAAGGCAATGCTTATGGGATGGCAAATACTTTATTACAGACGGCTTTTTTAAGACCAAAACTGAAAAGTCAAAAAGTTCGTAATTTATATTTTACGGGACAACTAACAGTTCCTGGTCCAGGAGTTCCTCCTGCTTTGATTTCAGGGAAGTTAGTATCTAATTTGATTGACAAACAATTTCTAAATGAATAGTTATGAAGCAGTTATTTGACGAAGTTTCTTTTAAATGCAGTAAGTTAGTTACTAAAGATTACAGTACTTCATTTTCATTGGCGGTGTATATGCTTTCGCCAAGTATTAGAGATGCGATTTATAGTATTTATGGTTTTGTACGTTTTGCCGATGAAATTGTGGATTCTTTTCATGGTTTTGATAAAGAAAGTCTCATCAATGAATTTGAAAAAGAATATTACAAAGCCTATCAATATGGAATTAGTTTGAATCCTATTTTAAATTCCTTTCAGCATACCGTTAAGCAATGCAATATTTCGGATGATTTAATTCAAGCTTTCTTAAAAAGTATGAAAATGGATTTAATCAAGCAAGACTATCATTCTAAGGCAGAATATGATGAATACATTTATGGTTCGGCAGATGTAGTAGGTTTGATGTGTTTGAAAGTTTTTGTAAAAGGAAACGATCAAAAATACGAGCAGTTAAAGGATGAAGCGATGCGATTGGGTTCGGCATTTCAAAAAGTAAATTTTCTTAGAGATTTAAGAGATGATAATTTAATTCTGAATCGAAATTATTTTCCAGGTGTTGATTTGAAATCATTTGATGAAGAGTCAAAAAAAGCCATTATTGAAGAGATAAATGAAGATTTTAGAGTGGCTTATCAAGGAATTGTAAAGTTGCCTATAGAAGCTAAATTTGGAGTATATACAGCCTATGTTTATTACAAAAAATTATTGCGTAAACTAGAAAATACTCCTTGTAAAGAAATTGGCAATACCCGAATCAGAGTGTCTAATTACACTAAAGCAACGTTGTTAGCGCAATCTTTTGTTACCTATAAATTGCGCTTAGTCGAATAATAAAAACGCATAAATCTTTTAAAATGATTTCATTTTTAATTACAATAGTTGTTTTTCTTTTAATGGAATGTGTCACTTGGCTCACCCATAAATACGTAATGCATGGTTTTATGTGGTATTTTCATGCCGACCATCATCAGCCTAAATACAACCATGTATTTGAACGAAACGATATTTTCTTTGTCATTTTTGCTCTTCCTAGTATCGTTCTGTTTTACTTAGGAGCAAAGGCCGATTTTAATTATTTGTTTTTCATCGGTCTGGGTATTACACTGTATGGTTTTTGCTACTTTATGATTCATGATGTTTTAATTCATCAGCGTTTTAAATGGTTCAAGCATACCAAGAATAAATACCTAATTGGTTTGCGAAAAGCACACAAAGTCCATCATAAACATTTAGGAAAGGAAGAAGGAGAATGTTTCGGAATGTTATTCGTGCCTTTCAAATACTATAAAATGTAGCATCATTTAGTGCGTACCCTTTTTGAAAAAACAAGAAAAATGTTTTTCAAAAAGGTCGGGCTATTCGTTACAATCTTTATGTTTTTAAAGAAAAAACATAAAGGATTTTCACTTCTATCCCTTACGCAACATATCAAAATCTTAATTATCATGAAAGTCTATTCAAAAAAGAGCGAACAAAAAGTAAATGCATCTCTGGAAGAATGTTGGGCATTTTTTTCAAGTCCACGTAATTTGCAAAAAATTACGCCTCCATCTATGGGTTTTACTATTACCGATTTTGATGAAAAAAACATGTACGCGGGGCAAATTATTCAATACAAAGTTTCGCCACTTTTAGGAATAAAACTTACTTGGGTTACTGAAATTACGATGGTGAAAGAGCAACGCTATTTTATAGACGAACAACGATTTGGTCCTTATACTTTGTGGCATCACAAACATTTTTTTGAGCCTTCTGAAAATGGGGTTCTAATGACAGACTTAGTGCATTATGCGCTACCATTGGGTTTTATAGGTCGTATTATGAATGCTTTAGTTGTTAAAAATAAACTCAATGAAATCTTTGAATTCAGAGCTAAAAGAGTAAACGAAATTTTTAATGCTAAATAATGGTTAAAACGGCTGTTTCTTTTTTTTGGTTTCGACGCGATTTAAGACTTGAAGATAATATAGGTTTATTCTATGCTTTACAATCTGAATATCCTGTAATTCCCTTGTTTATATTTGATGAAGCTATATTGAATTCCTTGCCTAAAGATGATGCAAGAGTTGCTTTTATTTTTGACTCTCTCTCTGAAATCAATAAGGAATTAAATACATTTCAAAGTTCCCTTTTAATTAAAAAAGGCAACACTCAGGAAGTTTGGCAAACTCTTATTAAAGAATTTGAAGTTAAAAAAGTCTTTTTTAATAAGGATTATGAGCCGTATGCTATTCAGCGTGACGAGGCCATTTGTGAATTATTAGAACAAAATAATTCTTTAACTTATTCTTTTAAAGACCAAGTCATTTTTGAAGAAAAAGAAATCACAAAAGCCGATGGATTGCCTTATACGGTTTATACACCTTATAAAAATAAATGGTTAGAACATTTCAATCAATTGAAGCCACTTCTCGAGTACGATACCACGGAATTTTATACTAATTTTTACCAGTCTAATTTTGATTTTCCATCATTGGAACAAATAGGTTTTGTGCGAAGTGCTATCAAAGTAAAACCATATACTTTAAACACATTAGCCAATTATCAGGATACCAGAGATTTTCCTGCTGTCGATGCTACTTCTTATTTGTCACCTCATTTGCGTTTTGGAACGGTGAGTATTCGTAAAATGGTCAATTTTGCAGTGAAAACGAATGCAACTTTTTTGAGCGAATTGATTTGGAGGGAGTTTTTTATGCAAATTTTGTATCATTTCCCTAAAGTAGTTACCCATAATTTCAAATCGGCTTATGATGGAATTCAATGGCGCAATAACGAAGAAGATTTTAAGCGTTGGTGCGAAGGCCGAACAGGTTATCCTATGGTCGATGCCGGCATGCGACAACTCAATGAAACGGGCTATATGCACAACCGTGTTCGTATGGTTGTTGCTAGTTTTTTATGTAAGCATTTATTAATTCAATGGCAATGGGGCGAAGCTTATTTTGCGCAGAAATTATTGGATTATGATTTGTCAGCCAATGTTGGTAACTGGCAATGGGCAGCTGGTACAGGATGTGATGCAGCACCTTATTTTCGAGTTTTTAATCCCGATATCCAATTAAAAAAGTTTGATGAAAAAGGGATTTACATTCGTAAATGGATTCCTGAATTTGATTTAGGTTATGGCAAACCAATGGTCGATCATGCTATGGCTAGAGACAAAGCCATTGCTACTTATAAAGCGGGGATTCTTAACTAATTTTATTAAAAACATATAAGTCATATAAGCTACTGAAGAAATGGAAAGCTTTTTGAAATTAAGCTCAATTAAGTTAGTATCTCAACTGAACTTAATTTCTTAAGGTAAAAAACATATGCCTAATTTGTTTATAAATAATTATCTAATCAATCGATTCAACATCCCTTCAAAAATAAACCCGTGAAAAGGGAAAACCGAATACCAATACAATTTTCCCCAAATGCCTCTAGGTTTAAAAGTCGCCGATTGATAAAGAGTGTTTCCAATGATTTTGAATTCAAGCCAGGCTTCTCCTGGAAGTTTCATTTCGGCAAAAAGAATCAATTTTCCTTTCTCTTTGTCGGCATATAAAACACGCCAAAAGTCTAAAACATCTCCAGCATGGATAGAATGTTTGTTTGTGCGACCTCTTCTTAAACCCACACCGCCCACTAATTTATCGATAAAACCTCTAATATTCCATAGCCAATTACCATAATACCAACCTGTTTCGCCGCCAATGGACCAAATGCGTTCAATGGTTAATTCTCGGTTGATGATTTCTTTTTTTCGGCGGTCAATGAAACAACCTTTTTTAGGAACTTTTAGAAATTCGGATATGTTAATTTTAAAACGTCCACTAACAAGAGAGTCTTTCCAGCTTGAAGCAACCTGATCTTCTTCTACTTTGAGCAAAGCTTTAGATAAAGCCATTTCATAGGACATTGGTGTAACAGCTAATAATTGATTGATATGAGAGTCTTTGCATACTACTTCTACTTTCATACTACTTACAAGAGCAGTCGCTAGTTTGTAAGAGGTAGCAGTTACAAAATACAACCAGTACGAAGATAATTTAGGTGTCATGACCGGAACTGTAAAAATCCAGCGTTTTAGTTTTTTAGCTTTAGCAAAACCCAAAAGCATTTCTTTATAAGTAAGAATATCGGGTCCGCCAATATCAAAACTCTGATTGTACGTTACTGGATTTAATAATGATTTTGATAAAAATTCTAAAACATCATTAATAGCAATGGGTTGGCATTTAGTATTAAGCCATTTTGGCGTTACCATCACGGGTAGTTTGTTAACTAAGTCTCGAATGATTTCAAACGAGGCACTTCCTGAGCCTACAATAATTCCGGCTCTTAAAGTCGTAGCGGCAAAATTTCCAGTACTAAGAATTGTTTCTACCCTTTTTCTAGAGGATAAATGTTTGGATAATGATTGGTCATTAACAATTCCGCTTAGATAAATAACTTGTTTTACTTGGGTTTGGTTTGCTCTCTCTACGAAATTTTCGGCCGAAATACGTTCTAGTTCATCATAATTAGCAATTGAACTAGACATGGAGTGTATTAAATAATAAGCGGCATCAATGGATTCTGGAATTTGAACTAAAGTTTCTTTTTTTAAAAAATCAATTTCGACGACTTCCACTTGGTTTCGGTATTCAGTGGGTACAAAAAAACGATTTTTGTCCCTCACACAGCATACTACATGGTGACCCTTGGCAACTAAAATAGGCAAAAGTCGTTTTCCAATGTAACCTGTAGCACCTGTTAAGAGAATAGTCATCGTATTGTTTTTTTTAACTTAATTTATTTGAAATTAGGCTAATAAATTCTTTTCTGGTTTTGTTTTTTTCAAATGCTCCAGTAAAAGAGGAGGTAGTGGTAAAGGAATTTTGTTTTTCAATACCACGCATTTGCATGCACATATGCTGTGCTTCAATTACTACTGCAACACCCAAAGGTTGTAGTGCTTCTTGCAAACAATTTTTTATTTGATCCGTTAAGCGTTCTTGTACTTGCATTCTTCGGGCATAGGCATCTACAATTCTTGGAATTTTACTTAGTCCTACAATTTTTCCGTTAGGAATATAGGCAACATGCGCTTTACCAAAAAAAGGAAGCATGTGGTGTTCGCACATCGAATATATTTCGATATTTTTTACCACAATCATTTGGTTGTGATCTTCTGTAAACAAAGCTGATTTCAATATTTCTAAAGGGTCTATAGCATAGCCGTGAGTCAAAAACTGCATCGCTTTGGCCGCGCGTTCCGGTGTTTTTTCTAGTCCCTCTCTTGTAACATCTTCACCTAAACTATCGATGATTACTTTGTAGTTTTGAGCGATTGATGCTGTAAGTTCAGTATCGTATTCTTCTTTTTTCTGGTAACTTTTTATTTCTTCAATCATGTTTTTGATTATTGATAGGTGAATTTATAGTTTCATTGATACAATTCCATAATCCATTTCAAAGACTTGTCCAGAGATGGATTTTGCTTTATCTGATAGTAAAAAATCAGCCATTTCGGCAACTTCCTGAGCTTGCAAGTAGCCTTTCATTGGGTGACGTTCAATCATATTTTCTCTCATTCGATCATTTCTAAGAATGGATGCTGCAAGGGTAGTTTCAGTAATGGTAGGAGCAATGGCGTTGATGCGTATAGAGGAAGCAAATTCAGCTCCAAGACTTTTTACTAATCCTTCTACCGCTGATTTTGCAGTAGCAATACTGGCATGAAAAGGCATTCCTAATTTTGCAGCTACGGTACTAAATAATACAATAGAAGGCTTGTTGCCTTTTTTAAGAGTTGGCAAATAGTGTTGAATGCATTTTACGGCTCCAATTACATTGATTTCAAAATCTTTTCTAAAATCATCTAGACTTATGCTGCTAATGGGTTTTAGATTAATTGAACCAGGACAATAGATAAGCGAATCAATATTTTCTATTTCAGGTAGTGTATCTTGCAATACATCTACCGAAAAATGTTTTAAATGAGGATGGGTGATTTCAGGCGCATTTCTGCTAATATTGTAAATGTAATTATGCTCTAATTGTTGTTTTAAAATCGCATTTCCAATTCCTTTACTTCCACCAATAATAACAATGTTTTTCATGTTGTAAGCGCTTTAGTTTGAATTATCGTTTTGAAATTTTATTGTTGTTTATTTGTCTTTGTCGGCTACATTTAAAGCGCCCTTCACTAAAATTTCTTAGCTTTTCATGTTTTGTTTTGCGACCTTGCACTCGTTCGCGCCACATTTTAAAGCTTGAAGGTTTCATTTCAGTTCGCATCAAATCAATGACTTCTTGTTCTTTTAACCCAAACTGGAACTGTATGGCTTCAAAAGTAGTTCGGTCTTCCCATGCCATTTCGATGATTCGGTCTTTGTCTAAATTGCTAAGTGCTGTTTTCAAGATTAATATTTTTGATATTGGTTTACAATAATATTGGCTTTCAAATCAAATAGGAGTTGGTACAACCCAAAAAAGGTTCTATTCATATAAATAAAATGTTTGGAACCTCGATTCCCATTCATTTTTTTCAGATTAGTGTCTTTAGCAAAACGCTCTCCTAATTGAGCAATATTTTGAAAAAATGCTTCATCTGAAAAATCGAATGATTCTGATTGAAAAGGTTTAGTGAATAAGGATAATAAGTCGTAAAACATTTGCGTGAAATAGTTTATTTCAGCTTTAGTGTCATCGTTTCTTAGAATTTCTAATTCAAATAATTTTTTTCTAAATAGTTCTTTGTTTTCTATTGCTTCTGGGTTAACCAATTCGAAATAAGGAATGTAGAAATCATTTGGTATGCTTTTCATACAGCCAAAATCAAGTGCTACCAATTGGTTTTGATCATTTATCAAAAAATTGCCTGGATGCGGATCCGCGTGTACTTTTCGTAAAATATGAATTTGGTACATATAAAAATCCCATAAGGCTTGACCAATTTGGTTCGCAATTTTTGGGTCTGAATTTTTAAATTCTGATAAATGTACGCCCGTCATCCAATCCATAGTGATGATTTTTTCGGATGAAAATTCGGGGTAGTATGCTGGGAAAACCAAGTTCTTGATTTTTTTGCAGGCTTCGGCAACTTCTTGACTTTGTTGGAGTTCTAATAAATAATTGGTTTCTTCAATTAATTTATCTTCAACTTCTTTAAAATATTTATCAGAATCCTTTCCTTGTAAATTAAACATTCGGATGGCAATGGGTTTAACTAAAGCCAAATCAGATGAAATACTATTAGCAACTCCTGGATATTGAATTTTGACAGCTAGTTTTTTCTTGTTTTTTACAGCCAAATGAACCTGACCAATACTTGCCGCATTTACCGAATTAGGATTGAATTCGTCAAAGATTTCGTAAGGTGTTTTACCAAAATTAGATTTGAAAGTTTTAAGTACCAATGGTGCCGATAGTGGTGGAACAGAAAATTGCGACAAAGAAAACTTTTCGACATAAGCCTGAGGCAGGAAATTTTTATCCATACTCAGCATTTGAGCCACTTTTAGAGCGCTTCCTTTTAAGCTTTTTAGTCCGTCATAAATATCTTCGGCGTTACTTTCGTTAAGTTTATCCCGACTTAAGTCAGAATTTACTATTTTTTCACCGTAGTATTTCAGGTAATTCACCCCTACTTTTGCTCCCGTTTGAACGAGTTTTGTGGCGCGTTCAATTTTCGAAGTTGGAATATAATCAATTGTCTTCATTAGTTTTTTTGTATTTTTTCTTTAAAAATAAATTTCCCAAAGTCAATCAAACTATTGATAGGACCTGTATTCATTAATTCAAAACTAAGGCTGACTGATTTTTCAATATAAATATCGGTTTTCTCAAAATTTGGAGAGCCGTCTTCTAACCAAAATTTTAAAGTAAATAAAAATTGTACCCAAGCCGTTTCTTGAATCGCTTTATCCTGAATATCTTGGATTTTTTCTTGTTTAATTCTAACATCATCCGTTGTGATTTCAGCAATGAATTGCTTGAAATGGGTTCTAAAACTGGATAATTGTACAAGGTTTTTTAACTGGTTATTGTTTTCTTTTAAACTAATGGTTACATAACTGCGGTTTGCTGCTAATAATTCAAAAAATGTAAAATAAAAACTCAACAATTTGCTTTTCATATCATACGATTCATAATTAGCATCCTTATTCAATAATTCTATGGTTTTTTCAAAAAAAAGAGTGTAAATGTCTTTCTCGATACTTTCTAGTGTGCCAAAGAAATTGTAAAATTCAGTTTCCGAGAAACCATTCAGCTTTGTAAAATGATAAACCGATTTTGGTTTTTCATTGTGATCTAAGGTGTAATTCATATACATTGAAACAATACTGTCCCTTGTAATTTTTGTTTTCTTAGTTGCCATGTCATGCTGTTTATAAATTCGATTATAAAGATAGTAAATTGTTTAACTATTTTGTGTTAATGTTAAACAAAATATTTTGTATATTTGATATAAAGCAAACTTTAGCATGAAAAAAAATGTTTTAATAACCGGAGGAACCGGTTTTGTAGGTAAACAATTGACCCAATTATTAATTGCTAATGGGTATTCTGTTTCTGTTTTGAGTAGGAATAAAAAGCAATCATCAACAGATATTGCTTATTATACTTGGGATGTTGAAAAACAAATAATTGAAAAAGAGGCTGTCTTAAAAGCGGATTATATTATTCATCTAGCTGGTGAGAATATTGCTGGAAAACGTTGGACGAATAAAAGGAAAGAAGCTATTTTGTCTAGTAGAGAGTTTTCTGCCCGATTGATTTTTGATATTTTGCAGCAAAGTAATACAAAAATTGAAGCCTTTATTACCGCTTCGGCAGTGGGGATTTATGGAGCTATTAATGGCCGAGCTATTTGTAATGAGGAGATGCAAGCGGCCTATGACTTTTTAGGTTTAACTTGTCAGAAATGGGAAGCCGCAGCTGAGCCTTTCGAAAAAAAAGGAATCAGAACAGTGATGTTACGAACTGGTTTAGTTTTAGGAGCTAACGAAGGTTTATTGGCTAAATTAACACCTGTTTTCAAATTGAAATTAGGTGCTCCATTAGGTTCAGGTAAGCAATATATGCCGTGGATACACATAGATGATTTGTGTAAAATGTATTTAGAAGCGATTAAAAATCCAAATATGTCTGGACCTTACAATGCAGCTATTACTGATGATACCACGAATGAAGTTTTTTCCAAAACATTGGCAAAAGTTTTGGGGTATTCGATTTGGTTGCCTAATGTACCTGCTTTCTTAATTCAATTAGGATTAGGTGAAATGTCTAAATTGCTATTAACAGGCCGAAGAGTTTTAAATGCTAAAATTCGTGCCTTAGGTTTTGAGTTTACTCATACGAATCTTGAGGACGCACTAAAGGATTGTCTCTCAAAATGATTTAGTGAAAATTTGTATATAAGGTAACATTTACCGTTTTAGAAATTTTGTTACTCACTAATGACGGAATTTCAATTTTGAAATCGTCTGTGTTCAAAGCAAATTTGGATTGAATTACAATTGCGTTTTGAACAGTTTTGAATACACTAGCAGTTACTCGGATATTTTTGGATACACCATGTATTGAAATCCGTCCTTTAATGTAATATTGGTTTGGTGAAGTACTTAAGTCATTAATTGAAAAGTTTTCTATAACACCTTTAAAATAGGCTTTAGGAAATTTATGACTTTCCATATAATTAGTATTGAAATGATCCTGCATTAAGCTTCTTTCAAATTGAAAAAGACTGATGTAGACTTCAAAATAAATGCTTCCATTTTTGGTGTTAATTGCGCTGTAGACTTTATTGTTTTTGGCTTCTACGGCTTCAAAAAAAGGTACGGATGCCTCAAAAAAGATAGTGCCATTAGTTGCTACTTTTTTATTTTGAGCTACTATTGGAATACTGAAAAAAAGCAAAAAAAGGAGTAGATTTTTTTTCATGATTAGTCTATCTTTTCTACTTAAAGTTAGAAAAAAAAGTCAAAAAATCCTAATAAAACCTAGCTTAATTTGAAGTTAGATGTCGGGTTTTAGTGTTTTTTATCTATGAATGAAAAGTTAATATTACTATCCGTTATTCAGACTAATAAAAAATACAGTACAGACGACACTGATTGAACAGATAAACACGGTTTTTATAACTCTTTGCGAATTACAATCTGCGATAATCTGTTCAATCCGTTTCATCTGTGTGCCATTCTGAATGATTGGTATGAAACGGATAGTCATAAAAGTTAATACAAGTAAACACCTATAATTAAAAAGTAGAACCAATTAAAGTCTGATCCATTAATAAAAAGTCTTTCTTTTATTCGATGAAATTATCGTCTTTTTTGGCTCTAGCGATGATACTTTCAGGAAGTGCTTTTTTTGCTTTGGCACCCATTTTTTTTAGTTTTTCAACACGGATAATTAGATTTCCACTTCCATCAACTAGTTTGTTCATAGCGCCTGTATATTCGACTTTAGTTTCGTCTATTTTTTTGCCTATTTTAATTAAATCGGCAACAAATCCTTCAAATTTATCATACAAAGCACCTGCCTGACGGGCAATTTCTAAGGCATTTTCCTGTTGTTTTTGATTGGTCCACATGCTATCAATAGTACGTAATGTAGCTAAGAGGGTAGCAGGCGTTACAATAACAATGTTTTTTTCAAAAGCTTTATTGTACAATGAAGTATCTTCGTTCAAAGCAATGGCAAATGCAGGTTCAATTGGAATAAAAAGCAATACAAAATCTGGACTTTCAATTTGGTACAAATCCTGATAATTCTTGTTGCCTAATTGCTCCACATGGCGTTTGATGGAATTAACGTGTTCTTTTAGGTACGAATTTTTAATTTCGTCTTCCTCTTCATTGATGTATTTTTCATAAGCTGTTAACGAAACCTTAGAATCGACTATCATTTTTTTGCCGTCGGGTAAATTGATAACTACATCGGGCATAACACGGTTTCCTTCTTCAGTCATAAAACTTTGTTGTACCTCGTATTCACGTCCTTTTTCCAGACCTGATTTTTCTAATACACGTTCTAAGACTAATTCGCCCCAATTTCCCTGCATTTTACTATCGCCTTTTAACGCTTTTGTCAAATTCAGGGTTTCTTTACTCATTTGAATATTCATTTCGCGTAAGCCTAAAATTTGTTGGCGTAAAGCCGCATGATAATCAATACTTTCTTTGTGGGTGTCTTCGACTTTCTTTTCAAATAATTGAATTTTATCCTGAAGCGGAGTCAGGATGTTTTTCAGGTTTTCTTTATTTTGCTCGGTAAATTTATTTGACTTTTCGTCTAGAATCTTGTTGGCTAAATTTTCAAATTCTTTGGTGAATTTTTCTTGAAGTTTTTCTACTTCTTCTTTTTGCTCTTTGTTTCGTTCCCAAAGATTATCAAAATCAACTTCTTTTTTAGAAAGTTGGATTGCCAGACTGTCTTTTTCAGTTCGGATTGCTTCTTTTTCTTGATTGCTTGCTGCTAATTGTTTTTCGAAATTGATTTTTTCATTCGAGAATTGATCTTTTAGTTGTTCAATTTGCGAATGGAGTGCAATTAATTTTTCTTCTAAACTTGTTTTTTCGGATTGAAAACGAGCAGAAAAAAGTAATTTTCCAATGTAAATTCCTATTGCAAGTGCAATTACAAAAGATACTAAAAGGGGGAGCATATTGAACATAAGTAAGTTTTATAGGTAAAGTAAGCAAAAATAAAGAATACTACTGATTTATAGTCTTTTTTTATGGTGGCTATGCATGAATTTTTTTCACAATTTGCTGCGCAACCTTTTTCATATTTGTTACTCTTAATGATGTCAAGTCTGTAGTTGTATGAGAGGAGTTAGTCTGTTTTTAGGTTTCTTTTTTTTCTTTTTATTTTCTTATTGTACGATAAGAAATGAGGATGGTGCTTTAAACCAGCAGTCTATTGTGGGTACTTGGCATTGGAAGGAATCAAGAGGAGGTATTACGGGTAATGAAATTATTAACCCGGAAAACACTGGAGTCACAATCAAATTGGTCTTTGGGACGAATAAAAAGGTAACAGTTTTTACCGATAATATTGAAACAGGAACTTATGATTATACCATCCAACTAGGAAAAAGTATATTTGATTGTGAGCCCCAACCTATATTAAGTTTTAATGCTATGAATTATGTTATTGAAAAAATAAATGATACAGAAATGAGGATTCATGACAATTTTGTAGACGGTTATGTTTTGAACTATACTAAATGATTAAATAGGTAGGAATGCTTAATTTTGTTTACGTTAAATTATTTTAATTCGTTTTCTTTGAAAGAATCTATAGACCGTTATATTCAGAAATGTATCGAAAATGATAGAGGAGGACAACAGAAAATTTATCAGTTGTTTGCTCCTGTATTGTATGGTCTATGCTTAAAATACATGAAAAATGAAGATGATGCAAAGGATGTTTTTCAGGAAGCTTTTGTGGTCGCTTTTCAAAAAATGGGTCAGTACCGATTTGAAGGGAGTTTTGAAGGTTGGTTAAAACGTATTTTTATTAATAAATTAATAGAAACGCTTAACAAAAGAAAAAGAGACGTGCTTTTTGCTGAGGAAATGTATCAAGAAGATGTTATAGAGGAAGAAGATGATTTAGACAGTAATGCGATTCCTCAAGAACAATTATTAGAATGTATTCAGCAATTGCCAGATCAATACCGATTGGTTTTCAATCTGTATTATTTTGAAAAAATGAAGCATAAAGAAATTGCAGTTGCTTTAAATATTTCAGAAGGGACTTCAAATCGATTTATGGGAAGCAATTGAGGAAAAATTAGAGGAACCAAAGAAGAAAAGGGCTTTTGCTTATTGGTGGTCAGTGGCAGCAAGTTTGATCGTTGGTCTTGGTTTGTTGGGTGCTTTTTATTTTCAATCTTCTAATGAAAAGCATACTGATGGCATGCCTTTACCAGTTACTCCTCAAAGTGGGATAGTTAATCAATCCAGATCTTTGGAAGAAAATAGCCCAAAACAAGAATTCCAAGCTGAAGATAAGAATCAAAATAATCAAATAGTTTATCCAAAATCGAACAAAGAAAATAATAATCAAGCTGAAGAAGGCCTAACGCATTCATCAACCCCAAAAGGGTCTAGAAGTATAACTTCGCCTAATTCACATCATCAATTAGTGGCAGCAACAACAAGTTCTAAAGTTTTGAATGCTGAAAAAGAACAGCAAAATCATTCGGAGATAAATACGATTACTAATCCAGTTTTAGTGCAAGAAAATCCAAATTCAGTCGTTGAAAAATCAGCAACTGAAAATCCGAATAACGCCATTAACCCTAAAGAGGATTTGAAACAAAATGCTTTGGCTGCTTTAGCCAATGAAAACCAAAAGAAAGAGAAAAAATCCACTGTTGAGGATAGATGGTCGCTCCAGTTATTTGCAGGAATTAATAATTCGCAGAATTTAAAAAATCAAAAGAGCTTAGGGAATTCGATTGAGTCTCAAAAAGGTAATAATTATGGTGTGAAAACCAATTATAAACTGAATAAAAGATGGGCGGTAAGTACGGGATTAAAAGTAAGTGAATTAGGGCAGCAAGTCGCTAACGTATCCTATCTGAACGCTTCTCAAAGTCTAGTAAATGTCAATCAGTTATCGTATGCTGCTGCTTCGCATGATAACCAAGGAATCACTACCAACTCTAATTATATATTTGTATCAGCTAATACTAATTATGAGAAATCGAATGTTAGTCCTACATTTTATGAAAGCGGTAATTTATCTCAAAGAGTTCAATACATTGAAATGCCAATGGAGATTTCGTATTCAATTTTAAACAAAGGGAAAGCTCGTTTGAATCTAAACACGGGTGGATTTGTGGGTAGAGTAATTTCGAATAAAGTGGCATTGGATAATACTACGATTGGTAAAAATTCGGATGTAAATGAAACGGTTTTTGGAACGGTATTAAGCAGTACATTACAATATGAATTATACAAGAAGACCAGAGTTTTTGTAGAGCCTGGAATGAATTTTTATACTCAGCCAGTTCAAAATCAAAATTTTAACCAGTTTCAAATGCTTTTAAATTTTGGTTTTAATATTTCTTTTTAATTCTTTCAAAAGCGCTTAAGACTGTTTTGATTTGTGTATTTTTGCGCAAATTTTTCTTCAAAACATGTTGCATCAACATTTTATACTTCATAAACCCTACGGTTATTTAAGTCAATTTATTTACGAGTTGAAACGTAAAAAGCGACTTTTGGGTGAATTGTATGATTTTCCAGAAGGAACAATGGCAATTGGTCGGCTTGATGAAGATTCGGAAGGCTTATTATTACTCACTACAGATGGAATGATGAGCGAATTAGTTCGTTCTAAAAAAGTAGATAAGGAATATTATGTTCAGGTTGATGGCATAATAACTCAGGAAGCACTAGACGAACTGAAAAAAGGAGTAATGATAGGTGTTAAAGGCGGAAAATACAAAACTAAACCTTGCGAAGCTAGATTGATTTCTGAAATTCCTGATTTTGGTCTCCGAGGAAGAAAAATACGAGACGAACGTCATGGTCCAACTTCTTGGGCTTCCATTACAGTGAATGAAGGTAAATTTCGTCAGGTGCGAAAAATGACCGCAGCCGTTGGATTTCCCACTTTGCGATTAGTACGCGTTAGGGTAGGAAATGTGCTTTTAGGAAATTTACAAGCTGGAGAAGTACGAGAAGTAGATCACTTTGGTCTTAATGATGCTGAAAATTACAATGGCAATTTGAAAAACAAATAATAGTAATCAGATATAATACCCCTAAAGAGATGTTAAACATTGTATTAGTAGAACCCGAAATACCAAATAATACAGGGAATATTGGACGATTGTGTGTAGGGACCGAAAGTAGGTTACACTTAATTCATCCTTTTGGTTTTGTGATTAATGATAAAAATTTAAAGCGTTCAGGCTTGGATTATTGGGTGCATCTCGACGTAACAGAATATCAAAATGTCGCCGAATGGATGCAGCAAATTCCAGATAAATCCAGAGTTTTCCTAATGAGTTCCCATGCTGAGAATTCGTATTTGGATATTGAATTTCAAGATGAAGATTGGTTAGTTTTTGGAAAAGAAAGTGTGGGTTTGAGCAAAGAATTTTTGAGTTTATTTGCAAAAGAAAATCAATTGAAGATTCCAATGTCTACTAAAATCAGAAGTTTTAATATCGCAAATTCAGTCGCCTTTGTTGTAGGGGAAGCGAAAAGACAATTAGGATTGAACAATACAATTTAATAAACGAGGAAGTGTTTTTGCTTCCTCGTTTATTTTCTACTATTCACGGGAAACAAACTCACTCAGTGTGATATAAGTGTTGCCGTTGTTAGGATTATGATAGATGTTATATTTTGTTGGGTAATTTCCAGGTTTTTGGAAATGTTCAGGTTAAGAATAGCTTGTGCTGCTATCTACATTAGAAAGTAAATAATCTAAAGTAAGCATCACTTTGTAAATCATCATTTGTTGTATTGTCTGAACTACAGGCAAAAACAAAGAAAAGAGCTCCTAGGGTAATCATTTTTTTGGGCAGAGTAAACAATTTTTCCATGATTAAAAGTTTTAAATTATTTAATGATGTAGATAAGTTTAGCTTTGGAGCGGTAAAAAAAGAGTATTAAAAGTACGATTTATTTTTTTTGTAAATCGTTGAAAAACAGTATTTTTAATTTTTTGTTTTAGGAAAATATAAAGCGCCCTTTTTCCGCATCAAATGAAATATGTTCATTTTTGAAAAGCGTAGCAAAAACACCTTTAGAGATTAAATTACAAGGTTGATCCTGAACGATGGTTTCGGGAGTCATAATGATCATTTCGTCACTCAATTGAATAGCCAAATCAATATCGTGAGTAGAAAAAAGAATGCACTTTTGGGTTTCATTGCTAAGTTTTTTTAGCAGTTTGAACAGCGCTACCTTATGGAGTAAATCCAAATGGGTTGTTGGTTCGTCAAGGATAATTAGTGGCGTATCCTGAGCCAATGCTCTCGCTACCAAAACCTTTTGCAATTGACCATCGCTAATTTCAAAATGTCTTTTAGTTGCTAAGTGTTCAATTTGCGTAAGCGTTAATGCGTCATTTACTTTTTTTATGTCTTCCTCTGATAAAGTCCCAAT
Source organism: Flavobacterium sp. UBA6721 (assembly GCA_002454195.1). GTDB lineage: Bacteria > Bacteroidota > Bacteroidia > Flavobacteriales > Flavobacteriaceae > Flavobacterium > Flavobacterium nitratireducens. Next base: position 85,087 of record DKIJ01000005.1, read on the forward strand.
CCAGTTTGTATAGGGTTGTCTACCCAGTGCTACCAGCTCGAATACGCTAAGATTGCTGGGCGGTAATTTTTCGGTTAAAACCACACTTAGATTTTGGGCTAAAGTCAAAGCATTCATATGATGGATGTCTTTTCCGTTTAATGAGACAGTTCCAGAAATTGGTTTTTGAATAGCTGTTAATGTTCGTAATAAAGTTGATTTTCCAATCCCATTTGCACCAATTAAAGACACGAGTTTCCCTTTTTCTAAAGTTAAGTTTATATCAGCAGCGATAAGGTTTGTCCCTTTTTTATGGGTATAACCTATGCTAATTTGCTTTGCTTGTAATAAGGGATTAGAATTACTCATTTTGAATTATTCAGCTAAAGAAAATTGAGAGTCGTAAAGGTTTTTATAATAACCAGATTCTTTATTAATTAGTTCTTGATGTGTTCCTTCTTCAACAATTAAACCTTTGTCCATTACTACAATTTTATCGGCATTTACAATAGTAGCCAGTCTATGCGCAATAACAATAGAAGTTCTTCCTTTGGTAATGGTTTCGGTAGCGCGTTGAATTAATTCTTCTGAGTAAGTATCAATCGAAGAAGTCGCTTCGTCCAAAATTAAGATGCTTGGATTGCTTACGTAGGCTCTCAAAAACGCGATCAATTGGCGTTGACCAGAAGAAAGCATCACACCGCGTTCTTTTACATCAAAATCATAATTGTCAGGTAAGCTCATAATAAAATCATGAACGCCTATTTCTTTTGCGGCAGCATAAACATCTTCTCTACTAATGTCGGGATTGTTTAATGTGATATTGTTGTAAATGGTATCGGCAAAAAGAAATACATCTTGCAGTACAATAGCAATTTGTTTTCTGAGTGAACTCAACGTATAATCTTCGATGTTGACATTATCAATACAAATGGTACCACTTTTTATTTCGTAAAAACGATTCAATAAATTGATAATGGTCGATTTTCCGGCACCGGTAGACCCTACAATGGCAATTGTTTCGCCCGAATTGACTTTTAAATCTATGCCTTTAATGACTTCTTCGTTGTCAATATAACTAAAGCGAACATCTTTGAAAGTAATATTTCCATCAAATACAGGTGCTTCAATTGTTCCATTATCCTGAATTTGGTCCTGGGTATCGATGATTTCAAAAACACGATTTGCCGATATCATTCCGAGTTGCATCTCATTGAATTTATCTGCAATTTGGCGTAAAGGATTGAAAAGTAAACTGATAAACATAGTGTATGAAAACAAATCCCCAAAGGTGGTAAAATGATCGCCATTTATGATTTTGATACCACCATACAAAACCACACATCCTAAGCTTAACGACGAAATAATATCGGCAATAGGGAAGAAGATGGAGTTGTAAAGAATGGTTTTAATCCAGGCGTTTTGATGCTTTTCGTTGATAATTTTAAATTTTTCCGATTCAATTTCTTCTCGATTAAATAATTGAACGATTTTCATTCCTGTAACACGTTCTTGTACGAAGGTATTCATATTGGCAATTTGTGCGCGTACTTCCTCAAAAGCAACTTGCATTTTGCGTTGGAAAATACGGGTAACATATACAAGAATAGGCATAGCAACAATAACAATCCAAGTGAGTTTCCAGTTCATGTAGAACATAAAAATAAGTACAACTACCATTTTCATTAGGTCACTTATAATCATGAATAAACCTTGACTGAAAATTCGAGCAATTGATTCGATGTCTGATACCGAACGGGTTACCAATTGTCCTACTGGAACCAAGTCAAAATATTTCATTCTAAAACTCAGGATGTGTTTGAACAATTTGACACGAATATCTTTTACAATGTCTTGTCCTAACCAGTTAGCCCAATACACAAAATAAAATTGAGAGAAAACCTCCAATAGCAATACAATTCCCATCAATGTGATGTAAAGTAAAAGTCCAGAAGCATCTTCTTTTTGGATATAACTATCCACTGTTTGCTTTAATAAATAAGGTCTTAAAGCGGAAAAAAGAGATAACGAAATGGCAAATACCACCACGCCATTAAAACGCCATTGATAAGGTTTTGTATAGTGTAATATTCTTTTGAATAATCGTGTATCGAATGCTTTTGCTTTCATTTTTTTATTTTAGTGCTTAGTCCATCGTTTTTATTTCATAGTCCTTGTTTTCTATTTTGCTAATGAAAGCTAAGGACTATGAACTAAGAACTAATCCTCTATGTAAGGATATACTATTTTTGTTAAATACAATCCGTGTGCAGGAACCGAAAATCCTGCTTTTTCTCTGTTTTTACTTTCAATAATACGAATAAAATCGGCTATATTAATTTTGTGTAAACCTATATTTACGAGAGTGCCTACGATGGCACGAACCATGTTTCTTAAAAATCGATTGGCCGAAATGGTGAAAATTAATTTGTTGTCCTCTTTTTTCCAATAGGCTTCATAAATACTGCAATCAAATGTGTTTACATCGGTATTTACTTTGGAAAAACATTGAAAATCGGTATAATTCAAAAGGAGTTGTGCTGCTTCGTTCATCAAATCTATATCGAGAGATTGATTGACATACCAACTTTGTTCATGTAAAAAAGCATCTTTAAAAAGATGGATGTGATATTCATAAGTTCTTTTAGTTGCATCAAAACGGCAGTGTGCTCCTTCATTTACCTGGAAAATAGTATATATTACAATGTCTTTAGGAAGATAAGAATTGAGTTTGTGAATTAATTTTGGGATGTCAAAAACGGTCTCAAAATCAAAATGGGCATACATTTCTCGAGCATGAACACCCGTGTCCGTTCGTCCGGCTCCCATCAAACTTATATCCGAATGCAATAATACAGATAACGCTTTGTTCAAGGTTTCTTGAACTGATGCGGCATTTGGCTGTATTTGCCAGCCATGATAAAGACTTCCTTTGTAGGCTAATTTTATAAAATATCTCAAGTTTTTTATCTCAAAGTTTCAGAATTTCAAAGGTACAAAGTTTTTATGTTGTAAAAAGCTTAAAAGTTTTATACTGTCCTGTATCTTTGTTTTTTTTCGGGACCTTTTATTTATTTTTTAATGAAAAAAATTCTTTTACTTTCGGATACTCACAGCCATATAGATGATGCAATTTTAAAATATGTAGCACAATCAGATGAAGTTTGGCATGCAGGCGATATAGGTGATTTGAATGTTACAGATACTCTTAAAAAACTCAAACCACTGCGAGCTGTTTATGGAAACATTGATAATGCTCAGGCACGATTAGAATTTCCATTACATAATCGTTTTATGTGCGAAGGGGTTTCTGTTTGGATAACCCATATTGGTGGTTATCCAGGTAAATATAATCCCGCCATAAAAATGGAAATTGCCAGTAATCCTCCACAATTGTTTATATGCGGGCATTCGCATATTTTAAAAGTAATGTTTGATAAAAAACACAATTTATTGCACATGAATCCCGGTGCCTGTGGTAAAAGTGGTTTTCATCAAGTTCGAACTATGTTGCGATTTACTATTGATACTGATAAAATCAAGGATTTAGAAATTGTTGAACTAGGCAAAAGAGTTTGATTACAAATTATATTCGATAGGAACTATAATTTTTATGGTAGTTCCCTTAGTCGGTTCAGAAATGATTCTAAATTTTCCTCCCATTGTATTGATTCTTGCTCTAATTTGATTCAATCCAAAGCCTTCGATGGTTCTGAAATTTTTGATTTCAAATCCAATTCCGTTGTCTTTTACTAAAATATGCAGATTTGAATCGATTTCTTTTAGATCAATTTTGGCTCGTGATGCTTGGCTATGTTTAATGATGTTGTTTATTAATTCACTAACAATGAAATACATTTTCATTTCAAATTCATCATTATATCGTGTTTCGTCAGGAATATTGTTGCTGAAATTAAATTGTAAAGAAGAGTTTGAGTTGGTTTCGCACAAATCATTCAACGCATGAAATAGACCAAAACGCGCTAAGAGAGATGGTAAAAGTTGGTGAGATAAATCACGAATTTTATAATGCGTTTGAATTAGTATTGATTTTGTTTTAGTTATCTCTTCACTATTAGTGTTGTTTTTTGTTGAAAAGACCTTAAGATGTAAGGAAGCAGAAGAGAGTAATGCGCTGATGTTGTCATGTAGGAAAGAAGCAATTTTTTTTCTTTCCATTTCTTGTCCGTTTATAGTGGCAGTAATAATGTTTTCTTGAATTTTATTTTCTATATCTCGAATTTTATTTTTTTGTTTGAGTTGAACGTTTTGAAAATACAAATAAGAAAGAATAATTATGGTAAGTAAAATGGATATAATTACGATACTTATGATTTTGTTTTTGGATTGTTTTTCTATTAGGAGTTCGTGATTGGTTTTGTATTCGATTTTAATGTTGTCAATTTCTCTTTTGTACTCGTCAATTTCTAAATTAACACCTATAATATTCAATTTTTTTAATCGCTCTTCGTTTTTAAGTTGAGTTGTGATGCTATTGTAGGTATCTAAATTTTCATAGGCTTGTTTGAATTTTTTTGTTTTAAGTAAAAAAGTAGCATATTCTTGATGCGCATAAGATAGATCTGATTTGTCTTTGTCTTTTAGGCCAAGTTCAATTGCTTTTTTAAAATAGGATTCAGCAGCTTCGATATTGTTAAGATGTGATTGATACATACCATTAAGCATGTTGATTATAACTAGTGTCGATGAATCACTATCTTTTTTATGGTGTTTATTGATATAATTTAAATAGGGTTGTCCAAGCTCGAATTTGCGTATGTCAAAATAAGCCCAAGTGATGTTGAATTTAGTTAGGAAAATTTCCGAGGAATCACCAAGCCTAGTGCTGTATAGTAATGATTTTTTGTAGTAATAGATTCCTTTACCAAATTCTTTCTTGTCAAAACAATGAATGTTTCCTAAGTTGTTATAAAGCCAGCTCTTAAGTTCTGAGTTGTTGGTTTTATTGGCAAAAATTAGTGATTTTCTGTAATAAAATAATGCTTTTTCATATTCACCTAATTGGTCAAAATTGGTTGCAATAGTGTTATAATTCAAAGCAATTAGATTATTATCTTTTTTTGCGATTGCATCACTCAGTATTTTACGACTTAACAATAATGATTCTTCATATTTTTCATTCCTCATTAAGTCGGTTGCTTTTTTTATTAAGTTCTTAATGTCATTTTTAGCTTCTATTTCTGTATTTGAATACAGTAAATTAGTACTGCAGCAAATGAGTACTAATAGAAAGCTATAAAAACATTTTTTAAACGTCATAAACGATAAGGAGGCTAGAAGTTAAGGTTTGATTAGGTTGTTTTTCAGCGCAAATTTGACCAAACTAATTGTGTTTTTAGCGTTAAGTTTTTTGAGTATGTTTTTACGATGTGTTTCAACTGTATTGGAGCTAATAAAAAGTTTTTCTGAAATTTCTTTTCCACTATATTCCAATGCAATTAACGTTATGATTTCTATTTCACGTCCCGTTAATTGGTATTCTGGGCTTATTGTTGTTGAATTTAATTTTGGGTTTTTTTTGGTTGCCGAATTGAATATGATTTCACGAACTTGATTAGAGAAGTATTCTTCACCAGTATTGACAACTTGTATGGCTTCAACAATATTTTCACCAGCGCATTGTTTTGTCAAATAACCGCTAGCTCCTAATTTCATGACTTCTTGGATTATTTTGACGTCCTCATAGGAAGAAAGAACAATTACTTTGCAAGGATAGCCTTTTTTAGAAAATTCTTTGAGTACTTCAATACCATCTTTTTCAGGCATATTAATGTCTAATACTAATATATCAGTAGCGTTATTGGTTACCTCTTCATAAAGGGTAGTGCCTTTCAATGAAAAACCAACAACATTGAAATTAGGAGTCGAATTCAATAAAGTTCGCATACCATCAATTAGTACTTTGTGGTCGTCGGCAAGATGAATTCGTATTGTTTTTTTCATAATAAGTTTCTTATAGTCAAATGTAAAAAAATAAAACAAAAAAACCCGAATATAAATTCGGGTTTCCTTCGCACTAATAAATTAAAATTTATAGGTTTACCTCAATCGATCCACAGATTTTACAAGATCTTCATCCTTTTTGATTGCTTTATTAGCTAAAACTAATGCAACAATTGCAAAAATAGGTAGAAACATCCCAATACCTTTCTCAGAAACTTTTGGCGTTTCTCCAGATAAATTTAGTGAATGATATAAAAACAATCCTAATAAAATCAAATTTAATATCATATTCAATCTGCCAAGAACAAATTGATTCTGTCTTTTTTTATAGGATAAAATGCTTAATAGTGACAAAGTGGTACTTAACCCAAACAAAATTGTGTAAAGAGTATTATTTCTTGCAAAGAAATCGATATTGTTTTCTAAAGTCCATAATGGAAAAACAATACTAAGTACTCCTGTGATAACAAAAGCTAAAAGTAAATATACGGTTTGGATTCTCTGTAACATAGTATCAATATTGCTCTACAAAAATATATTTTCTTTTTTTAAAATACTATTGTATGCTAAATTTTTATTCGTATTATTGCAATACAATACCGTAAGCACTTCATACTGCGGTCAATTCAAAGAAAAAAATACACCTATTAATTTTTCAAGGTTCCCCATTTTAAATTAAATTCATAAAACATTCATGTTTGATATTTCGGCATTAAAAGAAATGAAGCTTTCTGAGCTTCAACAAATAGCTAAAGCTGCTAAAACAATAAAATACAACGGTGTTAAAAAAGAAGCCTTAATTACAAGTATTTTGGATTTTCAAAAATCGTTAGAAGCTACTACTGTTGCTGATGAAAAACCAATAGCTGCTGAAACAGAAGATAAGCCTAAACGTACTCGTATTGCTCCTGTAAAAAAACAAACAGTTGCTAAAGATAAGACCTTAGCTGCTGTAGCGCCAGAAGCAGCGGCAGTGGAAATAAATGAGGGAAAAATTGATTTTCCTTCAGAAACAACCGAAAACGAAATTGTACAAGAACCAAAAGCAGAAGAAAAAAATAATGGAGGTGAAAGTACTGGCAAAACCAAGGTTGTAAAGTTTAATAAAGCCAACTATGAAAAGAAAATTGCTTTAAAAAAGAATAAAGAACACAAAGAAGTTTCAACCGAAACGCCTGTTGCTGCAGAATCAACTTCAACAGATGATGCTGTTCAGGTAGTTACAAATGCAGAGGTTTCTGCTCCAACACCACAAAAGAAAATTAATCCTAACCAGAATAAACAGAATCAGAATTCTAACCAAAACCCAAATCAAAACCAGAATTCTAATCCAAATCAAAATCAGAATTTTAAAAATAAAAAGAACAATAATTTTAGAGACGCCGACTTTGAATTTGATGGAATCATTGAAAGTGAAGGTGTACTGGAAATGATGCCTGACGGTTACGGATTTTTACGTTCTTCCGATTATAATTATTTAGCTTCTCCCGATGATATTTATTTGTCTACTTCACAAATTAGATTATTTGGATTAAAAACAGGTGACACCGTAAAAGGAGTGGTAAGACCTCCAAAAGAAGGTGAGAAGTTTTTCCCGTTAGTTCGTGTATTAAAAATCAACGGACATGATCCACAAGTGGTTAGAGACAGAATTTCATTCGAGCATTTAACTCCAATTTTCCCTTCTGAAAAATTCAAATTAGCCGAAAGACAAAGTACCATTTCAACCCGTATAATTGATTTGTTTTCTCCAATAGGGAAAGGACAACGTGGTATGATTGTGGCGCAACCTAAAACTGGTAAAACCATGTTGTTGAAAGAGATAGCAAATGCTATTGCGGCTAATCATCCTGAAGTATATCTAATTGTTTTATTGATTGACGAGCGTCCTGAGGAGGTTACAGATATGCAACGTTCGGTACGTGGAGAAGTAATTGCTTCCACTTTTGACAGAGAACCGCAAGAACACGTAAAAATTGCGAATATTGTACTTGAAAAATCTAAACGATTGGTAGAATGTGGTCATGATGTAGTAATCTTATTGGACTCGATTACGCGTTTAGCAAGAGCTTATAATACAGTACAGCCAGCTTCTGGTAAAGTATTAAGTGGTGGGGTAGATGCTAATGCATTGCAAAAACCAAAACGTTTCTTTGGAGCGGCTCGTAATGTTGAAAAAGGAGGTTCGTTAAGTATTATTGCTACTGCGTTGACAGAAACAGGTTCGAAAATGGATGAGGTTATTTTCGAAGAGTTCAAAGGAACTGGTAATATGGAATTGCAATTGGATAGAAAAATTGCTAATAAACGTATTTTTCCAGCTATCGATTTGACTTCATCAAGTACTCGTAGAGATGATTTATTATTGGATAAAGATACACTACAAAGAATGTGGATTATGAGAAAATACCTTTCTGATATGAATCCAGTTGAAGCAATGGAATTTATCAATGATAGATTCAAGAAAACAAGAAACAACGAGGAGTTTTTAATTTCTATGAACGACTAATTTTTAGAATTCAGATTTTAGAATTTAGATTTCGGAATTTTAAAATAAAGATAAAAAAAAGGGATTTTCAAACTGAAAATCCCTTTTTTATTGCCTTCTGCCTTCTGCCTTCTGCGACTGAAAACTATATCTTTCTCTCCAACATAGCCATATAGAATCCATCAAAACCAGATTCCGAAGCTAATATTTTGTGATCTTTGATAAAAGTAAATTGTTTTCCAATATCCGTTTTTAAGAAACGTTCTACTTGTTCTTGATTTTCTGATGGAAGTACTGAACAGGTAGCGTAAACTAATTTTCCTCCTGGTTTTACAATTTTAGAATAGTTTTCCAAAACTTCTGCCTGAACTTTACGGATGTTGTCAATAAACTCAGGTTGCAATTTCCATTTGGCATCTGGATTTCTTTTCAAAACACCTAAACCACTACAAGGAGCATCAATCAATACACGGTCTGCTTTTTCGTGTAATTTTTTAATTACTTTGGTGGTATCAATGATTCGGTACTCAACATTGAAAACGCCGTTTCTTTTAGCTCTTAGTTTTAATTGTTTTAATTTACTTTCATATAAATCCATTGCAATCAATTGGCCTTTATTTTCCATTAATGAAGCAATGTGCAAGGTTTTTCCACCAGCACCAGCACAAGTATCAACAACGCGCATTCCAGGTTTTACATCTAGGAATGGAGCAACTAATTGTGAACTGGCATCCTGAACTTCAAACAAACCTTCTTTGAAAGCATCTGTTAAAAAAACATTCGCACGTTCTTTTAAGACCAAAGCATCTGCTTGTTCTTCCAGATATTCGGTTTCAATGTCTAGGTCCATTAAAATGGCTCTTAGTTTTTCTTTAGTAGTTTTTAGAGTATTGGTTCTAAGAATTACTTTGGCGGGTTGATTTTGAGCTGCAATTTCTTTTGCCCACACTTTTTCGCCTAATTCTTTCACTCCTATCTCATCCATCCAGTCTGGAATAGATTCTTTGAAAACTCGGTTTCTTGATAATTCGTCAAAACGGCCTTTAATTTTTCTTTCAGGTGTGCCTTCTAATTGACGCCAATCAGGAATTGGGTAACCTCTTAAAACGGCCCAAACAGCAAACATTCTCCAAAGATTGTCTCTGTCAAATGGTTCTTTAACTTCGGCAATCTCGGCATATAGTCTTTTCCAACGAACAATTTCGTAGATGGTTTCTGCGACAAATTTTCTATCGGAACTTCCCCAACGTTTGTCTTTTTTTAGTGCTCTTGCTACTACTTTATCGGCATATTCTCCTTCGTTAAATATCGCATTTAGAGAATCAATGGTAGTATATACTAAGTTTCTGTGTAATCTCATTTTAATAATTTGAGCTGCAAAGGTACTACTAAATGATTTGAAAGTAAATTTATTTTTTAAATCTGCGAAAATGATTTATTTTACGAGAAAAATTGAGTTTCCTATTGGATTGAATTTTTAAAAAAATACCGCAAATTTGAATTACTTATTTTCAAATTTGCGGTAAAAAAAATAAAATTTGCCTATTCTTTTTATTTTAATTTCTCTTTAAAAAAATCAATAGTTCTAGTCCAGGCTAATGTGGCTGCTTTTTCATCATAACGAGGAGTGGTGTTATTGTGAAAACCATGATTTACATTTGGATAAATGTGAGCGGTGTTTGGAACATTGTTTTTCTTTAAAACAGCTTCAAATGCTGGCCATCCTTCATTTACTCGAGTATCTAATCCTGCATATTGTAATAATAAAGGCGTTTTGATTTGTTCGGCTTCTTCGGCGGTAGGTTGTCCGCCATAAAAAGGGACAGCAGCTCCTAAAGTTGGTATTTTTACAGCCATTAGATTAGCTATCCATCCTCCAAAACAAAATCCAACAACACCTATATGTCCATTACAATCTGGATTATTTTTTAAGGAATAGTAGGCAGCAATAAAATCTTCTAGCATTTCATAACGGTCTCTTTTTTTCTGAAGTTCGCGACCTGCATCGTCGTTGCCTGGGTAACCTCCAAGTGGAGTTAAAGCGTCTGGAGCTAAACTGATAAATCCATCCACAGCTAATCGACGACCTACATCCTCAATATACGGATTTAGACCACGGTTTTCATGCACTACAATAACAGCTGGGATTTTTTTACGGATTTTGCTCGGTTTGGAAAGTAAACCTTTGATTTTTCCACCTCCTTTGGGAGAATCATAAGTCAAATATTCCGAAATAATTCTTGGATCATCTTTTTTAATGGTGATTGAATTTACATAATCGGGAGTAATAAAACTTAATAGCGAAGGTAACGTAAGTGTGCCAACTGCAAAAACAGAAAGTTTTTCGATAAATTGTCGACGTTCAATTTTGTTGTGTGCATAATCGTCATATAAGTCAAATACTTCCTGACTGATATCTTCCTTTGTGATTTTTTTCATGATAAAAAGGATTGGTTTTCAATGGTTTTTAAAGATAATTTATTTTGTTCAAATGATTTAAAATAAAAAAAGCTCCTTAGAGGAGCTTTTGAAAAAAATATATCAAATATTGTTTTTAGAATTTGTACTTAAGGCTTGTCATAATTTGACGAGGCGCAATTGGATTTGTACTATAGTTTTCGTGTACAGTGTAATTCAATTCGTTAGTTATGTTAGATAATTTACATAAGATTGAGAATTTTTTCCACTCATAACCTACAGAAGCGTCAACTGTAGTGTATCCTTCCAGAGGGATGTCTCTGTCTTCGATTGTAACAGTATATGTTTTTGGAGTAGTTGAAGGTTTGTTTTCTGTCCAAACATAACGGTCGTTCCATCCTCCGGTTCTGTCTCCGATATAACTTGCAATAGCTCCAAAACTCAATCCTTTTAATTTGCCAGTAGGTAATTTATAGAAAAAGCTCAAGTTGGCAGTATTTCTTGGAGTTCTGGCAAGAATATCACCTACAACAAGACTTCCGCTTGTTCCAGAAGATTTAGAGATTTTTGTTTCATTAAAACTATATCCAGCCATGATATTTAAACCCTCAGCAGGTTTAGCTGTAATATCAATTTCTATACCTTTTCCTTTAGTAGCACCTACTAATTCTTTTAAATTAGCATTAACGTTTTGTGTCACTCCATCAGCTAGGAATTGTGCTGTTTGAGCTAAATTGTTATTGTTGATTTGGTATACAGTAACATTGGTACTTAAAATTCCTCTCCAGAAATCTTTTTTGATACCTACTTCATATTGATCAATGATTGAAGGTGCTAATGTTTTTAAATCAACTGTAGTTCCAGTATTTGGAGTAAATGAATTTGAATAACTCGCAAAAATAGACATGTCTCTGTTTGGTTGGATTACGATACCTCCTTTTGGAGAATAGGCTCTGTTTAATGTTTTAGCCGAAGTGGTTGTAATTCCTGTAGATAGCTCTTTTGTATCAACTTCTGCTTCTTGCCATGACCAACGGATTCCTCCTAATACTTTAATGTATTCATTAATAGAAATTAAATCTTGAGCATAAGCTCCAAAACGTTGCGTATTTGTAGTTCCTAATTGAGTTGCTTTCGAAAATGGTGCTACGGTACTTTGAGTACCGTAATCGTAGTTAAATAGATTAATTGCTGTACTTTCAGTAGTAATAACCGTTGAAGAAGTTGGACTTGCATAGAAAGCAAAAGTATAACTTGGTGCTAATGAATATTCGTAATCTACACCTGTAAAAATTTGATGTTTAATTTTTCCGGTGTTAAAAGTTCCTTGTAAACTCAATTGGTCACCAAAGATGTTTTCAGCAGCATCTGCCTGAGTTAAACCACGTTTCCAGTCACCATTAGTGGCAACAGGGTTTAATTGAGCAGTAGATTTTTGAGTTCTTCTGTACGATTGGTATGAAGAATTAAATGCTAATTTCCAATTTTTATTAAAATCATGATTGAATAAAATAGAAGCACTAGACGATTTTGTGTTACCTGTTGACCAAAGTGCACCAAAGTAAATATTTCTAGGCATATCTAAGATAGTTTCTCCAATAATTCCTGTTCCAAAATCTGGTGTCCAATCAGCATTTAAGTAATCTCCCTGAACCGTAATATTTGTTTTTTCACTAATTTTAAATAGAAACGAAGGGTTAAAGTATATACGCTCGTTTTTTACATAATCTCTAAAGCTTTTTGCATTTTCATACGAACCATTAAAACGATAGGCAATATATTTATTTAGAGGGCCGTAAAAATCTACAGAAGGTTTGTAGTAATCATAACTTCCTGTCTGCATATTGATTTCTCCTCCTTTTTCAAATTTTGGAGTTTTAGTAACTAAATTCATTATTCCTCCAGGAGCTACATTTCCAAATAATAAGGCAGAACCTCCTTTTAAGAATTCTACTCTTTCTAAACCAGAAACCTCAGGGATGGAACCGGCATTATATCTGAATCCGTTTTTAAACATATTGTTGGCAGACATATCATAACCTCTGGACCAGAATGATTCCTGAGCACCACCACGTGCAGAACCTACATAAACACCATTAGCGTTTTTGATTACTTCGCTTAAACGGATAGCTTGTTGTTGCGTGATGATTTCATTATCGATAACCTGAACACTTTGTGGTAAATCCATTGGTTTTATTCCTGCTCTAGAAACAGAAACCGGTTTTTGAGGTTTGTTTCCGGTTACGGTAACTTCTCTAAGGATTTGTCCTTTTTTGTTCTTGATGGTGTCAAGAGGATCTGCAGTAACTTCAGATGTATTATAATTTAAAGCGGAAGCAATCTCTTGAGCTTGATTAGATATTGAAAATAATAATGCTATTGTAGGCAGTAAAATTCTTTTCATTTTGTTCTTTATTTGGATTTATTTAAAATAACGGTGCAAATGTAAAATCAAAAAATGGTTTACGCAAGAATTATTTAGAATAAATAAAAATAAAAATCAACAAAAGTTTTATAAGTTGTTGGTATTTTTTTTAAGCAAGTTTATAAATACATTTTGGTGTTCAGTCAGTCAACTGTGTTTTGTTTTTAAAGTATTGTTTTTTAGTTTTTTAGAGGGTTTTAGGAACCGAAAAAGACAAGATGAGTAATGAAACTAAATTTTCTTACTAGATATCACATTTGATTTTTGTCAATTCAAATCTTGATTGTTGTGATTCTATTTATTCAATTTTGGAGGATTAAGGTGGTTTTTAAAGAAGCTATAAAGCGTATTTAGACTTGTCTCTGTTTGCGGAATAGCATGTCCTTTGCCATAATTGATAAGTGTAGCTGTTGTAACTCCTAATTTGTCTAATTTGTTTTTAAAATGGTTGATTTGATCTTCATAATAGCGATCATCATCCGTATTATAGAAGAATAGCGTAGGAGCAGCAGTTTTTTCCACCAAAAAAGAAGCCCCCATGGTTTCCCAAAGTTTTCGATTTTGTTCTAAAGGTCCCCAAACCAAAGGGCATCTTTGTTCTAAATTTTTATCTCCATCATCGAGGGTGTTGTAAATTAGGGTGTAATCAAATACGCCTGGACCTAAAGCAGCTGCTTGTATGTCATCAGAAATAGTATGATTAAAACCTGCGTTCTCTATTTCTTTAATTTTTTTATCGCCAATAGCTAACGAACCAGCTGTTGAACCTCTGGAAAATCCAAAAAGACCTATTTTATCTGAAAGCCCAATATTTGCTCCAAAAGCACGTAAGGTTCTAATCGCTGATTTTACTTTTTGGGCAGCATCAGGATTGGTTAGAAACGATTTGTAGGCGTCATTTGGACCATTTTCTGGTTTTCCTTTTCCCCATTGGCAATATTTTGGATGATCGGCGATTGCCCATGCCATGCCATTTGCAGGAGCACCTTCTAAAAAGGAATCGTTAAAACCTGCAAGAGTATAGGAAAGATTGAGTCTTTGATCTTTGTAGGCATCTGTAAGTTTCCCTTTTTTATTTTCATAAAATGCATAACTATTGCTATACGAGAAAGAGAGAAGGGTAGGAATTTTGATTTTAGGCTTAACAGGATATATGATGTCCATATGCAATGAATCGCCTACAATGTATTCCTCTGGGGTGTTGTATATTTTTGGGTTATCAACAAAATAACTTAGATTTCTAGCAATGCGGTAACCTTCAAACAAAATATAAGATTTGTATAAGGAGCAGTTTTTTAAACTACAAAATCTGCCTGAAGCAATCGAATCATTGATAGCTATGATGTCTTCATTTATTTTTAATGCTTTAGCATTTTTGTTTTTTTTATAATCCAATTCAATAACTCTGTACCCTTGGGAGAGTAACCAATTTACATTTTTCTTATTACTATAACGACCAATTTTTTTAAAAGACAAATTTTCTAGATAAACAACCGTTAGATAATTACCTGCATAATCTTTGATGGGTTGGTTCGATTCAAAAGTTTTGTATTCAATACTGGTTCCCGTAGTTTTACTAGTCCATTTTCCTTTTGTTGCGTATGAATTAACAATGAATAAAATAAAAAGGATTACCGAAATGCTATATTTTTTAGTAATGCTTTGTAAAAAGCAATAGGATTTAATTTCATTGTTTTTTTAATTGGAAGGATTAAAAGGTATAGTACAAAAATAGGATATTATGGTTTATAAAATAGTGTAGATTCATATTTCTGGATAGTTCGAGTCAAGTATATATAACTTTTTGATAATCTTAAGCTCGCTATTTAATTTGTATTTTTGTCCGAAAACATAATTTAAGCATGAAAAAAATAACCTTACTTTTTGCTTCTATAGCAATTTTTAATTCTTACGCCCAACAAAGACCAAAGTTAGTTGTGGGAGTTGTGGTCGATCAAATGAAAATGGAATATTTATATCGTTACGCTGATGACTTTTCAGCAAATGGATTCCGAAAGCTAATGGGTGAAGGTTATGTTTTTCATAACACACAATACAATTATATGCCTACTTATACTGGTCCTGGACATGCTTCTATTTATACAGGGACTACACCAGCAGTACATGGAATTGTAGGTAATACTTGGTTTGATAAGTCCATAGCAAAAGATAAATATTGCACTGATGATGCATCGGTTAGTATATTGGGTAAGGGGAAGGTAGAAGAGGGAAAAATGTCTCCTGTTAATTTAGAAACTTCAACTGTAACAGATGAGTTACGTTTAGCAACTAATTTTAAAGGAAAAGTAATAGGTGTAAGCGTAAAAGATCGTGGTTCGATACTTCCAGCAGGACATTTTGCTAATTGGGCTTTTTGGTTGAGTGATTCGGGAAATTTTATTTCAAGTACTTTTTATGGGAAAGAATTACCAAAATGGGTGGACGATTTTAATGCAAAGAAAAATTATGAAACCTATTTAAGTAAAGATTGGACTTTGTTGAAATCAGAATCTGTTTATAATGAAAGTTTAGCGGATGATAATGATTATGAGGGTTTGTTGTTTGGTAGTAAAAAGCCTGTTTTTCCCTATGATTTAAAATCTATGTATGCAAAATATGGAGCTAAAGTCATAAAGAGAACACCGTATGGGAATGATTTCATAGCTGATTTTGCGAAAGAAACTATCATTAATGAAGGTTTAGGGGCTGATGAAGTGACCGATTTTTTAACGCTTAGTTTTTCATCAACAGATTATATAGGACATTTGACAGGGCCACGTTCTAGAGAGGTTCAGGATACTTATTTGCGATTAGACGAGACCATCGCTCATTTTTTAGAGTTCTTGGATAAAAAAGTAGGTAAGGGTAATTATTTGTTGTTTTTAACTTCAGATCATGCCGCTGCTGAGAATCAACAATTTTTAAAGGATAGTAAGTATCCTATAGAACCTGTTGATTATTCATTGTTTGTAAATAAGTTGCGTGATTTTTCGAAAGCTAATTTTGGGGCGGATTTTGTGTTAGACTATTCCAACTATAATTTGTTTTTTGATAAAAAGAAAATTAAAGAAAGCAACTTGGATTTAGACATTGTTAAAAAGACTTTTAAAGAGTATATAATGAGTTTTTCTCATATAAAACGTGTCTATTCAGAGGAAGAAATTTTGTCAGCAAATAGTACTGATTTTTATTTGAACGCTGTTTTTAGAGGTTATGATCCTAAACAAAACGGAGATTTAGTTCTTTTAGAAAAAGCAGGTTATAGTGCACATGAAGGAAAAGGAACTTCTCACGGAACACCATTCAATTATGATACACATGTGCCTTTATTATTTTACGGATGGAATATCAAAAAAGGGGAGTCTTTTGATCGAAAAGTTATTACACAGATTGCTCCTACGATCGCTCAGAAAATAAGAATTGATTTTCCTAACGGAACAGAAGCTGAGGTTTTGACAGAGGTTTTGGAAACTAAATAATACTAAAAAAGGGACTGTTTAAAGTCCCTTTTTTTATCATTGTATTCTACTATAGTGTTACTGTAGCAGGTAATGGAATTTGATTTTTTAATAAATCTTCGAAAGTTTCGTGGGCTCTAATTAAATGCCCTTCTCCGTTAATCCATAGTACTTCTGCTGGTTTGTATCTTGAATTATAGTTCGAAGACATAGAATAGCAGTAAGCACCAGCATTTCTAAAGCATAGAATATCTCCTTCTGCAATTTCTTGAATTCTACGGTTGCTTGCAAACGTATCTGTTTCACAGATGTACCCAACGATAGAGTAAAAACGCTCTTTCCCTTTCGGATTTGAAATGTTTTCGATATGGTGTTGTGAACCATAAAACATAGGACGAATTAAATGATTGAATCCAGAATCGATTCCTGCAAAAACAGTCGAAGTGGTTTGTTTTACCACATTAACTTTTGCTAAGAAGAAACCGGCTTCACTCACCAAGAATTTTCCTGGTTCAAAAATTAATGTCAATTCTTTACCATATTCGTCGCAAAAAGCATTGAATCTTTTTGATAACTTTTTACCTAATTCTTCAATGTCAGTTTCAATATCATCTTTTTTGTAAGGTACTTTAAATCCACTTCCAAAGTCTAAGAATTCCAGATTTTTGAAGTTTCTAGCAGCGTCAAATAAGATTTCAGCAGCATACAAGAATACTTCGATGTCCAAAATATCAGAACCTGTGTGCATGTGGATACCTACAATGTTCATTTTAGTGTTTTCAACAATACGAACTAAGTGAGGCAATTGGTGTACGGAAATACCAAATTTACTATCGATATGACCTACTGAAATGTTTTCGTTTCCTCCGGCCATAACGTGTGGATTGATACGAATACAAACTGGAACCGTTGGATGTTTTGCACCAAATTGTTCCAAAATGGATAGGTTGTCAATATTGATTTGAACTCCTAAAGCGTGTACCTCTTCAATTTCTTCTAAGGAAACTCCATTTGGTGTATAGAAAATTCTATCTGGTGCATATCCTGCATGAAGTCCTAATTGTACTTCTTGAATTGATACCGTGTCTAGTCCAGATCCCATATCTTTTAATAGTTGTAGGATAGATATATTAGACAGGGCTTTCATTGCATAGTTAATGCGTAGTTTTTCTACTTTAGAAAAAGCTTTAGTTAGTCTGTTATATTGTGATTTTATTTTTTCGGCATCGTATACATATAGTGGTGTGCCAAATTGTTCTGCTAATTGAAGTAAGTCTTTAGATTGCATTGGTGTGAATTTTGTACAAATTTATTATTCTTTATTGATACTACAATAGATATAATTATTTCTAACAAATTCTAACAATAAGTTACATAAATAACCTTAAGTGATTTTTTTATGTATTTTTATCACTTAATATATTTTCAAGAAACTATAAAAGCAAAAAGGCTATCTGAAATTGCTCTCAGATAGCCTTTTATATACTTTATAGATATACTACAATGGAGGTAAATCTCCACCTTCTTTAGTAGGAAGGTTTGTAGTTCCCATTAAAAACAAATCAACTTCTCTTGCTGCCTCACGACCTTCAGAGATTGCCCAAACGATTAATGATTGTCCTCTTCTCATATCTCCTGCAGTAAATATATTTGGAACATTAGTTTGGTAATTGTTTGCTTTATAGTTACTTCTAAAATCAGTTTCAAGACCTAATTGTTCTGCTAAATTTTTCTCGGGTCCTGTAAATCCTAAAGCTAATAAAGCTAAGTCACATGGCCAGATTTGTTCAGAACCTTCAATCTCGATTAATTCTGGACGTTGTCCTGGAACCATTTTCCATTCAACATTTACAGTTTTAAGAGCAGTTAATTTACCATTAGCATCTTTGATGAATTCTTTAGTATTAATTAACCAGTTTCTATTACATCCTTCTTTGTGAGAAGTTGATGTTTTTAACTGTAAAGGCCAGAATGGCCATGGTGTAGACTCACTTCTTCCAACAGGTGGTTTTGGCATAATCTCAAAGTTTGTAACTGATTTTGCACCTTGACGGTTTGATGTTCCCACACAGTCAGAACCTGTATCTCCACCACCGATTACGATAACATCTTTACCAGTTGCTAAAACTTGGTTTTCGATTTTTTCACCCCAAACCACTTTTGTTTGTTGTGTTAAGAAATCCATTGCCTGAACTACACCATCAGCATCAGCACCAGGAGTAGGTAAGCCTCTTCTTTCAGTTGCTCCACCACAAAGTACGATAGCATCAAATGCTTTTAAGTCTTCAATAGAGTAGTTAACACCTACATTAGTGTTTACTTTGAAAGTGATACCTTCTGCTTCAAGAATAGCTATACGTCTGTCGATAATTTCTTTTTCTAATTTGAAATTAGGAATTCCATAACGTAATAATCCTCCAATAGCATTGTCTCTTTCAAAAACAGTTACAGTATGACCTGCTCTGTTTAATTGTTGTGCAGCTGCTAAACCTGCAGGTCCCGAACCAACAACAGCAACTGTTTTACCAGTTCTTGTTTTTGGTGGTTGTGGTTTAATCCAACCTTCTTGGAATGCACGCTCCACAATATTTTTTTCTATGTTTTCAATAGAAATAGGATCATTGATAATTCCTAGTACACATGCTTTTTCACATGGAGCTGGACATAAACGCCCTGTAAATTCAGGGAAGTTATTTGTTGAATGTAATATCCAAGAAGCTTTTTGCCATTCACCTTGGTGAACCATGTGGTTGAAATCAGGGATTAAATTCCCTAATGGACATCCACTGTGACAAAATGGAATACCGCAATCCATACAACGAGATCCTTGTTTAGTAATTTCAGCTTCACTCAAAGGAACTGTAAATTCTTTATAATGTCCAACACGCTCTTCTACTGCTGTGTATGATTCATCTTGTCTTTCGAATTCTTTAAAACCTGTTACTTTTCCCATTGTATTATGCTGTTAATTCTTCTACCATTTGTTCCTCAGTTTCTAAGCGTTTTAACGCTTTTTTGTATTCTGTAGGCATTACTTTTACAAAATTCTCTAAGCTAGTGTTCCAGTCACTTAATAATTCAGCTCCTTTAGTACTGTCAGTGTACTGAACGTGTCTTTCAATTAAGTGTTTTAATTCATCAGCTTCTTTTCCTTCAACTGTTTCAAACTCGATTGTTTCAGTGTTACACAATCCGTTTTTGAATTTGTTTTGAGGATCATAGATATAAGCGATACCACCACTCATACCTGCAGCAAAGTTTCTTCCAGTTTTACCCAGAACAACTACTTTTCCTCCAGTCATGTACTCACAACCGTGGTCACCCACACCCTCAACAACTGCTACAGCTCCTGAGTTACGTACTGCAAAACGCTCTCCTGCAATACCGTTGATGAATGCTTCTCCTTCAATAGCTCCAAATAAACAAACGTTACCTACGATAATGTTTTCTGAAGCAACAAAAGTAGCTTTTGCTGGTTTCTTGATGATTAATTTAGCTCCAGATAAACCTTTACCTAAATAGTCATTGGTGTTTCCTTCTACAGTAAAAGTTAATCCGTGTGCACTAAATGCTCCTAAACTTTGTCCTGCTGAACCAGTGAAATTAATGTTTAAAGTGTCTTCTGGCAGACCTAAGTGTCCGTAGATTTTAGAAATTTCGTTACTAACAATAGCACCTACAGAACGATCTGTGTTCTTGATAGGATAATCTAGAGTCATTTTTTCTTTTCTGTATAAAGCACGGTGAGAATCTCTTAATATTTGGAAATCCAATACGTTGTCAAGACCATGATCTTGTTTTTCAGTATTACGAACTACCATGTTTTTATACGCAGCTGGACGATGTAAGATTGATGATAAATCTAAACCTCTGGCTTTGTAGTGTGTGATAGCTTTGTTAGAATTGATTTTGTGTGTTTGCCCAATCATTTCTACCATTGTTCTGAAACCTAATGAAGCCATGATACCTCTTAATTCTTCTGCTACATAGTAGAAGAAGTTAATTACGTGTTCAGGAGTTCCTTTAAAGTTTTTACGTAATTCTTTATCTTGAGTAGCAATACCTACAGGGCAAGTATTCAAGTGACATTTACGCATCATAATACATCCAGAAGCAACTAGTGGAGCAGTAGCGAAACCAAATTCTTCAGCACCTAATAAAGCGGCGATAGCTACGTCACGTCCCGTTTTTAACTGACCATCACATTCTACAACAATACGACTTCTTAAGTTATTTAATACTAAAGTTTGTTGTGCTTCCGCTAATCCAAGTTCCCAAGGAAGACCTGCGTGTTTTAATGATGTTAATGGAGAAGCTCCAGTTCCACCGTCATAACCAGCGATCAATACAACATCCGCTTTTGCTTTTGCAACACCCGCTGCAATTGTTCCAACACCAACTTCAGAAACTAATTTTACGTTGATGCGTGCTTCTCTATTTGCATTTTTCAAGTCGAAAATTAATTGTGCTAAATCTTCAATTGAATAAATATCGTGGTGTGGTGGAGGTGAAATCAATCCTACGAAAGGAGTTGAGTTACGAGCCGATGCAATCCAAGGTAATACTTTTTCACCAGGTAATTGACCACCTTCTCCAGGTTTAGCACCTTGAGCCATTTTAATTTGAATCTCTTTTGCACTTGATAAGTAGTGAGAAGTTACTCCAAAACGTCCAGAAGCTACTTGTTTGATAGCCGAGTTACGACTGTCACCATTAATATCTGGTTGGAAACGAGTTCTGTCCTCACCACCTTCACCTGAATTGGATTTTCCTCCAATACGGTTCATTGCGATTGCTAAGTTCTCGTGTGCTTCTCTAGAGATAGATCCGTAAGACATCGCACCCGTTTTGAAACGTTTTACGATAGCTGTCCATGGTTCTACTTCGTCTAATGGAATTGGGTCTAAGTTGTCAAATTCAAAAAGACCACGAATTGTCATTAAATTTTTAGCCTGATCGTTTACTGTTTTAGCATACACATCATAACTAGCTTGATCACTTAAACGTACTGCTTGCTGTAATTTAGCGATAGTAGTTGGGTTGAATAAGTGTCTTTCTCCGTTTCTTCTCCATCTGTATTCTCCACCAATGTTTAATCCTAAACGGTTAGGGATTAATACATCTGGATAAGCGTATAAATATCTTTCGTTGATTTCTTTTTCAATTTCATACAGTCCGATACCTTCAATTCTTGAAGCAGTGTATGGGAAGTATTTTTCAACAAATTTAGAGTTGAAACCAACAATTTCGAAAATTTGAGATCCTCTGTATGAGTGTAATGTAGAGATTCCAATTTTGTTCATGATTTTTAATAAACCAGAACCAATTGCTTTGTTGAAGTTGTCAACTGCTTTCTGCTCGCTGATTCCAGTGATAAATCCTTCTTGTACTTGAACACGAATGATTTCGTTCACCATATATGGGTTAATTGCACTTGCTCCGTAACCGAATAAAGTAGCGAAGTGGTGCGGTTCACGTGGTTCTGCAGATTCGATAATGATATCAAAATAAGAACGCTTACGTAAACGGTTCATTTGGTGGTGAACATAAGAACAAGCTAATAATGCAGGAATTGGAGCGAAATCTTTATTAACACCTCTATCCGATAAGATTATAATATTAGTTCCTCTATCTACTGCTTTAGTAATTTGAATGATGATATCTTCTAAAGCATTTTCTAAACCATTTAAACCTTTATCTTTTTTGTATAAGATTTCAATAGTTTCTGCTTTGAAATGATCGATATCAATATTTCTGATTTTTTCTAAATCATCGTTAGAAATAACCGGGTTTTGAATTCTTAATTTTCTACATTGTTTACTAGAAATATCAAAAATATTTCTGTCCTGACCCAATGCTAAGCTGATATCAGTTACAATTTCCTCACGGATACCATCTAATGGAGGGTTAGTAACCTGTGCGAATAATTGTTTGAAATAGTTGGGAATTAATTGTGGTCTATCTGATAATACAGCAAGAGGAGTATCAGTACCCATGGAGCCTAATGCTTCTTTTCCAGATTGAGCCATTGGAGTGATAACATCTTGAATGTCCTCTAATGTATAATTAAATAAACGCTCTCTAGTTTTTAAATCGATAGTTTCGATTGGGCAAGCCTTAGTTGTAGTAGGTACGTCTCTTAGGTGTAAACGGTATTGTTTTAACCATTCTTGGTATGGTCTTTCAGAAACGATTTTGTTTTTGATTTCTTCATCATTTACGATGCGTCCTTCGTTCATGTCTACTAAGAACATTTTTCCTGGCTCTAATCTTCCATGGCTTTCTACGTCTTCTGGATCAACGTTTACTACACCAATTTCAGATGCCATGATTAATTTTCCGCTCTTTGTAACTGTATAACGAGAAGGTCTTAAACCATTACGGTCTAATAAAGCTCCTACATAATCACCGTCAGAGAATGGTACAGATGCAGGTCCATCCCATGGTTCCATGATGCAAGCATTGTATTCGTAGAAAGCTTTTCTTTCCTCAGACATGGTTTTGTGTTTCTCCCATGCTTCAGGAATCATCATCATCATAACTTCAGGCAATGAACGTCCCGTATGTGTAAGTAATTCAACAACCATATCCATAGAAGCTGAATCCGATTTTCCAGGTAAGATAATAGGGAATAATTTCTCTATTTGTGGACCAAATACATCACTTTTCATGATTTCTTCGCGAACACGCATTCTGCTTACGTTTCCTCTCAAAGTGTTGATCTCACCGTTTTGACACATGTATCTAAATGGCTGAGCTAACTCCCATGTAGGCATTGTATTTGTTGAGAAACGTTGGTGAACTAAAGCCAAACGAGTTACTAAATCCGTTTGTTGTAAGTCCGTATAATATGGCCCGATATCTTCAGGCATAATGATACCTTTATATATTAAGGTAGTAGTTGATAAACTAGGAACATAAAAATAAGAACTTTGCGATATTTTAGAATTGGCAATAGTGTGTTCTGTAATCTTACGAGCGGCGTACAATTTAGCTTTGAAGGTTGCTTCATCAATGGCTTCATTTTTACCTACGAACAATTGTTCAATTGTAGGTTCAGAAGCTAAAGCAATTTCTCCTAATTGACTAGAATCAACAGGAACTTCTCTCCATCCTAAAACAGAAAGCCCTTGTGCTTTGATTTCTTTTTCAAATATGTCTTTACAAAAAACGTATTGATTTTTGATTTTTGGTAAAAATACCATCCCGACAGCATACTCTCTAGGGGCAGGTAATTTGAAATCACAAACTCTATTGAAATATTCATGAGGAATGTCAATTAAAAGTCCAGCTCCATCTCCCGTTTTCCCGTCAGCACTTACACCTCCACGGTGTTCTAGCTTTACTAGAATCTCTAATGCGTCGTGAATAATTTGATTTGTTTTCTCACCTTTAAGGTTGCAGATAAAACCAGCTCCACAGTTTTCATGCTCGAATTCTGGCAAATAAAGGCCTTGTTCTTTAACTTTCATGCTTGATAATTTTTTTTACAAAAATAGATATTTCATTAAATATAATCCATTGATTTGGACTATTCGAGCTTACTTTTACAGGAATAATAGAAAAATGTATTAATTATAATAATAATTGCATTATTTAGGCTAAGTATTAACAAATTATTAATATTCACTGTATTTTGACCTTATATATTGACAATTATTTCTGATTTTTTTAAAAACAAAATTGAGAAATTTTGTGTAAAAATGCTTGTTTGTTCTCTTTATTTGCTATGAAATCATTTTTTTGGTAGAAATATTGAAGCAAAAGACGTTTTTTTTTAACTTTCTCAATAAGATATTTTAAATCGATAAAAAGATTTCTCATTTAAGTTCGTTTTTTCTACTTTTGTCGGACTTATTTTCTGAAATAAAATCAGATTCAGACAAATTCTATATTATGAACATACACGAATATCAAGGAAAAGAGATTTTAGCTAGCTATGGCGTTCGCGTTCAACGCGGAATCGTTGCAAATAGTCCAGTAGAAGCAGTTGCTGCTGCAAAACAATTAACTACCGAAACAGGAACGAGCTGGTACGTAGTTAAAGCACAAATTCACGCAGGTGGTCGTGGTAAAGGTGGAGGTGTTAAACTGGCTAAAGGTATTGACAAAGTAGAAGGAATTGCAGAAGAAATCATCGGAATGCAATTAGTTACTCCTCAAACATCTGCAGAAGGTAAAACAGTTCACAAAGTTTTAATTGCAGAGGATGTTTACTATCCAGGAGAATCTGAAACTTCAGAATTTTATGTGTCTGTATTGTTAAACAGAGCTACAGGACGTAATATGATTATGTATTCTACAGAAGGTGGAATGGATATTGAGGAAGTTGCTGAGCATACTCCGCACTTAATCTTTACTGAAGAAATTGACCCAGCTGTTGGTTTACAAGGTTTTCAAGCTAGAAGAATTGCATTTAACTTAGGTGTTACAGGTAATGCATTCAAAGAAATGGTGAAATTTATCGATGCTTTATATAAAGCTTATATTGGTTCAGATGCTTCTATGTTTGAAATCAATCCAGTTTTAAAAACATCTGATAATAAAATTTTAGCTGTTGATGCTAAAGTAAATATTGACGATAACGCATTGTTCAGACAAAAAGTGTATGCAGACATGCGTGATGTACGTGAAGAGAATCCAATTGAAGTAGAAGCTAAAGAAGTAGGATTGAACTATGTGGACCTTGATGGTACTGTAGGGTGTATGGTAAACGGTGCAGGTCTTGCTATGGCAACTATGGATTTGATTAAATATGCAGGTTTTGAGCCAGCTAACTTCCTTGATGTAGGAGGAACTGCTGATGCTAAACGTGTTGAAACAGCTTTCCGTATTATTTTGAAAGATCCAAACGTAAAAGCAATCTTAATCAATATCTTTGGTGGAATCGTTCGTTGTGACCGTGTCGCTCAAGGAGTTGTTGATGCATACAAAAACATGGGAGATGCTATTAATGTGCCAATCATTGTTCGTTTGCAAGGAACTAACGCTGAAATTGCAAAAGAATTAATTGATAATTCAGGTATGCCAATTTTATCGGCTGTTCAGTTCCAAGAAGCTGCTGATCAAGTACAAGCTGCACTTTCTTAGTTAAAAAGCTTAGTTATATACAATGGCCCGTCTTTATTTGAGACGGGCTTTTTTTATTTTCACAAATCAATTTCGGATTATCTATATTTATGTTAATCTATTATTAATGAGTAAATTATTGAGGTTTTTTTATAGTTTTTAAGTTTATTGTGAGTTTATTTAATTTTTGGTTTCCTTTTATTGTAAGCTGTGAAATTTTTGAAAAGAATATTTTTATTACTTATAATAGGTAATTGATTATGTTTTTTATCATTGGGTTAAGTAATTGTTTTTGTGTTTTTTGATTAAAAATCAGTACTAATTTTGAACTGTAATTAAAAACAAAAAGATTATGAAAAAATTATTTTTATCTATTGTAGTAGCGTTATTTATGACTTCAACATTTGCTGCTACTGATACTCCAAATACAAAAAGTAATTACGCAGAGACGTATAAGGAATTGTCAAAACTGTTAAATGCATATACTCAGCTGGATGGTATAGGTGAGGATACAGTAGTTAAAGTTAGAATTGTTATTAATGAAAATCATGAAATTGTAGTAATGAGTACAAGTACAGATGATGATTTTTTGAATAATTATATTAAAACTACTTTAAATTATCAAAAATTAGAGGCTAATGAGTTGGCTTCTGGAAACGGACTGGTGTTTTTAGTCAAATTTATGAAGTAGTTTTTAATAGCATTACAATCGTAAAAAAGTCTCATTTCGATGAAATTGTCGATTTGAGACTTTTTTTGTTGCTTTTTTTGTTGAATATAATGCAAAATAAGCTTCGTTTTGATGTGTTTTGGTATTTTTTATCGAGGTTATTTCTATTTTTTATGTGAATAATGAAAATTAAAGTATTTTTTTTTTATTATAGTTTCATTTTTTAATTGGTAATTTTTTGCAACTCTCAAAACTTGCAGTATTGATAATAATTTAAGTGTTTGATTGAGATTTTTTAATAATTTAGTAATGAAATCTAAAAACACTTAAGTTTAATTTAAAATTTAGAAATCATGAAAAAATTATTATTATCAGTTGTTGCTACTTTATTTTTAACAACAGCATTTGCAAAAGAGAATCCTACTAAAGGAACAAATGATTATGATGACACTTACAAAGAGATCAGTAAGATGTTAAATAGTTATCCAAGTTTTGACGGTTTAGGAGAAGAAGTTTTGGTTAAAGTGAGAATTGCACTTAATGAAAATCGTGAAATTGTAGTTATGAGTACAAACACTACAAATAGTGATTTAAACTATTTTATCAAGAATACCTTGAACTACAAAAAGATTTCAGCAGATGATTTAGAAACAGGAAAAGGACTTGTTTTCCTAGTGAAATTTACAAAATAAGATGAATGAATTAAACAAATAAATCCCGAGTATGTACTCGGGATTTATATTTTAATAGAAATCTTAATTAGCTATCTAGTTTAGGATTTTTTGTTTTTTCCGTTATTGAATTTTACTTTTTCTACCACTTGAATTTTTGGAGTTGGTTTTTTAAAGTTGGTTTTTTTCTTAAAATTTGTTTTAGCTTGATTAGGTTCGCCAGTAGCTGATTCTTTAGCTTTGGCAGGGATTTCGGACTTATGTTTAGCTAAAACTTCCTTAGGGTTTTTAGGGTTTTCCTTAGTCCCTCTTAAGTGAATTACAAGGCCATTTAAAAAATTACGTAAAACTTGATCGCCACATTCTACATAGTTAGGATGTTTTTCATCACGAAAAAATGCACCCAATTCGGATTTAGAAATTCTAAAATCTACCAATTCTAAAATTTCAACTATTTGATCATCGCGAAGCATTAGGGCAACACGTAATTTTTTAAAAATATCGTTGTTTGTCATTTTGTTTTATTTTTTACAAAGGTACATTATTATCATGTTAGCTAGTCTGCTCATTTTGATATTCGTTGAGGATTTTAATTATTTTATTTAAATCCTTTTTTTTGTGATTCGCAGTTATAATGATTCTATTCAGATATTCGTTATCAGAATTATATTTGAAATTTGTAATGATTATTTTTTTTGATGCCAGGATTGTATTGATGTTTTCAATCTTGGGGTAAATAACAGGATAATTTTGTTCAAAGAGAATCTTATTATTAGTCGCCAGTTTTAAACCTAAATAGGTTAGATTTTCTTGAAGTTTTTTTTGTTGTTTCTTGATTATTTTTTTTGCTTCGGCAATTGTATTTACAAACGCAGGATTCATTCCTGCACTCGACACAAAAATATCATTGTTTTTTAGTTTTTCAATAAAAACACTACTTCCAGCAACAACACCCCCTGATACACCTAAAGCTTTACCTAAAGAAGATACTAATATCTTATGTTGGATATTGCTATATTGTATAGAAGAATACAAACCACAACCCTCTTTACCTACTATTCCTAAAGAATGAGATTCGTCAATTACTAAGGCAATTTCTTTATGATTTGGGATTTGCTCTAAAACGCTAAGATCAACTGCATTAATAGAATTAGAAGGAACTGCGTCTGTGAGGATGGCTATTTTTTCTGTTGTATTATCTAATATCCTCGGGTTGATTTTTCCATTTATGAAAAAAGGAGAACTATTATTGTGTGAAATTGCGTTATGATTATTTGGAAAATGATAAAAAAGAAAGTTTTCAAATTCCAAATGTTTCAAAACCAATTGTGCTGCTAACATACCTGAAGAGACAGTAAGAGCGGCTTGTGATTGAATAAATTCAGCTAAAAAAGTTTCACCTTTCTCATAAGCCGAAAGTTTTATATTGGCATTTCGAGAACTTCCATAAGCTGTTCCCCAATGCTTGATGTTTTTGGCTGCTATTTTTTGGAATTTTTTATTTGGCGGTAAGCCTAAATAAGCTGTCCCGCCAAAGTATATGTATTTTTCGTTGTCGATTTTTATAATTCGATTTGGGAATTCCTCTACTGTCATTTTAGTTATTTTAAAACAACACCGGTTCCATTCAATTCTGAATAATCAATTTTTCCATGAGCTATTTTTACTCCTTTGGCAATATCTTCCGATAAAAGTAAAGCACCATCCATATCCACATAATCCAGTTGAGGCAATAAATGGGCTATTGCTGAAATTCCAACTGATGATTCCGTCATGCAGCCCACCATCGTTTTTAATCCTAGTCTTTTGGCTTGTTCAATCATTCTGCGTGCTGGAGTTAATCCGCCACATTTTACTAGTTTGATGTTGATACCATGAAAATGATTATAGCATTTGGCAACATCTTGTTCTACAATACAGCTTTCATCAGCAATTATAGGAAGCACCGAATGTTTGTAAATGAATTCATGACCTGCCCAATCATCCGCTTTTAAGGGTTGTTCTAGGAATTCAACACCTAATTTTTTTAGTTCGATGGCGTTGTTTAGCGTTTCTTCAATTCCCCAGCCACAATTTGCATCAATTCTAAAAATAGCATTAGTATGTGCTCTTAAAGCTTTGACAATTTCGATATCATTACTCGTTCCTAATTTGATTTTATAGATAGGCCAAGGTAGCTCTTTCATTTTCGACACCATCTTGTCTATCGTATCAATCCCAATGGTATAGTTAGTCAAAGGGTTTCTTTCGATATTATAGTGCCAAAGTTCATGTAGTTTTTTTCCTTGTTGACGTGCATACAAATCGTTGTAAGCCATATCTAATGCACAAAGGGCAAACATATTATGTTTAAGCTGTGGATACATTTTTGCCCAGAAATCTTCAGGTGTTTCATCAATTGTTGATTCGATGAGTATTTGTACTGCTTCTAAATCCTGTTTCATCATGGGTACGGTGATATTGTAATAAGGAT
The DNA here is from genome assembly GCA_002454195.1 of Flavobacterium sp. UBA6721. Lineage (GTDB taxonomy): Bacteria > Bacteroidota > Bacteroidia > Flavobacteriales > Flavobacteriaceae > Flavobacterium > Flavobacterium nitratireducens. The sequence continues at coordinate 114,702 of DKIJ01000005.1, forward strand.
TTGAAGTTGCTTCGCCATATCCTGAGAATCCACCACTTTTTAATTGTACTATTAAAGAGGGTTGGGTATCTATTGATTCTCTAGAGATTGTGAATGTGTGCTTTAGTTGTAGCTCGTATTCTCTAATAATCAATTCCATAATAGTCTGGTTTTATTATAAAATTAAGCTTTAAAAATGAATAATTTTTGCCCGATATGAAGAATTTTTAAATTCTGATTTTTTGAACCACATTTTGCTTAAATGATAAAAAAGTATAGTCGGAAAAACAAATAGTTTAAAAAGAGGGTTTTTACCATGTGATTTACTATCGATGAATAGCAAAAAATGATGATTTTTGTCCTTTTTTAAGTGGTTTTAAAATGCGATTTTTATATCAAAACCGATGATTTTGAGAATTTGATTGGGTTTTTATCTTAAAAAATGATATTTTAGCTAAAATTATTTATGATATGAGTACTAGCGTAGAAAAAAAGAAATTGCTTTTAGAAATGATTGCTTATGCGACAATCGATGGTCAACTGAGTAAAAAAAGCTATGATTTTTTATTTTTAATTGCTAATGAATTAAATTTCGAGAAAGGAGTTTTTTTAGACCTTTTTGGAGAAGAATTACCTGTTTTATCGGGTAATTTGAAACTTACAAGAATTAAACAATTTTATCAATTATTGCTCTTTTTTCAGAATGATGGTATTTTGCACAAACAAGATCCAGAATTAATTATTCATATAGCAATAAGTATGGGACTAGATATTGAAGCGATCAAAATTCTAGTCAAAAAAGTGAAAAACATGCCTAATTCTGTTATTCCTGACGATGTTTTGTGGAATATGTTTTACGCAGATTATGAATATTAAGGCAGTTGTTCTTGTAATTTTTTTACTTCGTCTCTCAATTTAGCGGCTTGGATAAAGTCAAGTTCTTTTGCTGCCTTTTCCATTGCTTTACGCTTTTCGCGAATGCGTTTTTCAATTTCCTCTTTCGATAAGTATTCTGTTATCGCCTCTGCTGCTGAATTTATTGTATGTCCCATTTCGTATTCAATTGAAGGGCTTTTGGTAAAAGCACTATCAATTTTTTTATTTAAAGCTTGAGGGACAATATTGTTAGCCGTGTTAAAATTGATTTGTTTTGTTCTTCGATAATTGGTCTCGTCGATTGTTTTTTGCATACTATCGGTAATTTTATCGGCATACATGATGGCTTTACCATTTAAGTTTCGGGCGGCACGACCAATAGTTTGCGTTAAGGAACGATGCGAACGCAAAAAACCTTCTTTATCCGCATCTAAAATAGCTACAAGAGACACTTCTGGTAAATCTAAACCTTCACGTAACAAGTTTACTCCAATCAATACATCAAATAGTCCTTTTCGCAAATCTTGCATGATTTCAATACGCTCTAAAGTATCTACATCTGAGTGAATGTAACGACAACGAATGCTTACTTTTGCTAAGTATTTCGCTAATTCTTCTGCCATTCTTTTAGTTAAAGTGGTAACTAAAACACGTTCGTCTAATTCGCAACGTTGTTGGATTTCCTCAATTAAATCATCAATTTGATTCAAACTAGGACGTATTTCGATAACAGGATCAACTAAACCTGTTGGGCGAATAACTTGTTCTACGACCACACCACCTGATTTTTGTAATTCATAATCCGCTGGAGTTGCTGAAACATAAATGACTTGGTTTTGCATGGCTTCAAATTCCTCAAATTTTAATGGTCGGTTGTCCATGGCTGCAGGAAGTCTAAAACCGTACTCAACTAAGTTTTCTTTGCGGCTTCTGTCGCCTCCGTACATGGCGTGAACTTGTGAAAGTGTTACGTGACTTTCGTCAACAACCATTAAATAATCTTTTGGGAAATAATCCAATAAACAGAAAGGACGTGTTCCTGCTTCACGGCCATCAAGGTAGCGCGAATAGTTTTCGATACCAGAACAATAACCTAATTCCCGAATCATTTCCAAATCGAAATTGGTGCGTTCTTCCAAACGTTTTGCTTCGAGATGCTTGCCTATTTCCTTGAAATAATCGACTTGTTTGACTAAATCTTGCTGGATTTGCCAAATCGCATTTTGCAATACATCGGGCGAAGTCACAAACATATTGGCTGGATAAATCGTCAACTTGTCAAATCGTTCAATAACTTTAGAAGTTTTAATATCAAAACTTTCTATTTCTTCAATTTCATCGCCAAAAAAATGAATGCGATAGGCGTCATCGGCGTAACTAGGGAAAACTTCCACTGTATCACCTTTAATTCTGAAATTTCCAGGATTAAAGTCGGCTTCCGTTCTAGAGTACAAACTCTGCACTAAAGAGTGTAATAATTTAGTTCGAGAGATTTCTTGATCTCTTTCGATAGCGATCACATTTTTTTGAAATTCTATTGGGTTTCCAATACCATATAAACAAGAAACAGAAGCAACCACAATAATGTCTCTTCGTCCTGAAAGTAGGGAAGAAGTAGTGCTCAATCGCATTTTTTCTAACTCTTCATTGATAGATAAGTCTTTCTCAATATAGACTCCTGTAACAGGAATAAATGCTTCCGGCTGGTAATAATCGTAATAAGAAACGAAATATTCTACTGCATTATTAGGGAAAAACTGCTTGAATTCCGAATACAATTGAGCCGCTAAGGTTTTGTTGTGTGCCAAAACCAAGGTAGGGCGTTGTACTTCCTGAATCACATTAGCCACTGTAAACGTTTTACCAGAACCTGTAACTCCTAACAACGTTTGAAATTGTTCTCCATCAACGATGCCTTGTGCTAATTTTTCGATTGCTAGAGGTTGATCTCCTTTTGGTTGGTAATCCGATACGACTTGGAATTTCATTTGTTTTTTGTTGCAAAGTTGGAAGTTGCAAAGGTACAAAGTTTATCAGCAAAATTTGTCTATGACAGTATTGCAGCTTATTTAAATAGAAGTTTTTTTAAAAATTACAGCCACATAAATTGACAGTTATTTAGTTTAATTTATGTGGCTATTAGTATTATTTGAATATTCTTTATTCGTAATTCTTTATTGTTGTTAATAATTCTTTTTTATAATCATATATTTCATCAAGAGAATTTAGTAGTTTTTTTACACCATTATCTTTTCCTTTATTGAAAAGTTCAATGTATTTATTAGAGGAGTTAAAATGTAAACGACAAATTGGTTTACGATTATTATCGTCTAATAAAATTCCAAAATAAGATTGTGTATCTCTAAATGCTATTCTTGTAGATGGTAAAATTTCCCTTAAAATAGCTTTAATAATTTGTGAACCCTCAATTTCTTCGTCAGTAGTTATAAATTTTGGAGTTTCTGTATTCTCGTCAATTGGAGTTACTTGTTCGATTGTTTTTGTAGGTATGTTTTCATTTATATTTAAAGCATTTTTTAATCTAAAATTGATAGACTCGTTAATTGAGTTAGAAAATGCTTTTTTTGTATATTCTTTGAAAGTAGCCATTCTTGTAGCTGTTAATGGTTTATCAAAAAATCTACTAACCAAAAGTTTTACAATTTCATCTGAAGGATTTTTTATTTCATTTTCAAATTCGTTTCTAATTGCCTTTATATATTTTAATGCTTCAGCTGAATCTAATATCCCTTCTAAATTATATCCGTTTTTTGAAAAATTCTCTAATATTTTTAGACTAGAGTCTTTTAAGTTTGATAAGTCTAAAGTGAAAAAAGGTTTTTCATCCATTATATTAGGCTTTTCTAAGTCTGCATAAAAATTATATATGTGACCATTAGTTAAGACGCCAAATCTAGATTTTGAGACATGATAATATCTATGTAATTGAGAATTATGTGCGTCAACTTTTTCTTTCCAATGTTTACATTCAATTATCAGAATAGGTTCGCCGTCTTTTTTAATCACATAATCAATTTTTTCACCTTTTTTAGTTCCAATATCACAAATGAATTCAGGAATTACCTCAGTTGGATTAAAAATATCATATCCTAAAATTTGAATGAAAGGCATTACGAAAGCGTTTTTGGTTGCCTCTTCGGTATTTATTTGGTCTTTTAAAGAATCAACTCTTTCGTGTAGTTGTTCCAATTTTAGTTTAATGTTAGTTTCCATAAGTTATATTTTAAATCCTCCTTTTTGATGCTAATATATAACTTTTATCTTCATATGTAAGAAAAAAAATCTAAAAAAGTGGCTGTTTAATCTCAAATTCCCAATCTTGTTGTTGGTTTTCAGTCAGGAAAGACCAAGCAAGAATACGACTGGTTTTTTGGCCTTGAGCCATATCTATAGTGCGAATTTGAGCCGCGTTGACTTTGTTTAGTGTTTTATATAAACTTTTCAAATGGGATTGTTTGGATACCAGTGTAGTAAACCACAAGCATTGCATTGGGTAACGGGCACTTTCAAAAATCATTTGTGTAACAAATCCTAACTCACCACCTTCACACCATAATTCATGGTTTTGTCCGCCGAAGTTCAAAACGGCTTTAGTTTGTTTTTGACCTTTTAAATTGCTTACTTTTCTTAGGCTTCCTTCGTTTGCTTCTTCTGCCGATTTGTGAAAAGGTGGATTGCATATCGTGAATGCAAATCGATCTTCGGGAGTAATGATATTTTTAAAAATATAACGCGGTTCGAGTTGCAATTGCAAACTAATGGCATCTATTAAATGGGGATTGGCTTCGATAATTTTTGCGCAGTTTTTTAATGCTTTTTCGTCGATATCGGTTCCTACAAAACTCCATTCGTAAACCGAATTCCCGATGATTGGGTAGATACAGTTTGCTCCAGTGCCAATATCCAAACCTTCGATTTCCATACCTGTTGGTATTTCACCATTATTGCTTTCTGCAAGCAAATCAGCTATGTAATGGATGTAATCGGCTCTGCCAGGAATAGGAGGGCAAAGATAATTTTTAGGAATGTCCCAGTCCTTAATGTTGTAATGACTTATTAACAGTGCTTTATTTAAGCATTTTACGGCACTAGGATTGCTGAAATCAATACTTTCAATTTGATACTCATTAGTAAAAACATAGTTTTTTAATTCTGGGCAAACTGGAATAAGTTGCTTGAAATCATAACGAGAACGGTGTAAATTGCGTGGATGTAAGTTTGATTTTTCAGTAATTGCAGTCATTTTAGGAGCGCTTAAATTTTGCGCAAAATTAAGCTTTTAATTTGGTAATGACTAATACTTAGTTCTTTGATTTTGAATTTGATAAGGTTTTTTGAGTAGAATTTCGAAAAAAAATAAATATGACTATCCGTTTCTTATACCAATCGTTGAGAACGGCACACAGATGAAACGGATTTTAATGGATGGATTATCACAGATTGTGATTCGCAAAGAGCTATAAAGATCCGTTTTTATCTGTTTAATCAGTGTTACCTGCCTGTCGGCAGACAGGTCTGTGGCTTATTTTTTATTTATTCCGCGGACAGTCATAAAAATAAAAATTGAATCGATTTCGATATTCAGGATTACTTTTGGGAATATTATATATACAATTAATCCATGCATTCCATCAGAAGTAAATCGCCTTCTTGATGTTCAACAATGACTAAACCATCTTGAGCAACATGATTACTGCTTCCAGTGCGATAACCTATAGTGAGGCTATCATCTTTGAGAGGGTAGAATAAATTTTCGGAATGTATACCTGTAACATGGCCTATCGGAATTAACGAAATCGGAGTATTTGCAGTATACCATTTTTCAAATCTTCGAGGTAAAAGAAAAACCTTTGAATGATCGTCAAGAATTACAATTTTTAGTTTTTCTCTGTAACGGACAATATTGGTTAGGTTAGTTATAGTATGATCAGCCCTTTTTCCAGTTGCCCAAACTACATTAACCGCAGGAATATTTCTTTCGTACAAATAATCGAAAGCTTTTTCCAAGTCGGTTTTATCTTGGTCAGGTGTGTGGACTATTTCTATAGGATATTGCTTTTCTTTATAGTAGTTTGGATCGAAATCTCTGTCAAAATCGCCTAGCAAAACATCTACTTTGATATCGAGTTCCATGACACGTTCCATAGCAGAGTCGAGCACGATTACAAGTGGAGACCATTCCAATAACTGACCTAATAATTCAGGGTTACAGGCCGCACCATTGGCAATAATTAGTGCAGGTTCTTGATCGTCGCGAACTATATGATGTGATGACAAAGGATTTAGGATTTAATATGGCTAATTTTAGAAAGCAAAGATAGTTATAGTTTTGCGTTCCTATTTATTTTTTTAGAGTTGATTTAATCAGAAGAATTTATCTATAGATTAAATTTTTCTTTTTCAAATCATTGAATAGTATAGGTTCTAGCGTCTGTTTCTCCCAAAGTAAAATAACCCAGAGGGAAATTATTAGGATTACTTATATTTTTGATATTTCCCCTAACAGTGGTCGGTGGGGTTTGGAATGGACCACCTGAATTGGTTCCAGTATTGCCAATTAAGATATTCATGTAATTGTAATATTGTTTAGATATCCCCATGTGTAGCAATTCTACGACATCCCCAGTTTTTAAATCGTCATTACTTGAATTACTGAAAAATTCATTACCCTGAAAGTAGATGTCTTCATCGACACTGTAGCTTATGGTTGCTTCATTAGTGTATTTATAACGATATAAATAGTAATTATTTACGTTTTCCGGGTCGTTAAAGTAGGCTTTAACCTCAATATCTTTTCCTGTAATTCCGCCTTCGTTATTTTGTTCAACGCGAGTTATAGGTGTTAAGGACTGAAAAATTTCTGTCCCTGTATAGATTTCACCTTTGTAAACAATAGTAAGGGTATATGTATCTCCAATTTTTGGAACAAAATTCGAACAAGAATACTCTCCTGTATTTGGAATTTCAACAAAATTAAAAGTAGTGTTTGTGCTGTTTTTTATGGAAATTTGGGCTCCACTTACCACTGGAATTTCAGTGTCATAATATCCTGTAGTGGTGGTTAATTTTATTTTTTGGGTACTTCCGGTAGTTCCTTTTGCCCATACAATGGTTGCTTCGATAACTAATCGGGGTGCTGCGGTGTCTAATTTTAAATCGACAACTTCTTCGCAACTACTTAGAATAGCGCTTACAAGAATTAATAATGGAAATAATATCTTTTTCATTTGTTGATTTTTTAGAAATTAGAATTTAAAATTATAACTAACCGCAGGTACGATTCCAAAAATGGATGTTTTAACGGCTTCGTTAATGCCGGTATCTGTGTTTTGTCTAAACGTCATTGATGCCGCATTCTGGCGATTGTATAAATTGTAAATACTAAAAACCCATTCGCCTTTCCAGTTTCTGTTTTTGTTTTTATAAGGTGTTAAGGTCGCTGAAATGTCTAAGTGATGATAGGCAGGTAAACGATTTCTATTTCGGAAACCATAATTTGGTACATCTACACCTGCATAATTGTATTTGCCATCTGGGTAAGTTGCGGGTTGCCCGGATTGTAAGATGAAATTAGCTCCAAAATCCCATTTTTCATTCAAGTGATATGCGGTAGTAATGGCTAAATTGTGTGTTTTGTCGTAGGCCGAATTATACCATTTACCGTAATTAATCCCTATTTCTTCAGGGGTTCTGCCCGGAGTTTGCTGCTCTGATTTTGACAAAGTGTAAGAAAACCAACCGTTTAATCGACCTTCATTTTTCTTAAATAGCAACTCTAAACCATAAGAGCGCATTCTGCCGTTGAGAATAACCTGTTCAATAGCATTATTAGCAATCAAATCGGCACCATCAATGTAATCGATACGATTTTGAATTTTCTTATAAAAACTTTCAATTTCCAGAGAATAATCGCCATTTCGAATGTTTTTAAAATAACCAATAGCAACCTGGTCGGCAATTTGTGGTTTAATGTAGGTATCACTAGGCATCCAAATGTCTAATGGAGTAGGCGAGGCGGTGTTGGAAATTAATTGCAGGTATTGTACCATTCGGTTGTAACTGGCTTTGATAGCCTGATTTTCTTTTAGTTGGTAAGAAACTGAAAATCTTGGTTCAAAATTGTCAAAACTTTTTATGGTTTTGTTTTTGCCATAATTTTTTTGTCCTATTGGAGTTGCTTTTTCGTAAATCTGAAAATCAGAATTGAAAATCACCGGATTGTTATTTTCATACAGGTTAATGGCTGAATTTCCTAAACGATAAAACATGCTGTAACGCAGTCCATAAGACAGACTCAGTTTTTTGGTTAGTTTGTTTTCGGCTTCAATATAGAGTGAAGGTTCAAAAGCATATTTTCGGTCCAATTGGTCAGGATTGATTCCTGATTCTGCGCTTGAAGGTTTGATCGTTCCGGGATTGAAATTGTAATAAATAGCGTTGGCTCCATAGTTTAATTTGAAATTATCAGAAATATAATTCTTGAAATCATATTTGATATTGTAGTTTTTAATTCCGGAATCCCATTTAAAACCGATGAAGTCTAAGTCTAATCCGTAATAGTAATCGCTGTAAATAAATGAAAGATTCGAGAATAATTTATCGGAAAATAAATGATTCCAGCGTAAGTTTAAAGTGGAATTTCCATAAATATTACTGAAACTTTTGTTGATGGCAAAAACGTCACGACCAAAATAACCTGATAAATAAATATTGTTGTTATCGTTGATTTTGTAATTCAGTTTAGTGTTAAGGTCATAAAAATAAGCGGAGTTGTTTTTTTGTTCTTCGGATAATTTTAAAAATAAATGCGCATAAGAAGCTCTTCCGCCAATTAAAAAAGAACCACGGTCTTTAACAATTGGACCTTCGGCAAGAAGTCGGCTTGAAATCAGGCCAATTCCTCCATTCATGTGAAAATCATTGCTGTTTCCGTCTTTTTGATAAATATCTAAAACCGATGACGCTCTTCCTCCAAAACGGGCAGGAATTCCGCCTTTATACAATTTTAAATCTTTAATAGCATCGGGATTAAAAACGGAGAAAAAACCAAAAACATGCGAAGAATTGTAAATGGTAGCCTCGTCCAGAAGAATTAAATTTTGGTCGGCACCACCACCACGAACGTTAAAACCCGATGCGCCTTCTCCAGCATTTGTAACTCCTGGTAGCAATAAAATTGATTTTATAACGTCTACTTCTCCTAAAACTACAGGCATTTTTTTAATAGCGGCAATGGAGAGTTTATTTACACTCATTTCGGGCGTTCGAGTATTGACACGACCTTGATTGTCTTTGATTACCACTTCGTTTAGCATTTCGCCGTTTTCGGTAAGTGCTACATTCATTTTAGTACTTTGGGTCAGCGAAACCATTTTTTGCACGTTTTGATACCCCAGATAACTTATCGTTAGATGCTGATTTCCTTTAGGAACACTTATCGAGTAAAAGCCATATTCGTTAGTGGTTGTTCCTATTTTCAAATCAGGAAAATAGATATTAACACCTATTAGGGTTTCGTTGTTTTTGGTATCGCTAATAATTCCGCTTAGAGTGAATTTATCTTGTGAAAAAGCGGTTAGGCTTATGAAGAGAGCTGTAAAAATGAGAATGTATTTTTTTGTAATCATTTTAGGGTATTTGAATTGCAAATGTCATTTATTTATAAAGAAAAGTCAAATAACAACTGTTAATTTATGTTTGTTATTGTGTGCAGAATTATTGAAAGTATATTTGTAACATTATTAAATTAAAACAATAGCTCTTAAAATTATGTTTCTTCATTTACTGATTGTCTTTCAGCCACTCTAAACGTCTTTTGTCAGCGAGATGAGTAATGGCAAAATTATCAAATGAAGCTAAAAAACCATTTCCATCAGGGCTAGCAGCCATCATACCAACTTGTACGGTTTTATATTCAGGAAAATAGACAATATTACTCATCGTATATTTTTTTCCATCTGTAGAATAAAAAATTTCGACAGAGTCACTACGTCTTATTGCTTTTACCCACATTTCTTTTGGCTTTTCATTTAAAGAAACAACACTCCAAGAACTTCGATTTATGGTATGAACAGTACTAAAATTATATACACCATCAACATATTCAATCCCCATTTTAATCCAATGATTTTCATCAATTTTAAGCATTAGCCCCATTTGATCAAAGCGTGTTTTGTAATCGCCGCTGATTCGAACAATGACTTCAAATTCACCTCCTCTTTCTGTGTATAAAAAAGGTCCATCATTAACCGTAAAGCCATAATACGTTTTATTCCAATAATCTGATTGTGGCGTTACTTGCATGTTTAATTTATTGTCTTTTATAGACCATTCTTTTGGCTCATTAAACCATTTCATACTACTTAATTGCTGTGCATTTCCTTTTGTAACTAATATGCAGATGATACTTATGGGTAAAAAAAAGTTTTTCATATATTTTGTTTTAAGTATTTAATAAAATTAATTTCTGCAAAATTGCATTTTTTAATACCTTACAGCAATACTGAAATATAACCATAATTACCCAAAGAGAAAATGGAGATAAACCCTTTAAAAGAACTAAACGAACAATTTTCATTAGAAGCTATGGATTCTAAAAAGTACCGTTCCATAATGCTAAATGAATGTATAGAAAAAATGGCGAATTATGTTGCTTTAGATCGTTCTGTTGCTGTATTATCTGACTTTGCGTTTCTTAAAAGCTCTTGAAAGATCGTAAACGTGATAAAAGTCTCCCGACCTTTTCCGTGAATGTTTTTTGAATTGTATAGATTTCAAAAATTATAAAAAACTGCAAAATAACAAAGCTGTCATTTTGCAGTTTTTCTTTTCAATAGATAAAGGATATTTCGATTTTATTCTTGAAAATAATTCCGAAGAATCTATTAAAGAAAGCATTAAACTTATACTTTCATATGAAGATTGGAGATTACATTTGATTGTTTACAATAACGCTGTTTTTCTAAAATAAAAAAGCAAAACTGTTCATAACTATGCTTTTTTAGAATAGACTGCATAGTTACAAAAATTTCAATTCTTTTTTTTAGCCGATTTGCCAAAAGAATTGGGGTTGAGTGTTGCTGAAATGCCTAAATTTATTCCCATAGTAAATGTGTTTGCGCTATTATCTGATTTATTAACGAAGTAACGCATCGGTATTGAGCCGTTTACTTTTATTACAGGAGAAAGACGATATTCAAGCCCCGTCTCGAAAACTGGCGTATAATAGCTGTTCTCTTTCATTTTTACTGATGCTCCCGAAGATTTTACTTTTATTAAGATATTAAGCATAGAATACATTCCAAATCCAAATGAGCTAAACAATCGTAATGGTTTATCAGGATTGTTGTAGTATCGAAACAACAATTCTCCTCCTAACAAGACAAATGAATCGATATTACCTTTTTGATTTGTTTGTACCTGTTCACTAATGACACTCTTATCAGGTGGTTTTTTAGACCCCATATTTAAATTGAGCAACAATGCAGTTTGAGCTCCAATTGATTTTTTAAAACTTAGACCATAGATTCCAACAACATCACTCGTAGTATTTAGTTTTGGACCAAAAAAGATCAAGGGAGAACAAAAAAAAGAAACATCAAAATTTCGTTTATAGTTCAGCATTTTTTGGTTTTGAATCTCTTCATAGGAATAAACAACAGGATTTTTATAAGCTTTATTTAGTAACACAGAATCCATTTCTGTTTTTAATACCTCTAGATTCGTTTGATTGCTATTGATAATATTAAAAGAATAGCTGTTGTTTTTAATAAAAGAGGAAGTGTCTTGATATATCTGTTCTGAGGAACTAATAAGAAAGAAAGTAGATTCATTAATATTATGAACAGAGGATATGGTATAAATAACTACATTATAGCAATTTAGATAAGCTTGATTTTCTTTGTTTAATATGTTTATGTAGAGGAAGTTGTATTCATTGAAAAGTTGGGAATTTAGATATGGATTATTTTTACAATATGTTTTTAAGTCTTCTCCTTTCGCATCTATAACAAGTACTCCTTTTGGGAATGGAGCTTTTTCGTCAAACAAATATTGACTATAACAATTTGTTCCAGGAGAATTGTATTCGTATACTTTTTGTGAAAAAACATGATTTGTCAAGAGTAAATTAAGGACTATAAATATTTTATTTCTAGATATGGATCTAGCTGTTAAATTACGCATATGTGTTTTGAATTAAATGTGTTAGGCATTTTGCAACTATTCATCGTATTTTTTTATAATTAAAAGACTTTAAATAAATAGATATGTTAACAGATAAGATTTATTGTTGTCAAAAATTCTAGAATTATTAATATAGAAGACCCTTAAAATGAGTTTAAGATTTAAAAACATTAATTGTATTGCAAGCGCTTATTGTTTTCCCTTTTCGAAGAACGAGAAATTAAATATTGTAAATTGTTATGTGATTTATCATTTTATCAGAATCATAAATTAATGAATTTTAATGTTTTAAATAAATTACACCTTACCAGTTAAACATAAAATTCAATATAATTTTTACTCTAATTTTACACAAAAATAACCTAGACAATTTAGGTATTCAATGATTTTTTTTGGTTCAAATTTAGATGCCTCAACTCTTAGTATTTTGTCGCAATCTTCTAAGTCAAAATTGATTTTATAATTAGGATATTGTCTTTTAATAATGGCAATGATATAATTGGAATCAAATTCGTTTTGAACATTTGTTTTAAAAATTTCAATCATAATTTATTATTTTAATTATACTTTATTAGAAATCAAACAATTATAAATATATTAAAAAAGATTATATGAGAGTCCAAATCGAAAATAAACTTGAGCTTCTTCTTTTTGGTTATAAATATATTTAGATGATTGATCACCTTTCTCAGTAATACGAGTACGTATAACATTATTAATACCTGCTTTAAATAATCCAATTATTCTTGGTGCAAAATAATGTTCATACGTTATGCCTGATTTTAGCTCCAACTGATTCAATTCATAAATTCCTTTTAGTTTGGAACTATTAAAATTCAAATAAAAATTCTCCGAATTTAGTTCAGTACCAAATGCAATACGCCCATTTTCAAACAAATATCTTCTAAACAAAAGACGTTGCGGAAGAATAAAATCGAAATCCCATTTCGATTTATCGAATTTATGATTGTAGGTGAAAATTGGGGTAACAGGTATTATCGATGAAGGATCAAATACTACCAAAGCACCAGCTGTTATTGTGGTATTGGCTGTTTTTTTTAGTACCAAAGTTGCTGATAGAGCTCCTTTTATACGTTGCACATCTTCATGATTTCCATCGATGGTTGCTGTAGCATTATAAATGATTGGTTTGTTAAATAGTTTTGCCTTATAGGTTGCACTTAAAGATGTTGCCAAATAATGAAATTCTTCTTTCCCACTTGAAAAAGGAGCATCTGAGTTATTGTTGTTTTGCCCCAAATCATACGATTCATATTTATATCGCAAAGAACTTGTGAGAACAAACCGTTTAGAGTTAGAGACATAAAAAGGCATATTGAAAGCAAATTTTAATCGGTTATGATTATCAATCCTCCCTTTTTCAAGAGGTTCTCCAAAGAGTTTTGAATCGAAATTAGTAGCTCCTAATTGTTCGTATTGCACATCAAAAGTTCTAGTTGTGGGGAATTTATCGGTTACGGATTTTCCAAAGGATTTCATACTCGTTTTTTCCTGAGCTATAGTTTGCAAAGACAGACATAAAGTAAAAAGAGAAATTATTTTTGTTCGCATAAGTCGGTATAAAGTGTAATTATTGATTTTTTTGAAACTTAGTACAAAAATAACTTGAAAATACTTATTATAATAGCATAATTATACCAATGGCGTATCTTTTATACCAATGGCGTTTGTATAATTTAATTGGGCTCCCAATTATAAACTACACGATTTCCTTATTTTTGCCATAAATTTTTTAAATTATAAATATATGAGAGTAAAATTTGTATCGTTTTTATTAATTACGATGAGTTTGTCAAGTTTGACTGCTTTTTGTCAAACAACTAGTGCAACAGGAGAGCTTGGTTTGCCAGGAGATAATTTGGATTTATATGCTGTTTTGGATATTTTTCAAAAATCCAAAACCATTGAGGACTTTGAAAAAAAATTGAATGATGAAAACACTAAAGTCAATAATTTGGATTTAAATGACGATAAAAAAGTTGATTTTATCAAAGTGGAGACCAAAAAAGATGGAGAAGATTTTACTTTTATTTTAAGAGATGCAATAAGTAAATCCGAAACTCAGGATATAGCCGTTATTTTAGTGTCAAAAGACAAAAACAATAAAGTATCCTTACAAATAGTGGGAGATAAGGATTTATATGGAAAGGATTATATTGTAGAGCCTAGCACGAGCAGTAATTCGAGTGTTACAGCCAATCCCGCTTATACAGGATCTAATCCTGTAACGGTAAATGTACCAGCTTCGAAAACAATCATTATAGTAGAACAAGTGCCAATTGTGCTATATATCTATTCACCTGCATACATCACTTATTATCCACCATATTATTATGGCTTTTATCCGCCTTATTTTACTGCTTTTTCTATTGTGGCAGTAAATATTTACCGTTCCAACCATTTTTATTATCACGGAGGCGGTTATGGGTATCACAATACTACTGTTATTGTTAATCATAATCATTACAATAATTACAATAATTCTTATAGAAACACTTCAAATCGTGTATCATATAACAACATAAATAATAGCAGAAACAATAACATTGGTACTAACAACCGAAATTCTGCTCCTACACTAGATAAAAAGGCGTCTAGTCGCAATTCAAGTAAAAATTCAGTTTCAAAACCTAATGTTGTAAGATCATCTAGTTCATCAAGAGCTTCTGCTTCAAAATCTATGAATTCTTCTCGTTCCAATATTAATAGAGGAAGGTAGTAAAGACCTTCCTTCTGGCGGAGATAGAAGAAGGTGCTAATTGTATTCTGATTTAATTTAAAAATAATCTGCAAAGATGAACATACTTTTATTTGTATGTTCATCTTTGCAGATTAAAATAAAAAAAAGATGGTTTTTGTTCTCATAAATAGAAGTAAAAAAGTAAAATTGATTTTTGATAATAATTAGAACGCAGATCAAAAGTAACTTGGTATAACATAATATTATAGCATAATTATACCAATGGCGTATCATTTATACCACTGGTGTTTGTATAATTTCATTCGAATGCCAATTATAAACTACACAATTTCCTTATTTTTGACCATATGAAAATTCTCAAAATTTATCAGAACTTTTTTCTAAGAAACCTTATTATACACACCATTATATTTGGGATTATTTTTGTTTGTGTATACGATGAAACAAAATTTGAAGGACAGAGCTGGACTTATATATTTAATAAAATATGTTTAGGCTATTTTTCTTGTATTATTTGGATCACTTGTTTTAATCTTCTTATTATAAAACCCTTTTTGTTTAGAAAACAATATCAAATTTTCTTTCTTTTACTTTTTATTTATTGGGGCAGTTTTTATTTTATTATGAGTTGGTTTTTCCCTTTTGTTGGACTTGGGAATTTTAGAACATTGTCTATTTTTTCACTTGTAGTCAATGGTATAGTTTTTTATTTTCTGCATATTGTAATCACAAAAAAAGTCACACAAACGGATAAGGATATTATTAATTTTAAATCAGAGCTTTCTTTTTTAAAACAACAGCTTAATCCTCATTTTTTACTCAATGCAATGAATAATCTATATGGAGAATCATTAAGTGATCCAGAGAAACTTCCTGACCGAATATTGAATCTTTCGGATATGCTTCGTTACCAAATTGAAGCAACCAAAAAGGATTTTGTATTCTTAAATGAAGAAATAGATTTTATTAAAAAGTATCTCGAATATTATACTTTTCGAAATGAACGTTTGGTTATTATACAAAATTATAAAGGAACTTTAGATGAAATTGAAATCCCTCCTTTGTTCTTTTTGCCATTGGTTGAAAATGCAATTAAATTTTCAGGAGAAACAGAAAGTCCTTTTATTACTGCTGATTTAAAAGTAAAATCTAAGAATTTGTCTTTTACGCTAAAAAATAATTTTTTAGAAACGGGTTCAAGGCTTTCAAGTACAGGAATTGGGATTGAAAATCTTAAAAGGCGTCTAGAAGTTTATGGATTAAAACATGAACTTAGCTGTGAAAAAGAAAAAAATACTTTTATTATACAATTAAAAATATGGAACTTACCTACCGCTGTCTAATAATTGATGATGAAACACCTGCTCATAAAGCGTTAGCATCTCATATTGCAAAATATGATGATTTAGAACATTCAGGAAGTGCCTTTAATAGTATGGAAGCCTTAAAATTGCTGAATGAAAACAAGTATGATATTATCTTTTTGGATATCAACATGCCTGTTATTTCAGGGGTAGAACTGATGGAAATGCAACCCAACAGACCTCTTACAATTGTTACTACTGCTTATTCTGATTTTGCACTTTCAGCTTATCAAAATGATGCTATTGATTATTTACTGAAACCTATTTCGTTTGAAAAATTTGCAAAAGCAATCGAGAAAGCAAAAACCTATTATTCAGGAGTAAATTTTAAAAAAGAAGATAATGTTAAAGAGAAAATGTTTTCGTATCGAGTTAATGGACAAATTATAGAAATACTTTTAGATGATATTATTTATATTGAAAGTTTAGGAAATTATATAAAATTATTTATTTCTAAGGCTAATTTACCCATTATAATTTATGGGTCATTATCTAGTATAACAAACGAGCTCGGTAGTGATTTTTTTGTTCAGGTACATCGTTCTTATGTTGTAAATTGTAATAAAATTAAATCATTCATATCAAAAACATTGATTATGAGTAATGGGAAAATTCTTCCTGTTGGAAGAAAATATCAAATTTTATTGGATAGTTTTCTTAAGTAAGGTTGTTTACATGCTATGATAAACTTACATATGGATTTAATGAGTCACTTTTAAGAAAGTAATTTAAAAAAAAGACAACCCTTTCGAGTTGTCTTTAGTTTGTTTATGAATAAATAAAATTAAGCTAATACAGAAATTTTATCTAAAATTGTATTGAAAGTAGTGCTTGGACGCATTGCTTTGCTTACTAAAGCAGGATTTGGTTGGTAGTAACCACCAATTTCCTGAGCTTTACCTTGAGCACCAATTAATTCAGCATCAATTGCGGCTTCGTTTTCAGTCAATTCTTTCGCAATTGGAGTAAAAATAGCTTTCAGTTCAGCATCTTTATCTTGAGCAGCTAAAGCTTGAGCCCAGTATAAAGCTAAGTAGAAGTGAGAACCACGGTTGTCAATTTGACCTACTTTTCTAGCTGGAGATTTATCGTTTTTCAAGAAAGCATCGTTAGCTTGATCTAAAGTTTCAGAAAGAACGATTGCTTTTTCATTATTTAAAGTTTGTCCTAAGTGCTCTAATGAAGCGCCTAGAGCTAAAAATTCTCCTAATGAATCCCAACGTAAATAACCTTCAGTGATGAATTGCTCAACGTGTTTTGGAGCTGAACCACCTGCACCTGTTTCAAACAATCCTCCTCCGTTCATTAATGGAACGATAGATAGCATTTTAGCAGAAGTTCCAACCTCTAAGATTGGGAATAAATCTGTTAAGTAATCACGTAATACGTTTCCAGTTACAGAGATAGTATCTAAACCTTCGATGATTCTCTCTAGAGTAAATTCAGTTGCAGCAACTGGGTTTAAAATACGAATATCTAATCCTGTTGTGTCGTGATCTTTTAGGTATGTGTTTACTTTTTCGATTAATTGTCTGTCGTGTGCTCTGTTTTCGTCTAACCAGAAAACAGCAGGAGTGTTCGATAAACGAGCTCTATTTACGGCTAGTTTTACCCAGTCTTGAATAGGAGCATCTTTTGCCTGACACATTCTGAAAATATCATTAGCTTCAACGGCTTGTTCCATCAATACGTTTCCGTTAACATCTACTACACGAACAACTCCGTTAGTAGATATTTGGAATGTTTTATCATGAGATCCGTATTCTTCTGCTTTTTGAGCCATCAAACCTACGTTTGGAACAGATCCCATTGTAGTTGGGTCAAAAGCACCGTGTTTTTTACAAAAATCGATTGTAGCTGTATATACTCCAGCGTAAGAACGGTCTGGAATGATTGCAATAGTATCTTGTAGTTTTCCTTCTTTGTTCCACATTTGACCAGAAGTACGAATCATTGCTGGCATAGAAGCGTCAACTATTACATCTGAAGGAACGTGAAGGTTTGTAATTCCTTTGTCTGAATTTACCATTGCAAGAGCTGGTCCGTTTTCAATCGCTTGATTGATGGCAGCTTCAACTTCTGCTTGTTGTGAGTGTCCTGCGATTTTAGCATAAACATCACCTAAACCATTTTTAGTATTTACGCCAAGTTCAGCGAATAAAGCGGCATATTTTTCGAATACATCTTTAAAGTAAACTTCAACGATAGCTCCAAAGATGATTGGGTCAGAAACCTTCATCATAGTAGCTTTTAAGTGAACAGAAAGTAAAACGCCTTGTTCTTTAGCTTCAGCGATTGTTTTAGCAACAAAAGATTTTAAAGCGTTTAAGTGCATTACTGAGCTATCGATAATTTCACCAGCTTTCAATGGAGTACTAGCTTTAAGTACAGTTGTTGTGCCGTCTTGAGCTACAAATTCGATTTTAACATCTGTTGCTTCAGCTACAGTAAGTGATTGCTCACTTCCGTAAAAATCTCCACCTTCCATAGAAGCTACTGCTGTTTTTGATTCAGCAGACCAAGCGCCCATTGAGTGTGGATTCGCTTTTGCATAATTTTTAACCGCTTTCGGAGCTCTACGATCAGAGTTTCCTTCACGTAAAACTGGGTTTACTGCAGAACCTAATACTTTTGCATATTTAGCTTTAATAGCTGCTTCAGCGTCATTTTGTGGTGTTTCTGGGTAGTCAGGAACGTTATAGCCATGAGCTTGTAATTCAGAAATAGCTCCTTTTAATTGAGGAACAGATGCAGAAACGTTTGGTAATTTAATAATGTTTGCTTCTGGAGCAGTAGCTAATTTTCCTAATTCCGTTAATGAATCTTTTACTCTTTGCTCCTCAGTTAAAAACTCAGGGAAATTAGCAAGAATACGAGCTGCAACTGAAATGTCTTCAGTTTCAATTTCGATGCCTGCTGTAGCTGTAAAAGCTTGTACAATTGGTAAAAACGAATAAGTAGCTAACAAA
This sequence comes from Flavobacterium sp. UBA6721, assembly GCA_002454195.1. GTDB lineage: Bacteria > Bacteroidota > Bacteroidia > Flavobacteriales > Flavobacteriaceae > Flavobacterium > Flavobacterium nitratireducens. The sequence continues at coordinate 133,817 of DKIJ01000005.1, forward strand.
GGTGCTTCGTCAGTTAATGTGTAAACAATCTTTGATTTTTGTGTCATTTTTTTTGTTTTATAATCGTAATTCTCTGTGAAAGAATGTGAAATGTATTGTTTGCTTTGAATAAAGCGGTGCAAAGATATGGAAATCAGACTAAAATATCCTCTGCTTTGTTATAGTTTTGAGTGAATTATGGGAATACTAACGACATTGTTATAAAATGTTATTTTTTTAAAGAATGTTCGGATAGTTTTGTTGATTGTTAAGGGGTTGTTATAGCAAAAAAAAGTCCCGATGATAATCGGGACTTTTATGATAAAGAGATAAAAGATTATCTTCTTTTGTCTTTGATTTTTGCTTTTTTACCAGTAAGTTCTCTGAAGTAGAAAATTCTAGCTCTACGTACAGCACCTTTCTTATTGATTTCAATTTTTTGTAAAGCTGGTAAGTTGATAGGGAAGATACGCTCAACACCTACTGCTCCAGACATTTTACGAATTGTAAAAGTTTCAGTACTTCCAGTACCTCTTCTTTGGATTACAACTCCTTTAAAGAACTGAGTTCTTGTTTTTTCACCCTCTTTAATTTCGTAGTAAACTGTGATTGTATCTCCAGCTCCGAAATCAGGGAAATCTTTTTTTGCAACAAATTCGCTATTAACGAAATCTACTAAATTTGCCATTTTAATGCTAATTTTGGATTAATATCGGACTAACATTCACGGGTATCGCCAGAGGTTAATCAAATGTGGCTGCAAAAGTAGTTAAAAAAATTAAATTCCAATAAAAGAAATTACAAATTCCAATAAAAAAATTAAACTCTAAATAAAATCATATCCCAAATGCCGTTTTTCAACTGCTTAATCAATTGGAATTTGGAATTTAAAATAGTAGAATTTTAAAGGAAATTTATTCTAATAAATCCGGTCTTCTATTTTTAGTGTGCTCGTAAGCCATATCTTCTCTCCATTTGTCAATTTTAGCAAAGTTTCCGCTAGTTAATACTTCCGGGACTTTCCAGCCTTTGTAATCAGCAGGTCTGGTATAGATAGGTCCTGATAATAAATTGTCCTGAAAACTATCTGTAAGCGCAGAGGTTTCATCGCTTAAAACACCTGGTATTAATCGAATTAAGGCGTCTGATAAGACTAATGCTCCTAACTCTCCGCCGCTTAGTACATAATCTCCAATTGAAATTTCTTTGGTAATAAAATGGTCACGAACTCTTTGGTCAACTCCTTTGTAATGACCACAAAGAATGATGATGTTTTCATACATCGACATGGTATTTGCCATTTTTTGATTCAAAGTTTCTCCATCAGGCGACATATAAATGATTTCGTCATAGGTTCTTTGACTTTTTAAATAGGTGATGCAATCGTCAATAGGTTGGACTGTCATTACCATTCCTGCTCCGCCACCATAAGGATAATCGTCTACACTTTTTTGTTTGTTTGTGGTGTAATCTCTTAAATTATGAATATGAACTTCTACAAGGCCTTTATCTATTGCTCTTTTCATGATAGAAGCTTCAAATGGACTGCGTAATAGTTCTGGTAAAACAGTAATAATGTCAATGCGCATGATTGTAATTCTAAGTTTGAATGCTGCAAAGGTACAAAGTTTTTTTTCAGAAGTAATCTAGTGTGGTTGCGGCGTTTTTTTTATTTAGTAATTAATGTTAGCCTCTATTTATTTTGTTGTTTTTAAAGTGAAAATAATTTTCTGTTTTGTACATGGATACATTCTATAATTTAATTAGTAAATTTGCGCTTCAATAAAAATTTTAAAAAATGGAAAACGGAATATATGCTAAATTCAATACCGCTAAAGGTTCGGTTTTAGTAAAATTAACCCACGATTTAACTCCAGGAACGGTAGGTAACTTTGTAGCCTTAGCTGAGGGAAATTTAGAAAATAATAAAAAACCTCAAGGGGTAAAATATTATGACGGATTAACTTTTCACAGAGTAATTCCTGATTTTATGATTCAAGGAGGATGTCCTTTAGGTTCGGGAACTGGAGATCCTGGATATAAATTTGATGATGAATTTCACCCAAGTTTAAAACATGATAAACCAGGAGTGCTTTCTATGGCTAATGCTGGTCCTGGAACAAATGGTTCTCAATTTTTTATTACTCACGTGCCAACTTCTTGGTTAGATGGAAAACACACTGTTTTTGGACATGTTGTAGAAGGACAAGAGGTTGTTGATGCTGTTGCTCAAGGTGATGTTTTAGAAACTTTAGAAATTATTCGTGTAGGTGAAGAAGCTAAAAAATGGAATGCTGTTGAGGCATTTAGAGTTTTTGAAGGAAACAGAAAAAAACGTTTAGAGGCTGAAAAAGCGGCTGCTGAAGAAGCTTTAGAAAAATTAGCTGCCGGATTCCAAAAAACAGAAAGTGGATTGCGTTACCAATTTATTCAAAGAGGTGAGGGTAAAAAAGCGGAAAATGGAAAAACGGTTTCTGTACATTACACAGGACAATTGCCTGACGGAAAAGTTTTTGATAGTTCTTACCCACGTAAAAAACCAATCGAATTTCCATTAGGACAAGGTAATGTAATTGAAGGATGGGACGAAGGTATTGCTTTGTTACAAGTAGGAGATAAAGCTCGTTTTGTAATTCCAGCTCATTTAGGATATGGTTCTCGTGGAGCAGGAGGTGTGATTCCACCAAATGCTACTTTGATTTTTGACGTTGAATTAATGGACGTGAAATAATTTTAGTATTCAGTGATCAGTTTTTAATGATCAGCTTGATTAAAATACAAAAGGGGTTTTCAAATCGAAAACCTCTTTTTTTATATCTGCTTCTTTCTTCTTTCTTCTGCTTTCTGTTAAACTGTTTTCCATTTAATATTACAGCCTATACTTGGTTTTTGATTGGGATTGATGCTTCGATTGTATAAAATGCCGTCAATGGCACCACGTAAATCACTTCCGCTTAAAGGGATTCCGTTTCCGGGACGACTGTCGTCTAGTTGACCACGATAGACTAATTTGTTTTGATTGTCAAATAAATAAAAATCAGGTGTGCAGGCGGCGTTGTACGCTTTGGCTACTTCCTGAGTTTCGTCATAAAGGTATGGGAATTCAAAATTGTTTTGGAAACCATATTCTGCCATTAATTCAGGTCCGTCTTGAGGATAATTAATTACGTCATTGCTTGAAATAGCAATAATACCTATTCCTTGTACTCGGTAATCATTGGCGATTCTTATAATCTCATCAATTACATGATGCACAAAAGGACAGTGATTGCAAATAAAAAACACTAAAGTTCCTTTCTCTCCTTTTAAATCAGAAAAAGAGAAGAAATTGTTTGATATTGTATCTTTTAAATAAAATTCTGGAGCTATAGTTCCTAGATCAATCATGTTAGAAGGTGTGCGTGCCATTATGCAAATACGTTAATTTGAGGTATAAAGTTACTAAAATTGAAAGTGTTTAAAATGTAAAAACTAATTTTGGAGAAAAATAATACTTTAGAATTTTTATGGAAACGAATCTGACTTGGTCTGAATTTGAAAAAGTAGCGATGCATGTAGGAACAATTATCGCAGTAAATGATTTTCCAGAAGCCCGAAAACCTGCTTTTCAGCTTACGATTGATTTTGGTGAAGCCATTGGAATCCGAAAAACATCGGCTCAAATAACTAAACGTTATACCAAAGAGCAATTGTTAAACCGGCAGATTGTTGCAGTTGTAAATTTTCCAAAAAAGCAAATAGGTAAATTTATGAGCGAATGTTTGGTTTTGGGAGCCGTTGGACAAGAAGGTGATGTTATCCTACTAGCTCCCGATTTTAAAGTTGAAAATGGTTTACGAATAGGATAACTATTTATTATTTTTCGATTGGTAAATTGTGGTCTAGTCCCCATTCTGTCCAAGAACCATCATATACCGCTTTTGGAGAATTGTTTAAGATTAATTCGTAAGCAATGAGATTAATACAGGCTGTAATACCAGAACCGCAGGAAAAATATAAGTTTTGATCCTGATGTGGCAGGATTTGTTTTAATTCTTCTTTAGGTAAATAATGTCCGTCTTTTACAACTTTTGTAAAAGGGAGGTTCACGGCATTTGGAATATGTCCGCTTCGTAAGCCTTCACGAGGTTCTTCAGTTTCTGCATGAAATCGGTCCGATGAACGGGCATCAATCACTACAGCTTCTTTAGAAGTGAGATTGTTTAAAATTTGAAATTTATTTTTGAACATTTCTGGTTTGAAACGAGCTTCAAAATCGCCTTTAGGATAAGATTGAGGATTTACTTTTTGTAATGCGCCTCCCTCTTTTTCCCAAGCTGGAAATCCACCATCTAAAACCCAAACATTTTCATGTCCCATGCTTTTGAATAAATACCATGCCCGAGGGCTAGAATAGATTCCTTTGGTATCATAAACAACAATTTTGCTATGCTTGCTAATCCCTAGCTTTCTTGCTTCTTCGGTATAAGCTTCTGGTTGCGGTAAGGTGTTTGGTAAAGGTATAGTGGTGTCGCTAAATTTGTTTTTAATATCAAAGGTACGAGCGCCTATGATTTGTAATTCATGTGGGGGACTATCCAAGACAGCATCTAAAATTATTAATTCGGGGTTGTCAAGATTGTCTTTAAGCCAACTAACAGATACGATAGGAGTTTTCATTTGATGATTCTTTTTGTGGTTATTGTTATACTAAGTTACAAAAAAGAATGGGCTTGTGTGATAAAGAAATGGTAAATAAAAAAGCCTGAAAATTATTTTCAGGCTTAAAAGTTATTTGGTTTCTAAGGTTTCGGCAGCTTTATGGACAACTAATTGAGGGAATGGAATTTCAATTCCTTCTTTGTCAAAAGTGATTTTGATTCTTTTTCTGAGTTCGCCAGTAATGTCCCATTTTTTATCAGGAAAACTTTCTCCTAATATTTTTAAAACTATGGAAGAGTCGGCAAATTCATCAATTCGAAGAAATTGTGGTGCTTGGATTATATATTCTTTCCATAAAGGATCATTGGCAAGTTCATTTCCTATTTGGTTTATGATATTAATGACTCTTTCAATGTCACAGTTGTAAGCTACTCCAATATTGATATTGATTCTAGAGAATTCATTAGAAAGGTTAGAAACCCTTTTGATTTCGCCATGTGGGATATGATGAACGGTACCGTCCAGATCTCTAAGGGTTGTTTTACGTAGCGTAATTTGTTCGACTTTTCCGCTGGCTGAATCTAAATTGACAACATCGCCTACACGATATTGATTTTCCAAAATAATAAAAAGTCCAGAAATAATATCACGAATGAGATATTGACCTCCAAAACCGAATGCTAAACCTACAATTCCAGCAGCTGCAAGGATAGGGCCAATTTCGATCCCAAATTCATTCAATACCATCAATATGGTAATGCATAGAATAGCAATTTTTGTGGTGGTAGAAAATATTTGAATAAGCGTTGTTTCTCTTTTTTCTTCCGCTTCTTTTGAAGAGTATTTATCCGGTCGTATTGCTATACGTATAGCTTTTTGGATAAAGCGGATTAAAATTTTGTTTAGTAAAAAGGCAATACTTACGATGAAGATAATTTTTACACCGCTTGTCAATAACCAAGGAATAATTAATTCGGTGTACTGAATAAGGTTTTTACTCAAGATGTCTTGCCAATTAATAGTTGTTAAATTCATGTTTTCTCTTTTTAATTAATAAAAAAAGTCCAAAAATCAACTATTGATTTTTGGACTTACGAATGTTTAACCTTATAAAGCTTGATGAATATTAAATTAAATATCGTCAAAATCAATATCGGTGAAATTAGATATTTGAGGTACACCATCTTCAATGTTTACTTTGTCTGTAGTGTATTCCTTTTTAAAATCTTTTTGATGTCTTTCTGAAATTACTTCTTCTCCTTTGTGGTTTAATACATAAGATGTCATTTCTCCAAGGATTTCTGTAAAGGCAGTAAAGTCCTCTTTGTACAAATATATTTTGTGTTTTTTGAAATGAAACGAACCGTCTTCTTCTGTGAATTTTTTACTTTCTGTAATGGTAATATAATAATCATCAGCTTTTGTAGCTCTCACATCGAAGAAATAAGTTCTTCTTCCTGCACGTAAAACTTTAGAAAAGATTTCTTCTTTTTCTAACATGTCATTTTCTCTCATAATCCGTTCTGTACAATAATATGGTTGTTAATTGAAACCAAAAATGATAAAAATATATGTATAAAGCAAGATTTATAGTAATTCTTTTTCAGAAAGTTGTTTTAAATATAATGAGGCATAATAGCCTTCTTGATTTATAAGCTGGTTATGAGAACCTTGTTGAATGATTTTACCATCTTCAAGGATAATTATTTTATCGGCATTTTTAGCAGAAGAAACACGGTGACTCACAATGATGGTTGTTTTGTCTTTGCAAATGGCGCTAAGATTATTTAAAATCGCTTCTTCTGTTTCGGTGTCAACCGCAGATAAACAGTCGTCAAACAATAAAATGGGTGGGTTTTTAATAATTGCTCTTGCAATGGAAACACGTTGTTTTTGTCCTCCAGAAAGTGTAATTCCTCTTTCACCTAATACGGTGTCGTATTGTTTATTAAATCCCATAATGTTGTCATGTACTACCGCATTTTTAGCTGCAGTGGTTACCTCTTCCATACTGGCATCTTCTTTCCCAAATTTGATATTGTTTTTAATACTGTCAGAGAACAAAAAAGCATCCTGAGGGACAATTCCAATGCTGTTTCTCAAATCGAATAAATTGAGTTTGCTAATTTCTTCTTGGTCAATTTTAATTTTTCCTTCGGTTACATCATACATTCTTGAAATTAATGAAAGTACAGTAGATTTCCCCGAACCTGTTTTTCCTAGGATGGCTAGTGTTTCTCCTTTATGAATAGTGAACGAAATGTTTTGAAGTGCAGTAATATTTGTGTCCTCATAAGTATAACTCACATTTTCGAAGCTAATTGTACCTTCGATAGCAGAAGGTTTAGGATTGTTGTTCTTTATTTCAGGTTCGATTTTTAGGAATTCGTTAATTCTTTTTTGAGAAGCTTCGGCCTCTTGAACCATAGAAGAAACCCATCCCAGAGAGGCTACTGGCCAAGTAAGCATGTTAATGTAGAGAATAAATTCGGCAATCGTTCCAATGCTTTTTAAAGTCCCATTGATGTACATAGAACCTCCTACATACACAACAACCAAGTTACTAATTCCTATTAATGCTAACATTAATGGTCCAAATAGTGATTGTACTTTAGCCAAATCCATGCTCTTGCTTTTGCTTTCTAGGGCGAGAGCCTGCATGTTATTTTGATGTTGATTTTCTAAAGAATAGGCTTTGATCACTCGTACGCCAGAAAAGATTTCCTGAGTAAAGCTAGAGACTTTGGATAAGTATTGTTGAAAAGTAGTGCTCCTTGTATTGATTTCTGTACTTAGTTTAAAAATAGCATACGACAGTATTGGCAGCGGAAGTAACGTATATAAGGTTAGTAGTGGTGATACTTTGTACATATACATTATTACAATGGAAAAACGGATAAAGGTGTTGATAGTATACATAACCGCAGGGCCAACATACATTCTTACTTTGGAAACATCTTCGCTAATACGATTCATCAAATCACCTGTGCGATTTTTTTTGCAGAAATTTTGAGATAGGTTTTCGTATTGTTGAAAAACTTCATTTTTTAAATCAAATTCGATACGACGTGACATTACAATTAATGTTTGACGCATTAAGAATGTAAGCAGGCCTGAAATCAAAGCGGCAGCAATAATCAGTAAAACGTTATTGATTAATTGGTTTTCGTGGGAATTGATAATTATTTCAGATTTTCTTTCAACTTTAGAAAGGTTTAAAAACTTTTCAATTACGTCAAAGGACTTACTAATCAGTTTAGGAGTGAATAGCATGAAGATTTGTGCGATTATGGTGAATAAAATACCAAGTAAAAAATGGTATTTGTATTTGATGAAGTATTTATTTAAATAGAGTAATTCTTTCATTTTTTTAAGAGATTCTATATAGAATTGCTATTATTTTTAATTGATTTTTGTCTTTAGTTGATTTTTAAATTCTTAAAAATAATTGATATTTTTAAATTAATTCTTGATTTTATGTTTTAAAAATAAATTATTTGTTTTTTTTATATAGTTTTGAATGGTTATTTTAACGAATTCGTAAATATTATTTTAAAAACTGATACAAATGGATGCTACTTTCATAACAGAAAAGGAACTAAAAAAAATGGATCCTGTTTTTGGACAATTATCGTTTAATGATCATGAACAAGTTGTATTTTGTAATGACAAAGATACAGGTTTAAAAGCAATTATTGGTATTCATAACACGGTTATGGGACCTGCTCTAGGAGGGACTCGAATGTTTAATTACGCTAGTGAATGGGATGCTTTGAATGATGTTTTGCGTCTGTCGCGTGGTATGACTTTCAAATCAGCTATTACAGGTTTGAATATTGGGGGAGGAAAAGCGGTAATTATAGGCGATGCAAAAACACAAAAAACACCTGAATTAATGCGAAGATTTGGCGAGTTTGTTCATTCATTGAGCGGAAAATATATTACTGCCGAAGATGTGGGTATGGAAACAAGTGATATGGATTTAGTAAGAGATGTAACGCCATATGTAACTGGTATTTCTGAATCAAGAGGTGGAGCTGGAAATCCATCACCTGTAACTGCTTACGGTGTGTTTATGGGGATGAAAGCAGCTGCCAAATCACAATTTGGTTCAGATAATCTAGCAGGTAAAAAAGTTGTAGTTCAAGGAATTGGTCACGTAGGAGAGGCGCTTGTTGATTATTTGACAAAAGAAGAGGCAATTGTTACTATTGCCGATATCAATTATGAAAGATTGAATGCTGTAGGTGCTAAATACGGAGCTCAAATTTTTACAGGTTCTGATTTATTTACAACTGATATGGATATATATGCACCATGCGCTATGGGAGCCACTATAAACAATGATACAGTTTATAAAATTAATGCAAAAGTAATTGCTGGTGCGGCTAATAATCAATTGGCTGAAGAGAATATTCATGGGGCTATTTTGCAAGAAAGAGGTATAACCTATGCTCCTGATTTCTTGATTAATGCTGGAGGGATTATCAATGTTTATGCAGAATTGGCTAAATATGATAAAAAAGAAATTATGAGCAGAACTGAAAATATTTATAATACCACTTTAGAAATTCTCGATTTTGCTGCACAAAACGGAATTACTACGCATCAAGCAGCTTTAAATGTGGCACAAAAACGCATTGATCAACGAAAATTAGAAAATAGTAAAAAAGGTTGTTATAATTCAGGTAGTATTCATGGTTTTCAAATCAAATGAAAACCATGACTTTTTTATTTAAGAATTAAATACTGATTCGCGAATTTTAATTTTATTATAAAAAGGAAATCCTTATTTTTGCAAACTAATTTTTTAAAAGTTCTTATAAGGTGGTAAATAGACGACACATCCGCGTTAAAGTTATGCAAACCATTTATGCGATGCATCAAAACGGCTCAGATAACATGGAAAAGGAAGAGAAATTCCTTTTTTACAGTATCGATAATATTCAAGATTTATACCTTACAATGATTTCTTCTCTGCTTGAAATTTGTAAAAAAGAATCTCAATTTTTGCATCTATCAAGTCAAAAACATTTAGCAACTGCTGCCGAACGTAATCCTAACGAGAAATTTATTAAGAACAGTATTTTTGAAATCCTTTCCGAAAACAATTCTTTAAGTATCGCTTTAGAAACAAGAAAAATCAATGCATGGCATTTGCATGAGGACTATATAGCCTTGTTGTTGCAGGCTATTAAAGAAAGTTCGTATTATCAAAAATACATGAGTAATCCGGAACGTTCATTTGAGGAAGATAGACAGTTAATTGTAGATTTGTTTACAGAAGTAATTGTTCCAAATGAAAAATTATACGAGTTCTTAGAGGATGATAAATTGACTTGGATTGATGATATCCCAATGGTAAATACGCAAATTATCAAACAACTGAAAGCGATGAAGCCTATTGAAAATGATAATTTTAAAGTGCCAAAATTGTATAAGGACATTGAGGATAAAGATTTTGCTAGAGATTTGTTTCGTAAAACAATTTTAAACGAAAAAGAGTTAGCTAAAGAGTTTGTAGACAAAACACCTAACTGGGATAGTGATCGAATTGCTGAGGTTGATACCATTATTTTGAAAATGGCTATTTGCGAATTTTTGAAATTCCCATCCATTCCAGTAAAAGTGACTTTGAATGAATATTTAGAATTAGCCAAAGAATATTCTACTCCAAAAAGTAGTATTTTTATCAATGGAATTTTAGATAATTTGGTTAAAGAATTAGAAAGTAGTAAAAAAATGATTAAAACCGGTCGCGGTTTAATGTAATAGTATAGTAATCAATTAAAAAGAATTAAATATCATGGGTCAATTAAATCAGTTTTTACCGTTTATTTTAATGTTTGTAGTTATCTATTTCTTCATGATTAGACCACAACAAAAAAGAGCAAAACAAGAAAAAGAATTTGAAAACAACTTGAAAGTAGGAGATAAAGTAATCACTAAAAGTGGTCTTCATGGTAAAGTCGCTGAATTAGCTGAAACAACTGTTGTTCTTGAAACAATGGCAGGAAAATTAAAAATGGAGCGTTCGGCAATTTCTATGGAAATGAGTGCTTCATTGGCTAAAAAATAATAGCAAGAAAATACGATTATAAAAAAAGTCCCGAAAGGGACTTTTTTGTTTTGTAATTATTTTTTCTTTTTAGCTTTCTTTTTTGATTTCGATTTTCCTTTAGCTTTTTTCTCTTTTAACTTGGCTTTGATTTTTGCTTTTTTCGCTTTCTTCTTTTTGGCCTTTTTAGCCTTGTCTTTTTTCTTTTTAGCTTTCGCTTTGGCGGCCGCTTTTTTAGCCTTTTTTTTCTTTTTGTCTTTTTTCTTAGCCTTGTCTTTTTTTTCTTTTTTAGGTTCAGCGGTTTCTTCGGGCTTATCCTCAGGATTTATCTCATTTTCAAGACTAGTGCCTTCCTCTTCAATAGATTCAGTAGGAGTTTCTGCAATGATTTCCTTAAGTGGTTTTTCTGTGGTTTCTGTACTTACAGTTGTTTTGGTTCTCCTCCTAGTTGTTTTAGGCGTTTCATTTTCCTGAGGAATTGTTTTTTCAATTTCTTCTTGGTTTTCGCTCATAATAGTTGCTGATTTTGAATATTTTAATAAATTTAAAAGCTAGGTTTATTGGGTTTAGTAAAAAGCACTACTATTTGTTTTTTCAAATTTACATAAAATTTATTTACAATAAATCATTGTTAGCCAAAGATTTTCTTAATCAAAACATAGAGCAAAAAAAAACTCCCATTTGGGAGCTTTTAGTCTATTAATTATTTTTTCTTTTTTGCTTTAGTTTTAGGTTGTTCTATACCAAAGTTTGGTAATGCAGTAAGCTCGGCAATTTTTACAATTACTTCAACTGCTTTTTGCATGCTTTCTACTGGGACATACTCGTATTTACCATGAAAGTTGTGTCCGCCTGCAAAGATATTTGGGCAAGGTAGTCCCATGTAAGATAATTGGCAGCCATCTGTTCCCCCACGAATGGGTTTAATAATAGGTTTGATATTCAAAGTTTTCATTGCTTTTTCGGCAATATCTACAATATGTTTTACCGGAAGCACTTTTTCCTTCATATTGTAATATTGATCTTTGATTTCGGCAACAGCAATGTCTTCGCCAAATTGTTTGGCATATTTTTTATTGATTTTGCGTACTATTTTTTCAATTTTTTCTTTTCTTTTTTCGAATTTCTTTTTATTGTGATCTCTGATAATAAGAGAAATAGTACTTTCTTCGATAGTTCCTGAAACATTATGAATATGGTAAAAACCTTCATAACCTTTAGTTCTTTCAGGAACTTCATCAGCGGGTAATTTGTTAATGAAAGCATTAGCAATTAACATAGAGTTAATCATTTTTCCTTTGGCATAACCTGGGTGTACACTTTTTCCTTTGAAAGTAATTTTGGCTCCAGCCGCATTAAAATTTTCGTATTCTAATTCACCTATTTGGCTTCCGTCCATGGTATAAGCCCAGTCGCAACCAAATTTTTCCACATCAAAAAAATGAGCACCTCTCCCGATTTCTTCATCAGGAGTGAAACCTACTCTAATTTTTCCGTGTTTAATTTCAGGATGGTTAATTAGGTATTCCATTGCTGTAACAATTTCAGTAATTCCAGCTTTGTCATCAGCGCCTAAAAGTGTTGTTCCATCAGTGGTAATAATCGTTTGTCCTTTGCATTGTAACAAGTCTTTGAAATAATCTGGAGATAAAACGATGTTTTGTTCTGCATTTAGAACGATATCTTTTCCATTGTAATTTTCTATAATTTGCGGTTTTACATTAGCTCCAGTAAAATCAGGAGTAGTATCAAAGTGAGAAACGAATCCAATAGTAGGAATCTTTTCTTCAACATTACTAGGAAGCGTAGCCATGATATAAGCTTTGTCATCAATTGTAACCTCTTGCATTCCTATTGCTTTTAGTTCTTCTACTAATTGATTAGCTAAATCCCATTGTTTTTTTGAACTTGGAGTAGTATTAGAATTAGGATCCGATTCAGTATCAACAGTTACGTAGCTGATAAAACGATCAATAATATTTTGCATATAATGGTGTTTTTTTGTTGGTTTGCAAAGGTAGTATTAATTTGAACTAAAATAAAGCATGCTTTATTGCATATTTTCTAAAATTTGGATTATTTTATCTAGTTTTTCAACCTCTAGCGAATTCAATTTTGCTGCTAAGGCTTCAATTTCTAGTTTTGCTTCCTTATTGGTATTATAATCATCTTGCGCCTGAATTCGATCTCTTTCATTTTGTCGATTTTGCGCCATCATAATAATTGGAGCAGCATAGGCAGCTTGGGTAGAAAATAATAAGTTGAGTAAAATAAACGGATAAGCATCCCAATGATAGCAAAAGCCAATAAGATTTAGTCCCATCCAAACAATTACAAAAACAGTTAGTAAAATGATAAAACGCCAAGATCCCATTCCTTTGGCAACAGAGTCGGCTATACGGCTTCCAAATTCTAGGCTGTCATAGTGTCGTTGGTGCCAGTTTTTTGATAAATTCATATTTAGTTTTTTTGATTAGTATGAAGGTATAAAAAAATCGCAAAGACAATGATTGATTCTGCTTTCTTTTATGCATAAATCGTTGCCTTTGCGATAGATTCTAATTCGGTATTTACATTAAAAATTATTCTCTCAATTTGTTTACTTTTTCTTGTGTTTTAATCAAGTCCTCGTTGAGTTTGTTAATTTTAATTTGCTGTTTACTGATTTTGATGTTTTCTTTTTCAATTTCAGTAGGTCTAAGTTTTCCTCTTGTCTTTTTGTTTTCGAATTTTTTCTTCTCGTTAGCGAGCGTTTTTTCTTCATTAACAATTTTAGCTTTCAGCTTATTGATTGCTTTCTCCCCTGAAAGAATTTTGTCTTGTTTTTTCTCTAAATCGTTCAGTTTTTTTTCAAAATTCCGTTCATTTTTTTCAGCTCTTCTAGCCTCTTTTAATGCTCGTTTTTCTTCTCTCATTTTTGTTTTAAGAAGTTTAGCTTCTTCTTTTATCGCTATTTTTTCGGCATCATTTAAAGCTTTAGAATTGTCTTGCACATTCATTTTCATGATAGTGTCTTTTACTGTAGTGACAGTAGTTGTAGTCGTTTTAGTGACTAGTTTTATGGAGTCATTTGTGACATTCTGAGCCCAAAAGAATTGAAAACTAGAAATCATACCTAAGGTAAATAATGTTTTTAGTCTCATAATGATTCATTTTTAAGTTAATAATAAGTAGGTTATCATTGATTTGATAACGACAAATTAAGAAAAATCAGTATAAAATGGAAGTGTTTTAGAACTGTTAAAATTGTTGGTAAATCATTTTTTTATCGTAAGTAGTTGTATTGTAGCTTTTTGTATGAAGGTGTTTTTGTTTTTTTTGGGTTTTATTTAACGTAAGTTTATTAGGTTGTTTATGAGGCTATTTCTTTAAAGTTCTTATTTATAATTTTTTTATCCATTAGATAATTCTATTTTTGCACTCAAATTAAAAACCTATGTACAAACAGCTTATCCGACCATTGTTTTTTTGTTTTGATCCTGAAAAAATTCATCATTTTACCTTTGCATTAGTCCGTGTAACTTCTAAAATCCCTGGTTTTTCATCAATCTATAAATCACTTTATTTAGTCAATGATAAAAGATTAGAAAGAGAAGTTTTTGGATTGAAATTTAAAAATCCAGTAGGCTTAGCGGCGGGTTTTGATAAGGATGCTAAATTATATAAGGAATTATCCAACTTTGGTTTCGGGTTCATCGAAATAGGGACTTTAACTCCAAAAGGACAAGATGGGAATCCAAAAAAACGTTTGTTTCGTTTAAAAGAAGATTCGGCGATTATTAATCGAATGGGATTTAATAATGGAGGTGTCATGGAAGCGGTGGAACGACTAAAATCAAATCCAGGTGTATTAATAGGTGGAAACATAGGTAAAAATAAGGTGACTCCTAACGAAGAGGCTACTTCTGATTATGAAATTTGTTTTGATGCTTTATACGATTATGTCGATTATTTTGTGGTAAATGTAAGTTCGCCAAATACGCCTAATCTTCGTGAATTGCAAGACAAAGAACCGTTGACACAGTTGTTGCAAACCTTGCAAAATAAAAATTTGGCTAAGCCAAAACAAAAGCCAATTTTATTAAAAATTGCTCCAGATTTGACAGATGAGCAATTGTTAGATATTATTGATATTGTAAAAGAGACTCAGATTTCAGGTGTAATTGCTACCAATACGACTATTTCACGTGAAGGTTTACAATCAGAAAACAAAACCGAAGTGGGCGGCTTATCAGGGAAACCATTAACCAAGCGCGCTACAGAAGTGATTCGTTTTCTTTCTGAAAAAAGTAACAAGGCTTTCCCAATCATTGGAGTGGGAGGAATTCATTCGGCAGAAGATGCTATTGAAAAATTAGAAGCTGGAGCAAGTTTAGTGCAATTGTATACGGGCTTTATTTATGAAGGTCCAGCCTTGGTGAAAGCAATAAATAAAAAGATTTTGAGCAAGAATTAATCTTGTTGAAATACAAAATGATAAAAGCGTAATTCGTATTTCGATTGCGCTTTTTTTTGTGCTTTCTAAATTTTGCCAGTTTGCAACTTTTAGTATCTTTGGATGCTATGGAGCCAATTAAAATTATCGAATGCCCTCGTGATGCCATGCAAGGTATCAAAAGTTTTATTCCTACTGAGAAGAAAGTCTCGTACATTCAGGCTTTATTGCGAGTAGGCTTTGATACGATTGATGTTGGGAGTTTTGTTTCGCCAAAAGCAGTACCTCAAATGCAGGATACAGCAGCTGTTTTAGAACAATTGGATTTGTCAACAACCAAGAGTAAAATATTAGCTATAATTGCTAATACTAAAGGTGCTGAAACAGCTTCTCAATTTGAAACCATTCACTATTTAGGTTTCCCTTTCTCAATTTCTGAAAATTTTCAAATGCGTAATACCCACAAAACAATCGCCGAATCGATTGTGAGCATGCAAGAAATATTGGAGATAGCCTATAAAAATAATAAAGAAGTTGTGGCTTACTTATCTATGGGTTTTGGTAATCCGTATGGAGATCCATGGAATGTTGAAATTGTAGGCGAATGGACCGAGAAATTAGCAACAATGGGAGTTAAAATCCTATCGCTTTCGGATACTATTGGAAGTTCAACTCCTGATGCAATTCGGTATTTGTTTAGTAATTTGATTCCTAAATATCCTCAAATAGAGTTTGGCGCTCATTTGCATACCACATACGATAAATGGTTTGAAAAAATAGAAGCCGCATACCAATCCGGTTGTCGTAGATACGATGGCGCAATTCAAGGTTTTGGAGGTTGTCCTATGGCAAAAGATGAATTAACGGGAAACATGCCCACTGAGAAATTACTATCGTATTTTACAGCTAATAAAGAACAGTTGAATTTAAATCCATTGAGTTTTGAAAGTGCTTACAATGAAGCATCCAAAGTGTTTAATTCTTATTTTTAGCATGTTTAGGAGATACTATTTTGGTAAGTAAGGCGTTAAAAGATAGCTAATTAATTCTAAGAGAATGAAAAAGTATTGTTTTTATAAAATCATTTGCATACTCCTTCTTATGGGAAGTAGTTTTTCTTGTACAAGTGATTTGAACTTTGATCAGGCCAATGATTTAAAACTCACTCCTGTTTATGAAGCAAATTTTAGCTATTTTGATGTGCCAGCAAAAAGTTTTGTGTCGGATACTGGAATGGAAATTCCTTGGGCGGGTGATGAATATGATTTTGATGTTTTTAGAGATAAATATCTGAATAGTTATTTGCGAAAAGTTGATTTTCATTTCGAAATTAACAATACAATAAAAAGACCTTTTTTCTTAAATATTGTTTTGCTTGATGCAAATAATAGAGCATTAACTACAATAAAAAAAGATGTTCCAGCCTATTCAGGAACAGCTACTATTGTTACCAGTACTGAAATTTTTGAAAACAATAGATTAGAATTGTTGAAAAAAACGGTGAAAATGGGCTTTTTAATAACAATAGGTTCTGGCTCTGCTTTGAATGCAAATAGTACTGGAAATTTAGTTTTACGTTCTAGTGTCACAGTTTATTTAGAAATCTAATGAGAAAGGGTTTTATATTTTTAATGGTACTATTTGTAGTTAATTGTTTTTCTCAGAATAAGCAAGTGTTGTACAATCTTACTTCGGTTCCACAATCTATGATGTTAAACCCAGGAGCAGATTTTAAATACAGCTATTATTTTGGGGTTCCTATGCTTTCAGGTTTTTCTTTTAAAGTAGGGTCTAGTGGTTTTTCAGCTTATGATTTGTTTGCTAATGATGGAGTCGATTTTAATCAGAAATTGCGAAAAGTGGTAAATTCGACTACCAGAAATGATCATGCTGCAATCAATGAACAAATTGAATTACTTAATGGAGGCTTTAAATTAGGAGATTGGCTTGAAGACAAAGGGTATTTGTCTTTTGGATTGTATCAAGAATTTGATTTTTGGAATTATGTTCCTAAGGATCCGCTCGTTTTGGCATTATATGGTAATCAAAATTACATAGGAAAATCATTTGATTTATCGGATATAAGTGTTAAAGCAGAAGTGCTTACGGTATTGCATCTAGGTTATCACAAAAACATAGCTGATAATTTTATTGTTGGAGCAAGAGGGAAAATTTACTTCAGTGGGTTTAATGCTTCATCAACCCAAAATTCGGGTTATATCCTTACCCGACCATCTAGTACCACTATGTACGAACAAATTGTAAGGTCTAATTTGACTTTAAATACTTCTGGAGTTTCAAAATATTTAGAAGACGATTATAATGGAGATACAGCTTCGGATATACAAAATCAACTATTATTTGGTGGAGATATGGGCTTAGGATTTGATTTAGGTTTTACTTATTATCCTAAAAAAAATACGCAAATTACCGCTAGCATTCTTGATGTTGGTTTTGTTAAACATACTAAAGATGTTGCAAATTATACTTATAGTGGTATCTACAAATACGAAGGGATTAATCCTAGTTTTACGAGCACAGATGATCCAGATGGTGTTTATAGTGATTTTAATGAGGCAATTAAAAGAGATACTTTGTACAATAAATATACTACTTGGCGTCCTGTAAAATTAAATGCGTCTTATCAATATTCATATGGGGTAAGCAAGGACGAAGACTGCGTGTGTGAAGCAGGAGAAAAACCATTCAAGAATGCAGTTGGTGCGCAACTTTTTATAATGAGTACGCCAAGGCTACCTATTACCGCTTTAACGGGATTCTATCAAAGAAATATATCAAATAAGTTACAATTAAAAGCTACCTATACATTGGATTCTTATTCCTATACCAATATTGGATTGGGGTTGTCTGCTAGATTGGGAGCCTTCAATATGTATTTTATGGGGGATAATTTATTAGGCTATCGTGATTTGTCAAAATCACAAAGTCTTTCTTTTCAATTTGGGTTTAATTTTATTTTTAAAGATAGTAATGAACCACCTAGTCGATATTAAGTTAAGAATGTTTTGTAGCTTAAATAATATTAACAAATAGCTCGAATTGGACTCTAAAATTTAATTGGAATACAAATTTAATAAATCAAAATAATTTGCTATATTTGCACGCAATTCAACTAGAAATTGCAACATGATAGCACACAATTCAAAGATTATCGGTGAAGGTTTAACTTACGATGATGTATTATTAGTTCCTAATTACTCACAAGTGCTTCCTCGCGAAGTGAGTATCAAAACAAAATTCTCAAGAAACATAACACTTAATGTTCCTATTGTATCAGCTGCTATGGATACAGTAACCGAAAGTTCTATGGCTATTGCTATGGCACAAGAAGGTGGAATAGGTGTTTTACATAAAAACATGACTATAGAGCAGCAAGCTGCTAAAGTACGTAAAGTAAAACGTGCTGAGTCAGGTATGATTATCGATCCAGTAACTTTACCACTTACAGCTACAGTAGCTGATGCTAAAGCTGCGATGAAAGAATACGGAATTGGTGGAATTCCAGTAGTTGATGAAAATCAAACATTAAAAGGAATTGTAACCAACCGTGATTTGCGTTTCGAAAAAAACAGTACACGTCCTATCGTTGAGGTAATGACTAAGGAAAACTTAGTAACCGTTGCCGAAGGTACTTCATTAGCTGAAGCTGAAGTAGTTTTGCAAGGACATAAAATTGAAAAATTACCAGTAGTAGATCAAGATAATAAATTAGTAGGTTTGATTACATTTAGAGATATTACTAAATTGAATCAAAAGCCAAATGCTAATAAAGATAAGTACGGTCGTTTGCGAGTAGCTGCTGCATTAGGGGTTACTGCTGATGCTGTAGAAAGAGCGACTGCTTTAGTAAATGCTGGAGTAGATGCTGTTATTATTGATACCGCTCACGGACATACTAAAGGAGTGGTTGATGTTTTAAAAGCGGTTAAAGCACAATTTCCAGATTTAGATGTTGTGGTTGGAAATATTGCTACACCAGAAGCTGCTCAATATTTAGTAGAAAATGGTGCTGATGGAGTAAAAGTAGGTATTGGACCTGGTTCAATTTGTACTACACGTGTGGTGGCAGGTGTTGGTTTTCCTCAATTCTCAGCTGTATTAGAAGTAGCCGCTGCTATTAAAGGTTCGGGTGTTCCAGTTATTGCTGATGGAGGTATTCGCTACACAGGAGATATTCCTAAAGCTATTGCTGCCGGTGCTGATTGTGTAATGTTGGGTTCATTATTAGCAGGAACAAAAGAATCTCCTGGAGAAACTATCATTTTCGAAGGAAGAAAATTCAAATCCTATAGAGGAATGGGGTCTGTAGAAGCAATGCAAACAGGTTCAAAAGATCGTTATTTCCAAGATGTTGAAGATGATGTTAAGAAATTAGTTCCAGAAGGAATTGTAGGTCGTGTTCCTTACAAAGGGGAATTAAATGAAAGTATGTTACAATTCATAGGAGGATTACGTGCAGGTATGGGATATTGTGGAGCAAAAGATATTGCTACCTTACAAGCTACTGGACGTTTTGTGCGTTTAACTTCAAGCGGAATTTCTGAAAGTCACCCTCACAATGTTACAATAACGAAAGAAGCTCCAAATTATTCTAGATAATTCTACGCTTATAATTATAAAAAACGAAAGGCTGTCTTTGATTAGACAGCCTTTCGTTTTATAAAATATTATTTCAAAACATGTGTGGCTAAAACATTATGAACATCATAAACATTAACCGATTTATTAAATTGTTTTCGGATACTAGGCGTTTGTTCGCTTGAAACCCAAATTTTTAATTCCGCTTCCAAGTCAAAGGTGCCAGCAGTTTCAATACTGAAGCGACTAATGCTTTTATAAGTGATTGATTTGTATTCTGTTTTACTTCCTGTAACACCTTGTTTGTCAATTAGAATAAGTCTTTTGTTAGTGAAGATAAATACATCTCGAATAAGTTTGAAGCCCAGTTCTATTTCTTCGCTGCTAATAAGTAGTTTGCCATAATCTTTTTGTAACTCCTCTTGGCTTACAGTTCCTGCGTTACCAAGTATTGCCGAAAATAATCCCATAATTAATTATTAAATTGTACTACTCGTATGGCTTTTCGTTTACGCCCCGTTTATTGGTTTCTGGACTCCTTTTTTTAATAATGAATTTAAAATCAGATTGATAGAAATAAGTACGAATATATAATTTTGAATTGATATTTATGAGTTCAATTTAAAAATAGTTTATAGCCAAAGTGTAATTTGGAGTTTTTTTCCAACAATGATTCTCTCTTTTTTACGGATTTCGGCTTTTAAAGGAAGAAGGTAAGTTTTCATTTTAGTATCAAACCAAATTGCCGTTTTCCATTCGGTTTTTCCAGTTTTGGCCACCGCTTTTAATCTTCCCCAACCTTCTTCTTCTGATTGCAGGCCTGTTCGTATTTCTGTAGCTATAGTTGTAGGCAAAGAAATAAAATACCAACCTCCAGGCGAAGGGTGTTGCCAGGTTTCAGCTGAAAATTGATATTTTATTTTTGCATTCAATACGTTTAATTTTTTAAATAATTGTATTTAGGAACGAAGAGGAATTCTTCTGTTCGGTTGGTTTTGGTCGAAATTCTAATTTCTTTTAAACAGCTTCCTTTTTCATCTTTGGTTTCACAATGCACCAAAACTTCGTCAATGAGCGTGTCATTTTTATCTTTGATGATGATTTTAGAAAGTTCTTTGTTGGTATAATAAAAATACTGAGTGTAGAACGGATTAAAATTATCTACTATTTTAGTAATACTTCCATCTGAATTATAATGATAAATGGATTCATTTTGTTTGTATTGTTTTCTGGTGTAACAACTGATGCGTTCACGCTGATTTGGTTTCCAGCGGGTTTTACAGTAATAAGGTTCTTTATCAGGATATTTTTCTACAATAAACCATAATTTTTTTTCGGTTTGCTGCAATACCTTGTCTAAGGAATCCACAGTTTGTGACGATTTGATGCGGCCATTGCGGGTAAAGATCATTTGTTTTTTATACAATAGTTTCTTCTGGTTGTTTTCCAGTAAATATTTTTCCTCGGTTGCTAGTTGTATTCCATCAGGTAGTTGTTTTATCGTAGTATATTTTTTTGAAACACAAGATGGTATCATTAACAGGATAATGAAAAGAGATAAGTTTTTCATAATCATAACGTTTAGTTCTACTAAGTTAATGATAAAGACAATTGGTTAAGTGTCTTGTGAGTAAAAAAAGAATGCAACACTCTTAAACTTAAGGGTGCTGCATTTTTTAATTTGATGGAATTAATAATATTATTTTACAACATCTATTTGCTTAGATAATTCAGGTTGGTTTTTGTTCATCATATTTGTGATAGTGATGTGCATCCAAACCAAACAGATGATAGAGAATAGTAAAATGAATATCCAGGAACTGGACCATAATCCGGTAGCGGTCAATAAGTAGCTGAAGATAATTGGACCGCAGAATCCACCTAAACCGCCTAATAGTCCTACCATTCCACCTACAACACCTACTTCAGAAGGGAAATACTCAGGAATGTGTTTGTAAACGGCCGCTTTTCCAATTCCCCATGAAATACCAATCAGGATTACCAAAACCAGATAAACCCACATGTTAGCATCAAAGTTGATTTTAGTGATTCCTTTAGCTAATAATTCTTTTTTGACAACCTCTTGGTTTTCTTTTACAATTACTTCCTGCCAGGATGTTTTAGTTGGGAAAATATTAGAACCATCAGTACTTAGTTCTTTTTTAGCTTCCAATGGAATATTAGTTTCACCTACTTTTATATTTGTTGTTGAAACTTCGGTAACCCTACCTGCTTTTTTAGCCATGATTCCTGCTCCTGCTGTGGTGATTTCCATTTTTGGCACCATTAACAAAGAACTTAATAGTACTGATGAACCCAGTACCCAGTACATTACTTTTCTGGCTCCGTATTTATCGGATAAATAACCTCCAAAGGCACGAATTACACCTGATGGTAAGCTAAACATCGTGGCAAACATACCTCCCATAACTAAACTGGTTTGGTACACGTTCATGAAATTTGGCAATAACCATTGAGAGTAAGCTACAAAACATCCAAATACTAAGAAGTAGTAAGCTCCAAAACGCCATACCCGAACATTTTTCAAAGTACTTAACATTTGTGGGATAGTTTTAGTCGATTTTTCTAATTTTTTGTTTTCGGCAAATACCAAAAAAATAATACCAATTATTAATAAGACAGCTCCGTAGATAAGCGGCAGGATTTTCCATCCGTTTTCCGGGTCACTAGCTGAAAATTGGTTCAATAAAGAAGGAGCAATAAAAGTAGTGATAGCTGCTCCTGCATTTCCCATTCCGAAAATACCTAAAGCTCTTCCCTGCCATTCTTTAGGATACCATATAGAAGTATAACCAACACCGACAGCAAATCCTGTTCCTACCATTCCAAATAAAAAACTTAAAATAGCAAACATAGAAAAGCTATCTGCTGTTGGAAGTAAAAATAAAGGAATCGAACATAGTAATAGTAAAAAAGAGAATACGTATTTTCCACCAAATTTATCTGTTAGAATACCCATTGGTAAACGCATTATTGATCCTGTTAAAATTGGTATTCCAAGTAACCATCCTACTTGTACAACACTCCAATTGAAAATACCTTTGTCAACTAAGTAAGTTACTAATACACCATTAAGTGTCCAGCAAGCAAAACAAACAGTAAAAGCCAATGTATTAAGAAATAACATTCTGTGCGACTTTGAAAGAGAATTTGTATTTTTCATGATACTTGTGTTTTTAAGCAAATTTATGTAGTATAGACTAGTAAAAAGCTGCGAAAACGCAGGTTTTGAAAAATAAATACGTAAAAATACTTATTTTTATACGTATTTATGTGTTTGCTGCAAGTAAGTAGTCAGTTTCCTGTCGTTTATTTCTAAATTTTGGTTTATTATTTTTTTTAGTTTTATTGATTGTTTAAAGTTAAGTTTAGTGTTGGGATATGGCAGAGAATTATGGAATAAGTTTTTTATTCAGGATTATGTACAAATAAAAAATCCTGTTTTCTAGTCTAAACTAAAAAACAGGATTTGGATAAGATTAAGCTTATTATATCAATGAATACTCGGTAGCTTTGTTTGAAAGTTCCATTAGATTTTTGACTTTCAGTTTTTTCATTAGGTTAAAACGGTGTACTTCCGCAGTACGTTTGCTAATCTCTAAGGCTTCGGCAATTTCTTTGTTTCCTTTACCCGATAATAATAAGGTTAAAATTTCTTTTTCTCTTTTGGTAATGGTTAAATCTTCGGTAAGAGCCGGCTTTGGATCCAAAGAAGTTGAGGAATTAGTCAATTGATTAATTAAGATAGACGAAATGTCTCCTGTAAAGTATTTTCCTCCGTTAGCTACAGCGTGCAGGGCTTTTAAGAATTCTTCTTTACTAGAACCTTTTAGTAAGTAACCGTCAGCACCTGCTTTGATGGATTTCAAAACATATTCTTCAGATTCGTGCATTGAAAGCACAATAATTTTTACATTATTATTTTGACTGCGTAATTTTTCAACCACTTCAATGCCGGTATGATGAGGCATTCTAATATCTACAATTAATAAGTCCGGATTGGTAGTCGTTACGACGTCTAATGCTTCTTGTCCATCTGTAGCTTCTCCAACTACTTCAATATTTTTTTCGCTTTCTAAAAGTGATTTTATACCATCTCTTACAAAGAAATGATCATCAGCAAGGACAACTTTAATCATTTGGTTCATAACGTACGTTTTTTTAAAGGATATAAAATATTTACTTATTTTAAAGTCGTGCAATATACGTATTTTTTACGTATTTTCTTTGCAAAAATTATATAGGAATATTAAATGTAATTCGGGTGCCTTCTCCAGGTATCGAATTGATAAAAACCCTGCCATTAATGTATTGAACGCGTTCTTTCATGAATAGTAATCCCATTCCCGATTCACTATTGCGTTTTTTTTCTACTGTATTAATATCAAAACTTTTTCCGTTATCGTCAACGGTAATGCTAAGTATGTTATTGCTATGTGAAAGTTGCACGATAATATGGGATGAATCGGCATATTTGATAGCATTATTGATGGCTTCTTGTGTAAGGCGATAAATATTGATTTCGATTAATGAATCTAATCTTTGGTCAAAATCGGTTTTATTGTAAAACAGGACGTTCTTTCCAGTAAGTTTGGCTAATTCCAAGGTAAGTTTAGCAATCGAAGAAACAATACCGTGATCACTTAATTCGGGTGGCATTAGGTTAAAAGTAGCAGTTCGAACGCCTTTGATAATATCTAAAGATAATTTTTTAAGGTGTTCTATTTTTTGAGCCGATTTCTCCTTGTCATCGAGGTTAATACTTTCCAAACTAAATTTTAGTCCCGTAAGCATTTGTCCAATTCCGTCGTGGATTTCTCGCGCAATTCGGTTTTGTTCATTTTCTTGATTTTCAACAATTTTACTAGAAATAATCTTTTGTTGATTTATTTTTTCAATAATATTTTCACGATTTAATCGCTCTACTTCAAGTTCGGCATTTTTACGAATGGTGATGTTGAAACAAATGACTAATAATTCGGATTCTTCTTTGCGGATGCGAACAGGAATCATCGACATATCAAGCCAAAGTTTGTTACCATTTTTGTCGGTTGTATTGATTTCGCCTTGCCAACCGCTTCTTTGTTTGTCGGCAATAATTTGTTCAATTTCCTGTTGTTCCTTGGCAACTTTAGTTAATGCCTTGGAAAAGCTTTTGTCATTATCAAAAGAGGGATTGTATTGTAACAATTTAGAGAATTTCTCCCCCATGTGTATGATTTTACCTTGCGGACTTATACGGCAATATAAAAGAGTGTTCTCCATTGCAAAATTCAATGATTTTAGTTCTTTTACTGAATTTTCCTTTGCAATGCTTATCGTTTCTGTGTCTCTAGCAAGTTTGATTGCCCTTTTTTCAGAGAGGATAAGTTTTGAGATTAAGACTTCTATTTTTTTATTGGTAGGCTTAAAAATGTATTGGAATTCTAATAGTAACACTAGTAAAGTGAAAGTTAGAATACCATATTCAATATTACGTTGACGGGTTACTTTTTCGGAAGCTTCATATTCGTATTGACTTACAATGCGATTCATTTTGGTTAGAAAAATGGCTACATTGTCTAAGATTGTTTTTATTTCTTTTGGATAATTGTCTCTAGAAAGTGTTTCTTTATTGTGCGACAAAAATTTTTGAACTGCAAAATCTATTTTGTTAACATTGGGCTTTATGTCTGTATATAAAGTAGAAAGAGTGGTACTTTTTTCACTTGGAAAATTTAAACTATCGTTTCCTTTTTCAAGAGCAATATGAGTAGATTTCCATAGTTCAAGTGTCTTTTTGATGTTAGCCACTTCTTCATCAATGTTAGAATTTATAGAAGAAGAATTTAGAATAAGAATTTCCTTGGCGAGTTTTTGGCTCAGCATTCTTTGTTTTCCCGATATGTTAATCAAACGGGAGTCATTGAGTTGGCTGCTTATGTTATGCTGAATCAATAACTGACTCAGCAGAATCGTAATGGCAATAGTAATTAAAGCAAATAGATACATTTGCTTTAATTGTTTAAAATTAAGATTTTCAGAAAACGCTTTGGCTTCTTTTATCATAATGGGTCGAATTACAATCCTAAAGCGTCTTTAATTAATTGTAGATTTTCAGGACTGTAGTTAATTTTTAAAGCAGCTTGATGTCCTTTTTCAGACATTTTATTCCAAGTTTTTAGAATAATGTTTTTTAATTTTTCGGTATCGTGTTTTTCTACAAAGGGAGCTAAGTAGTATTCTAAGAATACCAAACAAATTACATCTTCTAACAGTTGGGTTTCTTCGTCTTTTTTAAGTAGTTTTTTTTCAATTAAGAATGAAACTCTGGCAATAAATTCAGTACTGTATCCTGCTTTTTCTAAGATTTCAGCAGTAAGTTTAGCGTGGAATTTTTTCAGGTCTTCACGCCATTTTAAATAACCCACACGATCCATTGGGTACGATTCACGGGCAATTTTCCAGCGACAGATATGCTGTGCTTTAGCAGCAATTTGTACTTCTTCAGAGGCATTAGGAAAAAAAACCATAAGTTTCTCATACATTCTATTAGAGTATAGAAGTTCTTTAGGGAAACTTATGGATTCGTGTATTTCTATATTAGGATCTTGTGCATTTTCGGCATCAATCCATTCGCTTGCTTGTTGGAATTTGTTGTATGTCATTTGGAGTCAATTTTACTTCAAATATACATATTTATTCCATAAACCCAATGAATACTTCGCCTTCAACAATTTTTACAGGGTAGGTAGCAATGGTATAATCTTCTCCATTTAAATTGCTTCCATCCTTAAGGGAAAAGGTTTTTTTGTGGATTGGACAGGCAATTTTTGGTGTTTCTTCAGCAGAACCAATCATGCCTCTAGAAAGTACCATTTCTAATTTGTGAGGGCATACATTTTGGCAAGCATACCATTCTCCTCTTCTTTCAAAGTTAATTACAGCAATTTGTTTGTCCTTGTATTTAACGCAATTTCCTCCATCAGCAGGAAAGTCAGAGGTTTTACCTGCTTTAAACCAAACGGTAACATCGTTTAGGGTTACACTATTATATTTGTTTAATACGTTTTCCATGATATTTAATTTTTATTTTACCCTGTCTCTTTTTTTAAGAAGAAGAGACAGGATTAGAAATTGTAATTAATTTGCTGATTGTTGTGTTTTTTTAGCTTTTAAGATTACCAATGTTTAGGCATTTTTTGCTCTCTTAATGGGATGTACTCTAGGTTGTCATCGCGGTCATCTGAGTTAGAGAAATGTTTGAAACGTTTCATCATTTCAGGGTCTTCGATAGCTTGTTTCCATTCGCACTCGAAAGTGTCAACTAAACCTTGCATTTCTTCTTCCAGCGCGGCATTGATTCCTAAGCTGTCATTGATGATTACATTTTTCAAATAATCGATTCCGCCTTCTAGTTTTTCCAACCATGTTGATGTACGAACTAATGGACCAGCCGTACGGATATAGTACATAAGGAAACGATCCATGTATTTGAATACGGTATCTTTATCAATTTGTTCGGCCAAAAGTACCGCGTGTTTTGGATTTGCTCCACCGTTTCCACAGATGTATAAGTTCCATCCGCCTTCCACAGCGATAACTCCAAAATCTTTTCCTCTGGCTTCAGCACACTCACGGATACAAGCCGAAACACCACCTTTTAGTTTGTGTGGAGAACGTATTCCTCTGTAACGGTTTTCTAATTCTATTGCTAATGTTGTACTGTCGTCCATTCCGTAACGACACCAAGCATTACCTACACAGCTTTTTACGGCTCTTAAAGATTTTCCGTAAGCATGGCCACTTTCGAAACCTTTGTCAATCAGTTTTTTCCAAATAGAAGGTAAGTCGTTTAATTCAGCTCCAAATAAATCTACACGTTGTGCTCCGGTGATTTTTGTATATAAGTTGTATTCTTTTGCAACTTCTCCAATGGCGATTAATTTTTCTGCGGTTACTTCACCACCAGCCATTCGAGGCACGACAGAGTAGGTTCCGTTACGTTGAATATTAGCTAAGAAACGGTCGTTTGAATCTTGAGAAGTCACATGTTTGTTAGCTGTATCATTGTAAATACTAGAGAAGATGGAAGATAGTACTGGTCTGCAAATTTCGCAACCATCACCTTTACCAACAGTTCCTAGTACTTCGTTGTGATTCGTGAATTTATTTATTTTTACAATGTCGTATAATTCTTGACGACTATACGCAAAGTGCTCACAAACGACATCTTTTACTTCTTTTCCAAGTGATTTTTGGGCTGCTTTTACTAAATCAGAAACCATTGGTTTACAACCACCACAACCAGAAGTTGCTTTAGTTGCTTTTACAACATCCGATAATGTTTCGCAACTTCCATCAGTTATAGAACAACAGATACTTCCTTTAGTTACATTTTCACAAGAACAAATTACAGCCGAATCAGGTAAATCCATGGCACTACCCATCGTAGAACTTTCACCGCCCCTAGCTCCCAGGATTAAATCTTCTGGGTTTTTAGGCACTGCCATTCCGTTGATGTAAATTTGGAATAGACTATTGTAATCACTTGAATCTCCTACTAGGATACCTCCAAGTAATTTAGTTCCGTCTTTAGAAACGTTGATTCTTTTGTAGATACCAGTGAATTTATTTTCATAAACAATTGGAGTTCCGTCTTGGTGCTCAATAAAAGGGTCTCCAAAACTGGCTACTTCAACACCAATTAATTTCAATTGAGTAGACATGTCAATGCTTTCACGCATTGTTTTTTCGTTTCCTAAAATCTGTTCAGCGGCAACATCAGCCATTTCATAACCTGGCGCAACCAAACCGTAAATCATGTGGTTGTATAGGGCAACCTCTCCGATAGCGTAAATGGAAGGGTCAGAAGTTTGCATCTGGTTGTTTACCACAATTCCTCCGCGAACACCAACTTCCAGTCCTGCACCTCTTCCTAGTTCGTCCCTTGGTTTGATACCTGCAGAAATGACAAGCATGTCTACTTTAAGCAGTTCTTCTTCTTCAAACATCATTCCGGTGATAGCCTTATCACCGTCAATAAATTGTGTTGATTTACTTAGATGTATTTTGATGTTTAGTTCTTCTATTTTTGAACGAAGCATATCGCTTGCTCCTTTGTCTAATTGTCTCGGCATTAAACGAGGAGCAAATTCAACAACATGTGGATTTAGTCCTAAATCACGAACGGCTTTTGCGGCTTCTAGACCTAGTAATCCACCTCCTAAAACAGCAGCTTCGGTTGCTCCGTTTTGTTTTATTTTGGCTGCATAAGCCATAATAGCGTCTAGGTCTTCTATGGTTCTATATACAAATACTCCTTCTTTTTCCACTCCTTCAATTGGAGGGACGAAAGCTGCGGAACCTGTAGCTAAAACTAAATAGTCGTATGAATAAGAATTTTCTAAATGAGTGGATATTGTTTTGTTTTCTTTGTGAATATCTGTTACTAATTCAGAAGTATTTAATATGATATTATTTTCTTCGTACCAATTTGCTGTTGATAAAGATAAATCGTCAGCAGTTTTACCAGCAAAGTATTCACTTAAGTGAACACGGTCATACGCTCGTCTTGGTTCTTCACCAAATACGGTAATTTGATATTTTTCCTGCCCAGACTTAGAAATAAATTTTTCGCAAAATTTATAACCCACCATGCCGTTTCCGACTACAATTATTTTAATCATAATATCATTATTAAGTATTACAAAGCAAATATACGTATAAATACTTATGTATTGTACTTAATTTTTGTTTTTTGATGTAAATTGAGATATTATGAAAAGGAGAGGGTTAAAATGGATATTATGTAAAAAAGTGTTGCAGTTTTTTTTGTTTTTTTGGTAAATGATAGCTTTTACTGAACATTTTTGGTGCTTTTTTGTCTTTTTTTAAGATGAAATTATATTGAAAAAGAAGTGTTTGTGGATTATAAACGAAAAAAAGCACCAAAATAAGTGCGTAAAAAGTACTTATTTTGATGCTTTGGTAATAAAAAATTTCAATTTTTTTATTAAGTACAACTACTTAATTTTTTGTGTAGTATTTTTTTTGAAACCAAAAGGCAAGGTTTACTAAGGCGATTAGAGCCGGGACTTCTACTAGAGGGCCAATGACGCCTGCAAAGGCTTGTCCGCTATTAATGCCAAATACTCCGATAGCTACAGCAATAGCTAGTTCGAAATTATTACCTGTAGCTGTGAATGCGATAGCAGTACTTTTTGAATAGTCAGCTCCGAAATATTTTCCAATAAAAAAACTAACGATAAACATAATACCAAAGTAAATAACTAATGGAATAGCAATTCGGATAACATCCATTGGAATTTTGACTATTAAAGCCCCTTTTAAACTAAACATTACAATAATCGTAAATAATAAAGCGATTAAAGTAATTGGAGAAATAATAGGAACGTATTTTTTTTGGAACCATACTTCGCCCTTAAAATAAATCAAAGTGTATCGAGTAATTATGCTTAAAGCAAATGGAATTCCGAGATAAATACCCACACTTTCCGCTATTTGAGCGATGCTAATATTTACTTCAAAACCTGTGTATCCAAAATAAGGAGGAAGTATTGTGATGAAGAAATACGCATAAACACTATATAAAAGCACTTGGAAGATACTGTTTAGGGCAATAAGTCCGGCTGCATATTCTCTATTTCCATCCGCAAGATCGTTCCAAACGACTACCATAGCAATACATCTAGCCAATCCAATTAGGATAACCCCAATCATGTATTCAGGATAATCACTAAGAAAAGTTAAAGCCAGAAAAAACATTAATATAGGTCCGATAATCCAATTTAACAGTAATGAAGCACCTAGTACTTTAGTGTTTTTAAAAACAGAACCCATTTGTTCGTATTTCACTTTCGCTAGTGGCGGGTACATCATTAATATTAGTCCGATTGCTAAGGGAATATTAGTGGTTCCTGATGAAAAAGAATTGATGAAATTACCACTTGATGGTATAAAGTTTCCAATGGCTAGACCAAGAACCATAGCTAAGAAAATCCAAAGTGTAAGGTAACGATCTAAAAAACTTAATTTTTTTCGGTTAACGGCGAGTGTACAATGATTAGTAGACATAGTTATTTTTGAATTTGAGAAAATACGTAAAATAATTCCGTTGCAATTTGTGTGCTTCTTTCTTCGTATTTTTCAGCTTGTTGGGGTGTGTTGTCAAATGCTTTTGGGTCTTCAAAAGTAATTGGAATGCGTTTTTCGGCTCCAGCGATAAATGGACAACCTTGATCGGCACTCGAACAAGTTAGTATAGCAGCAAATGCAGCTTGTGGATTGAAATCGTTATCAAAAGTTTTAGAAAAACCAATAATAGGGTGGGCGTTTTCACTGTATTTAATGCTGTAAATTGGATTTTTCCCTTCGGCTATAGTGTTTATTTGAAACCCTATTTTTTCTAAAGTTTGAGCTACAACTGGGAATAGTGCAGTTGCTTCAGTGCCTCCTGAGTAGCTAAAAATATTTTTAATGTCAAAATAGGCTGCCATTGTTTGTGCCCAAATTTGAGATAAATGACTTCTTCTTGAATTGTGAGTACAGATAAAGTTTAATCTGATTTCATCTTTTTTGTTGTATTTACTTTGGATAAAATCAATCAATGGTTGTAGAATGATTTTTCGTTCTTCTGATATTGAAGTAGTTTCTAAAGATTGAATTTTAGCTTCAATGTTTTCAAATAATTCTGTTTTAACTATTTTCATTTTACTGGTTTTAGATTTAGCAACAACCTCCACCTGGAGTGCAACTGTTGTTTTGATTGTTAATTTGTGATAATCTAATTTTTGGTTTTGTGTCAGGAATACCGCATTGGTCCTCGGCTAAGCAAGCTGTTTTTTTGTTTAATAAGAGAAATTCTTTTCCGTTAAAACCTAGTTCGTATTTGCCAATCGTTTCATATTGGTATTCAACTTCAATTTCGTAATCTCCTATTTCAAGCGCTTTTTCAGACAACTCAATGATGTCCAAAAGTTTCTTTGGTTTTAAACGATGATCAAAATCGTTGGCATTCCATATTTGAAAATTAACCACTTTCTCATTTCGTATCGTTCCTCCACAGTCGATGAAGTTTTTGGTAATTAAACCCACTTCAGTTACATGGAAATGCTCTGGAACAGCAGTTCCGTTTTCTAATACAAAAGAAACAGTGTCAACATTGCTCAATATCTTTTTAATTTCGGATAATTTCATGACTTTTTACTTTTAAAGTTAACAACATTGGTCTTTTTTATTTTCTAAATAGTTATTTACGTGTTGGAAAAATGCTTTTATTTTTTCAAATCCATTCTCATTAATACAATAGCAAATGGCATTTCCTTCAAGATTTCCCTTGATTAATCCTGCATTTTTCAATTCTTTTAAATGCTGAGAAACGGTTGGTTGTGCTAATGGTAATTCATTTACTATATCTCCACAAATACAACTATTTACTTTGATGAGGTGTTGTATGATGGCAATTCGAGCAGGATGGCCTATCGCCTTTGCTAATGTGGCTAGTTCATTTTGTTCGTCAGTGAAACTAGATGTTTTTGTGATTCCCATAGTTATATGTTTATATTGCAATATTACGATAAAAAATAATAAGTAGCAATTATAGGCTAAAAAAAAATACCTCTAAGAATTTTGAATTCAAAGAGGTATCAATATTCGGTAATTGGTAGTCGTTTTTATAGTTTGGACATGTTCGTAGCCAATGTTTCAATAAATTTACTGATTGGACCTTTGACCATCATGGCCATCATTGGGTTGAAACTACCTTCAAAATCAAATTTTAAACTGCAAGAAGAAGCTGAAATAGGTTCGATATTAGTAATTAAAGTAAAAGGAACCTTGTCTGTAGCTGCGCCCAAAACAATTTTATTAGGAGCTACTTTTTCTTTAAGTTTTAGTTGAATTTCTGGCATTCCTTTTAAACCAAACAGGAACGAATCATCTCCAATAACTTCAAACTTAGCAATGTTTTCAGGCATTAGTTTTTCAAAGTTTTTCATCTCTGTCAATAAATCAAATAATTCTTGTGCAGATTTTTCAACGTTAATCTTTGGACTTTCTAAGTTCATGATGTAATTATTTAGTAGCTTCTTGCCCCCAAGTTGAAGGAGTAACACTCCATTCTCTTAAAGTACTTTCTTCTTTTTCAGTAATGTATTTTTTAGCTACTGCTAAATTTAAAAGATTTTGGTAATTGCTCAAAGTGTATAAGTCTACCTTGGCATTTTTGAAGTTTTCTTCGGCAACATCAAAACCGTATGTAAATATAGCGGCCATTCCTTTAATATTGGCACCTGCATTTTTCAATGCTTCAACAGCAAGCAAACTACTGTTTCCAGTACTAATTAAATCTTCAACAACAACTACATTTTGTCCTTTTTGCAAGAAGCCTTCCACCTGGTTTTGACGACCGTGTTTTTTAGCTTCAGGACGTACATAAACAAATGGTAATCCCATGCTTTCAGCAACAAGCATACCAATGCCTATAGCACCTGTTGCTACTCCAGCAATTACATCTGGTTTCCCAAATTGTTTCTCAATATGTTTTGCAAATTCATCTCGCACATAATTTCTTATGGCAGGAAATGATAGTATCAGACGGTTGTCACAATATATAGGTGATTTCCATCCAGAAGCCCATGTAAAAGAATTTTCAGGATTCAATTTAATTGCATTTATTTGTAAAAGCAATTCGGCTGTTTTTTCGGCTGTATCTTTATTAAAAATCATAGTACAAATGTATAAAGTTTTTGTGAACGACAAACCACTTTTTTTGACAAATAAAATCTCTAAAGAGACGGATTTTCAGTTGTTTTTATTGGAAAGTATTGATATTGAGCAGATTATAGTTAAAATTTTTCAAAATAAAATTCAGAAAGCCTATCTCTATCATCCTGATGAAAAAGAGATTATGAAAACCTTGAAAGCTAAAATTCCAGTAAATAAAGCGGGCGGAGGATTAGTTTACAATAAGAAAGGGGAGGTTTTATTTATTTTTAGAAATGGAAAATGGGATTTGCCAAAAGGAGGTGTGGAAAAAAAGGAAGAAATTGAGCAAACAGCCATTCGCGAAGTAGAAGAAGAAACAGGTGTAAATCAATTGAGAATTACCAATAAACTCCAAAAAACCTATCACGTTTTTAAACGTAACGGAGTGTACAAATTAAAAATTACACATTGGTTTGAAATGTATTCTGATTTTGATGGTACGCCACAAGGACAATTAGAGGAAGGAATTGAAAAGGTAGCTTGGATTCATCCTAATGATATTCCGGAAGTATTGAAAAATTCTTATGAGAACATCAAATTATTATTCGAGGAAGAAAATATTATTCGAAGTTAGAAGTTAGAGGTAGGAAGTTAGAAGTAATGAGTTAGAAAACAGATTTTAGATTAGAAGTTTATGTTCTTGGTCTAAAATCTGTTTTTTTGTAGAGGTTCACTTCCCTCTTCTAACTTCCCACTTCTTTTTTTTAAGTACCTTTGCCGAATGAATAAAAAACACCAATCCAATAATATTCTTTTGAATTTAGGTATAGATAGCCTAAATGAAATGCAGCTTGCTGCTCATGATACCATTTTGAATGATAATAATGTATTGTTATTATCGCCAACAGGTTCTGGTAAAACGCTGGCTTTCCTGATGCCTGTTTTAGAAATGCTCTTGCCTGAGATTCTTTCGGTTCAATGTTTAATTATCGTGCCTTCACGTGAATTAGGTTTGCAAATTGAACAGGTTTGGAAAAAAATGGGTACTCCTTACAAGGTGAATGTTTGTTATGGCGGGCATTCGATGGAAACAGAAATCAAAAATTTGAGTAATCCACCAGCTGTTTTGATTGGTACACCGGGTAGAATTGCCGATCATATTGAGCGAGGAAGTTTCCGTTTAGACAAAATTCAAACCTTGATTTTGGATGAATTTGACAAGTCTTTGCAATTGGGTTTTCATGAGCAAATGTCTTTTATCATTGGTAAATTGACCAGAGTTAATAAGCGAGTTTTGGTTTCGGCTACTTCTGATATTGAGATTCCAAAATATACCAGAGTAGTTAATCCAACCGTTTTGGATTTCATTCCAGAAGAAGAAACAGCATCGAATCTTTCGACTAAATTGGTTTTTTCGAAAGAAAAAGATAAACTCAATACCTTATTCCAATTGCTTTGTATCATCCAATCGGAATCGGCAATTGTATTTTGTAATCATCGTGATGCGGCCGAGCGTATTAGTGATACTTTAAATGAAAAAGGGATTTACTCTACCTATTATCATGGCGGAATGGATCAGGAAGAGCGAGAACGTGCGTTGATTCAGTTTAGAAACGAAAGTGTGAGCTATTTAATCACTACCGATTTAGCCGCTCGCGGACTCGATATTCCCGAAATGAATCACGTAATTCATTATCATTTGCCATTAAAAGAAGATGAATTTACCCATAGAAACGGTCGTACCGCCCGTATGACGGCGACAGGTACAGCATACATCATTGCACATGAATCGGAGAAAAAAATGGAGTATGTAGATTATGAAAACATTGATATTTTGTCCGTGGAGTATGCTAAATCATTGCCAAAAGCGCCACAGTTTCAAACCATTTATATTAGTGGTGGAAAGAAAAATAAATTGAATAAAATTGATATCGTTGGTTTCTTTTCTCAAAAAGGCAAATTAGAAAAAGGCGATTTAGGTTTGATTGAAGTCAAAGATTTTATCTCATTTGCAGCTGTAAAATTCCCTAAAGTAAAAAGTTTGTTGCAAAATATTCAGGATGAAAAAATGAAAGGTAAAAAATATAAAATTCAGGTCGCCCGAAATGTGATTAAGAAAATTCAAGAAGAGAAATAGTCCTTAGTCCCTAGTCATTAGATTAAAACTATTTTATAAAAGTGTAAGCAAGAAATAAATTTTCAGCTTCTATTTACTGTAAAGAAAGAATAAGCTAACGACTAGGGACTAATAACTAAGGACTAAAAAAACTATATTTTCTTCACGTATTGTGCAATGATTACAATCATCTGACCGTCTACTTTTCCTTCAATGTATTCGGCATTTTCATGGTCTAAACGGATGTTTCTCACTGCAGTTCCTTGTTTTGCCACCATACTGGAACCTTTTACTTTCAAATCTTTTATCAAAACTACTGAATCTCCGTGTTCTAAAATTACTCCATTACTATCTCTGTGGATAATTTTGTTTTCGTCGTCTTCTCCTTCTCCGGTTGCTTTTGCCCATTCTAAAACATCATCTTCTAAATACATCATGTCCAGTAATTCCTGTGGCCAACCCGCAGTACGCAAACGGCTCAATATTCTCCAGGCTACTACCTGAACGGCAGTATGCTCGCTCCACATACTGTCGTTCAAGCATCGCCAGTGGTTTAAGTCTTCGTTACCTGGGTTTTCAATTTGATCTTTGCAAGTTGGACAAGCGAAAATAGCTTCGTCAATTCCACCTTTTTTTGTTGGAAGTACTTCATACACTTTTAGGTTTTCCGTTGTGCCACAAAGTTCACATTTTCCTCCACTACGTTTATTTAATTCTCTGTCTAAGCTCATTATAAAAATTTTTGGCGAATGTACACTTATTGAGTGCTACTTGCAAGTTTTGTTTATTAGTCTTTGGTTGTTAGTACCTAGTACCTAGTTCAGCTTTCTAAATTCTAACATCAAACTTCTAACTTTACTTCACTCTCACCGCTTTTGGAACTAGTTTTTCATATTCTCCACCATGACGCAAAACATCGCGAACAATACTCGAACTGATATAAGAAGTACTGGCAGCTGTCAATAAGAACACAGTTTCGATTTTAGATAATTCTCTGTTGGTATGTGCTATGGCTTTTTCGAATTCAAAATCTGCCGGATTACGCAAACCACGCAGAATGAAATTAGTACCAATCTTTTTGCACAAGTCAATGGTTAAGCCTTCGTAGGTAATCACTGAAACCTTAGGTTCGTGTTTGAAAGTTTCCTCAATAAAGCGTTTGCGTTCTTCAAGCGGAAACATGTATTTTTTCTCGGCATTAACTCCGATAGCAATTACAATTTCATCAAAAAGAGGAATCCCTCTTTTGATAATGTCTTCGTGACCTAAAGTAATCGGGTCGAATGATCCCGGAAATATGGCTTTTCTCATTGTTGAGTAACTAAGTTTTGAGAGGCTAAGGTACAAAGTTTTTAGGAGTTGGAGATAATGTGGTGGTTCTAATAGATATTTTGCAAGACTAGTTAGTTTTTTAAATTAAATATTCCGTACCTACGGCACTCCAATAAATTGTTTTGGAATGTGAATGGATTAAAATCCATTCCTACAATATGGGTCGAGCCTACGGCTCTAGATTTTTTTAATAGAAATTATTTTTTACGTTTTGTAAGTTCCGTAGGAACGAATCATTTTGTAGCCCCGAAATTTATTTCGGGGAAAAATAATGTATGTAGTTTGGAGTCCTGTAGGGACAGTAAATATTTTATAGCAGGGATGAGATAGCATCACTTCACTTCACTGTGTTCGCAATGATGTGTTGAGGGGAGAAAATATCAAAAACAAAACCACAGATTTAAAGAATAATCAGCGTTAATCCTTTAAATCTGTGGCTGAAAAAAATAATTTGATTTTTATTAAGCTAGTGCTAATTCAATCGCATTGGTAAACAAATCCGCTAATGAAATTCCGGCTGCGGCAGCTTGTTGCGGGATCAAACTTTCGGTTGTTAATCCCGGAATAGTATTCATTTCGAGCATGTGTGGTTCTCCGTCAACAATTATGAATTCTGAACGAGAGAATCCTTTCATTTTTAATACTTCGTAAGCGCGTTTAGCAATAGCGCCTACTTTTTGCGTCTTTTCGTCTGAAAGGCGGGCAGGAGTGATTTCCTGAGATTTTCCTTGGTATTTGGCTTCGTAATCAAAGAAATCATTCTCTGAAACGATTTCGGTAATTGGTAATACGATGATTTCGCCTTTGTAATTGATAACTCCAACCGATACTTCAGTTCCATCCAAGAAACTTTCAATGATAATTTCGTTGTCTTCTTTGTAAGCGGTTTCGATTGCAATTGGTAATTCGGCTTCGGTTTTAACTTTTGAAATTCCGAAACTGGAACCTGCTTTGTTTGGTTTTACGAAACAAGGCAAACCTACTTTGTTAATGATTTCGGTAGTATTAATCACATCGCCTTGATTTAGGTAATAAGAAACGGCTGTTTTAATTCCGTATGGTTTTAGAACAGACAATAAATCTCTTTTGTTGAAAGTCAAAGAGGCTTGGTAATAATCGCAAGAAGTTTGAGGAATACCTAATAATTCAAAATAGGCCTGCATTAAGCCATCTTCTCCCGGCGTTCCGTGAATGGCGTTGAAAACACAGTCAAATGTAATTTTGTTTCCGTTGACAGTAACCGAAAAATCGTTTCGGTCAATTGGGAATTCGTTGTCGGCATCGTCAACATACACCCATTTTTCTTTGAAAATATGGATGCGATAGCCTTTGAATAGGTTTTGATCTAAAAATTTGTAAACTACGTTACCGCTAATGAGTGAAATTTTGTACTCACTGGAATAGCCGCCCATGATAATGGCAATGTTTTTCATTTAGTTGCGTTTTTATGATAAATATCGATTTTTTGTTTTAGCCCCGATAGTAGTGTAAATCCTATTTATCCCGACTCTTTAGGGATAAAAAGATTGCAACGGATAGCGGGAAATAGCTCCTAAACTTGGCTGTAGCTGAGGTTAGGACGCATAAAACAAAATTATCATTTTTTTTGAAACGAAATAGCTTTATCTTTGCCACCTATAAAAATAAATATATGAGTTTACGTAAATATCTTACTAGCCGAGTGTTCTTTGGGCAAGTATTTCTTGCTGCTTTAATTATTGCCGTTTTGGGTTATCTTTTTATGCATTGGTTAACTTTTACTACAGATCATGGACATGAAATTACGGTTCCTGATTTGAGAAAATTAACCGAAGAACAAGTAGAGGAAAAGTTAGATGAGTTAGACTTGGACTATGTAATCCTTGATAGTGTGGATTACCGTGGAGATTATCCAAAATACAGTGTGGTTCAGCAGGATCCTTTACCGGGTGAAAAGGTAAAAGAGGGTAGAAAAGTATATTTGAAAATTAATAGTTCTGGATTCTCGTCGATTAAAGTGCCTGATTTGATTGAGAAAACCTACCGTGAGGCTGTGCCTACCTTGAAAGCGTTAGGATTAGAAGAAGGAACAATTACCTATATTCCTAATTTAGGAAAAGATATGGTGCTGGAAATGCGCTACAAAGGAAGAAATATAAAACCAGGAGATAGAGTATTGAAGGGGTCTAAAATTGATTTGGTTTTAGGTGACGGAAAAGCAAGCTACGAAGAAGATATTGCTACAGATACAATTGCAACTCCAACAACTGAAGAAGAATTACCGAATGAACAATAATATTGAGCAGATTGATTTAGACGAAGAGGAATTATTTGAACATTTTAAATTTGAGGTTCCTAAAGGGCAGGCTTTATTGCGAATTGATAAGTATTTGATGGGATTGATCCCTAATGCGACTCGTAATAAGATTCAGAATGCCGCAACCGAAGGCAATATTTTTGTGAATAATGTCAAGGTAAAATCCAATTATAAAGTAAAACCATTTGATATTGTAACGGTGATGTTGTCTCATCCGCCGTTTGAAAACCATGTTCTTCCTGAGAATATTCCGTTGAATATTGTGTATGAAGATGATGCTTTGTTGTTAGTAAACAAAGAACCTGGTTTAGTGGTGCACCCAGGACACGGAAATTATACAGGAACATTAGTGAATGCATTGGCGTTTCATTTTGAAAATTTACCCATGAACAGCAGCGAGCGTCCGGGATTAGTACACCGTATTGATAAGGATACTTCGGGCTTGTTAGTTATTGCTAAGACCGAAGCGGCGATGACGCATTTGGCTAAACAATTTGAAGCTAAAACTACCGAAAGAGAGTATGTGGCTTTGGTTTGGGGAAATGTGGCTGAAGAGAGTGGAACTATCGAAGGGAATTTAGCCCGTCACTTAAAAGACCGTATGCAAATGGCGGTTTTTGATGATCCGGAAATAGGAAAACCTGCGATTACTCATTATAAGGTTTTGGAGCGTTTTGGTTATGTGACTTTGGTTTCCTGCATTTTGGAAACGG
Source organism: Flavobacterium sp. UBA6721 (assembly GCA_002454195.1). Classification (GTDB taxonomy): domain Bacteria; phylum Bacteroidota; class Bacteroidia; order Flavobacteriales; family Flavobacteriaceae; genus Flavobacterium; species Flavobacterium nitratireducens. The sequence goes on from DKIJ01000005.1 coordinate 173,714, forward strand.
GAAGAACGCACCAAATTAGAGCGCACATGAAACACATTGGTCATCCATTGTTTAATGATGAGCGTTATGGTGGTCACTTGATTTTAAAAGGTACTACGTTTACCAAATACAAGCAGTTTATTGAAAATTGTTTTAAAGCTTTGCCTAGACAGGCACTTCATGCTAAAACCTTAGGTTTTGTACATCCAAATACTGGAGAAATGATGCGTTTTGATACCGAATTGCCTCAGGATTTTCAGGATTGTTTGGAAAAATGGCGCAATTATTCGAAATCACACCACACTGACGAAGAAGAATAAAATGAATCCCTGCTATAGAACAAAAAGCCGCTTATCGAGCGGCTTTTTGTTTGTGTGCTTATACTGTAGGTTCTAATTGAGTGCTTACAGCGATTCGGTTCCAGGCATTGATAGTTACAACTACCATAATAATTTACGTTATTAATACTCAAATCTAGGTAAAATTACTTTTGGAGACTATTTTAATTTTTACAAAAGTGTGATATGTAAATCTAAATTTTTATATTTACGTGCAGAAATGCAGTGTTTATACTTGATTGTATGGGAGAATCAAAATTGGAAAATGAAGCTTTGAAAATTAAAATTCAAGAGCAAGAGTTAAGAATTGAAGAGCTTCAAAAAGAATTAGTAGCTCAGAATGTTATTTTTAATGACTTAAAAAATAACCTTTATGTTTCGTCTATTGCTGTTTGTTCTTTTACGATCGATAACAGCGCTAATTTGGCTTGTAATTATGTACTAGGCAATAGGGATAAACTTTACGGAATTGATTTTACGGATTCTAATGCTGTTCCGGCATTAATCATGAGCCGAATACACGAAAAACATAAGGCTATTTTCTTGAAAGGGATACAAAAGGCGCAATCAAAGTTGGATCCCCTTGTTATTCAATACCAATATAATCATCCTGAAAAAGGATTGATATGGCATGAATTTAATGTTTTGTGTGATGGCATTTTAAATGGGAAAGCTTCTTATCGTGGGGTTATAAAAGATATAACCGAAAGTAAGTTTTTAGAACAAAAAATGAATAAAGCAATTCGTTTGTTTCATTTTATAAGCCGTATTAATCAGATTATTGTTCGTTCAACTACTAAGCAAGAATTATTTAAAGAAATTTGTAAAGTTGCTGTCGATATAGGTAAATTCAAGATGGCATGGATTGGTATATTAAATTATGAAACTCTAAATGTAGATCCTGTTAGTGCTCATGGTGAGGATGCACAAGATTATATGCAAATTTTAAAAACAGTATCTATTAATTTAAATTCCGAAACCGGAAATGGTCCAAGTGGTTTAGCTATAAAAACAGGGATGCATCATGTCTGTAATGATTTAGAAGATGATTCGTATATGAAGCCATGGAAAGAAGAGGCTTTGAAAAGTGGATTTCGTTCTTTGGTCTCCATTCCAATTAAATTCTTTGGGAAAATAATAGGTGTTTTTGTTATTTATTCTGGAGAAAAGCATTTTTTTGATGATGAAGAAATTGATTTACTAGTGAAGGCTACAACTGATGTTACTTTTGCTTTGGAATTTTTTGAAAAAGAAGAAATGCGAAAAAAAGCAGAGCAGGCAGTGGCAGAAAGCGAACAAAGATTTCATACGCTTACCGAAGTATCACCAGTAGGAATTTATCGTGTAGACTTAAATGGCGCTACTACATATGTCAATCAGCGATGGACCCAAATTGTGGGTTTAAGTTATGAAGAATCATTGGGTAACGGCTGGTATTTTGCTATTCATCCTGAAGATAGAGTACAATTGTTTAATGAGAGGGATAAAGTTATCAATAAAAAATTATGTTCGTTAATTGAATATCGATTTGTAAAGCCAGATGGGTCGATAATTTGGGTTATAGGACAGGCAACTCCAGAGACAAATTCAGAAAATAAAATAATTGGTTACATAGGTACCATAACAGATATTACAAAACGTAAAGAAGCTGAAGATAATTTTATCAAGGCATCAAAGAAAATGGAAGCCTTCATACAGGCTATCCCTGATTTAATGTTTGAATTAGATTTACAGGGTGTAATTCATAATTATCATTCTTCTAATGATGATTTGTTGATCATGCCTCCTTCTGCTTTTATAGGAAAGAACGTTGTTGAGGTCTTACCAAAACAAGCTGCGGATGCATGTCTTTCTGGATTAGAAGAAGCTTATGAGAATGGATTTTCTAGAGGAAAACAGTATTCATTGTACCTGTCTAATGTCTTGCAATGGTTTGAATTATCATTAGTGCCAATGAAAGAAGATGATACTAAAGAGCAACATTTTATTGTTATTTCTAGAAATATCACTGAACAAAAAAATATTGAAAATGCACTTGTTAAAAATGAAGAACGTTGTCATGGCTTACTAACTAATTTAGAAGCAGGAATTATAGTTCATAATAATGAAGGAAAAATAATAAGTTGCAATAGTAAGGCATCAGAATTGTTAGGCTTTAGAATAGAACAATTACTGGCTAATGATAAGGCGTTATTGCAATGGAATTTTTTGAATGATGATGATTCAAAAATGCAACCAGAACAATTTCCGGTTTATCAGATTATTAAAAGTAAATCGGCCATCAAGAATTTTCCTTTGGGTATTGTAGATTCTAAGACGGATAATGTAATTTGGGTTTTAGTAAGCGGTTTTCCAATGCTTGATGAAGAGGGAAACATACAGGAAGTTGTAATTAGTTTTATCGATGTTTCTGTAGAACGCAAAATGAATTTAGAAATTCAAAAAGCTAAAGAATTGGCTGAAAAAGCAAATAAATCTAAAACAGATTTCTTAGCTAATATGAGTCACGAGATTCGAACTCCACTAAATGGTATTATTGGATTTACCTCGTTGTTAATGGAATCAAAATTAGATGAAATACAAAAAGAGTACATGATTACCATTAATGAATCGGCGGCAACTTTAATGGATATTGTAAATGATATTTTGGATTTTTCTAAAATTGAAGCTGGTAAATTAGAACTTAAAATGGGAGAAATTGATCTTTTATCATTGATAAATCAGATTGTTTCTTTGTTTAAATTTCAGGCTAATCAAAAGAAAATAGATTTAGTATTGCATATTGATGAACAGGTACCTCATTTTATCTATGCTGATTCATTACGCTTAAAACAAATCATTATAAATTTAATAGGTAATGCTATTAAGTTTACGCAAATAGGAAGTGTTACCTTAGATGTACGAGTTGTATCTAATATAGATGAATCTCATGTAAATATGCTTTTTTCAGTAATAGATACCGGAATAGGAATCAAAGAACAAAATCAAGCTAAGATATTTCATTCTTTTGTTCAAGAAGATAATTCAATAAGTCGTCGGTTTGGAGGTACAGGATTAGGCTTGGCTATTTCTAACCAACTTTTGGCTCTAATGGATTCTAAATTAGAATTAGAAAGTAATTATGGAGAAGGAAGTAGATTTTATTTTTCACTTTGTTTGAAAAAAGGAAGTGAAACTCATAGTCATGAACCTATTGAAAATAAGGTATTGTATACAAAAGAGACATTTGAGGCCAAGAAAATTTTGATTGTTGAGGATAACAAAATTAATATGTTTTTGGCGAAAACATTAATATCAAAAATAATTCCTAAAGCTGTAATTATTGAAGCAGGTGATGGTATAGAGGCTGTTGAACAATTTAAAAAACACCAGCCAGATATTGTTTTGATGGATATTCAAATGCCTAATAAAAATGGATTTGAAGCTACTTATGATATACGAAAAATTGAAAAAACAAAACTAACTCCTATTATCGCTCTTACGGCTGGAATTTTTGTGGAAGAAAAAGAAGAATATCTAAATTCTGGAATGAACGACTATGTAACTAAGCCTTTTAGTTTTACAGATTTAGAAACTATTATGTATAAATGGTTAAATGATTAAAAAAAAAAAATCATCTCTAGAATTATCATGGTAAGATAATAGAGATGATTTTCTTCTTGCAATTTTATTTTTCTTTTTTTAGTAAAGAATTCGATAATAGCCCCCCAATTAAAGCGCCGTAAAGAGTAGCATTCAAAGGTTTGGAAGTAATAACACAAGTTCCAGTAATACAACCTACATATTTATAATACAGATAGCCTGCAACTGCTCCTAGAATCACTCCTATAATTGTTACTATGACAGCTTTTTGGTTCATTAGATTCTTTTTTCTTTGATAGTTGCGATAATTGCGTTTTTGTCCATCACACCTGATTGTCTCCATAATTGTTTTCCTTTTTGAAACAAAATCATAGTGGGAACTCCACGAACTTGATATTGTGCAGCAATTTGCTGGTTTTTGTCAACATCAATTTTAATAATTGAAATTTCTTCGCCAAGGTTGTCTTTTACTTCCTTTAAAATAGGACCCAACATTTGGCAAGGGCCGCACCAAGTGGCAAAAAAATCTACTAGAATTGGTTTTTCCGATTGTATGAGTTGATCAAAATTACTGTTCATTGCTATTTGTTTTATTTTTAGGAATTGTACATCCATTTAAACCACATCCAGTATTAAATAGAGCTTGGAAAAGAAAGAAAACAGCCATTACACCAAATAGTATTTCATGGTATTGAAAAGCTTGTTGGAGTGAAAATAAACCAAAAGCTAAACGAATCCAACGCATAACATGCCAGTTTGTAAAAAGTAGTTTCTTCATGGCTGCATTAATTGTATTTTATAGTTTTCATCATAAGACACTAACTGTTGTAGTAAATGAAGCGGTATTTCGGTTTTACTCACCATTAAAACTTCGTTAAAATTCGAATTCATACTTACATTTAGAACATTTTCTACGGCAGCAAATTTTTCTGAAACCTTTTCCATGCAACCACTACATGTAATACCCTCAAAAGTATACAATGCAACAATTACCTTTTCGTTTTTAATAAATTCAAAAAATAATTCACTGTTGTTTCTTGGTACAACAGAATCCTTTGCCAGTGTTAATGTATCAAAGTGAAAAGCATCTTTAAAGAGCTTTTCATATTCTTTTTGGTTTCCACCAAAGGGGGGACTTACCTCAAATTCGCGATTGAAAAGTAAACCCGCTAGTTTTCCATTAGTGCTTAAAAGCTGATGCATTTTCCAAACATATTTTTGACGCAGTATTGGAGGTAAGGCACAAAAGAAAGTTTGTTCAATGATTACATCGTATTTTCCGTTGAGGTCAAAAAAATCGCCTTGAATAATCGTAATTCCTGTCTTTTGAGCAAATTTTTGCTTCAAGTTTGCTACCAAAGTTGGAGCTATATCGATAATTGTAATGTTTGTAAAACCATTATCCAATAGATATTCGGCTTCGTAAGTATTCCCACAACCGGGTATCAGTATGTGATATTGTTTATTGTCTAATCGATCAATAAATTTTTGGATTGGAGGAGCAATTTGTCCTAAATCCCAACCTGTTGAATTGGCTATGTATTGTGCATCCCAATAATTTTGATCGAGAGGTTTATCACATACAACACTGCAGCAAGAATCTTTCATAATCAAATTTAAACGACTTTATTTTTCTTATTTGTATTAATTCCCCAAGGTGTATACAAAGGACAAAAATTAATAAAACTTGTAATCACTAATATAACCGCAAAGGCTATTAAAAATATACCAAAATTACCTGTTACTGTTTGTGTAAAATACAAACTAGCTAAAATTACTGCAACAATAAGGCGAATAGTCTTATCTGTTTTACCCATATTCTTTTTCATGATTTCTATAATTTTAGGGTTAAAATGCAAAATTGATTACTATAAATTTACGGATTAATCCGTTTTAAATCAAGTATTTATGTGTTTAATGTTTTACTTTGGCAAACAAAATCTGTTTTTGGGATTGAAGTTTTAGCGATAGCATTAAAACCACCTTCAATTTCGGTGAAATTTCTAAAACCTCTTGCTTGCAAAATAGATGCAGCTATCATACTACGATAACCACCAGCACAATGTAAATAAAACGGTTCTTTCGGATTAATATCTTTAATCCAATCGTTGATGTAAGCCAAAGGTTTAGAATAGGCATCTTCAACGTGTTCAGCGGCATATTCGCTTTCTTTTCGTACATCAATGATGGTGTTTTCTCCTATATTTACTTCATTAGCAAATTCATCCGCTGTAATTCTGTGAACCGTATCAATTTCTTTGCCTGCTTTTTTCCAAGCTTCAAATCCTCCGTCAAGATGCCCAAGGATATTGTCAAAACCTACGCGGCTCAAACGCGTAACTGTTTCTTCTTCTTGATCAATTTCGGTTACTAGAATAATAGGTTGTCTTACATCAGCAATTAAAGCACCTACCCAAGGAGCAAAATCGCCTTCGATTCCAATATTGATTGACTGGGGTATAAAACCTTTCGCAAATACAGCATTTTTACGGGTATCTAAAATTAAAGCGCCACTTTCATCAGCAATCGCTTCAAAATCAGCTACAGGAATAGCAACCATTCCTTGATTGAGAACATTTTCAAAACTTTCATAACCTTGTTTGTTCATGGCAACATTCATCCCGAAATAGGCTGGAGGAGGCAATAAGCCGTCGGTTACTTCTTTAATGAATTCGGCCTCTGTCATATTAGCTCTTAAAGCATAATTCGTAGCTTTTTGATTGCCAATGGTAGAAACCGTTTCTTTGCTCATGTTTTTGCCACAAGCACTTCCTGCACCGTGAGCAGGATATACAATCACTTCATCAGGTAAAGTCATGATTTTATCTCTTAACGAATGGTATAAAGTGGCTGCTAATTGTTCCTGAGTCATATGTGCTGCCTTTTGAGCCAAGTCAGGACGACCAACATCACCAATAAACAATGTGTCTCCAGAGAAAATAGCATATTCTTCTCCATTTTCATCAAGTTGTAAAAATGTAGCACTTTCCATTGTGTGTCCTGGAGTGTGTAACACTTTTATTTTTATTGTACCTATTTGAAATTCCTGACCATCAGTCGCGATTACCGCTTCAAATTCAGGTTGAGCAGTGGGGCCATAAACAATAGGAGCACCAGTTGCTTTACTTAAGTCTAAATGTCCAGAAACGAAATCGGCATGGAAATGCGTTTCAAAAATGTATTTTAATTTTACATTATCACGTTCTAAACGATCTAAATAAGGTTGAACTTCACGTAAAGGGTCAATTATGGCCGCTTCGCCATTAGAAGTGATGTAATAGGCTCCTTGAGCAAGACATCCAGTGTATATTTGTTCTATTTTCATAGCAATTTTATTTTTAATTATACATACAAAGGTAAAGCTTCAGCTTAGTCTATCTGGTGACTAAAGTTACACAAAAGGTCTGTTTTGCATTTTTTGTTTTAAAAAGTTAAAATCCGAATTTTGAGTTTTTTTTTATGCAAATTTCGGGACGTTTAGGTTAAATTTGTAGTATCAAAAAATGTCTTTCCTATGGAAGAAATGCTCTTTTATGATCGCATGCAATTTGCATTTACGATTACTTTTCACTATTTATTTCCACAGTTAACAATGGGACTTTCGTTAATCGTTGTTTATTTTAAATGGAAGTATTTAAAAACTAACGACCCACATTATAACAAAGCCACTCATTTTTGGATGAAAGTCTTCGCTCTAAATTTTGCAATGGGGGTTGTAACAGGAATTCCAATGGAATTTCAATTTGGAACCAATTGGGCTAAATTCTCGGAACTTACAGGAGGAATTATAGGGCAAACTCTGGCTATGGAAGGCATGTTTTCCTTTTTCTTAGAATCGTCCTTTTTAGGGATGTTTTTATTTGGAGAAAAGATTCTCGGGCATCGATGGCATTTTGTAACCGGATTATTGATTTGTTTAGGGTCATGGGCTAGTGGTTTTTTAATCATTGCAACGCATTCCTGGATGCAACACCCTGTGGGTTATGAAGTTCTAGAAAATGGAAAATTTGTACTCAATAACTTTGAAGCTTTGTTTACCAATGTTTGGTTGTGGCCATCGTACTTGCACAATCAGGCAGCTTCGTTAGTAACCAGTTCATTTGTAGTGGCAGGTATAGGAGCATTTTATATTTTATGGAATAAGAATGTTTCCTATGGAAAATTGTTCTTGAAAACAGGAGTTGTCTTTGGATTGATTTCTAGTCTCATTGTAGCAATGCCTACAGGTGATTTATTGGCTAAAAATGTTGTGAAACATCAACCCGTAACATTTGCAGCCATGGAGGGAATTTTTCATACAGAAAAAAAAGGAGCCGAGATTGTATTAATCGGGCAACCCGATGTAAAAGATAAAAAATTAGATAACAAGATTGCTGTTCCTAATGTGCTGAGTTTTTTGACTTATGGGAATTGGGATACAGAGGTAAAAGGCTTGGATCAATTTCCTGTAGATGTTCATCCCACCAATATTTCAGGATTGTATTATGCTTATCATATTATGGTAGGTTTAGGGACACTTTTTATTGGAGTGATGGTATTGGCAGCTTTTCAATTAAGCCAAAAAAAATTGTTTGAAACCAAATGGCTTTTGTGGGCATTTATGTTTCTAATGCCCTTTCCTTATATTGCAAATACCACAGGTTGGTATACAGCTGAGTTAGGAAGACAACCTTGGTTAGTATATGATTTGTTGCGTACTGCGGATGGTGCATCGCCAACAGTCTCCTCTGGGAATACTTTATTTACCTTAATGGGCTTTGTAGGTTTATATGCTTTGTTAGGAATGTTATTTGCAATTTTAGTTGGAAAAATTATTTATCACGGTCCAGAACCAGTAAAAAAATAAACGATGGAATTCTTTTGGTATATTGTATTGATAGGCATTTTAGCAACCTATTTAGTATTAGATGGCTACGATTTTGGAGCTGGGATTATTCATTTGTTTTTTGCTAAAACTGAAAAAGATAAAAAAGCAATTACCAATGCTATTGGTCCTTTTTGGGATGCCAATGAAGTTTGGTTGATTGCAGGCGGAGGGGTTTTGTTTTATGCCTTTCCAACATTATATGCTGCTTCTTTTAGCGGGTTTTATTTGCCTTTGATGATGATTTTATGGCTGTTAATTTTTAGAGCCGTAGGATTAGAATTGCGTGGGCAAATTCACAATGCAATGTGGGAAGCAGTTTGGGATAAAGCTTTTGGGATGGCCAGTTTGTTATTGGCTTTGTTTTTTGGGATGGCGTTGGGAAATGTTGTTCGTGGGGTAAATCTAGGAATGGTTGTAAATGGTGTTTCTACGCAGGAACCTCATTTTTTCTTTTTGCCTTTGTGGAATCCTAGTTTTAGTCCTGAAGCGGCCGAACTTGGAATTATAGATTGGTTTACACTCTTTCTGGGCGTTGTAAGTGTGGTGTCATTAATGATTCATGGAGCCAATTGGATTATCTATAAAACCAATTCTTCTTTAAATGAACAATTAAGACAATTGGTTTACAAATTGAATTTTGTACTACTAGTTTTGGTAGTTGTGTCAATATCTGTTTGGCATATTATTGAGAAAGAACCTTTCCATAATTTTATCAATAATCCATTGCTTTTTATTTTTCCAATAATCACATTTGTGGGTTTGTTTGGACTTTTTAAAGTGAGAACATTCAAAAAAGACGGAACAGGATTCCTGTTTTCGAGTCTTTTCCTTTTTGGAGGATTTACTTCTACAACGGCTTCTATTTTTCCCGAAGTTTTGCCTTCGACTAATAAAGTGAATCCATCGTTGACTATTTATAATGTTGCCAATGGTGATTATGCTTTATCAGTAGGTGTGTATTGGTTTGCAGTTGCTATATTGTTAGTTATTGGCTATTTTTTTATTCAGTATAAAGTATTTAGTGGAAAAATGGATGATGTAGGATATGGAGAACATTAGCATTAAATGTAAAAGTAAAAGAGCCAATTTTAACCGTAGTTAGATTGGCTCTTTTGGGAAATATTAGGGTTTGTTGTTTACTTTTATATATATCCTTTACGATTATAGAATGATTTCTTTGAGTATAATATAAATTCCCATTACTAATACAAACCAACCAAAAATCGGTTTTAGTTTTGTGCCGTCAATTCTTTTAGATAGTAAAATTCCAACGAACATTCCAATAAAAGCCATGGCGGTTATTGAAAACAAAAAACGATAGTCTATTGGGGTATTGATGTATAAGTCACCTACAAAACCTATTGCAGAGTTGATAAAGATAATGAGCAGCGAAGTTCCAACTGCTTGTTTCATGGGCAAATTAGCAAAGAATAACAATGCAGGAATAATTAAAAAACCACCTCCAGCTCCTAAGAAACCGGTTACAATGCCTACTAGAAAGCCTATAAAGGCAAGTTGAGGATAATTTGTTTTATTTGGACGATCTTCATTTTTAGTTTTCTTAATCATCGAAATGGAAGCGCTAATCATGAGTATGGCAAACACAATCATGATTAATAAGTTTTTAGACACAGCATAAGATGCGATGGTAAATAGCGTATTGGCAATTTTAGGAAAAATTACTTCTCTGATTATCAATATGGAAAACACAGAAGGAATCGCAAAGTATAGCGCCGATTTTAATTTTAGATTACCAAGTTTGTAGTGACTGAATCCTCCGTATAAAGCGGTAGTACCTACAATGAATAGGGAATAACTGGTGGCTAATTCAGGGTCGACTTTAAATAAGTAAACTAAAATAGGAATCGTGAGTATTGAACCTCCTCCGCCAATTAATCCTAATGAAAGTCCAATTATGATTGAAGCAATATATCCGAAATATTCCATCTTGTAATTTTTTACAAAGGTTGGATGTATTTCGGTTGATTACAGTAACATTTGTCACACGAAGCTTTTTTATATAAAAAGTTCAATTTGGTTTCGATGTAATCGCAATAAACCGCGTTGTTCCATTTTTTTTAAAAGGCGGGAAACTACCTCTCTGGAAGTGTTTAATTCGATAGCAATTTCTTGGTGTGAAAGATTGATTTCTTTGCAACCGCACGCTTTTGCATGTCGCTTTAAATAAAATTCTAATCGTTCGTCCATTGCTCTAAAAGCGATGTTATCAATTACTTCTAGTACTTCTTCAAATCGGGTTCTATAGGTGTAAATTACAAATTCATACCAAGAGCGATGATTCATCATCCATTTATCCATTAAGGATAGGGGAAAAGTAACGGCCTCAACATCTTCAACAACCTTTGCTGTAATTTGACTCGTTTGGTTTTTTGTTGAACAAATTAAAGAGATGGCACAAGCTTGTCCGGGTTGTAAATAATACATTAAAAACTCTTCGCCATCATCTCCTTCTCGATAGATTTTTAATTGTCCTTTAAGGATTAGCATGGTACTTTTGATGTATTGGCCTGTTCGCATGATAACATCACCCGCTTTGAAGTATTGTAAAGAGGAGTTGGCTTCAATTTCCTGTATTAATTCATTCGAAAAATTGGGAAATGCGTTTTTAATATTTGGTGTTTCTGTTGCCATGTGTATAGTGTTTGTAGAAGCTAAATCTTGTCGATATTTCGTTATTTTTCTAAAAAAGCTAAGACTTTTGTAAAAGTAGTTAAAATTTGATGGTAGTTATTCAATGTTTTCTGTGTGTTAGGAAAAAGTTAAATTGAGAATATTCTATTCAAAATGATAATATCGAGTTAGTTTTTAATAAAATTATAGGGTATTCTTAGTTTTGTTGGTATAAGTACTTCACTAAAACGTTTTCTTTAAAATATTTGCTATTTCAAATTTCAAAGGCTAATTTATAGCAAAAACATCGTAATTTTACAAAAAAACAGAACAGTATTATGAATTTAACACAAGAAGATTGGATTGCTCAACTCGAGGAAGATGGGAATGCAGTAATATTAGACGTAAGAACAGAAGCTGAATGCGATGAAGGAATTATTCCTAATGCCATTAATATTGATATTCATCAAGGGCAAGGATTTATTTCTGAAATTGAAAAATTAGATAAGAGTAAAAATTATTATATCTATTGTCGTTCAGGTGCTAGAAGTGCAAAAGCTTGCGAAATAATGAATGAATTAGGATTTGATAATACCTACAATTTATTAGGCGGTATGCTTGAATGGGAAGGTGAAGTAATCTAAAAAAACACATAAATAAGTTAACGAACTAACAACAACAAAACAAAATTTAGATGAATTCAATCCCGGAAGAATTTAAGATAAAAACATTATTACATCAAGATACCTATTTAGTAAACGGCGAATTGAAAAAATGGACCGGAAAAACTACAGAGGTTTATTCTACGATATCTTCAACAGAAGAATATGCACCTACTTTATTAGGGACAATTCCTTTTATGGGTGAAGCAGAAGCACAAGAAGTGGTGGAATCTGCGAGCAATGCTTTTAATAATGGGCAAGGATTATGGCCTACAATGAAAGTGGCTGATCGCATTAAATGTATGGAAAATTTCGTGTCAAAAATGAAAACGACTCGTGAAGAAGTAGTTAAGTTGTTGATGTGGGAAATTGGGAAATCATTAGGTGATTCTCAAAAAGAATTCGATAGAACAGTTGATTATATCTACGATACGATTGAACATTACAAACAATTAGACCGAAGCAATGCGCATTTTACCAAAAGTCAAGGTGTAAATGCAATGATTCGTAGAGGTCCAATAGGAGTTGTATTGTGTTTAGGTCCTTACAATTATCCGTTAAATGAAACTTTTTCATTATTGATTCCGGCTTTAATTATGGGGAATCCAGTAATATTTAAGCCAGCTAAAAACGGAGTTTTATTAATTTCTCCTTTATTAGAAGCTTTTCAAACTAGTTTCCCAAAAGGAGCAATAAACATTGTTTACGGTAGAGGTAGGGAAATTGCCTCTCCAATTATGAAATCAGGAAAAATTGATATTCTGGCATTAATTGGAAATAGTAAATCCGCCATTGCTTTACAAGATCAACACCCTAATAAAAACAGATTGCGTTTGGTATTAGGATTAGAAGCTAAAAATCCAGCGATTATTTTACCAGATGCCGATTTAGATTTAACTATATCTGAATGTATTACGGGAACATTGTCTTTCAACGGTCAGCGTTGTACAGCTTTAAAAGTTTTATACGTTCATGAATCAATAGCTGAAGAATTTAATAAAAGATTTTCTAAGGCTGTTGATGAGTTGGTTTATGGAAATCCTTGGGACAAATCAGTTTCATTAACCCCACTACCAGAGGTAGAAAAACCAGGATATATTCAAGGCTTAATCGATGATGCAACTAGCAAAGGTGCTACGATTATTAATGCCAAAGGTGGACAAGTATCTGAAAATTATATTTTTCCTGCTGTTTTGTTCCCTGTGAATAAAGAAATGAGAGTGTATCACGAAGAACAATTTGGGCCAGTGGTTCCAATTATGACTTTTAAGGATATTCAAGAACCATTAAACGATATGGCTGAATCAAATTATGGTCAGCAAGTGAGTTTATTTGGAAAAGACAGTAAAACATTAGCTCCACTTATTGATGTGCTAGTGAATTTAGTGTGTAGAGTTAACTTAAATAGTTCTTGCCAACGTGGACCAGACGTGTACCCATTTACAGGTCGCAAGGATTCTGCGGTAGGTACCCTTAGTGTTTTTGACGCTTTACGTTCATTTTCTATTAGAACCTTTGTGGCTTCTAAAGATAATGCTTACAATAACGAAATATTACAAGAATTGTTAAATAATAAAGAATCTAATTTTATTAATACTGATTATATCTTGTAGTAGTTAACTAAAAACAAAAACAAAAACGAAAAAACCGTCCTGATAGCTATTGGGACGGTTTTTATTATTTTAGAAAAAAAGATCTTTTATAAGTTTAATGCAAAGTTATTAAGTGATTTTGCATCGTATTTTTCTTTATCAAATTTATAAAGATAAGAGCCTTTTCTGGACGATAACATATCTTTTTCGTTGAGTTTCACTAATATGTCAAGTGAATTAATCTTACTAATAAAATTTCTTTTGTCCAGTTCTTTGTCTAAGATGGCTTCGTATAATTCTAGCAATTGACGCATAGTGAATTTTTCTGGTAAGAGTTCAAAACCTACTGGTTTAGTGGAAGTTCTATAACGTAGTCTACGCATGGCATGCGCAACCATTTCGTTATGGTCAAAAATTAATTTTGGCATATGGGAAATATTGAACCATTCAGCGTGATAATTTTTGATTAATTCTGTATTATGATTTTCAATATTAATTAGGGCATAGTAAGCAACAGAAATGGTTCTTTCTATAGGGTCACGATCTACTTCACTATAAGAATATAACTGCTCCATGTATATGTTTTGTAAACCTGTATAATGATTTAAAACACGGGTAGCAGCATCATTTAGGGATTCTTCTTTTTTTAGGAAACCACCCATCAAAGACAATTTGCCTTTTTCGGGTTCAAAATCTCTTTTGATGAGAAGAATCTTAAGTCCTTCATTATCAAATCCAAAAATGATACAATCTACTGAAAGTAGCACTTTGTCTTCAGAACTATAACTGTTTAGCATCTTGTTAGATTATTTTGGTGTAAATATAAACACTTATTAAAAAGTATCATAATTAATTAGTGTTTTGAAAATACTTTTGTTTTTGAACAATTTAAGTGTAGAATTTTTATTGATTAGTTTGGTTTTGTAAAAATTCGATAATATGAATTATCTAAAGGCTAAGAATAGATAAATATCGGTTTTATCACCAATTGAATTACGTAAAATTGTGAAGGCCTTTGTTATATGGGCTTCAACTGATTTTATGGAAACATTTTTGTATTCTGCAATTTCAATATTAGTAAGTCCCTCTTCTTTACTGAGCAAGAATATCTCACGGCATTTAGGTGGCAAATTTTGAATCTCCCGCTTAACTAATTTGATGATTCTTTCTAACGAATGTTTGGACGTGCTAACTTAGCCATC